>JAJQCD010000035.1 GCA_021202925.1 Clostridiales bacterium | reverse complement strand
GTGGAGTACGACCTTGCCAAGGTCGGGGTCGCGGGTTCGAGTCCCGTCTCGCGCTTTTTTATTGCCTTAAAATAAGCTTTTTGCCGGAATTCGACTGGAAGACGATGGAAGGGTGCCCAGTGATCTCTGATGGCATTTCCGTTTGCCGTATGTTACCATAGAGTTGTAACAGAAATGTAAAACTTATGTAACGACTCTGGCTTTTGGGAGTCAGGCAAAGGAGGAAACCGACATTTATGAAGAAAAAAGGATTGCGTGTCGTGATGACGGCAGCACTGATCAGTGCCATGATGGCAGGAACAGCCATGGCGGCAGGGCCGTGTGGGTTTGGCAACAGCTGTAGCTCTGTGGGTTGTGGAATCGGAAGCTGCAATTTCGGTTGTGTGGCCGGGAATGGTTTTATGAGTGGGTGCAGCGGGAGCAGCTGCGGGAGTCTTGCCGGATTGCTGTCTTCTCTGACTGGGTGTCAGGGGTATGACTGTTTTGGAAATTCGTGTGATACATACGACAGCTGCTATGGCGGCTGCGATTCCGGATGGTGCAGGACAGATGTACTGCAGCCTGCCTGTGGACAGTGACAGAATATTATAAGAACAGGCGGGTCTGAGCCTGGTATCGTCATTTCATTTACAGGAAATCAAAACGGCAACGGGCATTGTGCGGGTGTGCAATGTCCGTTGCCATTTCTGCGCCATTTTTGGTATTGCCCATGCGTTTTATTTGTGGTAGTATGAAACTCAGCGAAATGAAGGCGCAGGCACAGATTTGCCTGGCATGGCCGTATATGATGAAACCTGCGGGAGTTTCAGGAGAGTCGGAAACATGGAGATACAGTATACATTGACCGGATCGGGAGTCTGTATTGACCGGATCGCGGATCCGGATGCGCTGGTAATTGTGCCGGAGAAGATAGAGGGTCATCCGGTGACGAGTCTGGGGGCGTATGTGCTTTCGGGAACAGATGTTGAGGAGGTGCGGTTGCCGTCGCGGCTTGTGCGAATCGGGGCGTATGGATTTTATGGCTGTCGGAAGCTGGCGCGGATTTACTGTCACAGCCGGGTGCTGGATCTGGGTGCGGGGTTGTTTGCGGATGCGCAGCGGATTGAATTGCTGGACATCACAGAGTATGAGGGGGAGAAGTCGTGCTTTAAGGATTTGCTCTCGGAACTGCGCCAGACCCTGCGCGTACGTGTCCATCGCGTCGGAAGAGACGGCGAGACGAGAGAGGCGCGGCTGATTTTTCCGGAGTATTATGAAGAATGGGTAGAGAATACGCCGGCGCGGATCACATTTGCAGAGACGCATGGGTGCGGGCATCGGTACCGGTATTGTTTTGTTAACCGGGAGTTCCAGTATGCGGGATATGACGGATTGTTTGCGCATGTGAAGGTGCAGGAACCGGAAGAGCTGGTGACAGAGCTGGCGATTGGCCGGCTGCTTTACTCGAATGGTCTGACGGAAGAGCATGCGAAATTGTATCGTGTGTATGTGCGTGAACATTGGGAGACGGCCGGGCGTCTGCTGATCGCGGCCGACGGCTGGAGCCGTGACGGGGCGACGAACCTGGAGGCCGGCCGGCTGCCATGGCTGGTGGAATTGCTGGATGAAGGCGTGGCTGCGGCGAAAGAAGCTGCCGAACCGGATGCCGGGAGAGACGAGACAGCGAATAAGGAGACTATTGGCAGCGAGTTGGGGCAGCCTGCCTGTGGTGGAATGAGTTCCGGACAGATGACGGCGTTCATTGCGGAGGCACAGCGGGCAGGCGATACCGAGATGGTGAGCTGGCTGATGGATTTCCGTCACCGGAGATTTCGTGGAACGGATCCTGCTGCTGATTTTTCCGGAGGAAGGACATCCGGCAGGGAACCGGAGGAGAAAGAACCCCGGCGTTCTTTAAGAAAACGCCGGTTTGAATTGTAGGCTGTGGTTGACGGCCGCGCATCAGCAAAGCGGCGTGCGGCCGACGGCAAATAATGAGGGAGAAGAGATGGTTGATCCGACAAGACATCGCCAGCTGGAAGAACTCAACCAGGTGGAACTTTGCGTGCGAATCCTGCAGAATGCCAGAAATGAACTTTATCTGAATATGCGGTTTCTGGATGTGGCGTTGAGCAGCCTCGGATTTGAAGCGGATTATACGGGAAATCTGGGAACAGACGGGTTCGTGATCTATTATCAGCCGGATGCACTCGGAGCCATGTATCGCCGGGGGCGCGTGGCCGTAAACCGCGCTTATCTGCATATGGTTCTTCATTGTCTGTTCTGCCATATGGATACGCGTGGCCGCCGGGCGGAGGATTACTGGAACCTGGCCTGTGATATTGCCGTGGAATCGGTGATCGACGGTCTGTACATGAAATGTGTCCATGTGCCGAAAAACCTCTATCGGCTGGACTGGTACGGACGCCTGCGAAAGAAGCTGGATGTGCTGAACGCGGAGGGGGTGTATCGTGCGCTGCAGCGGATGAACCTGACGGAGAATCAGTATCGGCGGCTGTCCGACGAGTTCCGGGTGGATGATCATTCCCGCTGGCAGTTGGCGGAGGATGCGCCAAGAGACAGTGTCACACGCCAGAACCGGTGGAATGACAACCGGGAAAAGATGCAGACCGAGATGGAGACCATGGGAAACCAGCAGGACGAGGAGTCAAAGAGTCTGCTGGAACAGGTGCAGGTGGAGAACCGGGAGCGGTACGATTATCGTCGGTTCCTGAGAAAATTTTCGGTACTGCGGGAGGAAATGCAGGTTGATGTGGATTCGTTTGATTATGTGTTCTATACATATGGCCTGTCACTGTACGGAAATATGCCCCTGGTGGAGCCGTTGGAATCAAAGGAAGTCAGCCGGATCGAGGATTTTGTGGTGGTGATTGACACTTCGATGTCCTGTTCGGGAGAACTGGTGCGGCGGTTTCTGGAGGAAACCTACGACGTGCTGTGTGAGTCGGACAGTTATTTTAAGAAAACAAACATTCATATTATCCAGTGTGACGAGCAGGTGCGTGAGGATCGCCGGATCACGAGCCGTGAGGAAATGGAACGCTATATGGCGGACTTTACGATTATTGGCAACGGCGGGACGGATTTCCGGCCGGCGTTTGAGCATGTGCGTGAGTTGATCGGGCGGGGAGAATTTCAGCGGCTGAAGGGGCTTCTGTATTTCACGGATGGCGAAGGAATCTATCCGGTGAAACGACCGCCGTATGACACGGCTTTTGTGTTTGTGAAGGATCAGTATACGGATATTTCGGTTCCGGCCTGGGCGATGAAACTGATTCTGGAGCCGGAGCAGATCCTTGAGGAAAGGGAGCAACAGCGATCATGAATATAAAGAAAGCAAAGCAGGAAGTGAAGGACGCCATCGCGGCGTATCTGGAGAAGGATGCGTTCGGATCGTACGCGATTCCGGCGATTCGTCAGCGGCCGATTCTGTTAATCGGGCCGCCCGGTGTGGGTAAGACACAGATTATGGAGCAGATTTCGCAGGAGTGTCAGATTGGGCTGGTGGCGTACACGATTACGCATCACACGCGGCAGAGTGCGATCGGCCTGCCGTTTATCGAGCGCAAGGTATATGGCGGATGCGAGTATGCGGTGACGGAATATACCATGAGCGAAATTGTGGCTTCGATTTACAATAAGATGGAGCAGACCGGACTGCGCGAAGGAATTCTGTTCATTGATGAGATCAATTGTGTGTCGGAGACACTGGCGCCGACGATGCTGCAGTTTCTGCAGGCGAAGACGTTTGGCAATCATAAGATTCCGGAAGGATGGATTATCGTGGCGGCCGGAAATCCGCCGGAGTACAATAAGTCGGTGCGGGAGTTTGATATTGTGACGATGGATCGCATCCGCAGGATTGATGTGGAACCGGATTTTGAGGTGTGGAAGGAGTACGCGGCTCAGGTGGAGATTCATCCGGCGATTCGTTCGTATCTCGGAATTCGCAGGGATCATTTTTGCCGGATCGAGACGACCGTGGACGGTCGGCTGTTCGCAACGCCACGAGGCTGGGAAGACCTGTCCGAACTGATCCGGATTTATGAGAAGCTCGGAAAAACGGTTGATCGCGATGTGGTGGCGGAGTATATTCAGTTTCCAAAGATTGCGAAGGATTTTGCCAATTATCTGGAGCTTTCTTATAAATATCAGAACGACTATCAGGTAGAGGAGATTCTGAGAGGGCATTTCTCAGAGGCGATGGTGGACAAGCTTCAGAAATCATCGTTTGATGAAAAGATCAGTGTGGTTGGTCTGCTTCTGTCCGGCGTGAACGAAGGGTTCCGACAGGTTTGTCGGATGGGGGAGATGCTGGAGGTCAGGCAGGACAAACTCGCGGATTTGAAAGAAGACGGTGTGTTTACCGGAGATGCGGCGCAGGCACTGGCGGCGTTTGAGGAGATGGAAGCCGGGTATCGTGCGGAGTGGGAGAAGAAGCGGGAGGCCGGACTGGTTTCGCGTATGGATGATTTTCGTTGCCGTACGGTTTGCGCGAAGCTGGAAGACGATTTGCGGGAGGCCAGGAGACAGGAATTTGCCGATGGAGAAGCGGCCTGGGAATTTCTGCGGGGACGTTTTATGGATGACAGTGCGCGTTACGAAACGCAGATGGACGAGGCGGGCGAGCGGCTGGAGCATGCGTTTGATTTTATGGAGGCGGCGTTTGCGGCCGGGCAGGAAATGGTACTGTTTGTCACGGAATTAAATACCGGTTTCTACAGCGTACGTTTTTTGCAGGAATATGAATGCGAACGGTATTATGAATACAATCGGAATCTGCTCTTCTCAGAGGAAGAACAGGCGATTGCAAAATTGCTGTAATTTTCAGAAGCCAGAGGAAAAGAAAGGGTGAGAGAGATGGAGACACAGGCGGTCGCAGAGCAGGTGGCGGCAGATCTGGAACAGTTAAAACCGAATGTGGTGCTGGAGACCATTGAGGGATGGCTCCCGGAGCTTCTGGCGTTTGGCTATCGGCTTCTGATTGCGGTCGTGATTCTGATTATTGGAAACCGGATCGCGAAACTGACCCGTAAGCTTTTGCGGCGTTCGTTCGAGCGGCTGGAAATGGATGTCAGTGTCAGCCGGTTTCTGACAAATGTGGCCGAGGCGGCGGTTTACGCGATCGCCATTTTTATCGCGGCAGACAAGATCGGGATTCCATCGGCGTCGATTATCGCTCTGCTTGGTTCTGCCGGTCTGGCAGTTGGCCTTTCTCTGCAGGGGAGTCTTTCCAATGTGGCCGGCGGTATCCTGATCATGACGATGCGTCCGTTCCGGGTGAATGATTATATCATGTACGACGGAATCGAAGGGACGGTTCAGAATATCGGCCTGATCTATACGACGTTGACGACGGCGGATAATCAGAGAATCACGGTTCCGAACGGCAGTATTTCCAACGCGACAGTGACGACGGTGACGGCTCAGGAGAAGCGGCGGGTGGATATCCAGGTGGGAATCGGATATACCTCCGATATGAAGAAGGCGAAGGCAATCCTGTATCACCTGTATGAGTCGAATCCGTTGGTGCTCACGGAGGAAGGAATCACGGTTTATGTTGGTGAGCTAGGCGACAGTGCGGTGACGATCGGCGGTCGTGGCTGGACAAAGACGGCGGATTACTGGACCGTGAAGTGGGCAATCACGGAGCAGGTGAAGGAGGAGTATGACCGTGCCGGGATCGAGATTCCGTTCCAGCAGCTGGATGTGCATGTGACGCAGAGCTGATGATGGATGAACAATGGAAGAAGCTGCTACCGGCAGTTTCTTCCGTATGCGAAAGTAAAGGAAAAGACCGGGGCGAACGGCAGGTGTGCCGGAACGCCCCGGTCTTTACATCGATTACACAGGCAGTGATTATTCGGTGGTCAGGTAAGCGCTGGCAACATACGCTTCCATGTCGTTGTAACAGATGATGGTCCAGTCGCCGTCATAGACGCCGACGTAATCAACGACCGCTCCGGCTTCCAGCTGACCGATACGGGAGCCTTCTGTACTCGGTTCCGAACGTACATTCAAAACGCTGGTAGTCCGGTAGACAACGGCGGCTTCTGCTTCTGTCTCTTCCGGCTGCGTTTCTGCTTCCGTATTTTCCTCCAGCTGAGCCTCCGTCGTGACCTCTGCGGTTGTCTCCTTGCTGTCGGAATCCGGTTTCACCAGGCGGACGACAAGGAAGAGCAGGATAATGCAGAGAATTGGAATCAGGATTTTCAGGAGATCGTAAACCGTGAAGGAGAACCCGCCCGACGGTTTCCGTTTCCGGCTGCGTGTCGAACCTGTCGTCCTGGATTTTGCGGTGGAAGAGGATCGTTTCGCTGAGGAAGACTGACGGGTGCCGCGTTTCGCATTCTTATAATCGTTGGCGAAGGTGTAGACCTCCTGAGAAAGCGCGTGATAGGACTGGTTTGCGTTGTATGCGTTCGTATCGCCCTCGTGAACAGCCTTGTTGCCGATGATGCGAATCTTATGATAGTGCTCACAGGTCGCTTTGCTGATCCAGTGATTCTGATATAACAGGTCGATCATGTTTTTCAGTTCTGCCGTTTCAGCGATACCGGCCCGCGCGGCCTGGAGCTTGACCATGAATTCCAGGGTCTGTCTCGCTTTGACCATGGCACCATTGTAATCCTTCTGTCCGATTTGTTTCTCGACATCCTTGACGCCCTGCTGTATTTTTTCCCAGTTGGTGTTGGAAGTGGATGCTGCCATATGGGGGTCCCTCCTTTGTGTTGCCATCGTATCACATACATCAACATTATACTACAGAACTGAAAATTCTGCACTGCAAATTTCAGATTTTTTGCGCTTTTTTTCAAAAAAGGGGATACAGTTCAGACGGCAAAGTATGACAGGTGAAAATTTACGGCAAGAAGACATTCTGTCGGAATTGTTGTGAAAACAGAAGCTGTTGCAAAGAGGGAATAAGTTTGCTAAAATGACAGGCGGGCGGCAAATCCCGCTCAGATTTTTCAGAACCGGAGGAATAAAGAATGAGACTGCGGCACATCCGCGGGGCGGAAGAGGCAATTGCGGAAAGCCCCTATGTGATTCAGGAGCCGGAGACGTATCGTGGGCGGTTTGCGGAACTGTTCGGGAACGGGAATCCACTTCATATCGAGGTTGGCATGGGCAAGGGGCGGTTCCTGATGGAACTGGCGAAAGAGAATCCGGAGATTAATTATATCGGGATCGAGCGTTATTCCAGTGTACTGCTCCGCGCATTGCAGAAGCGGGAGGATATGGAGCTTTCCAACATATATTTTATGCGGGTGGACGCAAAGGAGCTGGCAGACATTTTCGCGCTGGGAGAGGTCGAACGGATCTATCTGAATTTTTCAGACCCGTGGCCGAAGGACCGCCACGCGAAACGGCGGCTGACTTCGCCGGAGTTTATGCGGGTATACGACCGGATCCTTTTACAGAATGGAACGGTGGAATTTAAGACGGATAATCAGGAGTTGTTTGACTGGTCGCTGGCGTCGATCCCGGAAGCGGGATGGCGGATCGATGCGTATACGAGGGATCTGCATCACAGTGAGATGGCGGCAGGGAATGTGATGACGGAGTATGAGATGAAATTTTCCGCGATGGGCAATCCGATCTGTAAGCTGGTTGCGAGCCGGTGACTTTCTTGGGTGGCAGAATGTCGTGTCAATGACGCATGGTCGTTTGCCCTGCGCAGAAAAAACGATCGCGGAAGGCCTGAATGCGGATGGCAGCCATATGAGGAAAATTCTTCCGGAGCGGTTACGAATCCTGCGGAGTCGGCATAGGATTGATCAGGAACTGTTGTTATAGAATAAAAGGACGGTGGCGACGGTGGATCCGAAGGTGAGAATTATCCGGAGCCTGAGAAGTGCAACGAGCGATCAGGAGTTGCTGAACCGAAGAATTCTGCGGCTGCGGAAAAGTTTTCGTGAAGTGGAAAAGCAGCTGAACCGGGGCAGAAGGAAGGAAATCTGAACAGGTACAATGGAATGAAGGCGGTAAGGAAGCAGAGAGAGTCGTGCTGTTTCCTGCCGTCTTTTTGCGTATTCCGGAACGTGTGGGAATTTTCTTATGGAAGAATGTACTGTGACAAAATAGGAAATGTGTGGAACAAGTACCTCAATCGACTTTTCGTGCGTAAAAAAATATAATCAGTGTAACGGATTTGAGAGAACCGAAATTCAATTATGGAGGAAAAATCAATGTTAGAGAAGCTGATTGTCATGCTGACGCACAACGATGTTACGGTGGAGAACGCGAAGGAGCTTTTTGAGGAGAACAAGGATCTTCCTGTTGTCAACTGGGGATTTAAGGATGTGGGGCTGGAGCCGGAGAAGATGAAGGAGCTCTGCGGAATGATGAAGGCGGAGGGCAAAACCACTTATCTTGAGGTCGTGACCTATTCGGAAGCGGAATGCATGCGCGGCGCAAAGCTGGCGGTGGAATGTGGATTTGACTGCCTGATGGGAACGATTTATTATGAGTCTGTTATGAAATATGTGAAGAGCACCGGACTTAAGTATTTCCCGTTTGTCGGCAAGGTATCCGAGAGCCCGTCCATTCTGGAAGGTTCCTGCGATTACATGTTAGATCAGGCTGCAAAGTTCCAGGAAGCGGGCGTGGCAGGAGTTGATCTGCTGGGCTATCGTTATGTAGAGGGTGATCCGAATGTCCTTTCCGCAGCCTTTATCAAGGCGAGTCCCATCCCGACGGTGCTGGCCGGAAGCATTGGCTCAGAGGAGCGCATGCTGCTGGTGAAGCAGATGGATCCGGCATACTTCACCATGGGATCGGCTCTGTTTACCAAGAATTTTGTGAAGGAAGGGACGTTCCGTGAGAATCTGGAGGCAGTCGTCGCATTCCTTCAGAAGCAGTAATCAGAAGAAGGAGGTGTCAGGCTATGAAGGCAAAGACCGGATTGGTGGCGGTGGCAAGTCAGTATGAAAGCGGCGGACAGCGGGCGGAAAATCTGCTTGCTCAGGCGGCGGACGCACTGAGAGCAAGAGAGGTCGAGACGCAGATCGCATCCAGAGTTGTGTGGGATGCAGCGGACGCGGTTGATATGTGCAGGGAATTGAAGCAGCAGAATGTGGATTCTCTGACGGTCGTCTTAAGCACCTGGGTAACAGATTCCCTGTTATATGTGCTGGTTCACGAGATGCAGATTCCGGTGGTTTTCTGGGCGGTGCCTTATACGGAAACCTTCTCGATCGGCTGTGTGCAGCATTTCGGAAGCGTCCTGACAACGCACGGAATTCCGTATGAATATGTCTATGGCCTCGGCGATGATGCGGAAGCGGCAGACAAGGTTGCGATGGTCGCGGAGACGGGACGTATCATAAAGGCAGTAAAAAATATGAAGCTTGCGCTGGTAGGCCCAAGACAGACCTGGCGTGTAGCCGGACCGCAGGATATGACCAATGAGGAGTGGGAGTTCTCACAAAAGTTTGGCGTAACGCTGATACACATTGAGATGGAAGAGATCACGGCGATCGCGGACGAGCTTCCGGAAAATGAGGTAGGAAAGACCTGGAAATGTCTGCAAAAGCGGACGGGAAAGGTGCTTGCGGATGAAGAAAGCATGCTTCATATGACTCGCATCTATCTTGCCCTGAAAAAGGTCGTAAAGAGATATTCTCTGGATGCGCTGGCAGCGGAATGCTACCCGTTTTACAGCGGTCTCATGAATCTTCCGTCAAGCTGGCTTGCGGATGAGGGAGTGATTGTAGATACAGAGGGCGATATCGGACATACGGTTGTGATGTACATGCTGAATCTTGCGGCCAAGGGCGGCGCGACCGCGCTGGGCGAGGTCGGAAGTATGGAGGGAAATATTCTTGCTCTGGCTCATGAGGGCAGTTCGGCTCATTCCCTGGCAGCTTCGATCGAGAATGTGCAGATCTCTCCGAGCGGAGATAAGGGCTGCTTCGTTGGGCTGCCGCTTCGTCCGATGGATCCGGTCACAGTTTCCAGTATTCAGGGAAATGGCAGAGATGGTTATCAGATCCTGGTGGAATCCGGCAAGACGGTGGAAGCGAGCAGACAGGAGTGGATTGATGGCGGTGAGAAGCTCCTGGTGAAGCTTGAAATCGGAATGAAAGCAAGTGAGGCAGTTGCCAGTCTGATGGAAGCAGGGATGGATCATCATCTTCTTGTCAAGGAAGGCGATTATACGGCGCTTATGTCCTTGCTGTGTAAATATCTGAATGTCAAAAAGGTATCCTTTCACGGAAACAGACACTGATCCGCAAGATAGGAAATATCAAAAGCAAGGGTATTTATTGCGGGATATTGTCGGGGGGGGGTATAATAGCCTTATCAGATTGGTTGAATTGGTTCATAAATGAGAAGAAAATGAAAAGAAAGGATGAAAAGACATGCAGAATTACTCGGTAGATTCTGAAAAGTTAAAGGATTTTGAGAAGAAGCTGTTTCAGGCGGCGGGGCTTTCTGAGGCGGATGCGATGTCCGTGGCAGAGCTGCTGATCCATGCGGATCTGAGAAATGTCCGCAGCCATGGCGTTCTTCGCACGGTTCCGTACCTGAACAAAATCAGAGACGGCGGCGCATCCAAAACCAGCACGTACCCGATCGTGAAGGAGACAGCCAATACAGCTGTCATTGACGCGCAGGGCGGCTTGGGAGCACTGGCAGGAGAAAAGGCAGTTGCCATTGCGAGAGAGAAGGCGAAGACAAACCTGATGAGCATGGTTGTGGTTCGCAACAGCAATCATTTTGGAATGGGCGCACATTGGGCGTTAAAGCTGGCGGGAGACGATATGATCGGCTTCGCGTGTTCCAATACGGATCTGACGATGGGCCCTCCCGGATGCAAGGAGCCTTTCATGGGAAACAACCCCTTTGCGGTAGGCTTCAAGGCCGGAGAGAAGTATCCGGAGTTTTGCGTGGATATGGCGACCAGCGGCGTCGCGTTTGGAAAATGCAAGGACCTGGCGAAGCGTGGCAAGGCGATTCCGAGCGGCTGGATGCTGGACAAGGACGGCAATGACACGACAAATCTGGAGGATTGCTATATGATGACCGCGATGGCGGGGCACAAGGGCTTTGGAATCGCTCTGATTGTGGAGCTGTTTGCAACCCTGTTGTCTGGCGGCGTGTTATCTCCGGATATCAACAACCAGGATCTGACAGATACGCCAGAGCTCTCGAGCCAGTGCTTTGCCTGCATCAATATTTCGGCATTCCGCGATCTGGCGGAGTTCCAGAAAAACGCGCAGGATTATATTGACCGTCTGCATGAGCTTCCGATGAAGGAGGGCGCCGGGGCAGCAAAGTATCCGGGTGAGATTGAGTATGGCTGTAAGCAGGTAAACGCGAAAGAGGGCGTGGTCATTCTGGAGACTCTGGCGGATGATTTGGTCGCGCTTGCAAAGGAATGGAAGGTAAACGCGGATTTCCTGAAGGGAAATCCGACCGACCGCCAGTAAACGGCAGTCAAAAAATTTTAAATATATATAATCAGACAATGGAGGGTAAGAAAATGGAGAATAAAATTCGTAAGCTGATCAATGAGGGCGCACCGATGGTAAACACCCGTATCTGGAATATCTGGGGCACGACGGTAGAGGCGGCGGCCACCACAGGAAATTTTGACTATTTTGAGTTCCTGGCTGAGTATGCGCCGTATACGCTGCCGGAGCTGGAGAACTTTGTGAGAGCCTGCGAGCTGCACGGCTGTGGTTCCATGATCAAGGTGGATTTCCAGAATCGTTTCTATGTCGCGCAGAAGGCGATTGCCATGGGCTTCCAGGCGGTGCTTTTCACGGATCATCAGAATGCGGATCAGGTTCGCGAGACGATTCATGCGGTTACTCCGGAGGCTCCGCAGTACGGCGGCCGCTTCGGCTATCCGAACGCACGCTGGATCGGTTACAATCCGGAGCCGTCACAGATGGAGTATGCGGCGATGAACGCAAGCTCGGTCAAGGCCTTTATGATTGAAAAGAAGGTTGCTGTGGATAATATTGAAGAGATCTGCTCGGTGCCCGGCGTGGATATGGTACAGTTTGGACCGTCCGATTACTGCATGAGCCTTGGCTGGAACAGCAGCGAGCATAAGGCGGACTGGAAAGCGGCAGAGAAGCATGTCATCGAGGTGGCTCTCGCTCATGGAGTAAGACCGCGTGTTGAGCTGTATGATCCGGAGGATGCCAAAGCTTACTTGGAAATGGGCGTGAAGGATTTCTGTATCGGGGATGAGTTTGACATTTTGAAGGATTACTGGAACAATGTCGGCGGCAAGATGAAGAGTATGGTGAAATAAATGAGATTACTGATAGGGCTTGATATAGGGACAACAGCGTTAAAGGCTGCTGTCTTCGATACCGAAGGGAAGCTGCTGTCAGTATCTACACAGGAATATGCGCTGATTACTCCGCAGGTTAATTATGTGGAGGAGGAAGGCGAGGTTTACTGGAATGCATGTAAGGCGGCGGTGGCTGATCTGAAGAGCAGGTATCCGATCCGAGAGGACGACGAAGCTGCTCTTGCCATCTCCGCTCAGGGAGAGACGATCTTCTTTATGGATGCAGAGGGAAACCTTCTTCGAAATGCGATTGTGTGAATGGACAACCGCGCTCAGGACGAAGCACAGTTTTTGAAAAAACAGTTTGGCGACGAAACCTGCTTTCAGGTGACCGGCCAGGTGAGCTTTGAGCCGTGCTGGCCGGCGTCAAAAATTTTATGGGTGAAAAATCACGAACCGGATGTGTTCGCGAAGACAGACAAATTTCTGCTGATTGAGGATTATTTTATCTATCGGATGACAGGGAAGTTCGCGACGGAGGGTTCCCTGGTATGTTCTTCCACGTATTGGGATATTATCCGGAAGCGTTACTGGCCGGAGATGCTGGAGGTGCTGGGAATCCGCGAGGATCAGCTGGCTCCGGTTTATGAATCGGGAGAAGCGATAGGCATGATTTTGCCAGATGTGGCGAGAGAGCTGGGATTGCCTGTGAAGCTTACGGTATGCACGGGCGCTCTGGATCAGGCTGCCGGCGCGCTGGGAGCGGGAAACTGCCGGGAAGGTATGTTTTCCGAGACGATCGGCGCGGCTCTCGCGATCTGTGCGCCGGTATCCAGACCGGTATTTGATCCGAACCGCAGGATGCCGCTTCACTATTTTGCGGCGCCGGATACTTATATGCTTCACACCTTCACCAATGGCGGTATGACGCTTCGCTGGTTCCGGGACAGATTCTGTCCGGTGGAGATGCAGGCGCAGAGCCTGGGGCTGGATGATGCCTATAATATGATCGGAAAGCAAGTTGCCGCTGTCCCTGCGGGGAGCGGCGGGCTGATCATGCTTCCGCATCTGGCAGGTTCAAATGCGCCGGATGTGAATGCAAAGGCAAAGGGTGTGTGGTTTGGCTTTACTCTGCAGCACACAAGAGCACATTTTATGCGCTCTGTTATGGAATCGCTCGGATATATTGTCAGGAGAAATATCGACGCGATGGCAGATATGGGGATTCAGGTAAAGGAAATCCGAAGCCTGGGAGGCGGCTCCAAGAGTGAGGTGTGGAACCAGATCAAGTCAGATATCTGTCAGATCCCACTCGAGACGGTGCATTCGGTCGAGGCCGCATCCCTGGGAGCTGCGATTCTTGCCGGTAAGGCAGTCGGTATTTTTGAGGATCTGGACGCTGCGGTAGAAAGCATGGTGACAGTGAAGAAGAGGATCGAACCGAATCCGGAGAGAAAAGAAATCTATGAGGAAGGATATCGGATGTATCAGAAGGTATTTCGGGATATGTCTGAGTGCTTCGATGAATCATTGTAGGCAGGGGACAAAGAAGGAGGGTATTAGAAAATGAAAAAACGTATCATTGGTCTGGCGGCGTTGGCAGTTGTACTGGGAGTGGCCGGATGTGGAAGCAGCAGCTCCGGGAGCAGCAGTTCCGGTTCTGCGGCGGGGAATTCCTCATCAGCAACGGTTACGCTGAAATTTGCCCATACGGTTCCGTCGGGAACGGCAACCGCGGAATGCATTCAGAGATTTTGTGACGAGGTGACAGAGGAGTCCGGCGGAAAGCTGGTCATCGAATGCTACCCGGATTCACAGCTGGGAGATGACGATGAGATCTGTGATCAGATTTACAATGGCGCTTCTCTGATGGATTATGTCGATCCGGCGAAGATGGAGGACTATTACGCAGATTACTCGATTCTTGTGACTCCGTATTTCTTTGAGAACGCAGATGAGATCAGAGAGTTTGCCTGGTCTGATCTTGGACAGGAGCTTTCCGACGGCTGCGCGGCGGCTGGCATGAAGGCGCTTGACAATATGGGCGGTTATTATGGGGCAAGAGAAATCATGTCCGTGGCTCCGATTACGGTTCCGGAGGATATGAAGAATATGAAATTCCGTGTTCCGAGCACAACCATGTGGGTTGCGATGGCAAACGCCTGGGGAACGAACGCAACATCTGTGGCATTCTCCGAGGCATATACAGCGCTGAGTCAGGGCGTGTGCGACGCGATTGAGAATCCGGTTCCGTCCATGCTTTCCGCAAGCTTCCAGGAGGTTTGCGATTATCTGAACCTGACTCATCATATGTATGCGGCAAACGGCATTGTGATGAATAATAAGGTA
>JAJQCD010000004.1 GCA_021202925.1 Clostridiales bacterium | reverse complement strand
AAGTTATCCATGACTGGACTTTCACCAGCTAGAACTGCGCCATGCCCGGCACACAGCCGCAGGGGGCGGTTCCGGCAGAAACCGGAACCGCCCCCTGTAAATCCCCATACCAGGCAGACAAAAAACAAAACTACGATAATCCTGCTTCAAGCGCTGTAGCAGCCATGGCTTTGGCAGCCAGATGCAGCGTTCTCCGGGCATTTTTCCCGTGTACCCAGCCAAGAAAATCCTCGTTGTGCGCATAAACCTTTGGCCGGGCGCCCGTATCAATCTCACAGTAAACCGTCGGGCAGACATGAGAGACATTGCCAATGTCACTGCTGCCGGAAGCTTCCTGGTCATCCGGAACGAAGTCCCGTACGCCCAGTTCTTCCAGGTTGCTCCGAAGAAGGCTGCGAAGCGTCTCATCGTAAACCAGATCATCATAAGAATTCTCGAAACTGCGATATTCCATCCTGGCGCCGGTCATGAGCGCCGCCCCACGCGCACAGTTGATGATCTTCTCCGTCAGAGTCTCCAGATACTCACGGTGTCTGGCCCGGATATAGAACTGACAGGCCGCCTGATCCGGGACAATATTGCAGGCCGCGCCGCCTTTCGTCACAATTCCCGCCACACGGGCATCGCTTTTCATGTGCTGTCTGAGTGCGTTCACCCCCGCAAACATCAGCTGCACTGCATCGAGGGCATTGACGCCCTGTTCCGGATAAGCCGCGGCGTGACTCGCCACACCGCTAAAATTGAATTCCAGAGAATCCATCGCCAGCGTGACCACGTTGATATTGTTCTCCGCACCCAGGTGCATCTGGATGGCCGCGTCAACATCATCAAAGGCGCCGCGTGCAACCAGATCACATTTTCCACCCACTGTCTCCTCCGCCGGCGTCCCGATCACCACAATGCGTCCCTTAAGATCATCTGCCATCTTAGAAAGCGCGATTGCCGCGCCCAGCGTACAGCCCGCAATCCAGTTATGTCCACAGGCATGCGCAACCTGATCCTTGCCGGGACCGTATCCCGGCAACGCATCGTATTCCGGCAGAAACGCAATCGTCTTTCCCGCACCGCCCCCACAGGCAAACTCCGCCCGAAACGCCGTCGGCATTCCCAGATACGGATACGTCACCGCAAAACCATGTTCCGCAAGCTTCTCCGCAAGAAAGCGGCTGGAAGCAAATTCCTGATTTCCCAGCTCTGCGTGTTCAAACACATACTCACCGATGGCCTCAATCTCCGCCGCCAGCCGGTCCTCCTCCTCATAGAGTCTCCGTTTTTTCTCTTTAATATCCAATGACAAATGCACCTCCCAGCAACACAATCTGCGCCACGAAAAGCAGTGCGAACAGCGGCGTCACAAAACGATACCAGCGGTCGATCGGCATCCGCATGATGCCGCACATCATAAAGACGCTGGTCGGCCAGAAAATATTGGAAAATCCATCGCCGAACTGATACGCCAGAACGGAAATCTGCTTCGAAATCCCTACCAGCTCTCCGGCTGGCACCAGAATCGGGATCGTCACCAGCGCCTGACCGCCGCCGCTGGGAATGAAGAAATTGATAATGTTCTGCACAAACAGCATTCCAATGCCGCTCGTCAGACCGGAGAAATTCTGCAGAAGCATCGCCAGCCAGTGAACTACCGTATCAATGATACTCGCATTCTCCATGATAATCGGAATGCTGTGACTGAGTCCCACCAGGAGCGCGCCATACATCATCTCCTTACTGGCCTCAATAAAATATTCACAGATCTGGCTCGCCGTAAATCGTGAAACAAGACCGGCCAGAATCATCATCACGATAAACAGCGTCGCAATCTCATCGATATACCAGCCGTATTTCAACGTCCCAATCAAAAGAATGGCAATGGTCGCCACAAAGATCAGACAGCTCAGCTTGTGCGTCGCCGTCATCTTCATCGTCATCAGTTCCTCGCGGGTTACAGTCACTTCCATTTTCTCAATTTCATACCCGTAAAGATAGGATTTCTTCGGATCCTTCTTGACCGCGCGGGCATAATGCCACACATAGCCAATCGCGATTCCCATAAAAATCACAAAGCAGAAAATGCGGTATCCCAGGCCGGAAAACATCTGTACGCCGGCCACCTGTTGCGCAATACCGACCGTAAACGGATTGATCGTCGCTGCCGCAAAGCCGACCGCCACGCCAATATAAATGATGCTGCCGCCGACCATGGCGTCGTATCCGATCAGCGCCGCAATGGAAATAAAGACCGGAATCAGACCGTAGGTCTCCTCAAACATTCCCATCGTCGATCCCAGAATACCAAACAGCAGCATACAGACCGGGATAATGAACTCCACACGGTCACCAATCGTCTGCAGTACAAATCCGACCAACGCATCGAATGTCCCATTCTTGATCAGAATATATACAAACGAATACGCAAACATGATAAAGAAAATAATATTCGCCGAGCTCGAAAAACCCTGTTCCACAGCCATGAACATATCCCAGACACTGCAACCGATGTGTTCCACTTCGTGGAAGCTGTCCGCAACAACGACCACATTCCCCGACGCGTCCTCCACCCGGTCATAGACACCGGCCGGTACCACATTCGCCAGAACCGCGGTAATCACCGTCATCAGAAAAATGATGACATACGCATGCGGCATTTTCAGTCTTCTTTTCTTCTCTTCCATATCTTGTCCTCCTCCGACAAATTCATTTGACTGACATAAAAAACTCCCCCGGATTTAAGCAAGCGGAGGAAGAGAAAACACTCTCCTCCAAAGCTCTCCTTTACAGATGTAAAGACAGTGACACGTCTCTTAAACGTGCCCCCAGCAGAAAACGGGACCATCCGTCCCCCACTTCGGCATCTCATCCTTTCTCCGTGCGCCCTTGCAGGATACTCTTAATCGATGCAACCTCTTTGGAAAAATCGTTCATGTTCAATTGTTGCCCTCATCATACCACGTTCCACACAATACGACAAGATAAAAAGTCGAAAAAAGCGTGGGAACTTTCGCTCCCACGCCCAGATTCTGTCTGTCATGTGTCTCAGATAATAACCTTCGCCGGACATTTGCCTGCGCACTTGCCACAATTCTTGCACTTGTCGTAGTCGATAACAGCCAGATTGTTCTCCATGTGAATGGCATCAAACGGACACTGCTTCGTACACAGCGTACATCCGATACATCCCGCAGAACAGGCCGCCTTGACGTCCTTGCCCTTGTCGTGAGACGAGCACTGCACCAGATGCTTCGCCTTGTACGGAACAAGCGTAATCAGACCCTTCGGGCAGATAGCCACGCACTTGCCACAGGCCATGCACTTCTCCTTATCGACAACAGCCACACCGTTGACGACCGAAATGGCGCCAAAATCACAGACCTTCACGCAGGAACCGAGACCAGTACAGCCATAGGAGCAGGCCTTGCCGCCGCCGCCAGGAACCACACTCGCCTTGATGCAGTCCTCAATGCCATGATACTCATAGAGCGTCTTCACATTGTCACAATTGCCCTTACAGCGTACGAAAGCTACTTTCTTGTCGCCTTCCTCCACCGATACACCAAGGATCTCACCGATCTTCTCGGCTACCGCTGAGCCGCCAACCGGGCAGGCATTCGCCGGAGCCTGGCCCTGGCAGATCGCCTTCGCCACCGCATCGCAGCCCGCATATCCGCAGCCACCGCAGTTGTTGCCCGGAAGCACTTCACGGACAGCCGCTTCTTTCTCATCTACTTCTACTTTAAATTTCTCACCGAACAGTCCCAGACCGATACCGACCACGATACCGGCTCCCGCAACGACGACTGCCACAATCACAATTGCCATCATATCCATCTTCGTCTCCTCCTTCTACAGTAATCCGGAAAATCCGAAAAATGCAATCGCCATCAACCCCGAAGTAACCAGCACGATCGCGGAACCCTGAAAGCTCTGCGGAATGTCGTTTCCTTCCAGACGTTCACGGATGCTCGCCAGAAGGACAATCGCAATCGTATAGCCAAACGCCGTCGCCACACCGTTCGTTACGCTCTCAATGAAATTGTAACCGTACGATACGTTATTCAGCGCGACACCAAGTACTGCGCAGTTCGTCGTAATCAGCGGCAGGAACACGCCCAGTGCATTGTAAAGAGATTCCATGCACTTGTGCAGGAACATCTCCACGATCTGCACCAGAGCCGCGATTACCAGGATGAAGACAATGGTCTTCAGATAATCCAGTCCCAACGGGCTCAGAATAAACTGATAAAACAGGTTCGCCACGACGGACGCGATAAAGATAACGAAAATAACCGCGCCGCCCATGCCGGCTGCTGTCTCGACCTTTCTTGACACACCGACAAAGGAACAGATTCCGAGGAACTGGCTCAGTACTACATTGCTCACCAGCATCGAGCTGATGGCAATTACCAATAATTCTTTCATTTACTTGCCCTCCCCTTCTGCTTCTACAGCCGCTGCAGGTTCTGCGGCCTCAACGGTCTTCTTCACTTTCGGCGCCTTCAGATAATTCTGAAGAGCAGTCAGCATGGCCAGGACGAAGAATGCACCCGGCGCCAGGATAAAGATCGTAGCCGGCGTATAAGCCTCGCTGAGAGTAATACCGAAAATGCTTCCCGCGCCCAGCAGCTCACGGAAGCCGCCCAGCAGGAACAGGGCAAAAGTAAAACCAAGACCCATGCCGATACCGTCACAGGCAGACTCTACGACGCCATTCTTCATGGCGAACGCCTCTGCACGGCCAAGGATGATACAGTTCACGACGATCAGCGGAACGTACACGCCAAGTGCGTCATACAGGGACGGAAGGAAACCTTCCATCAGCATATCAACAATCGTAACCATGGAGGCAACGACTACAATCTCTGCTGGGAGACGGACACGATCCGGTATGATGTGACGCAGTGCCGCAATGATAATATTCGCGGCGACAAGCACGACGGTAGAGGAAAGACCCATACCGATACCATTGATCGCAGACGTCGTAACAGCCAGAGTCGGACAAAGACCGATCATCTGGACAAAAATCGGATTCTCTTTCCAGAGACCATTATAAATTCGCTCACTATATTTGTTCATCGTCCCACCTCCTACTGATTCATGCAGTTCTGGACAAAGTATACTGCCGCATTGACTGCATTCGTTGATGCGTTGGATGTGAAGGTGGCACCGCTGATCGCCGCGATCTCCAGGTCGGAGGCCGGTGTGGTCTTGGTCACCGAATAGACACCCAAAGGCTTGCCAATCCACTGATTCTTGTAGGTCGGCTGATCGGCGTTCATACCGAGACCGGCTGTCTCATTCAGGGTCAGGAAACCGATACCGGTCAGTGTCTCATCTGCAGAAATACCTACAGAAACCTGAACCGCACCGCCATAACCGTCATTGGATGTTGCGCTCACGAGATAACCGATCGCATTACCGGAAGCATCCTCCGCGATCATGATGTCATCCACAGAGACATTGCCGAAGCCCTGGGCGGAAATCTCATCTGCGCTGGCCGCGATCTGCGCTGTCAGCTCATCCGACTGCGCAAAATTCGCCGCCTCCGGAAATACTTCCTGGTACGTCGCAATCGCCGCCGCCATACGCGCCGCTGCGATCGGAGCCGCTGTCACTTCATGGACGGCGCCAAGCAGAAAACCGGCTACCAGTGTAATCACAAACAGAATCCCTGCATCCCTTAAAATTCCTTTATTCATGATTATTTCGCCCCCTTTCCGCCAAGGAGCTTGCTGATGCCCGACTCGCCTTCTCTGCCGAATGCGGCCGGAAGCGTCACACGCTCAATCAACGGGACAAACAGGTTGCTCAGGATAATCGCATAAGATACGCCCTCTGCGGAAGCTCCCCACAGACGGAACACGCCGGTGATCAGTCCCATCAGGATACCGAATACGATCTGTCCGGCAGGGGTGATCGGGCTGGTCACATAATCGGTCGCCATGAAGAAGGCGCCGAAGATCAGACCGCCGGAGCACACCTGGCAGGCCGTATAGTAAGGATCCATCCCGCCGAACAGGAATACAAATACCGCTACCGTCACAATGTATGTAACCGGAATCCGGAGGGTGATGACCTTCTTGTAAACCATGTAAGCCGCGCCAATCAGCAAAGCGATCACAGAAACCTCACCGATGGTGCCGGGAATCTTACCGACAAACAGCGCCGCCAGATCCATGGTCGCACCGTTTCTCATGGCCGCCAGAGGCGTCGCGCCGCTCCAGCCATCCAGCGTAAACGCGGACATTGGGCCGGCGAACGAAATCAGCAGGAAGCAACGTGCCGCCAGCGCCGGGTTCATGAAGTTCTGGCCCAGTCCGCCATACAGCTGCTTCACAATAATAATCGCAAAGATACCGCCCAGAATCGGCATCCACAGCGGAATGCTCGCGGGCATATTCAGGCCCAGAATCATGCCGGTCACGACCGCGGAAAAATCGCAGATGGTGATGGGCTTCTTCATCGCCTTCTCATATACATATTCGCTCAGGACACATGCCGCAACCGTGACAATCAGCACCAGCAGCGCACGCACGCCGAACTGATATACGCCAAACACCGTAGCAGGCAGCATGGCGATCGCCACATCCATCATGATTTCCTGGGTGGAATCGTTGCTGCGCACATGCGGGGACGATGATACCTTGAACAGATTTTCCATGTTTTCTCCCCTCCTATGCTTTCTTCTTTCTACGGTTTGCCGCAACCGTTTTTCTCATTTCCTTGAACGCCTGCGTCAGAGGACGTTTCGCCGGGCAGATAAAGCTGCAGCTTCCGCACTCGACGCACTCCATACCGTTGAGCTTCTCAAACTTCTCACAGTCGTTCTTCAGAGCCGCATCCATCATCATCACCGGGACAATATGGCTTGGGCAGACGCTCACGCACTTGCCGCAGCAGATACACGGAGTCTCCATGCTGGCCGCCACCGCGTCCTTCGAAAAGCAGGTCAGAGCAGAGTTCGTCTTGGTTACCGGGATATCCAGTGTGAACAGCGACATGCCCATCATCGGGCCGCCTGCCAGGCACTTCTCCGGTTCGGTCTTGAATCCGCCGGCTGCCTCAACCAGCTCCTGGAAATTTGTGCCGATCTTCACATGGAAGTTCTGCGGCTCGGCCACAGCATCACCGGTCACAGTCACAACGCGGCGCATCAGAGGCGTACTCTTGCACACCGCCATATAAATCGCGTCTACCGTATCGACATTGTCCACGATCACGCCCACATCCGCGGGAAGCAACGAGGAATTCAGCCGTCTGCCGGTCACCGCATAAATCAGCGAACGCTCACCGCCCTGCGGATACTTCGTCAGCAGCGTACACACCTCAATGCGAGGCTCATCCTTCACCAGCTCTTCCATCTTTTTGATTGCTTCCGGCTTATTGTTCTCAATGCCGATTACGCCTTTCGCATTGTCAAACAACTGAAGGATCACCTTCAGGCCACCGATGATCTTCTCCGGTTCTTCCAGCATCAGCCGGTAATCCGAAGTCAGATATGGTTCGCACTCTGCGCCATTGACGATGATGTAATCGATCTTGCTCTCATCCTTCGGCGTCAGCTTGACATGTGTTGGGAATCCCGCGCCTCCCAGTCCGACAATGCCGGCCTCCTTGACAATGTCACGGATCTCCTGTTTGGAGAGCGTGGATGGATCCCGGTCGGCGCCGATGCCTTCCGCCAGCGTGTATTCCCCATCGTTCTCCACGATAATGGAATTCACCATCGCTCCGCTCGCCACCCGTCTCGGCTCGATCGCCTTTACCTTGCCCGATACGGAACAGATGACAGGCGAAGAGACAAAGCCGCCGGCTTCTGCGATCTTCTGGCCAGCCAGAACTGTGTCACCCTTCTTCACCAGCGGAACCGCCGGCGCGCCGATATGCTGAGACACCGGAAATACCAGGTCCCCTTTCGGCAACAGGGTTTGTACTGGCTTGTTCTCTGACAATTCTTTCCCTTCGTAGGGATGAACGCCGCCTTTAAATGTAGCCAATCCCATTTGCCTTTACCCTCTTTCTATACATTTCTTTAGCAGAACATCCTCAATTCTGCTATCCTGTTCAGTATAGCATAATTCGTCAATATACACAATTGTTAATTATTTATCGTTATGTTTTTTATTTGAGACAACGGATGATATTCTCAGATTGTCCAAAAAACCACAGATTTCGCCTGTCGAAACGTTTTATAGAAAAGAACCGGCCCATGCTTTCGCCATATGACCGGTTCCTTCTTTTATTTCCACAAAATTCATTTTTACTTGAAGATACTACGTCCACGTTTTTTGTGTTTCTCGCCGCTTTCCGCTGTCTCGCCCTTCATGGCCGCATCAAAATTGCGCAACGCTTCCTTCTGCGCCTCATTCATCCGCTCCGGCACCTGCACCACCAGTGTCACATAATGATCGCCGCGGACATTGCGCGCACGCAGAGACGGAACGCCCTTGCCCTTCAGCCGAACCTTCGTGTCGGTCTGCGTACCCGCCTTCACCTCATACTCCACATCGCCGTCCACAGTCCGGATCCGGACCGGGCCGCCAAGCGCCGCTGTCGCAAAGGAAATCGGCACGGTCGAGTAAATGCTGGTATCCTGCCGTTTGAAAACCGGATGCTGAGAGACCACAATCTCGACCAGCAGATCACCCCGCTCACCGCCGTTCACGCCTGGCTCACCGCCGCCCGCACAGCGCACACTCATGCCGTTGTCCACTCCCGCGGGAATCGACACCTTGAATGTCTTGCGTTTCGTCACATAGCCGGTGCCGTAACAACCGGAACACTTCTCACGGATTATCTTACCTTTACCCTGGCAGTCCGGACAGGTTCCTACGCTCTGCATCTGTCCGAACAGAGACTGCTGGACATAGGTGATCTTGCCCTTGCCCTTACACTTCGGGCAGGTCTCCGGCGAGGTTCCCGGCTTCGCACCGGTACCATGACAGGTCTCACACTCTTCCTTGAAATTGACTGTGACTTCTTTCTCGCAGCCAAATACCGCCTCCTCGAACGTCACCCGCACCGTAGAACGCACATTGGCGCCCCGCTGCGGCCCGTTATACTGGCTGCTCCGGCTCCTGCCGCCGCCAAAGAAATCACCAAAAATATCGCCGAATATGTCACCCATATCCGCGCTGTTAAAATCGAAACCGCCGAAACCGCCACCTGCTCCGCCGTCAAACGCTGCATGACCGAACTGGTCATACTGCCGCCTCTTATCCGGATCACTCAGGACGCTGTATGCCTCGGACGCTTCTTTGAATTTGCGTTCTGCCTCCGCATCCCCGGGATTTGCATCCGGATGATACTTCTTCGCCAGGACGCGGTATGCCTTCTTCAGCGCAGCATCATCCGCGTCCTTCGGAACGCCTAAGACTTCATAATAATCTCTCTTGCTCTCTGCCATAACCTGGTCCCAGCCCTTCTATCGTAATACTGCCGCCCCGGCATGACAGTTCAGGACTACGAAAACCGCAGTCCTGAACCATCCATGCCAGATCGGTTTTAAACTTCCTTAAAATCACCGTCAATCACATCGTCATCCGCCGATGCACCGCCTGTGCTGCCACCTGCATTGCCGCCGGTGAAGCCGCTCATATCCGGTCCCGCACCCTGTGCGCCCTGAGCCTGCTGTGCCTGCTCATAGACCTTCGCAAACAGCGCCTGT
The DNA here is from genome assembly GCA_021202925.1 of Clostridiales bacterium. Lineage (GTDB taxonomy): Bacteria > Bacillota > Clostridia > Lachnospirales > Lachnospiraceae > Brotaphodocola. Next base: position 70,783 of record JAJQCD010000004.1, on the reverse strand, counting down.
GCACTCTTCATCAGTTTCTCGCGGCCAGCCTTGATATCCTCTACCTGTGCATCTGTCATCTGATCGATCGGCGCACGGTTAATCGCCTCTTTCAGCGATGCCAGATCTGCCTCTACGGCCGACTTGTCAGAAGCACTGATCTTGTCTCCGACCTCTTCCAGCGCCTTCTCGGTCTGGAATACCATCGAATCCGCATCGTTTCTGGCGTCAATCGCTTCCTTCTTCTTCTTATCCTGCGCCTCGAACTCAGCAGCCTCTCTCACTGCCTTATCGATATCCGCCTCGGACATGTTCGAACCGGAGGTGATCGTAATATGCTGCTCCTTGCCGGTTCCCAGATCCTTGGCAGATACATTCACGATGCCGTTCGCATCGATATCAAAGGTAACCTCGATCTGCGGAACGCCTCTTCTTGCCGGCGGAATCCCATCCAGACGGAACTGGCCGAGGGTCTTGTTGTCGCGTGCAAATTCACGCTCACCCTGCACCACATGGATATCCACTGCGGTCTGATTGTCCGCCGCGGTCGAAAAAATCTGGCTCTTCTTCGTCGGGATTGTCGTATTTCTCTCGATCAGACGAGTCGCAATCCCGCCCATCGTCTCGATCGACAGAGAAAGCGGCGTGACATCCAGCAGAAGGATATCACCGGCGCCGGCGTCGCCCGCCAGCTTGCTGCCCTGAATGGCCGCACCAATTGCCACGCACTCATCCGGGTTCAGCGTCTTGCTTGGCTCCTTGCCGGTCAGCTGCTTTACCTTATCCTGTGCGGACAGCATACGGGTCGAACCACCAACCAGCAGAACCTTGCTCAGTTCGCTCGTCGTCACACCACCGTCACGCAGCGCATTCTGTACCGGCACCGCCGTACGCTCGGTCAGGTCACGGGTCAGTTCGTCAAACTTCGCCCTTGTCAGGTTCATATCCAGATGCTTCGGTCCATCCTGCGTCGCCGTGATAAACGGAAGGTTGATATTGGTGGTCGTCGCAGTAGAAAGCTCCTTCTTCGCCTTCTCAGACGCTTCCTTCAGACGCTGCATCGCCATCTTATCCGCAGACAGATCGACGCCCTCTGCCTTCTTAAACTCATCGACCATCCACTGGCTGATGCGGTTGTCATAGTCATCGCCGCCCAGATGCGTGTCGCCGTTCGTGGAAAGCACTTCGATGACGCCGTCACCGATCTCGATCAGCGAAACATCAAATGTACCGCCGCCCAGATCGTAAACCATGATTTTCTGCTCTTTCTCATTATCAAGGCCATAGGCCAGCGCCGCCGCCGTCGGCTCATTGATGATTCGCTTCACATCCAGACCGGCAATCTTGCCTGCGTCCTTCGTTGCCTGACGCTGTGCGTCATTGAAATAAGCCGGAACCGTGATGACGGCCTCCGTCACCTTCTCGCCCAGATAAGCCTCTGCGTCTGCCTTCAGCTTCTGAAGGATCATCGCCGAAATCTCCTGCGGAGTATAGCTCTTGCCGTCGATGGATACCTTGTAGTCCGTACCCATATGTCTCTTAATCGAAGCGATCGTCCGGTCTGCGTTCGTCACCGCCTGACGCTTTGCCGGCTCACCGACCAGTCTCTCACCGGTCTTTGAAAACGCGACAATCGACGGCGTGGTCCGCGAACCTTCCTGGTTCGGAATCACAACCGGCTTTCCGCCTTCCATCACAGCCACACAGCTGTTTGTTGTACCAAGGTCAATACCAATAATCTTGCTCATGATGTTTTCCTCCTCATAAAAAAGTATTTATTCTGAATGATACCCTGTTGCCTGTCACTTCCGGTCAGTTCGCTACCTGCACCATGCTGTGCCGCACGACGGTTCCGCGATACCGGTAACCCTTCTGAAGCTCTTGCGAAACCTCGTTCTCCCCGTACTGCTCATCGTCGATATGCATCACGGCGTTATGCAGATTCGGGTCAAAGGTCTGCCCTACCGCTTCGATCGCTTCCACACCGGCATCCTCCAGTGTCTTCACAAACTGCCTGTAAATCTTCTCAATGCCTTCAGCAAAGGATGACCCCTTCTCGTCCTCCGGCACAGCCGCCAGCCCCCGCTCGAAATTGTCAAGAACCGGCAGAATCTTCTCAATGATATCCCTGGCGCCAATCTCATACATCGAGGCTTTCTCTTTCTCCGTTCGCTTGCGGAAGTTATCAAACTCGGCCATCTGACGTCGCAGGCGATCCTGCAGTTCTTCAATCTGGGCATCCTTCGGATCCTTCTTCCCCACAGGCTCCTTCTCCGGCTCCGCGTCTGCCGCGCTTTCCTCCGAAGCTTCCTCCGTTCCCGCAGTCTGCTCCGTCGTCTCCGCCGTCTCCGGCTCCTGATCGCATGGACCTGTCTTCTTCTCTTCCCTGTTCTCTTCGCTCATATCTTATCACCCTTCTGTCTCGTTCTTAAAGGTGGCGTCAATCTGCTTCATCAGGTTTCTGAGGGTGCCCAGCACCTTCTCATAATCCATCCGCTTCGGACCAATGATCCCGATCGTCCCACGGATGCCTTCCCCGAAATCATAATTGGCCGTCACGACGCTGCAATCCTTCATGGACTGCACCGGTGTCTCATCTCCGATATAGACCTGAATGTCATGCTCGCTCTCCGACTCATTGATCTCATCGATCAGATCCATCAGCTTATCCTTCTGCTCCAGCGTATTGATCAGCTGACTCGCCTTCTCTCCGTCTGACAACTCCGGATAACGGAAAATATTCGTCGCTCCGCTTGTATATATCCTCGTATCATCATCCATGCGAATCGCGGTCGCCACTTCATTGAGCACCAGGTCGATCAGCAGGCTGAAGCGTCCAACCTGTTCTTTCAGGCGGCTGATCACATCGAGATTGATCTCCTCGATCGTCAGGCCGTTCAGCGCGCTGTTCAGCTGAATATTCAGATTCAGAAGATCTTCCCTGGAGATCTCCTCCTGGACGTCTACCACGGCATTCTTGATCAGATTACCTTCTACCACCACAACGACCAGCAGCTTATGTTCGTCCATCTGTGACAGCTGGATAAACTTCAGCTTGTTCAGATGATACTGAGGGCCGCTGATCATCGCCGCGTAATTCGTATTCGCCGCAAGCATCTGAGCCATCTTCTTTAAGACCAGTTCGACCCGGTCAACCCGCTGGATCATCACCTCTTTGATCTCCGTGACCTCGTGTTCCTTTTCCTGCATGATCTGATCCACGTAGAAACGATATCCCTTGTCTGACGGGATGCGACCTGCGGAGGTATGCGGCTGTATGATATAACCCATCTCTTCCAGATCAGACATCTCGTTGCGAATGGTCGCCGAACTGAGCTTCAGATCCGTGTACTTGGAGATCGTCCTGGAACCGACCGGCTCACCCGTCTCGAGATAGGTCTTGATAATCGCTTTCAATATCGTAACCTTCCTGTCATCCAGTTCCATGCGATGTCCTCCTTTCCATCCTTGTTAGCACTCGATGATTGGGAGTGCTAACATCTGTGACTAATATACTTTACTTATCTTCGTTTGTCAAGAGGGTTTTTCATTTTTTTCGACAACAACAGGATTCCCGATTACACAGAAAAAAGGAGCCGTCTCTGACTCCTTTTTTCATCTTTCCAGGCAGCACCCCCCGGATCGCAGCATACGAAATTCAGACTCAGCCTACTCTGACCGAAATCAGGCGTGCTTATTCAACCAGTCCATGGCTGTCTTCGCGTAAATCGCTGCTCCTCTCGCAAGCACACCCTCATGGAACAGGATATGAGGATTGTGCTGACCGCACCACAGGGACTCGTCCTCTACACCCGCTCCCACAAAAAAGAAGGTGGCAGGAACGCGTTCGCTGATAAAAGCAAAATCCTCCGATCCCATTGTATGGAAGGCATGAAGCGTCTCCATCTCACTGTCCACCTCATGAACGCTTTCCAGGCATTCCTGCGTACAGGCGTCATCACAGACAGTAGCCGGAACATCACTCAGAACTTCAATCTCAAATTCCGTGCGATAAGTCTTGCACACGCCCTCCACAACCTCGTGAATACGCCGGATCAGGAACTCCCGCAGTTCCGCCTTGAAGGTACGCAGCGTTCCCTCCAGAACCGCCGTATTCGGGATGACATTGTTCGCTTTTCCTGCCTCAAAATGCCCGATCGTCAATGTTGCTTCCTCCTGAGCGGAAACCTCTCTGGCAAGAAGCTCCTGCAGCGCCAGATAAACATGGACGCCGGTATTGATCGGATCCACCCCCAGCTCCGGCATGGAACCGTGCGTCCCCTTTCCGGTCAGCTGAATACGGAAACCATAGACAGACGACATTGTATAGGTTCCATAAACCAGGGTGCCATACTTCTGGGCGCCGCCCACATGCATGGCAAACGCCGCATCCACCTTCGGATTTTCCAGAAGCCCTTCTTCAATCGCAGCCTTCGAACCGGCAAATATCTCTTCACCGGACTGGAAGAACAGTTTTACTGTCCCCTTAAGTTCGCTCTCATGCCCCTTTAACAGCCTGGCCGCCCCCAGCAGGATCGTCGCATGCAGATCATGCCCACAGGCGTGCATACAGCCATTCTGAGAAGCGAACGGAAGGCCGGTTTCTTCTTCCACCGGCAATGCGTCCATATCGCTGCGCAGCATAAAACACTTACCGCCCTGACCGATGGTTGCCACAACGCAGGAACAGTCCTCATATACCTGATATTCGATTCCCATCTCTTTCAGTTTTCCTGTGACAAACGCCACGGTGGCCGGGAGGGATGTCCCCAGCTCCGGAATCTGATGCAATGCCCGGCGGTTTGCCACCAGTTCCTCATTCATATCCAATGCTTCCTGTAATAACGGATGATTCATGCCTTTTCCTCCTCTTTCCCTTTTTCTACTGTCAGCATGGCGACTGCAACACTGAAGAAAATACACCCCAGTGTCGGAAGATAATTACTTGCCCCCGGCAACCAGGCAAACAGTCCGCCATTGATCGCCAGATAAATCAGAATTCCAAATGCAAGCGCAAGTACGCCCAGCTTTACTTTCTTCATCGCGAACTGCACCAGCAACGCCCCGAAGAGCGACGGGAGCAGATAACTCAACGCGTTCGTAACGGTCGCCGGCAGCATGGAAAGAACCGAGCTGCCCAGAATCACGCCGATCGTCAGAACCGAAATATTAATCACGATGGACACTGCCATTCCCAGCGTTGCGATCACGGAAGCCTGTTCACTGCCCGGTTCCACCTCAGCCGCCGCCTGCGCCACGCTGGCACAGGGGACACGCATGTTGGAAATATTGCCGGACAAAAAAGCCATATAGGTTCCCACCGTTCCCAGAACCGGATAATAGGAAATCGGTTCCACAAACCACAACGCGCCAAAGGAAACCGTCCCGGCTATGAAGGCAGTCAGCAACGCAGCCGGCTGCGGCAGCAGGCCATAGACCAGAGCCAGGGCTACCGCCGGGCAAAAACACAGAATCACGCCCAGAAATCCTGTAATTTTTCCGATTCGGTTCATCTGCGGCATATACACGCCTTCAAAATAATTTTTCTCCTGATCCATATCTTTTCCTCCTGTTCATAATGCCACTATACCGGAAGCAGAGCGGTAATAATCATGCTTCCCAGAATCGCAAATGTCAGGGCCCAGTCACGCAGCCATTTCACCTTCGTTTTCTCGCAGATCTTCATCATCACGAACATGATGAAACCGCCCAGAATCACAGCGATTGTATTTTTGTTTACCTTTACAATGTTCTGCGCACAGAAAGCCGAAAAAGCGCCGATGATCGCCGCACTGGAAAGTGCCGTCAGCATAACCGGGTTACTGCCAGTTACCTTCTTCTGTATCTTTTCCATCTTGTCCGCAGTCAGCGTTGCAAAAATTACCCAGCCGATGGAACATACAATCATGGTCCAGAGTCCCATCGTATAGGCCAGATCATTCATTTCTGCGCTTCCCAGTTCAACCCCGACAGCCGAGGTCCCAAATCCGGCCGCCAGAGACTCAAACATGACGGAACCGATCATGGAAAGTCGCATCCACGCCACCGGCCCTCCCATCGTCACCAGCAACGACAACATGCCACTGAGAATGACGACCGAAGGACCCAGAGAGGTAATTGCGCTGCTGCGCATTCCATCCTTCATCTGCTTTTCTGTCACTCCCAGCTTCGGGCCTGCCTGATACGCCTTCCGCGCAAAGATGATTGCCTGAGCCAGCACCAGGGCAACCGGTATTCCACAGGCCACCCACATCACTGCGCTGTTCTGTAGTTCGCTCACACTCATTTTCTCACTCCTTTACATAATGTTGATTTGAACGCAAAAAATAAGAGCCGCTCTGCTTCGGCTCTCTGAAGATGGCGGATATCTGCATACAAACAGACTGACCGCTATTGCCATTATCCTGCATGCCCTGTCCTTTTGCCTGAGAGATCGGCGACCGACCTGCATTCGGCCAGCCTTACACCTTCGGCGCTCCATCTTTGGAGACTCTCCAGAGTACCCCGCACTCCCAGACTCAGAAGAAAGGGAATTGCGATTTCTTATTTTTATAGATTGATCATACCACTGTTTTCATCATCATGCAACTGTATTTTAAATGATACTGTTTTACAACAATTTCCTGATACGGACTTGACAGAATCGTAAAGATGAGTATAATAAGGAATTGTTACTCATATGTTACAAAATTGTTACATATATTTATTTTGTGTGAATCGAGTGTTTAATTTTTGTTTCGTGCTGATTTTCAGGCACGAAGGAATGAAAGGACTGATTATAATATGAAGAAACAAACATGGTACGCAGCCTTTGCATTGGCGATGCTGCTCCTTCTCGGAAGCACGACACGCACCTACGCCGCAGAGACAACCGGATATTTCGACCGGATTGAGAACGGTGTGATCGTCGGCTGGGGCTGGGATCCATCGACTCCCAACACCGCTGTTCCGGTAAATGTGACCGTTACGAATGAAGAAACCGGCGAAACGATTCATGATTTTGAACAGACCGCAGCCGTCTATCGCGAGGATCTGGAGACCGAGGGCATCGGCAATGGTCGCCACGGATTCCGGATCTCGGTAAACTGGAATTCCATGGAGGACGGCGTATACCGCATCGAAGGCCGCACAGATGGCAGGACCTTTGAGAACACACTGACTTACACGGTGGGAGAGGAGGCCGTAACAGAGGAGAATACAGAAACACAAACCGATACAAACCTGGTCTCTCTCGGATATTTCCGGACAACCGGCTACTGCCCGTGCCGAATCTGCTCAGAAGGCTATGGCCGCACCACGAGCACCGGCGCGCTGGCGACCGCTAACCACACCATTGCCGTCGACCCGAGAGTGATTCCGCTTGGCAGTAAAATCATGATCAACGGAATCGTCTACATCGCGGAAGACCGCGGCGGCGGCGTCAAGGGAAACCACATTGACATTTACTTCGATACACACAGCCAGACGACTCAGCATGGGAACCAGATGCAGGAGGTCTTTCTGCTCCGGAGCTGATGCCTTCCATTCGGACGAATCTCAGGCAAAAGGGGGACGCCAGACGCGCCGCCCCTTATTTTTTTGTCGACCAAACGAACAGAATGTGTTATACTCGATGTTGGGTGCATGTATCGCCCCCAATCTTCTGCAGCGATTGAAAGAAGGAGAGATTTTCTGATGAAAGACGTATCGATTTCCGAATTTATCTTTGTGATTCTTCTGGGCATTCTGATCCTGGTGGTCATTCCCTATGTCCGTTCCGTCACCGGCAAAAGCATGCGTGAGATTCTGCTTGGCAGCGGCGGCTTCTTCAAAAAACGCTCAACCGTCGTCCAGACGCCGGTAAAGAAGCAGCGCCCGGCCACCAACAGCACAAAAAATGACATCACGATCTTTGCCTCCCGGCTGGTTCGTTTTGCCTCCAGAAATGGAATGCGCACCGTTCTCCCCGGGATGATCGCCTTCAACGGTGAAACTGCCAGAACCATGGCCCTTCTCGTCGCACCCGGCGGCGTCGTCGGCGTCTACTGCCTTGGCTTCGGCGGAACCATCACCCCTAAAAAAGGCGCGGCCGAATGGACGCAGCACATCAATGGGGAGACGAAGACCATCCCGAGCCCGGTCCGTGTATGTCAGGAGCAGTACCGGCTGATCCGTGCCGCGATGGACTCTCTGAATCTGGCCGGAAACCTGCGGGTAGTCGCGGTATTCACCAACACAAAGGTGGAACTCTCTTCTATTCCGCCGGATGTCTATACCGTCAGCAGTTTTCTGGAGTACCTCTCCAACGCACAGATGCTGCGGGAAGGGACGCTTGACGTAAAGGGCACGGCAGATGCGCTGGCCACGCTCGTCCCGATGGACCGGCTCCGGGAAGCCGCGAAACCAAGGAAACGCGAAAAAGAACCGAACAAAGAATAAATACAGCAGCCCCGGGCAGAACGACCATCTTCGTCACCTGTCCGGGGCTTATCTTTATCTGTTTCTTTTTTCTCATTGCGTCGGCCGGAATTTCCCATAGCTTTTCCCGGGCAGCATACCACCCCGATAAGAAGCCAGCTCACTGACCGTCACCAGCTGATAGCCCTGACTGGTCAGTTCCGGGATCAGGGTCTCCGCAGCCTCCGCTGTCGCGTCATAGAGATCATGCATGAGGATGATATCTCCATCCTGTACCTTATCCAACACCTCAGCAATCGTGCTCTGCGCGTCTCTCGTCTTCCAGTCAAGCGTATCGACCGACCAAAGCACAGCGGGCATGGAAACTGCCCCCACCATACTCATTCCTTCCTCGCTCTCCGCGCCTCCGACTGGCCGCATCAGCACCGGAGCAATACCGCAGATCTCTGAAATGGCCTGACTGTTTCTGGCAAGCTGATTCGCCAGTTCACCCGGATCCTCTTTCGTCATCGCAACGTGGTCGTAGGTGTGATTGCCAATCTCGCTTCCGGACTCAGCCACCTGCCGCACCACATCCGGATACTTCGCCACCTGCCGTCCCACCATGAAGAAGGTCGCCCGCCCGTTCTGCTCGGCCAAAGCGTTCAGGATTCGCAGCGTCGCCGATGCCGACGGTCCGTCATCGAAGGTCAGGGCAACCATCGGTCTGGTCGGATCAATATTGCCCGCGTAAGATTCCCTGCCTTTCTGCCTTTCGACGACGGAAATACGGATTCCGTCCACGCGCATTCCCTGTCCGCTGACGCCTGCTTCCTCACCGTTCTTCACCCAGTCTGTCCAGGCCTGATTCTGCAGAACACTGTACAGAATGTCATAATGCTCCCCCAGTTGTCCTGTCAGCTTCATTGCAACTGCTTCTAACGGAGTGTCTCCGGACGAAGCACCTGCCTCCGTTCCGTCTTCCCGCCAGTCCAGCCATCCGCTTCCGCTTAGATTCACCTGATAGGTGACGGTTCCCGTCATGCCCTGCGGCTGATTTTGCAGCGTACAGCGCATCGCGGTCACATAATGATCCACCGGCGCCATTGCATAGGAATTGTCCGCAAAGAAATGGCTCCATCCCGTCTCATTTACCGAAATACCATAGATGGCCCGGATATCCGGAAGATCCGTCTCCGACCATGGATCAATGATTAATTCTGTTCCACTCTCATCCGCTTCCTGCCGTTCCTGTACAAGAGCGGCCTCCTCTGACCGCCTCCATACAGATGCGGCCGCCATTCCCCCCACCAGACAGAGCAAAAGCAGAAGAGCGGACGCGAGCGTCCGGCGCCGGAGCTGTCTCCGTCTTACCTTCTGTTTGTGCTCACGTCGCGCCCTCCGCTCCGGTTCTGTCAATACTCTGTTATTCTTCATCCGAAGTCTCGTCCTCGGTCTGGCTCACTTCTTCCTCCGTCTCCGGTTCCATCGTATCATCGATTTCGTACACCTCCGGGACTTCCTGCATCTCATCGTCTCCGGAAAGGACAACGTCATCGTCGTCATCCAGGAAAATATCATCATCCTCGTTCAGTTCTGTATCGAGTTTGAGCGAACGATAATGCTTCATACCGGTACCAGCCGGAATCAGCTTACCGATCAGGACATTCTCCTTTAATCCGATCAGGTGATCCACCTTGCCACAGATAGCCGCTTCCGTCAGAACCTTCGTGGTCTCCTGGAAGGAGGCCGCAGACAGGAAGGAATCCGTTGCCAGAGATGCCTTGGTGATACCAAGCATAACCTGCTTGCCCACTGCCGGCTCCTTGCCCTCGGCGATCAGCTTCTCATTCATTTCATTGTAATCCAGAACATCCATGGATACACCCGGCAGCTTATCGCTGTCGCCGCTCTCCTCAATACGAACCTTCTTCATCATCTGATGAACGATCATCTCGATATGCTTATCGTTGATCTCCACGCCCTGCAGACGATAGACACGCTGTACCTCACGCAGCATGTAATCCTGTACGGCCCGCACGCCTTTGATCTTCAGGATATCATGCGGATTGACGCTTCCTTCCGTCAGCTCGTCACCGGCCTCAATTACCTGCTCATCCTGGACCTTGATCCTGGAACCATAAGGAATCAGGTAGGTCTTGGAATTGCCGCTCTCCGTATCGGTCACCACAATCTCGCGCTTCTTCTTCGTATCCTTCAGCTGCACCACGCCGCCAAACTCGGAAATGATCGCAAGACCCTTCGGCTTACGCGCCTCGAACAACTCCTCGACACGGGGAAGACCCTGTGTGATATCGCCGCCGGCCACGCCGCCGGTATGGAAGGTTCTCATCGTCAGCTGTGTACCCGGCTCACCAATCGACTGCGCTGCAATGATTCCGACGGCCTCGCCGACCTGCACCGGCTGTCCGGTCGCCATGTTCGCGCCATAACATTTCGAACAGACGCCCACATGCGACTTACACGTCAGAACAGTACGGATCTTCACGCTGTCACGGCCAGCCCGGGTCAACGCACGCATGACTGCCACTGACTTCGTCGGCGTCACCATATGGTTCGCCTCCATCACGGTCTCACCCGTCTCCGGATCCGTGATCGTCTCAGCAATATAACGTCCCGTAATCCGCTCCTGCAGTGTCTCGATGGTCTCCTTGCCGTCCGAAAAGGCCTTGATCTCCATATAAGGAATATCCTGTCCTTCACAGCAGTCAACTTCACGGATGATCAGATCCTGAGAAACGTCGACCAGACGTCTCGTCAGATATCCGGAGTCCGCGGTACGAAGCGCCGTATCAGAAAGCCCCTTTCTTGCCCCATGTGCAGAAATAAAGTATTCCAGTACATCCAGACCTTCACGGAAATTGGACTTGATCGGCAGTTCAATCGTATGACCGGTCGTATCCGCCATCAGGCCTCGCATGCCGGCCAGCTGCTTGATCTGCTTATCCGATCCACGCGCACCGGAATCCGCCATCATGTAAATATTGTTGTATTTATCCAGACCGGTCAGCAGGTCATGTGTCAGCTGATCGTCCGTATTCTTCCAGGTTTCAATGACTTCCTTGTAACGCTCATCCTCCGTAATCAGGCCCCGGCGATAGTTCTTCGAAATCCGGTCTACCGTTGCCTGTGCTTCCGCAATCAGTCTCGGCTTTGACTCCGGAACCGTCATGTCGGAAATGGATACCGTCATGGCAGCTTTCGTGGAATACTTGTAGCCGATTGCCTTGATATCATCCAGTGTCACGGCAGTCTGCGTCGCACCATGCACGTCGATAACCTTCTCCAGAATCTGCTTCAGCTGCTTCTTGCCTACATGGAAATCGATCTCCAGCACGAATTCATTTCCTGCGATGCTCCGATCCACAAATCCCAGATCCTGCGGAATGATCTCGTTGAAAATAAAACGTCCCACCGTGGACTCAATCGTCGCGCTCTGCACCGTGCCGTCCGCCATCTTTTTGCGCACACGAACCTTCACTCTCGAATGCAGGGTCACCACGCCGTTCTCATAGGCCAGGATCGCTTCATTGACGTTCTTGAACACCTTACCCTCGCCCTTCGCGCCTGGCCGTTCCTGGGTCAGATAATAAATACCAAGAACCATATCCTGAGACGGAACCGCCACCGGTCCGCCGTCCGACGGCTTCAGCAGGTTATTCGGGGAAAGCAGCATAAACCGGCACTCAGCCTGTGCCTCCACGGACAACGGCAGATGAACCGCCATCTGATCGCCATCAAAGTCCGCATTAAACGCGGTGCAGACCAGTGGATGCAGCTTGATCGCCTTTCCTTCCACAAGGATCGGTTCAAACGCCTGAATACCCAGACGATGCAGAGTAGGCGCACGGTTCAGCATAACCGGATGCTCCTTGATGACGTCTTCCAGCACATCCCAGACCTCCGGCTGCAGACGCTCCACCATCTTCTTCGCGCTCTTGATGTTGTGAGCCGTACCGTTCTGCACCAGCTCCTTCATCACGAACGGCTTAAACAGTTCAATCGCCATCTCTTTCGGCAGACCACACTGATAAATCTTTAACTCTGGTCCAACCACAATAACCGAACGACCGGAATAGTCAACACGCTTGCCCAGCAGATTCTGACGGAAACGCCCCTGCTTTCCTTTCAGCATATCGGAAAGGGACTTCAGCACACGATTGCCCGGTCCCGTGACCGGTCTTCCGCGGCGGCCATTGTCAATCAGCGCGTCAACCGCTTCCTGTAGCATCCGTTTCTCATTACGGACAATGATATCCGGCGCTCCCAGTTCGAGCAGACGGGCCAGACGATTGTTCCGGTTGATAATTCTGCGGTACAGATCATTCAGATCCGAAGTTGCGAAACGACCGCCATCCAGCTGAACCATCGGGCGGATATCCGGCGGAATCACCGGAATAACCGTCAGAATCATCCACTCCGGCTTATTGCCGGAGGTGCGGAAGGCCTCAATCACTTCGAGCCGCTTGATGATACGGGCGCGCTTCTGTCCGCTCGCATTCTTCAGTTCACCCTTCAGCTGCTCCGACTCCTTATCCAGATCAATCGCCTTCAGAAGTTCGAGAACCGCCTCAGCGCCCATTCCCACACGGAAAGCACCCGATCCCCACTTCTCCATCTCCTCGCGGTACTCCTTCTCCGAAAGCACCTGCTTGTAGCTGAGGCTGGTCTGCCCACCGTCAAGTACAATATAAGAAGCGAAATAAAGCACCTTTTCCAGAACGCGCGGAGAGATATCCAGAATCAGGCCCATCCGGCTCGGAATTCCCTTAAAATACCAGATGTGCGACACCGGCGCCGCCAGCTGGATATGGCCGATTCGTTCCCGGCGGACGCTTGACTTGGTCACTTCTACACCGCAACGGTCGCAAATGACGCCCTTGTAACGAATCTTTTTATATTTGCCACAGTGACACTCCCAGTCCTTCGTCGGTCCGAAAATCCGCTCACAGAACAGGCCGTCACGCTCCGGCTTCAACGTGCGGTAATTGATGGTCTCCGGTTTCTTCACCTCACCATGGGACCACTCCAGGATCTTCTCCGGGGAAGCCAGACCGATTTTAATGGCATCAAATACCAACGGCTGATAAGTTTCATTTGTCTCAGGCATGAAATGATACTCCCTTCTATTTAGTCTTCCTCCGAAGAGTTTCCGAACAGCTTATCCGCAAACGTGCTGTCCTCCTCTTCGTCCAATGCAGCATCGTCAACGTAATCATCGACTTCTTCCTCATCCGAAATGTCAACCATCTCGTCGCCCTTGATCTCCTGCTTCTGGTAGCCATAGCTGCCAAAATCCTCATCCTGATTGTAGCGGCGGTCTCCCTCGATGATCGAACGGAAATCCGTATCACCGTAATCAATATTTTCGGCGATTTCCACCTCTGTGCCATCGTCACGCAACACGCGGACATCCAGTCCGAGGGACTGCAGTTCCTTTAAAAGCACCTTGAAGGACTCCGGAATGCCAGCCTCCGGGATGTTCTCTCCCTTGATAATCGCCTCATATGTCTTCACACGGCCGACCACGTCATCCGACTTGAAGGTCAGAATCTCCTGCAGCGTATACGCAGCGCCATATGCTTCCAGCGCCCAGACCTCCATCTCTCCGAAACGCTGCCCGCCGAACTGAGCCTTGCCGCCCAGTGGCTGCTGCGTAACCAGTGAATATGGGCCGGTGGAACGGGCATGTATTTTATCGTCTACCAGATGGTGGAGTTTCAGGTAATGCATGTGTCCGATCGTAACCGGACTGTCGAAATACTCTCCGGTCCGTCCGTCACGCAGACGCACCTTTCCGTCGCGATTCAGCGGCACACCCTTCCAGAGTTCTCTGTGCTCCAGATGGTCACCCAGATACTCCATCACTTCCGGTTTCAGAACGTCTTTATATTTCTCCTCAAACTCTTCCCACTCGCTGTTGGCATAATCATTGGCCACTTCCAGCGTATCCATGATATCCAGCTCGTTGGCTCCGTCAAACACCGGTGTGAAAATATTAAAACCAAGCACCTTCGCCGCCAGGCTCAGATGAATCTCCAGCACCTGACCGATATTCATACGCGAAGGCACACCCAGCGGGTTCAGTACGATATCCAGCGGACGGCCATTCGGAAGGAACGGCATATCCTCCACCGGCAGCACACGGGAAACAACACCCTTGTTGCCGTGACGACCGGCCATCTTATCACCCACGGAAATCTTTCTCTTCTGGGCAATGTAAATACGCACCGTCTCATTCACACCGGGAGCCAGCTCATCGCCGTTCTCACGGGTAAACACCTTGGCATCCACAATGATCCCGTAAGCGCCATGCGGAACCTTCAGCGAAGTGTCGCGGACCTCTCTCGCCTTCTCGCCAAAAATCGCACGAAGCAGGCGTTCTTCCGCTGTCAGCTCAGTCTCTCCCTTCGGAGTCACCTTGCCGACCAGAATATCACCGGCACGGACTTCCGCGCCAATGCGGATGATGCCGCGCTCATCCAGATCCTTGAGCGCCTCATCACCGACACCCGGAACATCACGGGTAATCTCCTCCGGTCCCAGCTTGGTATCTCTGGCTTCCGCCTCGTACTCCTCAATGTGTACCGAAGTATAAACATCGTCTTCTACCAGACGCTCAGACAGCAGAACCGCGTCCTCATAGTTGTAACCTTCCCAGGTCATAAAACCGATCAGCGGATTCTTGCCGAGAGCGATCTCGCCGTTTTTGGTAGACGGTCCGTCCGCAATGACTTCGCCCTCTTCTACATGATCGTGCTTGAAAACGATCGGCTTCTGATTGTAACAGTTCGACTGGTTGCTTCTCTTAAATTTGGTCAGGTGATATACCTCACGCGCCTCATTGTCATCCCGGCGGATGATAATCTCATTGGATGCCGAGCGCTCAACCACGCCCGCATGGCGCGCCAGCACGCAGACACCGGAGTCCACCGCAGCCTTCGCCTCGATACCGGTACCAACCACCGGCGCCTCCGTCGTCAGAAGCGGAACCGCCTGACGCTGCATGTTCGATCCCATCAGCGCACGGTTCGCGTCATCGTTCTGCAGGAACGGGATCATTGATGTCGCCACCGAGAATACCATCTTCGGAGAAACATCCATCAGGTCGATATTCCTCTTCTGAAACTCGGACGTCTCCTCCCGGCAACGTCCGGAAACGTTGTTGTTCACAAAGTAGCCATTCTCATCCAGAGGCGTATTCGCCTGAGCGACTACGTAATTGTCTTCTTCATCCGCCGTCAGATAGACGACCTCGTCAGTCACACGCGGATTCGCCGGATCGCTCTTGTCAACAATGCGGTACGGCGCCTCGATAAATCCATACTGGTTCACCCGGGCATAAGTCGCCAGGGAATTGATCAGGCCGATGTTCGGACCTTCCGGGGTCTCAATCGGGCACATGCGGCCATAATGTGTATAATGAACGTCCCGTACCTCAAATCCGGCACGGTCTCTGGACAGACCGCCCGGTCCCAGTGCGGACAAACGTCTCTTGTGCGTCAGTTCCGCCAGCGGATTGTTCTGATCCATGAACTGAGACAGCTGGGAACTGCCGAAAAATTCCTTCACTGCCGCGGTCACCGGCTTGATATTGATCAGCGACTGTGGCGTGATCCCGTCAATATCCTGCGTCGTCATCCGCTCACGAACCACACGCTCCATCCGGGACAGGCCAATGCGGTACTGGTTCTGCAACAGTTCGCCCACCGCACGGATACGGCGGTTCCCCAGATGATCGATGTCATCCGCGTTGCCGATGCCATCTTCCAGATGCATGTTATAATTAATGGAAGCAATGATATCTTCCTTCGTAATGTGCTTGGGAACCAGCTCGCTCGCATTGCGGCGAATCCGATCCTTCAACATCGCCGGATCGTCGCCGGCCTCATCCAGAAGTGTCCGCAGCACCGGATAATAAACCATCTCATGAATGCCTGCCTCAGCCGGATCAAAATCCACATAGGCAGACAGATCGACCATCCGGTTCGACAGGATCTTATGGTTGCGCTCCAGGCCCTGCACGATCACATAAGGCACAGCGGCATTCTGCAGCGTCACAGCCAGTTCCTTGGTCACGGTCGTTCCGGCTTCCGCCAGGATCTCGCCCGTCTCCATATCCACCACATCTTCTGCCACGATATGCCCGGTCAGGCGATTGCGGAAACTGAGCTTCTTATTAAACTTGTAACGGCCCACCTTTGCCAGGTCGTAACGGCGCGGGTCGAAAAACATGCTGTTGAGCAGGCTCTCCGCACTGTCCACCGACAGCGGCTCGCCCGGACGAATCTTACGGTACAGTTCGAGCAGACCGTCCTGATAACTGTCCGAGGTATCCTTCCCAAAGCTTGCCAGCAGCTTAGGCTCCTCGCCGAACAGATCCAGGATCTCTGCATTCGTCCCGAAACCAAGTGCACGAATCAGCACCGTCACCGGAACCTTCCTCGTCCGGTCTACGCGGACATAAAAAACATCATTCGAATCTGTCTCATACTCCAGCCAGGCGCCCCGGTTCGGGATCACCGTGCAGGTGAACAGTTCTTTTCCGATCTTATCGTGGCCAATTCCATAATAGATGCCCGGGGAACGAACCAGCTGGCTGACGATGACCCGCTCCGCCCCGTTGATCACGAAAGAGCCGGTATCCGTCATCAGCGGAAGATCGCCCATGAAGATCTCATGTTCATTGATTTCTTCTTTATCCTTATTATAAAGCCGCACCCTCACCTTCAAGGGAGCCGCGTAAGTCGCGTCGCGTTCCTTGCATTCTTCAATGCTGTATTTGACTTCATCCTTACACAATGTAAAATCTACGAACTCGAGGCTTAAATGACCTGCGAAATCTGAGATCGGGGAGATATCTGCAAATACTTCTTTCAAACCTTCATCGAGGAACCATTGATAGGAGTCCTTCTGAATCTCAATCAGGTTTGGCATCTCGAGAACTTCCTTCTGTCTCGAGAAACTCATTCTCATGCTCTTTCCGGATTTCACCGGGCGCATTCTGCTTTTCTCCATAGACGTTTCACCCCTGTTTTCTATTCTATAAATGGGCGCAAAACACCCACTTTGCCACAATAGTGCAAACTCCATATTATCATAGCCCTGTCAAGAAGTCAAGGAAAAGATTGGTTTTTTTTGAGCAAAAACGTCGCAGAATCTTGCAATTTTCGGCGAAAAATGATATAATATTTAAACAGGTCTGCCCTGACTGCTCTTTGTGGCGGACACTGCATCAAAGAAGAATTCATCGGAGGTAGACCCCATGAGCACGTTTTTGAATATCCTGTTAGTGATCCTGGTGATTCTCGCCATCGCGTTTGTCATCCTGTATTTCGTCGGCAGGAAGCTCGAGAAGCAGCAGTACGAATCCCAACAGGCAATGGAGATGGCGAAGCAGACCATATCCATGCTGGTGATTGACAAGAAACGGATGAAGATCAGGGATGCGGTAGCCGCCGGGCTCCCGGAAGCCGTCTATCAGCAGACGCCATGGTATCTGAAATGGGCAAAACTGCCGGTCGTGAAGGCAAAGGTCGGACCGAAGGTACTCGCAATGGTAGCGGACGAAGGAGTCTTCGCCGTCCTTCCGGTCAAAAAGGAATGCAAGGTTGTCGTCAGTGGCATTTACATCTGCGAGATTAAGAGCGTGCGCGGCGGCACGATTCCGCAGGCGCCAAAGAAGAAGGGCTTTTTCGCGAACATCGCTTCCCGTTTCCGCAAAGAAAAGGACGAGAAGCATAAATAAACCGAATAATAAAAGAGAAGGGCTGTGGCCGACGCAAGATGCATCGACCACAGCCTTTCTCAGTTCAGTTCCAGTGCACCGCTCTGCTTGGAACGAATATCCATGGTAATCATGCAGTCCGACACATGATCGTAATTGATATCCAGCGAATAGTCCACCGACACATGCAGATGATCCTCCTGCTCCATGACGTCCACCTGACGGGTATTGACGCCGACCAGCATCTCCCCCATTGGCATCACGTAACGGGTCAGGCTCTTATGCCCCTGCTCAAAACTCAGCAGCGCCGACGTCAGTCCCGACTTGCGGATGTCCAGCCGATCCGGAGAGATTTTCACAGTATTGCGGATACTGCCGGTCTCACCCTCCACCGCCTCGTCATAAATAATATAATGCTTTCCGCTCTTCTGATAATAATCTCCGGTCGTAATCACCTCCAGGTCATCCCTGCCGCCTTCTCCCAGTGCCTGCAGACCACTGATCCGAATGATCACATCCTTTGTCATACCTGTCACCTCAATATTCTTCGATGTTAATTTTCTGAATCTCCTTCACCTCGCCGGGAAGAATGGAAACCGCAAAATTGCGGAATTTCTCGGCCAGGTCACTGACGTAAAAGCTGTATTTCTCCCCCTCAACCGGCTCCTGCGGATCCCGCGCAAGTCCCAGCTGCGCAAGCAGCGCCTTCAGCTCAATCGCAGTCTCATAAGCCGGATTGACCAGCGTCACCTCATCCCCCATCAGCCGGCGGAGCGTCGAGCGGAGCAACGGATAATGGGTACAGCCCAGCACCAGCGTATCAATGTACTTGCCCTTCAGCTCGTTCAGATAACGCGAGGCAATCTCGTCCGTCACAGAATCATGCCATAATCCCTCTTCCACCAAAGGTACAAACAGCGGGCACGCTTTTCCCGTCACCTGAATATCCGGCCGCAGCTGTATCATCACGTCCGTATAGATATTGCTTCCGATCGTCGCGTCTGTGCCAATGACGCCAATCTTACCGTTCCGCGTCGCCTGAATCGCCGCCCGCGCGCCTGCGCCGATCACGCCAATCATCGGAATGTCCGATTCCTCCTTGAGAATATCAAGCGCGTAAGCGCTCGCCGTGTTGCAGGCAACCACGATGGCCTTCACCTGCTTCGTCCGCAAAAACCGGGTAATCTGGCGCGCAAAACGCACAATGGTATCCTTCGTCTTGCTTCCGTAAGGCAGACGCGCCACATCGCCAAAATATACGATCCGTTCATCGGGATTCTGACGGATGATCTCCCGCACCACCGTCATACCGCCGATCCCGGAGTCAAAGACCCCGATCGGCGCGTTCCGGTCGATCCCACTGCCGTCTTTCTCAGAATCCATACCTTCCATCCTTTCCCTCTGTCACATCCCTGCCGCAGCCAGTTCCTTGCCCCTGCGCGCAAATGCCAGGCGGATCAATTCGTCAATCAGCTCCCGTTTCGCAATCCCGGCGGTCTCCCACAGCATCGGATACATACTGATCGCAGTAAACCCGGGCATCGTATTGATCTCGTTAAAAACCACCTCACCATCTTCTCTGACAAAGAAATCGACCCGTGCCAGGCCAAAGCCGTCGACCGCACGGAAGATTGCCATCGCCGCCTGCCGGACACGCTCCGCCGAATTCCCCGGGAGCGCCGGATTCACGACCGTCCGTGATTCTTCATTATAATATTTCGCCTCAAAATCATAGAACTCTGCGGCCGCCAGAATCTCGCCCACGCCGGACGCCCGCAGCGGACAGCTGCCGCCGCCGAGTACCGCACACTCAATCTCGTGTCCCACAATCATCTCCTCAACCAGAATCTTCCGGTCATGCTTCGCCGCCTCGCAAAGCCCCGCCTCAAGAGCCCGCCGGTTCTCCGCCTTACTCACGCCGCGGGAAGACCCCGCATTCGATGGCTTGACAAACACCGGATAGGAAAACCGCGCCTCAATCCGCTCCACAACCGCACTCATATTCTCACGAATCTCTGCAATCATGACCGGCTCATAGGCCGCCTGCCGGATTCCCAGCCGATCCACAATGATCTTGGTATACAGTTTATCCATCGACACCGCCGAGGCCAGGACGCCACAGCCGACATACGGGATCTGCGCCAGTTCCAACAGCCCCTGCACGGTGCCGTCCTCTCCGTAAAGGCCATGAAGCACCGGAAATACAACGTCAACCGGCTCCGTCCAGATCCGCTCCCCGTCCCTGCAGATCACACACTTTCCTGTCGCATCCGGGGAGAGGATCGCCTCCGTCGCACTTTCCCGCCATGTGTCGGTACGGATATCTTCCACACTCGCAACACGCAGCCAATGACCGGCTTCCGTGATACCAATCAGAATCGGCTCGTACTTCTCTGTATCTATCAATTCAATCACGTTCGCGGCCGACATACAGGAAACAACGTGCTCCGAGGACTGGCCGCCGAATAATACCGCGATTTTCTTCCTTCCCATAAAATTCCCTCCAATTTTTCACATCAGGCTGATTTATTATATCATATCTGGCAAAAATTACAACGACAGAATTCCTTTCTCCCGGACGTCCCGGATAAAATCCTGTCCTCCGGAAACCGCTTGCGCTTACGTTTCCACGTAACAGATTCTAAGTTCGCGGGAATGCATCCCGCGAACGAAGAACCGACGTGGAAAATGTCCCCTTCGGACAGAATTTTATCCGGGACTGCAAAAAGGAGACCGTTTAACAGCATTTGGAGATGATGAAATGAAAGGAATCGCCATGTGTATTTATGGAGGGTGATGTTTATGACTTTACGCGAAGAATGTTTTACCGGGCTGGCGGCTTTGTTGCTTGCTTTTCTGATCGGGATCGGACAGATGCGCATGCAGCAGGAAGCACTGGCCGGACGGGTGGCGCCGCAGGTGCTGCGGCTGCATGTAATCGCAAACAGCGATGATGACGAGGATCAGGCCATCAAGCTGGAGATTCGAAGCCTGCTGCTTGATCGGATTGAGGAATGGGTCCGCAAGGAAAAACCGACAGGCAAAGCGGATGCCGTCGCCCATGTCAAACAGGAAAAAAACGGATGGATCGATGAAATCAACGCCTTCCTGAAAAGAAACGCATTTTCTTACCTTGCAGATATTCAGCTGACCGAGTGCCGGTTTCCGCCGCGCCAGTATGGAAACGTAGTTTTTCCGGAAGGCATGTACGACGCGGTGCGCGTTGTCCTCGGCGAAGGGAAGGGACGCAACTGGTGGTGTGTCCTTTACCCCAGCTTCTGCTTTGTGAAGGAGGCATGCCATATGGTTCCAGAGGACACGCTGGCTTATCTGCGGGAACATTTGAATCGGGACGACTGTCTCGCCCTGCTTGACAGCCGTCCCGATATCCAGATCCGTTTTCTGTTTTTTCCTTTTCTGAATCCATCCCAATAGCCAGGCACAAAAATCAGACCATCCTAGTCCGGATCCACCAGTCCGAGCTTTGCCCAGTTGTAAGTCTCGATTGCCAGACGCAGGCTGGTGTCCGCATTGTCGTAGGTTGCCTTTTCGCTGTAGTAACTAAGCATATAGGCAATATACTGCGTTTCGGACAGCATACCGAGCTCGTACATCTTCTGGTAGGAAGCCGCACTCTTCTGTGCACTCTCAAATCCAGCCTGCGCGCCCTCAAAGGCAACCAGCTTTGCCTG
The DNA here is from genome assembly GCA_021202925.1 of Clostridiales bacterium. Lineage (GTDB taxonomy): Bacteria > Bacillota > Clostridia > Lachnospirales > Lachnospiraceae > Brotaphodocola. Next base: position 48,988 of record JAJQCD010000004.1, on the reverse strand, counting down.
CACGTCGCGATACAGCTCCTCCATCTTGATCCGCATCTTCGCTTCGCCTTCGTTGATCAGCGCCAGGCGCGACGCCACTTCCGCGTTGGTCTTGCCCGCATCCGTCTTCCGCTGAGTCTGCAGCGTCGAATTGTTACCGATCGCCTTGAGCGTATCCGTTTCCAGATCCATCTCATCGATCAGGGAGACATCTACCGTCGGAATCGGCGCGATCGTCGGCGGATCATTCGGATCGAACCCCACCAGCGTACAGAGGCTGTTCATCAGCTGCGTGATTCCACTGTCCAGCGCCATGATATTCGATTCCGCGGACAGCTGATTCATCTGCGCCTCCAGCACCTCGGTGGACGTCGCCATGCCCAGCTCCTGCTGCCGCTGCAGAATCTGATACTGCCGATTGTATAATTCCTGCATCTGTGAGAGCGTCTCCCGGCTCGCGCGCAGGGAATCATAGGAAATCAGCGCCGACTGTGCATACATGGTAATCGTATTCTCTGCCTTCGTCAGCGAAGCCAGCGTCACCTTGCTGAGCAGATTAACCGCCGTGGAATCCAGCGAGGTAATCACGGCTCTCAGAATCACTGAGGAGGTGATCGCATTGATCATGTCTTCCGTATCGCCGTCCTCCTCGGCAGACTCTTCCCGCCGGTCGGCTCTCCACTTCGCGACATTCAGATCATTCAATGCCGTGATCATATCCTGTCTCGTCCGCTCCAGGCTGTCATACTGGCTCTGCATGGTAGTGTTAAACTCATGCACGAGGGTCGGCACTTCGTCGTATTCCAGCACATTGTCCGTCAGGGTCGCCCAGGTCTCCTCATCGTAGCCGTCGTTGATCTTCTCGCCCATCGGGCCGGCTGCCGCAAAAGAACAGACGGAGCAAAGCGGCGTCACGGCCATCACGAACGCCAGGACAAACGCCACCCGGCACGTTCCAGTCAAACGACGCACACCGCGACAACGCTCCGTGACTGCGTGCGACATTTTCTCAATCGGTTTTTCCCGTCTCATTCTGTCACCACCTTATGCGTCCGCCAACCCATTGATTGCCCACTCGTAACTCTGAATCGCCTGGAAGAGGTTCAGCCGAGCCACTTCAACGTTCAGCGCGGCGGTCTCCGTTGTGTTCTGCTGTGTCTGTAGAGAAAGGACATCCAGCTGCCCGTTTGCCGCCTTGGTCTGGGCAATCGTCAGGTTCTGCGCTTCCAGAGCCGCCTGCGTGACCGCAAGGTCGTAGGCAATCTTCGACGAAAGTACACTCTGGTAACTGCTGCTGACCGAGGCCTTGATGTTGCGCTCGTTGTCCGCCATGCTCACCGCCAGTGTCTCCTTCTTGTCATTGCTTCTCGCGTTCTCATACTGACGCGTATTACTGAGCAGCGTATAGTTATTGGCAATCGCCGTCTCCGTGTCCGTTGTCGGATCCATCTGGGTGATCCGCTCCTCATCTACTTCCGGGATCGAACATATCTCTGCATCCGCATTCGCGTCCCAACCGCAGAGGACAAGCAATGACTTTCTTCCGCTGTCGATCGCTGTCTGATCGTCAATCAGCGCCTGTTCGGTGCTGCGCAGCGACTCGAACGCCGACAGCACTTCGATATCCGTCGCCATGCCAACATCACGCTGTTTCACCGTATAGTCATACGTCAGCTGAGAAAGCTCCTGCGTCTTCGTATCAATCTGCTGCTGCAGCTGATTCAGATAATAGCTGATCATCAGCGTCTGCGCCGACTGCACCAGCTGCGCCTCCTCCTGCGAATATTCCAGATACTTGACATAAAGATCCTCCAGCACGTCATCCGCACTCTCCTCGTAAGTATCCGCACTTGCCTCGTTGGTGATCGCCTGCGCCATCTGCGTACCATAGCTGGAATCATCAATGTCCGGATAATCGATCGCGTCCCGCAGATCCGACGCCAGTTCCCGGTACTTATCCGCCCATTCCGTATTGGTCTCGCCATATTCGTTGCGGAAATACGCATAATCAATGGCATTCTGCTGAACCGTCGCGTTGTACTCATGAATCAGTCCGGCCAGTTCTTCATATTCCAGAACGTCATCCCGCAGCTGCGCCCACTCCTCCTCGGTCCGCGAAAATTCCGGGCTCGCAGCAAAGGCGGCAAGCGGAGCCGCGGCAGTCATCAGGCCCGCCGCTCCCAGGGCCAGCGCCCGTTTCCATCTCTTCATGAAAATCACGTCTCCTTCATTTCCTGTCTGTTTTTGTCAAACGAATCCCTGCTCTCATTTCTTCTATATCCATTCTAACATATTTCCCCATTTCCGAACAGACCTTCTCCGAAATCGTAATCGAACGTAAGACATCCGTAAGCATCTCATGTCACCTGTTACGACGCCGGTCTCTCCCGCAAGGCTCCATACTTGATGACTTCCAGGCACCTTCGATAGCTCCGCCTTACTTCTTCCAGTTCCTCCAGACTCATATAGTAACGTTTCAGCGCCATGAGCAAGGCAATCCCTCCCAGCGTAATCGCCGTGGACCGCCCTTCCTCGTCCTGTTCCCGGAGCAGACTGTGATCCATCTTCGAATCGATCCGCTGATGCAGGTTTTTTTCCGAGTTGCTCTTAAAATCTTCCGCCAGCCTGGTCTCCAGTCCCAGTCCGCGAAGATTCTCCTGGTAATTGAATACGTTTCGGGCGACTTCGATCCATTCCCATTCTCTGTCGATCATCCCCAGCATATGATCCAGCATGCCATCCATCATGGCGAAATAATCTCCGCCATTCTCTTCCAGCGTGCGGACACAATGCTCACTCAGTTCGTCATTAATCTCCTCCATGAGAAAGCTGACCAGATCCTGCTTATCTTCAAAATAAGTATAAAAACTCCCCCGGGAGATCCCCGCGTTCTGAATGATCTGGTTAATTGAAGCCTTTTCAAACGGAACCCGTGCAAATTCCTTCATTGCTGCCTTGCGGATGATCATCCTTTTCTCTGCGGATAATCTCCTGAATCGTTCTGTAGGCATTTCCTTTCACTATTCCTTTTCTTTCTTTCAATCCGGGATCGGGCCAGACTCACCGCGGCAAGACCACGAATGCCGGTACGATCCAATTTTTTCACACAGGATGGGAGACAGCGTCTTCCGCTGCTCCATCCTGTCGTTCCCCAATTGTTTCATTCCTTTGCATCATTAATCTATGTCAAGTCCGGCAAATTCATCCGGTTTCTTTTGTCCTACTCCACGCACCAGTCGATAGAAGGTCGGCAACAGGATCAGGGTCAGGAGCGTCGAAGCGGTCAGACCGCCGACCTCCACGAGTGCCATGCCCTGCATCATCGCGCCGGATCGGCCATAAGCGAGAACATTCGGTATCATGGCGATAACCGTCGTCAGCGTTGTCATCAGGATCGGACGCACACGGATGACGCCGGCCTCGACAAGCGCCTTATCCAGTTCCACGCCTTCTCCGATCATCTGATTCACCGTATCCACATAAAGAATACCATTATTGACAACGGTACCGACCATCATCAGGAATCCAATCATCGATACCATGCTGATCGGGCTGTCCGCCAGGAACAGGAAACCAAAGGCGCCAATCAGCGCAAAGGGAATCGTTGCCATCACCATCAGCGAGAACTTCGGCGACTCGAACTGGATGGCCATGACGATAAAGACCAGGAAGATACTGGTAACCAATGCACTTGCCAGGGCACCAATCTCCTCTGCGATCATCTCTGCCGATGCGCTGGTTCCCATCTCAACCCCCGATGGCATTTCCCATTCATTCTCCACGAAAGCATCGACGTCGTCCTCTGCCGTCTTCTTGTATTCAGCCTGCGGCTGCATGGTAATCGACACCTGATACTGCTTATCCCTCCGCTGAATCATCTGCGGGCTGTCCTCATAATGAATTTCCGCCAGATCCTCAAGCGGGAGTGTCGTCCCCGTGCCGGTGGTGATCATCATCCCCTGCAGATCCTCGATGCTGTCATAACGGTCGTCGGCAAACTCCACATTAACGTCGATCGTCTCATTGTTCACACGGATCGTCATGGCCGTCGTGCCGCTTAAGTTCGTGTAGATCGTGGAGCCAATGCTCGCGGGCGTCAGGCCTTCGGCCTCCGCCATCACCGGATCGACCTCTACCTTGACGATCGGCGCGCCATTCTCCGTCGAAGAGTGTACCTGCATGACGTCATGTCTCTGGCGCAGCTTCCCGACCAGATCGTCCACCGCATCCTTCAAAGCATCGTAATCCGTACTCTGCAGATCAACTTCAATCTCGTCGCTGGTAGAAGTTGAACTCGACATGGTCGTGCTGCCCTGTTCAAAAGTCAGCGTGACGTCTGTATAATCTGCCGTCGCGTAACGCCACTTTTCAATCACCTCATCCGTCGTCATGCTCCGGTCGTCCTTCAGATATACACTGATGGAAACCTCGTCCCCGATGGAGATGCTTAAGCCACTGGATCCATAAGTCAGCAGGTAGTGATCAACATCTTCGTCCGTGGCGATCAGTTCCTCCACCTCGGCAACGGTCTCATTAATTGCATCCACCGTCATGCCCGGTTTCAATGCCACCGTCACGTCGACGATGCCCTCATCCGGCGATACCATCAGCTGCACGTCCAGTCGGCTCGCCATCATAAAAGAAAATATCAGAAGAAGGACCGTCACTCCCAGCACAATTCCCGACCTCGGAATCAGCTTCGGCATCACCCGGCGGTACCAGACATGGAAGGATTTTAACGGCGCGTCGATCGGCGCAGATTCCTTCTCCTGCGGATGCCAGAAATAGAAGCAGAGTGGAACGATCGTGATCGCCGAAACGAAGGAAGCAATCAGTGAAAAGACGATCGTAAAACCCAACTGCGTGAACATCTGCCCAGTCAGGCCGCTTAAAAGTCCCAGCGGGATAAAGACCACGCAGGTCGTCGCCGTACCACCAAAGATCGAACCAATCATCGTCTTCGTGCCGTCAAGCGCCGCATTATAGAAGTCCAGTCCCTTTTCTCTGGAACGGAAGCAGCCGTCCAGGACGTTGATCGAGTTATCCACCATCATGCCGACGCCCAGTACCAGCGACGTCAGAGAAACCAGGTTCAGGGTAAATCCCGCCGCACTCATGGCAATCAGTGCCAGTACGATGGAAACCGGAATCGAAGTACCGACAATGACAGACGCCCGCAGGTCTCCATAGAACAGCCAGAGAATAATCATAGAAAGGATGACCGCCATGATCATCGTCTGGAATACATTCGTGATGGACTGCGTTATCATCTCACTGTTGTCATCCACAACAACGATGTCAATACCCGGGAACTGCTCCCGCAACTCATCCAGGGCGCCCAGCACCTGATTGGACACATCAATAGCCGTGCTGCTCTGTTGCTTCTTAATCGACAGGGAAACCACGTCCTCGCCGTTGTAACGACCGATGGAATCTGCCGTCTCCAGGGCATCATAGACCTCCGCAATGTCTGACAGATGGATCGTATCCCCGTTCGACAAGGGAAGGGCAATGTTTTTTAATGCCTCCGCACTGTCATAATCATTGCCCACCGAGACATCCAGATTCTGCTTTCCCACATTGATATCGCCAGCCGGAATCGTAAAGTCCGCCGCCGCCACCAGTTGAGCAACCGTTGACATACTGAGACCATACTGCGCCAGCTTCTCCGGAATCAGTTCAATCTTGATATAACTCGCCTGACCACCGGCGATGGAAACCTCGCCGACCGCGCTCAGCTTCTCCAGCTCCGGCACAATATTGTTATCCACATAAGTGTAAAGGTTGCCGTCCACCGTGCCGCTGACCGCCAGTGTCAGAACCGCAGAAGAATTCATATCCAGCTCCATGATAACCGGCTCATCTGCATCATCCGGCATATCGCTCGCGATTCCATCCAGCGCCTTCTTCAGGTTAATGTATGCGGTATCAATGTTGGTGCCATACTCATAGGAAATCATGAGAATGCCCATGTTCTCCATGGAATACGTGTAAACCGTATCCACATCGTCCAGAGATGACACCGCGTCCTCGATATCCAGCATAATCAGATCATTGATATCCTGCGGACTGGCTCCTGCGTAAACGGTATAGGCAATCAACATCGGCATTTCCATATCCGGAGTCAGCTCTACCTTCGTCCCCATCAGACTCTGAATACCGAAATAAGCAATCGTCACCAGGCAGAGGATGATCGTGACCGGCCGCTTTAACGCTAACTTTGTCAATTCTATCATTCCGCGCTCACCTGCCCGTCACTCTGTCCCTTGATCAGGACCTCCTGTCCGTCAACCAGCTCATTGCTCCAGGTCACGATGACATCATCATCCGCGGAAAGACCACCCAGAATCTCCATCCGCTCGGAATCATAGATGCCGGACTCAATATCTGTCTTTACAGCCACACCATCCTGATATACATACACAAACGGCTGTCCGTCGTCATAGCTGACCGCGTCCACCGGAATCGTCATCGCATCCCGCGTCTGATCCATAACCACCGTGATCTTCACACGGGTTCCATTCGTCAGGCTATGCGTGTCGCTGACCGTCGCCTTCGCGTCATAGAGACCAGTGGAGGAATTTACCATCGTGCCGAGCTCGAAAATCGTTCCCTCATATGTAGTGCCGTTCTTCGTGATCTCAATGGTATCTCCCACTTCAATGTTGCTCAGCGTCTTCTCCGTGATGCCGAAGGTCACTTGCAGCTCCTCCGTGCCGGAGATCACGCAAAGCTCCGTATCCGTGCCAATATGGTCGTGCGGATCGACGTTTCTCGTCTCAATCAGCCCGTCGATCGGCGCCGTCACCGTCGTATATTCCAGCTGAAGGTCGTAGGAATTCTTCGCCGAATCATAGGAGATCTGTGCACTTCTCGCCGAATTCTCCGCCTGCTCCATCGATTCATCGGACACAAATCCGTCCGCATACAGCGCCCGCGTCCTCGCCAGCGTATTGTTCGCGTTCGTCAGAGATACCTCCGCCGCATCCACCTGCAGCTTCAGCGCCGTCAGCGAGTCCGAATCAATCGTTACCAGCGCCTGCCCCGCCGTCACGAAATCACCGGCCGAAAACAGCACCTCCAGAACCTCGCCGCCCATCTTGGCCTGCACCGTCGCCTTGGACTGCGGCTCCACCTTGCCTGTCAGTTCCGTATAAAGGACAATATCTCCTGTCTGCGGCTGCTCCACCGCGACTGTCGGGCGTGTCTCATACTCCGCCACCTCTTCCGGCCTGAATCGGATAAAAAGCAATACTCCGATCAGAATGATGACGATCACGCCAATGATCCACTTCAGCTTTCCCTTCATGAATATCTTCCTTTCCTTCCTGTTCTTCCTGCATTCTATGCGTATGGCCTGTTCCTCTTGCCATATGCACGCGGCCGCCTCCAGACACCCGGCACCCCTCGACACGAATCTGAAAATCCTGCCGAGGGGTGACAATCTGTCATTTGTGACAGCCTGTCACTCATTATAATGACAACCTGTCACCTTGTCAAGGAAAAAAATGGACAAATGTGAAAATTTTATGGATTCTTTACGTCTCACGTTTCCGTCACAAAACAATTAATCGTGCTCATATAATCTCTGATTTTACCGGCAGACGCACCACGGGCGGCCAGTCTTCCGACCGCCGCCCGTATGTTGTCTCAGAACTGATAAAGATTCAAACCGATCTGCTCGGACATCCTGCGTTCAATAGTCCCCTCCAGCGCCGTAATCATAATTTCCGCCGTCGCAGAGACCCAGGCTTCATTCAGATGCCCTCCACGAACCTTCATCTCCTCATCGCAGACTGTAATATGAAAATGCAGATAGGTCTCACCGTCTTTCGTAGAAATATTACCCACAAGAGAAGTGATCTCCATCGGCCCTGCAAATTCTTTCTTTCGGTACACTTTTTTCTCTGTATCAAACAGCCCTACCGTAACCCGGTTGACTGCCCCCAGCCCGACTGCCGAACCAACCCGGATATTTTCCTCCCTGCACAGTCCCGTAATCTTCGCGAGAATCTCCTCACCCGGATCGATTCGCACCACATAATGATTCCCGATTTTCTTATATTCCATTTCAATCAACCTCCGTTTTTCTGCTGTCTCTCTGCTACAAACCTATCATAGCAGAAAAAAATCAACAAGTAAAGCTCGTTCCCTTTTCCGTCATTTTCATCGTCTTACATGGATCCCAGCCGTCCGTTCCGGCCAATACGACAGCCCGGTCATATCCCACCGCATCCGTCTCCGACAGCGTATGCACCCAATGCGGGCGGCTGCTTTGGGCCGCTCCCGGCCCGGTACAGGCGTATTCCGCAAAAAAAGAGGTGTCATGAGTTCCCGGCTTATTCCAGTCATCCCATCCCTCCGGGCAGATATGGGGACCAATCGCACAGTTCAGAAGAACAACCTGCGCGTATTCCCGCCAGGGACGTCCCAGAAAGACGGTATGCGGCGGACAGTTGCTTTCAAAGCGACAGTCTGCCATTACATAGCCAAAGCGCTGTCCTTCCGGCGTGGAGGCCGCGGTCACATATCCCCGTATCTCCCGATCCACATCCTTTGAAAAAAAGATACAATTCTCAAAATATGCCGTCGCTCCGCCAAAGACAAAATCCACTTCGCCTTCTATATAGCAGTCCCGGTAATACTGTCTGGTCGGCGTCCGCGGCGCATACTGCTTCGGTCCGACAAATCCATCTTTCTCGATCTCCTTCGGTGGAAGCGGCGCAGTGAACAGGGTATCCTGCCATCCAAGCAGACGACAGCCCACACACGAAAAACGGTCGCCATCCGCATACAGGGCGATCGCCTGTCCGACTCTTGTCCCCGGTCCGGCCCCATTCTCGATCGTCAGATTGCGAAACGTCACATCCGCAGCGTCAACGAGACAGGTATAGGTGTGAAATGTTCCGCGTTTCCTTCCATCCGCAAGAATTTCCCAGGCCTTCCGTGAAGAAGTGATCTTCGTGTTTTCCGTTTCTGCCGCGCCGACGCCCGCAATCGTAACGCCATTCACCCGCACGGTCACCCACTCCTCATAGACGCCGGGGCAGACTCGTATCTGTCTCTCTTCGCGAGGATGGGACTCCAGCCAGTCCAACGCCGACTGAATGGTTACAAATTCCCCCATCCCTCCTGATTTTTCTACGATCAACATGGTTCCAGGTTCGCGCCTCCCATCTTATTTTCATACCCGGTTTCCGTTCATTCCACGCATCGGTTTCTTTGACGCAATCGCCAACGAAAAAGGCAGTCCCTTTCACCGGGACTGCCCGCTATCTGTCCGTTTCTCACTCCAAATCTGAGAAATCGAACTCCACATATTCATCCATACCGATCTGTGTCTCATAGAACGGTTCTCCGTCTGCTTCATAATCCGACTCAAAATAAACCTTCAGGTTTGTCACGTTGTCCTGATACAGACCGCCGAACGTATCCGTATCCGACCCACCATAAGAGAAATCCTGTACGCAGACCTCATCGTTGATTCCCTTCAGCGCAGTCTCCGTAAAGTAAGCCGCGTCCTCCATGGACGTCCCGTCCTTCACGACCACGTTGACATCGATATACTCCTCGTCCAGATGGAGAGAAAAGTCAATCGCGGACGCCATCGGATAATCCTCCTCATCCAGATAAACATCATTGACCGAATTCTGCAGATCCTCCTCATCCAGCACAATATCAAAATAAACATGCGTATCCGGCTTCACGGCAGCCGCCCCGGACGACTCCGTCGGATTTACAATATTGCTTTTGGTACAGCCGGCAAGTCCCACCGCGCATACAGCAGACAGTAAGAGAATCCCCGCTTTTATCTTCTTCATTCTGATCATTCCTCCTGAATCTCACACATACGTTTGATGGAATCCATTCCGAATGATATCTTTTCCAAAAGCATCCCTCTGCCGGACACCGCCATTCCGAATGGGCATCGTAGGTAGTATACACGATCAGACCGGTTTTGGGTAGAGGTTTTGCGAAAAAGTCAAAAAAAATTCATAAAACCGTAAATGGTTCTCACAACGCTGCGCTTCCGCGCTCACCAGTACGGATTCGCACCGCATCCTGCACATCATAAATAAAAATCTTGCCGTCGCCGACGTCGCCGGTTGCGATCTTCTCTTCCACCTGGACAATAATCGTCTCTGCCTCTTCATCGTCCACAACCGTCTCCACCTTCAGCTTTGGAAGCAGATTCACGGTGTATTCCGTCCCCCGGTACATCTGCTTATACCCCTTCTGATTCCCATATCCCATAATATTGCTGATCATAATGCCCTTCGCTTTGCACCCTTCCAGGATGTCCTTCAAAGATTCCAGCTTATCCGGCCTGATAATAATTTCCAGTTTTTTCATGCCGCGTTCTCCTTCTAACTGATTTCTCGTCCATACTTTCTCTCGTTTCCTATAGTATATATTCATCTGACAAAAAAATCAAACACATCTCGCCCTTTTTTCGAACATTCATAAAAAATAAGCCATTCCGCGCATTTTCAGAATATCTGCTGTGCGAAATGGCTTTTGATCTGGTTTGTCCGGTTAATTTCCTAAGGTCACTGTCCTTCTGATTCCATGTTATCATCCTGGCACGAAGCCACACGGAATCGTCGCGGTCAATTCTCCTGAGACTTCCACTTAAAGTTTGGAATCACGTCGCTCCACTTTTCAATCCCAAGAATGGATTTCGCAAACTCGGTCGTCTCCAGCGTATAAGTCCGGTTGTCGATATATTTGTAAATCTGCCAGGCCTTCTTTCTCGTCGTCGGTACAATATCATCCGGCTGATTCATATCACAATACCAGAGACCGAACATCAGGGACTGATCGACCTCTGAGGGCGCGTCCACCTGACGGCTCATGATAAATGCGTCAATATATGGGTTGCTGTCCGCAATATAATACGCGTAAGCGATCGCCGCCGCCTGCAGATCCTCGTTCTCTCCGCGGGTCAGACTCTTCGACGTAAAGCCCTGTTCCGAGAGAATGATGTGGCGCACGGTTCCGTTCGGACTCAGCAGGGCCGCATTCTGCATATAATCTGTCAGGACGCTCAAATTAGACAGATTGATCACCGGCGAATTCGCCTCACTGGTGATCTGCCCCGTCGACGCATCGTCCCAGAACTCCGGCTCCGTCATCGGAATCGAATATGGGTGATAGGCCAGCCCCCAGTCCATCGCGCCGCCGGCTCCGGTCATATCGGCAAAACGATCGATGATATCTTTCGCGTTGTATTTCGTCGTTCCATCCGCATCATGGATCCAGTTATAATCCGTCGAAAAGAACAGGCGCGCGTTGCTTGTCGTGCTTTTGATCGCCGTATAGAAAACACGGAAGGCCCGCGCATACTCCGTCACATACTGCTCGATTCCCATCGGTCCCATGTAATTCCACTGCTGATTGTTGATCTCATTACCGATGATCCAATTCGATACCTTTCCGTAAGCGGATGTGCGACTGCTGTACCGCTCTGCCAGAAATGAGGCGATTGCCTTGATCGTCTCATAGCCTTCCGGTGTCGACGCATTGAATCCATAATAGAACACGGAACTGTCCGGCTGTTTCGTCACCCCCGGGTAGACCAGCTGAGGCGTCGCGTCGTTCCATCCGTTCAGAATCACTGCGGTTACCGTCATACTCTTCTCCGACATCCGGCGAATGGTCGCATCATAGCTCTCAATCAGCTCCTTATTAAAGCTGTAGGTCTTCCCGTCGTAGACATAGTCAATGCCGTCGCCCAGGATCTGTTGAAAGGCAATATTGACGATCACATGGCTGACGCCGAGTTCAAACGCATCCGCCACCATGCTGTCTGTATTCTGGATCAGCAGTCCCTTCTTCGTCTGCGCGGAATTGTAGGCTTCTGTATATTTTGCCAGCGACTCCGGGTTCGTCACATACGCCGTGTTGCTGACCTGCGTATACTTCGTCCCGTCACAGACCGCCACAACAAATCTGGAATACAGGCGATCCGCTGCTGTTCCCAGATTGAGTGGTACCTGAAATGCCAGCGCGTCTCCCTTCGTAACCCAGGCAATATAATCTGTCCGTTCGCCGATCTCATCTTCGTATGGTTTCAGTTCAAACAGGTACAGATAATTGTCATAATATGCCGCATCCGACCAGGTTCCTTCATTTTCCCCGGTAATGGAAATGTTCGTCCCGTCCGTCGAACAGGTATAAAGATGGGCGAACTCTGTTGGTTCCGGCGTCACCGCCACCGTTTCTTCCACTGTCTCCTCAGCCGCCGTTGTCTCCGTCAGTTCTGCGAACGCGGAAAAAGCAGCCAGAGCAGTCATACCTGCTGCCAACAGAAAACAGACGGCAAACCGCCCACTTTTTTGCAAAGATCGTATCATCGTGTGCCTCCTTCATCCAGTCATCTGCTCATTATTATATCCGGATTCCCGGCAAATACAAGTTGGCACACTCTTACATTGTCTTAAGGTTTCCTTAATTAAGATACGTTTTCAGCAGTTCCGCCTTGTCCGTCTTCTCCCACGGCAGATCCACATCCGTTCTTCCGAAATGTCCGTAAGCGGCGGTCTGCCGGTAAATCGGCCGTCTCAGATCCAGCATTTTAATGATTCCGGCCGGGCGCAGGTCAAAGTGGTCGCGGACAATCTCCACCAGCCGCTCGTTACTGAGCTTCCCGGTACCGAATGTATCAATCATGATCGAAGTCGGATGCGCGACGCCGATCGCATAGGACAGCTGTATCTCGCATTTTTCAGCAAGTCCTGCCGCCACGATGTTCTTCGCCACATAACGCGCCGCGTACGCTCCGGAACGATCGACCTTCGTGCAGTCCTTACCGGAAAACGCGCCGCCGCCGTGCCGCGCATAGCCGCCGTATGTATCAACAATGATCTTGCGCCCGGTCAGGCCGCTGTCCCCATGCGGCCCACCAATCACAAAGCGTCCGGTCGGATTGATGAAAAATTTCGTATTCTCATCCACCATCTCTGCCGGAAGCACCGCGTCAAACACATACTTCCTGATATCTGCATGGATCTGTTCCTGAGTCACGTTCTCATCGTGCTGGGTCGACAGGACCACCGCATCCAGGCGGAACGGTCTGCCATCCGTATCGTACTCCACTGTCACCTGTGTCTTGCCATCCGGACGGAGATACGGAAGCGTACCGTCCTTGCGCACCTCGGTCAGCCTGTGGGCCAGTTTGTGCGCCAGCGCGATCGGGTACGGCATATATTCCGCGGTCTCATTCGTCGCGTAACCAAACATCATGCCCTGGTCACCTGCGCCGATTGCGTCCAACGCATCCTCATCCAGCTCGCTCTCCCGGACTTCGAGAGCCCGGTCGACTCCCTGCGCGATATCCGGCGACTGCTCGTCCAGCGCCACAATCACCCCACAGGTATCCGCGTCAAATCCATACTTGGCGCGATCATAACCAATCTCCCGCACCGTGTCCCGCACAATCTTCTGAATATCCACATATGCGGTCGTCGTCACCTCGCCCATGACCATCACAATCCCGGTCGTCGCGCAGGTCTCGCACGCCACACGGCTCATCGGATCCTTCTCCATCAGCGCGTCCAGAATCGCGTCCGAGATTGCGTCGCACATTTTATCCGGATGCCCTTCCGTCACAGATTCAGATGTAAACAATAATTTCTCCATATCCGTTCCTCCTTTGAAATGAAAATTCAGCAAAAGAAAAGCCCGTAGCAATGGACTGCGGACTTGATATCATCTTGTACATCAAATCCTCTTATTGCTCGATTGCTCGCTCAGGTTGGCACCTTCCGCATGCTCCTGCCAATGTCTCACCGGGACATCCGGCACTTCATACGGGGTTGCCGTGACTTCACAGATCCTTTGTATCTCCATCACTCTGAATAAGGGATTACGCACTTTTCAATTGTCATATCGGTACTGCATGGTCTATCCTAACAGAGAACGCGGCGGCTGTCAAGCATTTTCCTGGCAGCCGCCGCGTATTACCTGTCAATTTTTTCTCATCTGTACCCGCATTTACTGAATCCAGACTCCGTTCGCATCCACCCGATATCCATCCGGGGTCGTCGTGTTCGTCAGCATCTTTCCGGAGGATGTGTCGCAATAGTAATAATTGCCACCCGCCAAGATCCAGCCGGTCATCATCCAGCCTGACGAATCGAAACAATACCAGTAACCGTCAATCAACAGCCAGCCGCCCGCCGGATAACCGCCGCTCGCATAGCTGTACCACCACTTCTGTGCCGTAGAATCCCAGACCCAGTGATCACTCGTCGTTGTACTTGTCGACGGCGTTGTCGTCGTGGTTGTCGACGTCCCGGACGAACTGTTCGATACCGAATTATAATAACCGGCATTGATCTTGCTCAGCATCTCCTCGTCAACATAAATGTAATCGGACTCATACCAGTCGCCCTTCTTGTTGTTGGAATTGACGCCACGCACCTTGAAATAATACTCGCCCTCTCTGGTAATCAGAGAAACGAAATTGTAATAGGTATTGGTCGTGGTAACCGTGCTGCCGACGGAACTGCTTCCACGGTACAGCTTCACCTGATAGCTCTTCGCACCGTCAGCCTCTTCCCAGACAGCAACCGTTGAATCATCGCCGTCCCAGTTCACTTCCTCGACTTCCATGCTGCCTTCCAGCGCGTCAAGCTTGATCGTGATCACCAGCGTCGAACTGCTGTCCTCACGATGGGAGCTGACATAGGTTGCATCGTCGCCTCTCAGCTTCACCTTGCTTGAGGACATCGACGCGAAGTAGTAATCATCGTCCGCCTCCAGCGTGATCTCTACCCTCGGCACGTCGCCGCTGACCCACTCGCCTTCGTCGTTCACGATCTCGACCTCCTCAACCGTATAGGTCGTGTCGGAGGTAACCGTCACGGAGACATCTCCGCTGTCCTCGCCCGCTTCGATCTCTGAATCAATCGTCAGATCTACCTTCGTAATCTTCGTCCTGGATTCTGCCGCCAGCGCCGTCCCTGCCATCGCCATCGCCATCAGTCCGGCTCCAATCCATAATGATATCTGCTTCTTCCATGTCTTCATAACTTCTCCTCCGTTCTATGTATTGGTAAATTTACTACTTACTGATTCGTCTCTTGCCTATTATCTTAGTTGGAAATCGTGTCCAGTTTATGTTCAGTTCATAACAAATTGTTTACGGAAACGAGACAAAACATTTAACGCCCGCTTATCCAACCTTCAGCTTAAACTTCCTGGCTGACTTCTCCGAATCCACCAGCTCAATATGTGCCCCCAGTGCCTGCAGCTTCTCCTCGAAACGCTCATAACCCCGCTGGATATAACCGATCTCATCTACCACGGTATAACCACTCGCGGAAAGGCCAGCCAGAACCAGCGCCGCGCCGGCGCGCAGATCCGGAGCCTCTACCTGGGCACCGGTAAATTCCCTGACGCCATCGATGACCGCCACATTGCCCTCGACCTTAATGCTGCCCCCCATCCTGGCCAGTTCGTCAACATACTTGAAGCGATTTTCAAAAATGCTCTCTGTAATCAGACTCGTTCCGCTCGCCAGCGCCAGCGTCACTGCCATCTGCGGCTGCATATCCGTCGGGAATCCCGGATAAGGAAGGGTCTTGATATTCGTCGACCGCTGTCTGGGCTTACCGACCACACGCACCTCGTCATCGCCCTCAATCACTTCACAGCCGATCTCAATCAGTTTCGCCGTAATCGCCTCCAGATGCTTCGGAATCACATTCTTCACGGTCACATCGCCACGCGTCACCGCTGCCGCACACATAAACGTCCCAGCCTCAATCTGATCCGGAATAATCGAATAATCCGTCCCGTGCAGTCTGCGGACGCCCCAGATGCGGATAATATCCGTCCCCGCGCCCTTGATATTTGCGCCCATACTGTTCAGGAAGTTAGCCACGTCAACGACATGCGGCTCCTTCGCTGCGTTTTCAATGATCGTCTTGCCCTCGGCCAGAACCGCTGCCAGCATAATATTGATCGTCGCACCAACCGAAACCACATCCAGATAAATATGGCTCCCCACCAGGTCGATCGCCTCGGCAACCACCGCCCCGCGCTCAATCCCGATCTTCGCGCCCAGTGCCCGGAATCCCTTCAGATGCTGGTCAATCGGTCGACTGCCAATATTGCATCCCCCCGGAAGCGGCACTTCCGCACTCTTATACTTACCAAGCAACGCGCCAATGAAATAATAAGACGCGCGGATCCTGCGGATATAATCATCATCCACTGACACTCTCTTGATCGACGCTGCGTTGATCTTAACCGTATGCCGGTCAATACGATTCACCATCGCGCCAATCTTCTCAATCGCTTCCAGAAGGACATTGATATCCCGCACATCCGGCAGGTTCTCTACAATCACATCTTCATCCGTCATAATCGCCGCCGCCAGTATCCCCAGCGCCGCGTTCTTTGCTCCACTGATGACCACATCACCAACGAGCGGGTTCCCGCCCTTCATAATAAACTGGTTCATCCCACACCTCTGCCTCTTATCGCGAACGCATTCCATCTCCCGTTTCTCTGCAATGCTGATCGTTCATTCCCACTCTATATTACAAATATCCTGTATTTTTACAAAATCATTACAACCTTTACGGTTTCTTAATGATTATACCACATTTCCCGATTTTGTAAAGTATCGTTCCCGGTTCGCGTCAGACAGCGACGGCAATTGACCGGAAGCGCCGACCGGTCAGTTCCCCCAGTTCAAGGTACAGATAAATTCATTCCCCCTCCCCCGGAAAAATTCTGTGCTGTCATTCAGACCCAGACGCCAGGTCTGTCCACTCAAAGGGTCATACACCGTAACGTTATACGCGTCATAACCGGTAAGAACCAGATAGCTGCCGTCCCCGGTATAACCAATAACCGGAAGACCACGGTCGATATAATAAAGCACCTGTGTCAGACTGCAGCCATACGCATCCAGAAACAGCATCTCATCATACTCTCCGCTTCCGGTAAAATCCGCAAGTCCACGCTCCACTGCCGCAAATACGGTCTGCGCGTCCCGGATCGTGCGGGCCGTACTGCGATTGACCCGGCTCCAGAGAACCTCCCCGTTCGCATCCGTCACATATCCCATCTGTTCATAAGCCAGACCGATTGCCTCCGCAAGATCCATTGTCGCTTTCTGAATCCGCCCCGCGCCCCTGGCATAGAACCACATTCCGGAAAGTTCCCGATTCGCAGTCAGGCTCAGGAGATCTGCCTGATCATAACTGATCTCCTTTGACACAAGGACATGAACCCGTCCCGCATCATTTTCCAGCTGAACAAAATATTGCTTCCCCTCATTCTGAGAAACATACCAGCCAATATCCGCCAGTCGGCCGGCGCCCATCTCGATATTGCACACGATGGTATCCGACTGCGCTTCCGCGTATTTCTGTCCCGACGCACGAGTGACCCGGTTCAGATGGATCCGGCTCTCTTCAACTTCCACGCTGGAAACGTAATATCCGTCCTTTTCATAGCTCGTTTCCTCCTGCATCTGGTCATTTATAATTCTCACACAATACATGGGCAGCCCCCGAAGTCTGCCATTGATTACATAACGGTCTTCCTCCCGCGCAATTCCGTACACCAGATCCTCACCGACAAATCCCAGCACCCGCACATGTTCGCCAGCCTCTCCACGAATCGTCTGCGTCTCTCCAGTCTCCAAATCCATCCGATACAGACACTCCGCTTCGTAGAGGGAACCGCCCTCCTGCCAGGCAATCCGCCGTCCTTCCGCACTGACAGCAAAACTTCCTTCCGCCAGACAATCTGCCACAACCATATTCTCCCTGCTTCGCAGGTCCACACTGTAGACCACGCAGTCCAGATACAGGTACAGAATTCCGATTTCGTTCCGATAGGTCAGCTGTCCCAGGTCATTTTCCAGCGTCTCATAGGCGCCGGTATAAGGAATAAAAAACAGTTCGTCCAGTGTATTCCCGGAACCGCTGTAATGAAATCCTGTAATTCCCATGCTCCCTTCATGATTTCCTCTGTTCATATACCCGTAAACAAGGAAGTCCAGATCGCCGTCATCGTCCACCGACAGAATCTTCACGTCGTGCCGGGCGTCGCTGTTTCTCACATCCGAAGCCGTCTCCCCACGAAAAGAGAATACCTTCACTGCGCGTCGCCCCGCCGAGTCAAAGGTCCAGAGATCCCGGTTCACCCGCCAGGCAAAAATCCTGCCGTTCGTGCTCCTCTTTACCTCCACACGATCGTCATTCGTAATTCCCAGCATGATCCGCTTACCCGCAAAATCATTCGCGTCCCCTTCGAATATCTCATTGACCTCCCGCTCATAATCCATCAGGTAGATACGAACCTCACTCCAACGCATGGTCAGACTCTCGTTCACCTCATAATGTTTTTCTGTCCCGTCCTCCTCGTTCTGCACACCGGCCTGGTAACAGAGCGTCACGCAGCTCATGGTTCCGTCCAACGCTTTCAGCTGCAGTTCTACCTCTGTCATCCGCTGCATATCCAGATCACCCCAGGTCAGATGATCAAAGCTCGAATGGATCGTCGTCCGTCCAAAAGAACTGTTGTCCTCCGAGGAATCCGGCTCCATATAGGTCGTCAGCGACTTTGCCTGGTCATAGTCGAATGTCTTCGCGGAGAAATCCTCCGCCATATCAAGCAGCGCCGGAACATGATCATTGTCCGTCCAGAGAATACGCGTATAATAAAGGACAGATGGCTGTCGCTGCGTCACCAGCTCCACGCGAAGCAGATACTCCCGCTCCTTGCTGATCAGATTCTGAATCGGAAGAACCGCCCGAATCCCCTCCTCCGTTTCGTCCCAGGATTCCAGACTCGTCCGTTCCACCAGACGCTCGCGGTCCAGACTGCGAACCTCATAACAAATCGCCATCACCGGCGCGTCATCATCCTCAATCAGCAAAGTAAGCGCCCGATCCTGCGGTAGAATTGTCAGCAGTTCCGCAGCCGCCGTATTCTCCATCTCCTGCGTGTATCCCGGCATACGATTCATCGCCCTGCCGGCCATCTCGACGCGCACCACAGGCAACGAGGCATCCGCCAGTGCCACATAGGTTTTCTCATTCTGTTCTGCCACATTTCTGTTCCAGAAAAAAAATATCAGCAGCGCCGCTGCGAAAATAACAAATAAAATTCCTGTTTTCTTTAATAACTGATTCATCCCGGTTTCTTTCTCCTGTCCGGTACCTTCACACCGTACAGCCGCCGGACAGACACGGCCGCACGCTATTATTCTATACGGAATAGCAGGAAACAACAACAAAATTATTTATTAAATTTCGTTTTGGACTTGCAATTACGGGTAGATTGCATTATACTGAATCTCACCATTCTGTTTTTCTTCTTTTCAAGTGGTTTGCATTCTGATCTGTGCATTACTGCGAATATCCCAATCTTTTTATGTTATCTGAAATCAAATCAGGAGGTATTTTATGTCTTATGATGAATTTCTCGATACCATTCTCAGTAGTTTAAAAGAAACGCTGGGAGAAGATTACCAGTTTCGTATCAATACACTTCCGAAAAATAACGGCGCCACGGTAGACGGGCTTTTCCTCATCCGCCCCGGGGAGCAGGCGCTGCCGGTCGTTTACCTGAATCCTTATTATGGAAAAGTCAGAGAAGGCAGGGCTTCCATCGAACAGGTGCTGGCCGAGATTCTCGATCAGCTGCGCAACGCCCGTCCGCCCGCCGCCATGCCGGATGATCTGTCGGATTTCAACCAGGTACGGGACAGGATCATGTTCCGTCTGATTCACACAGAATCCAATCCGACGATCCTGAGCGACGTGCCAAGCATTTCGTTCCTTGATCTTTCCATTGTATTCTACCTGTCTCTGGAACACCGGGGCAACAGCCAGATGACTGCCCTGATCCACCGTTCCCACATCCGGCAATGGAATATGGACGAGAAAGCGCTCTGGAATCTGGCACGCGAAAATACCCCCAGGGAATATCCCGTCCGTGTCATGCCCATGCAGAATGTCCTGCAGCGTTTCTGCCTTGATCTGCCCGAATCATCTGCAGAAGCTTCCTGTCCGATCCCGGTTCTGGATGAAACCGACACGCCGCCGCTTTACGTTGTCACCAATTCGTACGGTCTCTATGGAAGCGCCTGCATTCTTTATCCGGACATGCTGCGCAAGCTTTCAGACCGTCTCGATGCCAATCTCGTCCTGCTGCCATCCAGCGTCCATGAAGTACTTGTCATGCCAGGTGAATCCGACACCCCTTACGACGACTTGAGCGAGATGGTGACCACCATCAACCGCCAGCAGGTTGATGGCGAAGACCAGCTTTCCAACCAGGTCTATCTCTACAAACGAAACGATCGGCTCATTCATCTCATGACTGCCGGTCCGAGGCTGGTTGGCCATTCCGGTGCCTGACAATATACTCCGCGAAATTCCGCTCAGGCATTTTGTGCATGTCTGGGCGGTCTCCGTTTGTGGGTGGCAAGATGATTTTACAGCCACACGGTAAGGAGATTTTTACACTGCATGGTAAGCATTTTTTCCATAGCGCTGTGGCACCCCGCCGGCCGCATGATCCGGACCGGCGGGACGCCGCTCAACCTTCCGCATCCACCAGCATCTTCTTCACATAGAGCATCCGGTCACGCAGTACAGCGGCTTCTTCAAAATTCAGCTCAGCCGCGGCCTGATTCATTTTCTTCTGAAGCTCTTTGGCAAGTTTCTTCAGCTCGGTCGCGTCCATCGACTCCGGCTCTTTCTCAAATGACTTCTGATCTTCCGTCGCCGCCTTCGAAATCGCAATCAGATCCCGGACTGCCTTTCTGATCGTTGTCGGCGTAATGCCATGCTCTTCATTATATTTCTGCTGAATCTGACGGCGGCGGTTCGTTTCGTCAATCGCCACGCGCATGGACTCTGTAATCGTATCCGCATACATAATCACATGCCCCTCTGCATTTCGCGCCGCACGGCCGACCGTCTGAATCAGGGACGTCTCCGAGCGAAGAAACCCCTCCTTATCCGCATCCAGGATAGCAACCAGCGTAATCTCCGGTATGTCCAGTCCCTCCCGAAGAAGGTTGATACCGACCAGCACGTCGAACACATCCATACGCATATCACGAATGATCTCTGCCCGCTCTAACGTGTCAATATCGGAGTGCAGATATTTCACCCGGATTCCCGCTTCCCGCATATAATCCGTCAGATCCTCCGCCATCCGTTTCGTCAGCGTCGTAATCAGCACCTTATGATGGTTTGCCGTCTCCCGGTTCACCTCCGATACCAGATCATCGATCTGCCCTTCCACCGGCCGCACGGAAATCTCCGGATCCAGAAGCCCGGTCGGCCGAATGATCTGTTCCGTCCGCAACAGTTCGTGCTCCGCTTCATACTGTCCCGGCGTTGCCGAAACAAACAGCATCTGATCAATCTTACTCTCAAACTCGGTAAAATTCAGGGGCCGGTTGTCCAGCGCCGACGGCAGGCGGAATCCATAATCCACCAGCGTCTGCTTCCTTGAACGATCGCCGAAATACATTCCTCGCACCTGCGGCAATGTCATGTGCGACTCATCAATGATAATCAGCAGGTCTTCCGGGAAATAATCGATCAGGGTCCACGGCGGCGCCCCCGGCTTCCCAAACGTCAGATGCCGGGAATAGTTCTCAATTCCTGAACAGAATCCCGTCTCCCGCATCATCTCCACGTCAAAATTCGTTCGTTCCGAAATGCGCTGCGCCTCCAGCAGCTTGTCCTCACTCTTAAACCACGCGACCCGTTCCTTCAGTTCCGCCAGAATATTGTCTGTGGCCAACATCAGCTTCTCTTTCGGTACCACATAATGCGACGCCGGAAAAATCGCCACATGATTCAGCTGCAGCCTGCCCTCTCCGGTCAGCGAATCAAACTGCGTAATGCGATCAATTTCATCGCCGAAGAACTCAATCCGGAACGCCTCATTCCCCGAATAGGCCGGAAAAACCTCCAGCACATCTCCACGCACCCGGAATGTTCCCCGATGGAAATCAATCTCGTTGCGTGTGTACTGAATGTCAATCAGCTTCCGTATCACCTCGTCCCGGTCGCGCACCATCCCCGGCCGCAACGAAATCACCATCTCCTGATAGTCAATCGGGCTGCCCAGTCCATAGATACACGACACCGACGCCACAATCACCACATCCCGCCGCTCAGAAAGCGCCGCCGTCGCCGAATGGCGCAGCTTATCAATCTCATCATTGATGGCGGAATCCTTTTCAATGTAGGTGTCCGTTGATGGGACATAGGCTTCCGGTTGGTAGTAGTCGTAGTAGGACACAAAATATTCCACCGCGTTCTCAGGGAACATCTCTTTAAATTCCCCGTAAAGCTGCGCCGCCAACGTTTTATTGTGCGCTATTACCAAAGTCGGCTTCTGGAGAGCCTCGATCACATTTGCCATCGTAAAGGTCTTTCCGGAACCCGTAACTCCCAGTAAAGTCTGGAATTGATTGCCTTCTTTAAAGCCTTTGACCAGCTCGGCGATGGCCTGTGGCTGATCACCCGTCGGCTCGAATTCTTTGTGCAATTTGAACAACATCCCTGTTTTTTCACCTCCTGGGTGACCCTGAAAAAAGTACGTCTATATGCCAGAAATTCGTAAAACTGAACACTTAAGCCCTGGCATATAGTCGAACTTTTTGTTTTTTACGAATGAAAGTCACCTGAACCCGATTTTCAAAACCCCGAAACACCTTATAATACAAGGCAAAACCGGCTGTTCTGAAAGTCACCAGAAATTATAACATAAAAAAATAGAATTGTATAGCCGCAAGCAGGAACATTCGTTCTTTTCTTGCGGCTACGTTTTGGCTCTTAATTTATTCCCAGAGATAATCTTCTGGTCTGGTTACCACATCGATATTTTCAGTCATAAGATCTTCATCATCGTCTTCATGCGGGAGTACCTCGTCGATAAATGGCTGAAGCTCATCCACACAGTCTGCGATGATTCCTCTCTTGTCACCATAGACATCCATCGTGATCAGCTCCTTAGCATGTCCCATCAGTTTTGAGACTGCTTTCGGATTAAAATCATTTTTTAAAAGGATCGTACAGAATGTGCTGCGAAGATCATGCCAGCGAATATTCGGCAGGTTATTGTCCTCCAGCAATTTCTTATAGTGCTTCCAGTGAAAATCCTTGCTTCTGGGTTTTCCTGTCACTGAACAACATATATACCCTGAATCATCGAAGATTGTACTCCTACGGCTCCGGTTTCTTTCATATACTTTCCGTTCTTCCAGAATCGCTTCAAACACATAATCCGGTATCGGTAATGTACGGTAACTGGACTCTGTTTTCAGCCGGACTTCCTGTTTCGTATACGTCTTGGGAGCGAAATCATCTTTTTTGGTATTGATCTTTTTCCCCAGCTGCCTCTGCACGGTGAGTGTCCGATTAATATAATCGACATCCGAATATTTTACACCATTGATCTCCCGCCGTCTGAGTCCCATAAGGACATTAAACAACACCTGCATATGTATCGGCGTATCTTTGCTGGCCTCCAGTAAGATCTGAATCTGCTCCATTGTCAGTGTCTTCTGTCCGTTCACATATCGCGTATGGTACGGTTTCTTTTCCACCTTTTTGGGAAGATTGACTCCAATCGTCGGATTCTCTGCAATGATCTTCTTTTCCACGGCGTATCGAAATGAGACGTTCATGACCGTTTTTACCAGTCTGGCAACGGATATTGAATACTCTGCAATTTCATTATAAAATTTCTGCACATCACCACGATTGATCTCTGAAATTTTTCTGTTTCCCAGAGCCGGAATAATGTGATTATAAACCATTCCTCGATATGTATCATAGGTTTCACTGCTTCCCACCCGGTTCAGGATGTCCTCATCCAGCCAGAAAACCAGAAAATCTTTTACTCTGACGCTTTCATAAACCACGTACTTTCCGGAATAAAGTTCTCCGAGAGTCCTGTCCCTGGCAGCATTTGCTTCTTTTTCCGAAACGAACCCAGCTTTCTGCTGGGTTCGCTCTGTTCCATCCATATATTTCAGTATGACGCGATATCCATATTTCCCTTTAATCTGCATCACACCTTTTACTTCCCAATCTACAAATTTCTGTAAATTCAGATCCAGAACCATATCACACCGCCTTTCATGTTTCCACAGGCGTAAACGCCTGATTCATAAATGCCAGGATATTCTCATTCTCATCCATCACATCACAATAGTATTCAAATGTGGTATGGACGGAACTATGACCGAGAAGCGCGGATATTTTCACCAGCGGTACGCCCATCTCTATCAGAATCGTCGCATACATATGCCTGAGTCCGTGAACGGTTATGTGTGGCAATCCACACTTACTGCATATTTTTGTCAGCGCATGATTCAGGGAACTTAATGAGTGTGGACAGCCATTTTTCTGGCAGCTGATGTAATCCTTGTCTGAATACGTTCCCCGGCTGTTATCTTTATTCCACTCGATCAGTTTTTTCCGCTCTTTTAACTCCGCCATAATGATATCCGGCACCCGTAGGGTACGAAAACTGTTCGGCGTCTTCGGCTCCCGTTCAATCAGAGCATATTCATCAATCTTGCTTCCACTCCCTTTGCTAATTCTGGGATCTGACACAACCTGCCGACTGATGAATACAGTATTTTTCTCAAGATCAAAGTCTGCAAATTTCAAACCAAGAATCTCGCCTTTTCGGAGTCCGCAAAACAGCCCCAACAGTATTTCAAGATACCAGCTGCTCTCCGATGCTGCTTTCAGGAGCTGTTTGATTCCTTCCTTACTCAGTACCGTAACTTTCGGTTTCGGCCTTTTATAAGGTTTTGTTGCTGTGACTGGGTTGGTTTTAATATAACCGGCAATCACCGCCTCCTTGAAAGCCAGATTCAATATCTCCCTGCCTTTATTTCCTGCAGATGGCGTTGCTTTCGCCACACGCTCCAGAAGTGCATTCAGATAATCTGCATTAACATATCTGACCTTAATATCATAATCCAGTTGTGGGAGGATCAGATCATAAATAGCATACGCTCCTACCATCCTTGTAGTGGACTCCACTCTCTGAGAGAACACATCTTCAAACCAGTAGATCAGATAATCTTTCAGCATGACCTCTGTATTGACCTGATTCGCCAGCTGGTATGACCGATAAGCTTTCTTAAATTCAGCCTCACAACGGTCATAGCTTTTGTCAGCCTCTTTACTGGTCCGGAAGCCGCCCTTTTTTACATATTTCACTGTTCCATCGTCCTGAAGGACTTTGGTGCGGTGATACCACGAATTATTTTCGTAGAATGATTTACTTTTCTGAGTGGTTTCCTTTTTCAACAGCTTCACCTTCCTTAGCTGATACCATCCAACCAATGATCAAAAGATTGTTTTGGCACCCTGAGAAGTTTTCCGATCTTTATAACACGGAACGGCTCCTGCTTCTCATATGTTTCTTCCAGCAGGGAATATGCCTTGCTTCTGCCAATCCCCAGTAACTTCTGAATATCTTCCGCATCGTAAACTTTCTTTTCTGTATTTACAGTTTCCATACCGATTTTCTCCTTTCCGAAGCGGCCTTACATTCTTATCATAATCATCCAGCCGCTCATCGTCCATGATGCCGATACTGGCAGAAACCTCCTTCTGCATCCTTGACAAATTCTGCCTTTTATGCTTCATCAATATTTTTAAAATCTATTACGGAGCTTCTGTACTCTCCGGTATCTCCAACCCCATACTGCAGCGGAGCGCATCCTCCACCCCTGACATCTGTTCCGGTGACAGCTTGCCGATGTATCTCTGAACCCGCAGCTTGTCTATGGTTTTGATCTGCTCCAGTTCTACGATAGATGGTGCGCTTAACCCCCGCACTCTCTCCAGATAATAATGTGTCGGCTGGTTCTGCTTCTTGATCTTTGTCGTCAGCGGCGCGACGATCAGCGTCGGGCAGTAATAGTTGCCGTCATTATTCTGGAGCACCAGGACAGGACGGGTGCCGCCCTGCTCCGACCCCTTAAACGGATTCAGATTTGCCATATACAAATCTCCTCTCCGGTAAATCCATTCTTTCTTCATGTTCGTCCTCCTTGTCTACTTCTAGGTAAGACAGCCGGCCGAAGCCGAAGCTGTTCCGGCTGTCTCTTTTTATATGATCTTTCCGTATTTGTTCTCAACACCCCCGGAACTGCAGGCACTCTGTCCTGCCGGGAAATCATCAGGCGTCTGACAGCTTATCAGATCCATGGGAATCTCACCCCTCCGTGGTTCTCACCGAGCCGCATAGCGGAAGTATCATTATCCTGTGAAGTGTCATCGCGCTACCGGGTGCTGCCCGATACTTACAGCCGGCTACCGCTCCGTCCCCTACGGGAGATCGTGGCGTTGGCCGCTGACGTCGCTCATTCCTCACAGCTTCGTACCTGATGAATGTGTATTCTGTTTTCAAAGTGCCTGCTTCCGGCCTTTCGGTCGATACATGCTTATTGTATAAGGAAAACTCCCGGCGCAGGAGTGACCGGCAGTCCTGCTTTGGCGGTACTCTGAGTACCGGCCGCCGCTTCCGGAACTCCTAGAAGCTCTTCGCCAGTTCTGACAGTTCCGCAATCACCGTCAGTATCTTTGTTCTCTCTGCCACCCGGTCCGACACCTTTCCGGTCAGCAGGTAATCGGTGCTGACTTTGAAATACACGGAAATCTCCACCAGCAGGTCAATCGAACAGGTCCGCCGTCCTTTCTCCATCTTTCTCATGTGATCCAGGCTGATGTGCAGTTCCTCCGCCAGTTCTTCCTGTGTCATCCCATGGAGCAGGCGAAGCTCCCTCAGCCGTTTTCCATACTGTTCCGGGTCAAAATACATATTGTCCTCCTTCCGCATAACCGGTTGAAGGACTTTCCCCGTCGTATGAAGCAGAAAAACCGCGCAAAAAAACGCCGCAGAAATCGGAATGGCACAGATATTCTGTACACATCCCGGCTTCATACGGCGCCTGGAAGACACGGTTCACACCGGCTCTGCTTGCACGATTCAAGTCGTTATGATATTTTATTTTTTATCTGTCAGTTCGCGGTGATACCGCTTCATCCTCCTGAAATAAGCAAGGTTCAGGACCCCTTCAAATTTGCACTTCCGGCATTTCACACGGATATGCCCGCTCCTGTCCCCATATACCCCGGCGATCCGGAAATGGCAGATGGGACAGCGGAGCTCCTGCTCCGGCATTTCCTCCACCTCGCGGCAAGAACGGATCAGTTTATCCATCACCACCTGATCCGGGGTGGGATACCTAGGGTTCCATTCCACTTCATTCAAACGGCACCACCCCCAGCTTCAGTTCTCCGGACAGGTACTCCTGCACATCCCGGTATTCCAGCAGGTTCAGTTCCTTCAGCCGGTAGAACAGTGCCGACCAGGATACTCCCATACGGTCCGCCATCCTCTGCATGGCAGCCTTTTCCGTCCGTGCGAATACCGTACTGCCGTATACCCGCAGCCGCTCCGTCCCGGCATACCTGCGTAACGCTCCACGCACCGTGCATCCTGGCATGAGGATCACCGCCGCCAGCCTGTCTGCCTGGCTTTCCCTGATGTTGCAGAACTGCTGCAGCTCCTTAACCGAATATTCCTGTTCACAGTCGTATTCTATCCGGAACGCTGCCTGTAAGGGGTTATGCCGCTCCAGAAGCCAGTGGGCAGCTTCATGGGCCAGCGTAAACCTGCGTCTGCCGCTCTCCTCCGCACGAAGGAGATAACGGTCCAGCACGATGGTTCCTCTGCTGAAAACCTTTGCCATCTTTTTCCCGCCCCGGCAGATCTGAAGCGGCGTCGTCCCGTTCGCAAGAAATCCAATCTTTGACACATCATCCTCCGCGAACTGTTCGTACTCGATTAACAGTCCCAGATAATCCGTGATCAGTCCCTCGATATCCACGCGTTCCAGCTTCGCAGCCTTTCCCCCGGTATATCCCAGGATGATCCCCTCGCCAAGCTCCTCCAGCTCGGCATTTGAAATGTAGTTGCGCATTCATCCACCTCCCTGTGAACCGCCGGCACTTTGTCTTACGCGCCAACGCTT
The DNA here is from genome assembly GCA_021202925.1 of Clostridiales bacterium. GTDB lineage: Bacteria > Bacillota > Clostridia > Lachnospirales > Lachnospiraceae > Brotaphodocola. The sequence continues at coordinate 20,946 of JAJQCD010000004.1, read as the reverse complement.
CCTGTCTATATCGTTCCACACTGCCGCTTCCTGCCGTGCAGCGAAATTCCTTCCTCTCATTCATCTTTTTCCTCCAGCTATCAGCATGGCTGCTTCGCCTCCACAAACCATTTGTAATTTTCCTCATAATACAGCTGGGATTCCTGACCGCCGATCATCACCGTATAGCGAATCCCTGCGCCGCCGGCTTTGCGGCTGGCGGCTCTGACACACTGCTTGACACGATCAATCTCAAAGATATGGCCGTCTGTCCAGCGAATCCACTTCGGCCACATTTTGCCGTCCGCGGTGAATTCTACATCGACATCCACATATACCTTGCAGCTTTTTGCTCCTTCCATCTTAGGTACCTTCTTTCCTTCTATCTTTCTATCCTTTGTGCGATTGGTGCATTCACGCAGCCGTATATAATATACCCATAACAATGGACACAAGAACTTATTATGCGGCAACACATTTACAGGTAACATATCTATAGGCAATATATTTACCCAGCTACACATTTATAATGCGGCACACTTATCTGGCGTAAGCGCCAGTCCGGTTGCCCCTTTCCATGTAACCATGGGGATGAACGGTATGGTCTTCCTTCGCATTCAACGATGCCAGTACCCGGTCCCGGTACATCATCCCCCGCTGGACCGAATAAAACCCGAAACGTCTCCGGATATCATCCACCGCCACGTCCATCCGGTGCTGCTTCTCCCGTCTCTCCTCGCTGATAAATAAATCCAGCTGCACGGGGCAGTCTTCCATCACCAGGGACGAAACCCGCACACCTACACTCCGGATCGGCTTCCTCCAGTGATAGTTTTCCCGGAACAGCAGCATCGCAGCCAGGGCGATTTCATTGGTGATGTTGGTCGCCATGCTTAACTTCTGCTGCCGGGTAAACGAATACAGCTCATTATCGCGGACAGAAATCTCAACCACATCGCCTTTAAAATGGTTCTCCCGAAGCCTTGCAGACACACTCTCTGCCAGCAGATACACAATAACAGCGACATCCTCGTTATTGACCAGATCCCTCGGTGTCGTGGTGCTGTTCCCAATGCTCTTGATCGGCGCAGAAGTTCCTTCCTTACTGACTGGCGTCTGGTCATCTCCATTGGCAAAGACACTGAGCACATAACCCATTTTGCCCAGCCAGCTGTGAAGATATTTCGGGTCTGTTGCCGCCAGATCCCCAATGGTATGAATGCCGTACAGGTTCAGCTTCCGTTTCGTCGCCCGCCCCACATAAAGCAGTTCTTCCACCGGAAGCGGCCAGACGATCTGCTGATAATTCTCCCGGCTGATCTGCGTAATGGCATCCGGCTTCTTATAATCGCTTCCTAATTTGGCAAAGATCTTATTCCAGGAAACACCGATACTCACGGTAATGCCCAGTTCAAACTTAATCCGGCTGCTGATCTCCTGCGCGACCTTCATCCCGTCTCCCTTAAGTGCGCAGCTGTCTGTCACATCAATCCAGGATTCGTCCACACCAAACGGCTCCTGCAGGTCTGTGTAGTCGGCATAAATCTCATGCGCCAGCCAGGAAAACCGCAGATATAAATCCATGTGCGGCTCGATGAACTGAATCTCCGGGCAGACCTGCCTGGCCTGCCACAACGCCATGCCAGTCTTGACTCCGGCTTTCTTCGCCAGCTGGTCTTTCGCCAGGACAATTCCGTGCCGCGCTTCCGGGTCGCCACCTACCGCCAGCGGCTTCCCCCGAAGCTCCGGATGATGCAGGAGTTCAATGCTGGCGTAACAGTTATTCATATCAGAGTGTAAAATAATCCGGTCCATTTTCCTTTCACCTCTTGACAAATCGGCAAGTTGCGTTTATTATATAGGCAAGTTGATTGCCTGTATGTGTTTTTCATTATAGGCAACCATTTAACCCTTGTCAAGAGGCAATTTAAAAATTCAGGCAACAAACATTCCTATGGAGGCTGTGAGATGAAATTTGGAGAAAAGTTAAAAGAACTCAGAAAGAAGAAAGGCATTTCCCAGACAGAACTGGCAGAATGCATCGGGGTATCCCTCCGCACCATAAGGGGATGGGAAATCGAAGGCCGCTACCCGAAAAAGAGGGAACTGTATACCTCACTCGCAGAAGTCCTTGATTGTGAGGTTTCCTATCTCCTGACCGAAGAAGAAAACTTTATTACGCAGGTTTCTGAGCTTTACGGGAGCCGCGGAGAAAAACAGGCAGAACGGATTCTGGAGCAGACTGCGGCACTTTTCGCAGGCGGCGATTTATCCGATGCGGACCAGATCGCTTTCCTGAACGAGATCCAGACCCTCTATCTGGATTCCAAAAAGCGTGCGAAGAAATTTACACCCAAAAAGTATCTGGCCGGCAAGGAACAGTAGGCTGTCCTGTATATGGGACAACCGATCTGTTACACTGATATCAATGAATTTCTTGTCGGAGGTGATACCCTGTGCAAAAAGATTATATCTATGAACGGGTGGAACATCTCGTCCGAAAATATAAAACACGGAATCCGCTGGAACTGCTGGAGTGCATGAGGGCCGTGGTCATGGAAACCGACCGTTACGAACGGCTGAAGGGATACTGCTTTTTGAGCTGCCAGACTTACTATGTCATGATCAGCAGCTTCCTGCCAGAACCGGAGAAAAAGATCGTCGCCGCCCATGAGCTGGGACACATCGTGCTGCACAAACAGGAACTGAAAATGGCTCCCATGAAGGATTCTGTCCTCTACGATATGACCAGCCGGACCGAATATGAGGCAAACCTGTTCGCGGCCGATACTTTGATCCGGGACAACGAGGTGGAAGTACGATCCAAAGATCCGGATCTGAATTATTTCAGCATGTGCAGCAGCCTGGATGTCAGTCCGGAGTTGATGAGCTTTAAGCTGTACAGCCTGGTGAGGCGCGGCTACTCTTATAACATGCCGATGGAAATTGACAGCAGGTTTCTGGCAAAGTAGGGAAACAGCAATGTCTATAGTCTGCTTCCCTGCTTTGAATTACAATTCTCTATCCATTCACTTTACAGACATCTGACCAACTAAAAGAACGAGGGGAGGCGGAAAAATGGCTATCTGGAATCCATGGCACGAAAGTAAGTACCGGGTGCTCATACTGTTATGTCTACCGGCGTGACGCGTAATTTGACCGCGATGCTTTCTACATAGGCATCAGAACCACACCTATTTTATTTTTGGTTCTGATACTGTTCCGATAAATAAGCCACAGTTTCCCTCCAACATATAATTAAAAGCGTGGTTATAAAGAGAAGACATCCGAAAATAGCGCTCAAATCACTCATGTTCACGAAAAATCTCCATAAAAGCGACGGCAGGAGCCCGGCGCTTATTTTTCCATCTACAGTCAGTGAGTCAAGCGACTCCAGATACAAAAGCTGTCGCAGATCTGTTGTTGTATTCCAAAAATTATGATACCATTCCGACGTCTGCCGTTCGCCCCAGTAAAATAACGTCGCGTTTGTTTTTCCTTGACTTGTTTTTTCAATTCTGCAGGAAACGGAACTTGCCGCGACAGCTTCCTGAGGTGCCTGAAAAGAAAATGTCCGATCTCCTTCAGAATATTCCGCGCTGTCTGAAATACTCACTCCATCGATTGTCCACACTATACGAAACTCTTCCTCGCCGGAAAAACGGTTATTCTCATTTTCGAGATAATCGATCGGCATAATAAGAAAACCTTTGTAATATGGATTGCTTACAATCAATGTCTCCCCGAGAAAAAACGGCCCGTTAAGCCGGATCAGAGCGCCAATTCCAAACTGATTTAAAAGATAAAGCGCGGTAAAAACAATCAAACTCCTTTTTAAGAAACGCTTTGTCTTTCCCATAGCAATGAACGTGGTAAAACATATCAGTACCACTGTCATTAATATAATCCCGACTGCCATCGGTACCATAAAATCTGACGCCCGGCCAAAATTAAGAAACATATAACCAAATGGGAATTCATCGATACTTCTCTCAAATCTTGATGAAAGTATAAGCATTCGCCGCAGATTTCCGGCCAGTGATATTAAGGTTCCCACCAATGCCAAAACAAGCCAGATCTTATTCAGAAAACGGCAAGGTCCCTTTAAAAACTCGGATTCCTGAGAACTGTGCAAAATGGCAGTCGTTTTTACCACATGAGGTTCTGAATCCTTCAGCCAGACAAAATGAGGACAGGATTCTTCAAAGCCATCCCCTTTCTCATAAATTTCCAGCGTCTCCAAAAATGCTTCTATGGGATCTTCTCTATCATCCATATCATCTGGCAAATAGATGTCCGTAATTTTCTCAGCCTCGTTAATACTTACCGCAACCAGACAAAGAGCCTCTAAATTATCGTCAATTTTAAAATCCTCGTCTGCCTCCGGATCTGTCTCCTCTGCAGATAAATGCAATTCCCTGCAACACACATACAATCTGTTATTATATAAAAAAGAAAAAAGGATTTCACAGTCTTCGGCAAAGACAGTACCGTCTTCATTAACGATCGTTCTCCTGACCGTCCCTTTTCTCTCACAGCCACAGTTCTCTTTTTTCATCCATTTTATCATCACGTTTCATCCTATTGCAATGTCTCACAAAGCTCAAGAAATTCTCTCTGATCGCTCAGATCTGGGTATCTTGGATAAAAACAATGGTATTTCCGGAATATCCGGTATTTCTTTATGTACTCCATGTATTGTTCATACAGCCAGTCTGTCTGCTCCACCTCGTCTTCCCATGGCTCCAATATGTTTGACAATTCACGCAAAACCTCAATAGCCGGAGACTGCTGCTGTTCGTAACACTCATTGAGGTACCGGTACTGGTACCTGCTCGAAAGTACATCCAGCTGGTTTATCGTGCCATGGAACGCCTGATATAAAACTGCCATCCGCTGTCTTGTCTCCTTGCTTTGCAGAATCCTTACACCCACATAAGAATTCAGTATCCTGACCAGATTTGCCGGCAAACCGAACGCGTCCTTAACATTTGTCGCAATCAAATTGTATTCCTCAACCTCGGACAACATACCAGCAATGCACTCACATCCCATTTTGTAAAGCTGTTCCCTTATCCCGCATGGATGGGTTGTATAATAAAGATGGAGCAATATATTATCAAGACGAAGATTATTTCTCGTGTAACCTCCGGGAAAATCGGAATATTTTTTTATATGGATCTCTGGAAGAGTTTCACGGACTTGACGGTAAAACAGGTATCCCATCATCTGGTCGTAACGGGTCAAATATTGCATATACTCGTCAAATTTACGTTCTTCCCCATCACTCATGCGATATCCTGGCGCGATGACAAAACGGACCGTCGGCTGATACGGGTGATATCCGTATATGTAAATGTCTGCAAACCAACCTTCCCTGTTTTTACGAAAAAAAGTAAAACCAACATAGTCCGATTGGAGACCTTCCCCAAATATAGCCATCATTTCCTTTTTTCTCTGACTAACCTGCGGATACCTTCTCTTATTTAATATCGGCGCCGGAAAAAGTTTTCGTTCAATTTCAGTCATTTTCGCTCTCCTCCACAGTCACCCGTGTCTGTGTGCTTTCCTGTCCATTCGTCGCTGTAACCACAAGCACGCCATAGCCATAATCCGTCTCAAGCTCCGGCACGTAGATTTCTACTGCGTCGCTTTCCTCATTATAAGCGCCTTCATACGCTTGCGTTGTTGTGCCATCCTTCATTTGCAATGCCGCTGTAAATACAAGGCCGTCTCCCACATCAAACGGTTCTGTCCTGGAATAACGCACAAGAGGAATCCGGTTTTCCCGGCATGGCAAGCTCACTATTCCTCCCTCATTCACCGTCAAAACAAGCTTTCCCTCCTTGCCGCCGTGTTCCTTGATATATGAATAGTTATACTCTACTGGTAACGCGTAAGCGTCCAAGTCCACGTTGAGCCTGTCCAGCATCCAGCCGCTCCCCAGGAAAAGCGCAGATACCGCCGCCATTGCCAACAGACAGCCATGTTTTCTTTTCCCGGCAATCCGTATGGAAAAATACCACACAAGGAAGGCAGCAAAAGCCAGGCAGATAAACCTCAGTACCAGGATACCAGTCGCGCTGACCGTAAAACCATGGAAGCTGTATTGACGATATCCCAGATGCCCCGCAGCTGTCCTTACGGTCACCATTAGGCAAAAAAGCATGCACACAAAGAATCCGGCAAAAAGGAATTTACTGACAAGGGGACCCGCCGTAGGAATAATTTTCTCTAGCCTTGCATTCAAAAAATATTCCAGATTGTTTTCCAGTATTCTCGACCCCGACACCAGCTCCTTCGTATCCGAGAGATATAGAAAATGGGGAATACCCGAAAACAATCCGCGATCATCGGAACAATACATCTCCTCACAGCATTCAATTACCCCCTCTAATTCTTCCGATTCTTCAATACTAAGGGCCTTGATTTCCTGTTTTTTTTCCATCTGAAAATGGATGAGAATACGGTCTTCGGATTCCTTTTTTCTGCAGGCGCAATACAATTTCCCCTGGTACAGCAGCGTATAATATATTTCGACATGTATATCAGTATCTAATATTTTTCGGTAACAGTTTTTATATTCCCTTATTTTCATCTGACGCCTCCATTTCAACATTGATATTATTTTCCGAGTCGCCGTTCAGGTAAATCACTTCATAGTGCCTTAATTTATCCTTACCGTCATTTGACGTTAATCCAATCGAAAAAGCTGCAACGCATTTTCTCTTGTAATTTGCGCCACGTCTTCCAGACGGATACCCTTAACTTCGGCCAATTTCTGTGCAATATAAGGAATACTCACAGGGGTATTTCTCTTACCGGCGATGTCTCTATTCATTCCCGTGGGAAAAACATATGGACAATCGGTTTCTAATACGATATTTTGAAGCGGCACCTGTTTTACGATTTCTTTTAATTCTGGCAGTCCTTCATAAGTAATCGCACCGCCAATTCCGAGCATGTATCCCATATCAATGTATGTAAACGCATCTTCTATGTCTTTTGATGAAAAGCAATGAATTACTCCCTTTTTTCTGGAAGGAAGTTTCTTATCAAATTCTTTTAAGATTCTGATTGCCTCTTTATGTGCATCCACATATTCCGTTTTTGTTTCTTCTGTTAATCGACATTTACCTCCGGCAATTTGTATATCAGCATTTCTGATGTGTAAAATAAGCGGAAGTTTTGTCCTGCAGGCTAAATACAGGTGTTTACGAAACCAGTAATGTTGTCTGCGTAATTTTGTGAGGCCGTTTTCATCAGGCTCTCCGTTTTTATCACGAGTCAGCCGGTAATAATCAAGTCCGGTTTCTCCTATGGCAACAATCCTTTTTGATGATTTATTTTTTATGAGCAGTTCTGTTAAACCGGACATCCTCTCTTCGTCGGTCATCCAGTCTGTCCCCAAATAATTTGGATGAATACCCACTCCATACCTGATAAATTCGTATGGATCCAGGCATTCTCTCATTGTATAGTTGCTGCTAAAATCAATCGCGGGATTAATCATATATTCAATGCCTGCTTCGTGAGACATCTCAATAATCGCATTGCGATTATCATCAAACCGTTTATGGTCTAAATGCGTATGGGAATCAATAAATTTCATTTTTCGTCTCCTTCAGTACCTCTCCCCTTCAGGTAAAAACCAGTCCGATGATCTCGTATGGATCTTCACCATAAAACATGTAGTTTACCAGTTCCAGAATTCTCGCCATCTCGTAACCAGGGCAAACTTCTTTGTATTGTAGTATAAATTTTTTGTAGAGCTCTCTGTCTGCGTGATGAATAATATAATCCCGCAACACGATGTAGCTGTTAATCGAAACCGGCAATTCCAGCAGCACCTCTCTGGACAGAGTATTGTTTGGTTCCATTCCGAACACCTCACTTATATTTCTTTGTGCTCAACAACATTTTTCCCTGTTCCGGCCACACTTTTAACATCCGGCTTTTATTCTCCGTACATAACAGCTTCGACATAAAAACATCCCTCGCCTATCACCATCGCTGTCAGCCTGCCTCCGAACACGCATCCTCCATCAAGAAAAATCATGCCTGTCTCTGGGAGCCTGATCATTTCATGCAGAGGAAGATTGACATTATTTTCCGAGTCGCCGTTCAGGTAAATCACTTCATTTAAAAGCGGCACATGCCCCACCATGGTAAGCTTGCCCTCATAATAATTATCCGTGACATAGCCATTCCAGAGCAACGTATGCGGATCATTATTCTCAGGGTTTTCCGAATCGAGACCGGCATGAACGCATTGGAACCGGTCGTCAATATAATACAAAACCGTGTTTTTTTCGATAAATGATGCGCATTCGTTGATATCTGCCTGATGCTGCCGAAAAGACTCGCACGTCTCAATCCCGCCATTCCTGAGCCACATTCGTTTTGCCTTTTCTTCTTCCTCCGCTCTTAAAAACATATCCTCATGATTGCCGCGGATGAGAATACATCTCTCTTTCATCTGCTCTTTTAAACGTTTTACAAAGCAGTAGACCTCGAATGACCCCGACCCGCGGTCAAACAGATCTCCCAGGAGGATAAGCCTATCCTCCCGGGTCGAAAAATGAACTTTTTCAAGCAATCGTCTCAGTTCATTATAGCACCCGTGTATGTCACTGATCAGAATTGTCCGTGTTATTGTTATCTCCATCTGCATCTCCCATCCGTTTTATATTTTCCCTGAGCTTCTCTTTCATGTCTGATAAATCCATATCTTCAATCAAAGACATCATCTCGTCCAGCTCTTCGTCGGTAGGAGGTTCTTCGCCCTCACATTTAAGCTCATCCAGCTTTTCTTTACTGCAAATAAGCCGGCTGACAGAGCCGTCCTCCTCCATGCGGATTCCCTGTTCTTCTATCTCTTTCAGCAATTCTTCCTCCTTCTCTTCCCATTCCTTCCGCTTCCTTTTTTTCCTCTCTTCGAGGACCTGAATGATGTCATAAACCGGATCAGGCATATCCTCATCTTCACTCAATTCCGGCAGCTGCACGGATGTACGCGCCATAGTTTCCTGATCCTCCCTTTCGGATAGCTCATCGCTTTTACAAATGGTTACGCTATTGGGGAAAGGGAAACGGTATTGGATCGGGCAACTGTTCTTCATAACCATAGCAGCATCGTGTCCGTATCGTAGAAGAAGTTTTTCGTGGCTTTGAAAAGACAGAAAAAACCGGATATCTCTCCTGGCTGAACCGAACAGCATCATATCCACATCCGGAAGTTTGTACTCCGCAAACTCACAGCATATGAAGTTGAAACGTTTTTTCAGGCTGCCTCCATTGTGATCGGCAATTCTCACCAGATGATGATGCAGGAGTTTCATAAACATTGTGGCGACATGATGAAATCTCCGCGTCTCATCCGATAAAATAATATAGATTGCCCATTTTTCTGTGTCTTTTATATCCCAAATGTCAAAACCATTATGGGCGAACAGATTTTTTGTTGACGGATCCGTAAAGAGGAATGAAAGCGCCTTTATAACTTCCAGAAGGATCCTGCTCCTGGTTTCCGTATCCCTGCACAGGAGGAAACTGGCCGCTTTCAAATATGCGTTTTCCTCCTGCCCCACAATGAGCCGAAAGAACTCCGCTAACGCAGAACCGGAAAAATCAATGCGTTCCTCGCTATTCATAATCATGCGATATATGTTACCCAAAGTAATCTCGTCTTCCTTCTCCGCGCACATAAAAAGTGCCTCCGCGCACGCTACAAAAAGGTCACGGCTGTTTTCATCATACGGTATCAGCGCCTGCGCGATACACAGCAGATTACCCAGCACCCAGTCCTTTTGTCCGGCGTCGCCGGAATGGTACGCCTGAAACATGCCCCCAAGCGGATTCCAGTGATCGGATGATTTGTTTGGAGTTTTCAGGTTCAGGATGAACGTCTTATAACCCATTTCCTTCGCTTTCTGGAAGGTGTCCTGCAAAATTATGTCTGAACCTTCCACGCATATAAAGGACTCGTTTGCGTCGATCCTGCTACTCACCCATGGAATTACCAGGGATTTCATTTTTTCACTTTCCGCTGGTCCTTCGACCATAACATTGCTGCCATCATCGCCAAAAACCGACTTGTAATATTCATTATTCATAAGATTCGTCCTTTCTATATTTCCTGTTTTCGGTCGGTATGTAAACAATCTGATCTAACTGTTCCGATACATCGTTCCTCCACATCTTGGGCAGGTGGCGGTATCCCATCTTACAAGCATCGGTATATAATACCCACACTGCGAGCATTCGAACATCTGGCTCTTAAATCTCATTCTGGTTATTCGTTTCATCTGCATCTCCTCCTTAGAAAAATATTTTAGCGATTATAAATACTAACAGCAGGAACAAAAACATACCTATCACTTCTGATAGGATTTTACATGCCAGATGTAAAATCCTGCATTGGATAAAAAAGAGCTTTATGCAGATTATAATTAAAAGCAAATGCCGCATTGCCATTTCCCTCTTTCATCGATAGTGTGTTATTTGTTTTTCTGTTGTTATCATTATACATCATAAGGAAATCCCTCTTTAAAGGGGGGAACATAAGAAAGTCCCGGAAGAGAGATTGTTGTCACTCCTCCGGGACTTCCGGCAAGGCAATTATGTTCGGTTAGCGACTGAATTCCCTTCAGTCATACGGCAGCTCCGATCCATTCAATCAACGGAAAAGATAGTCCCACAGCGCTCACATATATACCTCCATCGTTTTCCATCCTCAGAGCAACACTTACGCGCAAGGAATCCACAGCACGGGCAAAGCACACGCTTCATAATATACACCTCCTTGAAATGATATTGGAAAAAATACTGGATATCTTTTACAATGCAAGTATAGCATAGCGATATTCTCTCCTGACAGAGGGGGGGGATATAAAACCAGCTCGTATAACAGTTATTCGAAAGTCCCGATTCCGGCGGTTGATTTTACTGTCTGGTCGCTCATACTACAATACAACCATAAATACAAAACATACAATTCTGATTTTTGTATATTGTTCGGATAATAGATGCCATTTTTTCTTGCATTATGTAATACCATTATGTCAAGCTTAATTTAATCCAGAACTTAATTTTGCGTCGATCTCCATAGCCTTCTCATACCAAGCACTTGCTTCTTCTGGATTACCTTCTGCTTCACAGATATTTCCCATCCTTGTATAGCTGGCACTCAGATTCCACCGCGATGCCTCCGCCCCCGTTTCCCTGCTCAATTTTTCGCAAATCTCCACATCCTTCTCATACCAGACTCTGGCTCCACCTAAGTTCCTTTCTACTTTACAGACATTTCCCATTCTTACATAGATAGCGCTCAGATTCCACCACGACTCCTCAGTTCCCATCTCCCTACCCAATTTTTCGCGGATCTCTAATGTTTTCTCATACCAAATTCTGGCTCCTCCGAAATTCCCTTCTGCATTACAGATATCCCCCAGATCAATATAAACGGCGCTCAGGTTCCACCGAGACGTCTCCGCCCCTTCGCAGATCTCCAATGCTTTCTCATACCAAGTTCTGGCTCCTCCGAAGTTCCTTTCTGCATTACAGATATATCCCATATTCCTATAGCTAATGCTCAATAAATGTTTGTGGTATGTACTTGGAAATTGTTCCAACATGCGCTCTGATACATCTAATAATCTATTATAAACATGTGCCTCAGGCTCCAATTTGTCCATTACATGCCACATTACTCCTAAATTTGCAAGAGCTAACCACCATCTTTCCTCATCTTCCTGTCTTCCACTCTCTGCAAACTTTTTCTCCCAATAATCAGCCAGCTTTTCCAGCCATTGTACCGACGCTTCATTATCCCGCTCAACACCTTCACCAGACTTGTACATCTGGCTAAGTTTTTCCATCGCCTCCGGGAGTTCTCTTTCTGCTGCTGTCGTAATCAACTGTACCCCCTGTTCCCGGTTTTCTTCAACATCAATTCCGCTCAAATATGCCAGCCCAATGAAAAAAAGATGTTCGGATTCATCGTTACGCTCCGCAATCGCCAGATTGCAAAGCCCTTGCATCAAAGCTTTGGAAAGTACCGGAGCGTTATGAGCATCCACCGGCTCCGGAATCTCACTATAGCTTTCCAGAAGTGCCTGGCGGTCAGTGATCGCCATCTCCGCCGGCAGGATCGGTTTCCCGTTTTCCTTTGCAGCAGGATATTCTTCTTTCATTACGTAATTATCCGGTTCCAGCAGGTTCGGCGTCACCACAAATGTAAAAAGTTCACTTTTCTCCATAGCGTCCTGGATGGCATGGTTAAAGTTCTCGCCGGGCACAAGGAACTCATCATACCAGATCGCGATATCACGGCAAAAATCATTCTGATGAATTAGACGCATCAGTTCCTGCGCATATGTCCGATCTTTTTTCCGATAGCTTAAAAAAATGTACGCATCAAACGCCTTCCGTACTTTCTCAGCCAGTTCATCGCCCAAAAGTACGGAAGCGAGGAAACGCTCCAGCTTCTGATCATAAGGCAGTGCCGTCGGATCCGATCTTGCTGCATTTTTATCCAAGAACTGCAAATCACCGCAGATACGGTTAAAGCCCTCCTCAAGGCCACGCTCCTGCATCAATGGCAGAACAGGGATGTGATGTTCCACAGCAAAACGGAAAAGAACTTCCCGTGCGCTGTTTTCTTTATAGAGGAACCTGCTTGTAATTGGAATCACAAATAACTGCATCCGGCCAAGTTCCGTATCCATCTCTTCCGGATTCCATGCAATCTCTGGCTTTTCATCATACCAGACCGCACAGTTCTGAGTCTTAAAGATTTCTTCACAGATAGGCTCAAAATAGTTGCTGAAATCTTCCGGATGGCAGGTAAAGAATATACGCTCCTTTCCCTGCGGGCTGCTGTTTCCTCTTGTTTTGCAAGCTAATGATTTTTCCATGGCATATCTCTCCCGTTATTATGATCCAAATACTCATAAAGCCCCTCAGTTCGATCATCCGATTATTATGCTGTATGTTCGGTCAAATTCCTCTCTCTTAACAAAATTATAATCACAGTCTGTTACATTCCCTGCCTCATCATAAAAAATGCTGTAAAATACGATCATCGCATCTTCTGCCGCTGCTTCCGTCGTTCCCCAAAGTTTTGCAATATATCGTCGATCAGAAGAAGTCTTATCAATGATCAGCCCCTTATTCTCTATCAAGAATGCGATCTCCGGACACATCGCAAGTTTCGCATCCCACGCTGACAGAGTTTTCGGAATCTGCTCGAAGATATCCCCCTCTATATGTCTGTGATTCGCTTCAAAATATTCTCTGTTATTTGGATATGGACATTCCCTGGAATCCACCTTAATCCAGTCACCGGCCTCAGCCATCTCGCCACCGACAGCACCATTAATCGCTTCCTGAGAATAGATTTCATATCTGCCGCTTCCAATATCTTTGATTTTGCCATCGTCCATCAGCGCTTTGATAACCGGATTGCCGCTTCCCAGCTGATACGCATTTATCATGTTGCCTTTATTTTTAATCACCTTATACATGTCTTCCTCCTTGTAATGATACATCTGCTCTTGATTTCTATTATCTTCATGGCCTATAAATATATTTTAATGAAAAAGCTGTCAACAATTTGTTTCATTGTACCATAAAATTTCTATATAAGTCATTATTCTCTGCTGTCTATCCGGACATCCAATTAACACAAATAAACAGTAGCGCGTCAAATCAAAAGTTGATATAACAGTTATTCGAAAATCTTGATATTCTAACACCGGAAAGCATTTTTCTGGCAGTATTTTCAATTGCGCAAAGAATAGCGTCATTTTTGTCACTACGAAATTCTAAGATATCCATATAAATCGCATCGTCTTCATCTACCTTCCAACGATCCGCATCAACAACACACTTTCCTCCCGAACTTGCATAAAATTCAAATGGCGAACGAATTACCAAATTTTCAGGCATTAATGAATTCTCTTGAAATAATTTTTTATAAAACTCCGTATCTGCCCCCTTTTGTATTCCAAGCCTTGTATTATAAGATGATTGATAATCCATTCCTGCTTTCTTATCAACCCATTCCAGGCTATCTCTCCATGGAATGATTACCCGTTTCCCTAAATCCTGAAAACGAATCGAGTAATTAATAAATCCCTTTACATCTCCGGAACAAAAGTGAATTTGCAGTATCCGGAAATCTTTGTTTACATAATTGCAGTTTTCAAAAAGCTTTTGTAATTTAACACAATCCTGGCTTGAACAAAACTGCTCGGTTTCGTCCTGTCGTATCAATCCTTTAATTATTATTCCACAAATAAATAGAATCAAAATTCCAAAGCCCGTGCTTATAATCCACGGATTTGCATCAATAACAAATATTACAAATAATATTAAAATAAGCCACATACCATTCATACCTTTATTATCAGCCTAACAAAAAGCCTTCCTGCAAAAATAAGAAAACACTCAGGGATTGCATCCCTGACGCATATCTCTTTTTAGTCAGGGATGCATTTTCTTTGATGGCTTCGTATGCGGAAATCTCACAAATATTTGTTTCCTTCCCCTATACACCATCTCAAGCTCAAGTTGCTAGTTTTTACTCTCAGGTTCAGGTTTTTGTACTCGAACAATCCCATCCACATCCACAACTATTATCACTGGCAGAGCAGGCAAATCCTTCCAGCATAGACGATGTGATCACCGGTAATGTGTCCAGATAAACGGACAAGCCGGTTAACTCTTCAAAAGTCAGTTTGAGCATATGTTTTTCCTCCTTCCCATTGATTATCAAATCGCTATTACCAATCAGGCGACAAAGCTTTGTCACAGATCCGCAAAAGCGTTTTGTACTGTATAGATATTTCTCAGCAACAGATTCGTCTCGACATCCGAAAGATTCAATTGGCCTTGCTTGTATTTTTCATACATCAAATACGAAGTAGCAAGGAACTGAATTTTTATATTCTTACATTCCGTTGCCGTATGATAAAAGGGCGTGCATCTTCTTACCATGTTTGTACCGATACAAGTTGGGCAGCACCCGTATAAAACACAATCCTGACAACCTTCGGGTAATAATTCGGCCTTATAAGCACTCTGCAACAGAGGGTTTTCCAGATTCTCCTCCGTGATCCCCATAAACATCTGGCATGGATAACAAGTTCCGTCTGTATCATATGCATGAATATGATCTCCGGCTCCGCACCATTTTGGAAACACCGTGTGATCAGTCAAACCAACGTGCAGAAGCGGCATCTTCAGCATGGTGCAAGGTTCTTTTTCCGGATGTAGAAGATAATACTCAATCAATTTTTTACATTCCGTCTCAAGGATACCGGAACTGCTTTCCTCCCAGCCCACACCATCAGCAAGATTGCAAAGCACATCAAAACCAAGTTCGTGGCAGTGGATAACACATTCCGCCAGCTTATGAAGCATATCCGGTGATACCGTCATCTTCACTTTCTGATTCGGCCAGGTATCACGAAAAAACGGAAAATCTATCAGGTCATAAGAATTGCTTCTGTTATAATCCTGGACTTCTTTTGTTCCATCCAGGCTCAACCCACAGATGAAATCCTCCCGATGTTCTCTGCACCACTCCTTGTCATTGTCTTTCAATGCTGTCCCGTTTGTTACCACAAAGCAATATTCATAGTTTGGAGAGTTTTTTTCGTGAATATAATCGTAAATTTTACGGATCTGATCAAATTCGAGCGTTGGTTCACCACCAAAGAACTGAACCACAAGCTTAATATCTGTACCCTGCGCGATTTCAAATTCATGATCTATAATGCGTTTTGCAATATCCAATTCCATTCTTTTCGCTGACTTATTTTTTTCATAACAATATCGACATTTGAGGTTGCAGCTTTCTGTCATTACCAAAAGAATCTCTACAGTATCCTTATCTGTTTTTTTAACCGTATTACTCATTGGCTTTTTCTCCTTTGATTTTGTGATACATTTATTCTTTACATTGGTAAATATAGCATATCGATATTTACTCGCATGAAGGGGGGATGATAATGTTGATTGATCCTGGTCTCATTAATAAAAGCGCTTTATGTAACAGGAAAATATAATTTCCCGCCAGAGCCTTTTTTATCTTTTTCAACACAAATTGTTGGAAAATTTCTTTTTGCTCTATCTAAAATAGTTTCAATATATGCTTCATCACCATTTTTATATTGAAGACAAAATGTTTTTACTAATCCATTAAGGCACACGCTAACGGCTCCGTCATCTGAATTAACATACCATGTCTCCATTTCTGCATCACACCAAAATTTTTTCACCTTAGCATCCGAATTCCACCAAATCATGCCTAAGGCTTTATCTATGATGTACGATGATTGGCCAATCGTATTACAAAATTCGTTAAAAATATTGACATATCCATCAATACTAAAACGAACGCTAAGAGAACCATTATTAATCCTAAAATCTATTGTTACTGTTTCCGACAATGATTTTTTTAAAAGCAACGATCGGAACGAACCGTCTTCTTTTACTGTATAATAAACTAATTTCTCCTCTGGTTCTGACTTCGAATTTCTCCGATATTTATCATATTCAGCAAATGAATCTAAAAACTGAATAACTTCATCAATCATGGGATCATTTTGAACATCGGCTTTTTTCAGTTTCTTTTCCCCTCTCTGAATTATGTCAGTATTTACTTCGCTCTTATTTTGATTAATCAAACAGGCATAGATTATAAAACCAAAAATGCACATAATCACAACTCCAATGATCCACGGATTTGCATCAATAACAAATACTGCCAAAAATATCAAAACAAACCATATATCACCCATACCGTCACTACCATCCTCTAAAAAATTTATCTAAGATAGATCTTCCAATAGCTGGACAAGAAATATGTTTACTCACATCCCTCATTTAAAGTATCATTTACCAATTCTTTAGGTATTCCCAGACGCTCATATTCATCTATCAATTTCGATATTTTCCACCCTCTGACTATTCCAAAAAACATCAATGCCCTTATTAAATCTTTCGTTATTTCTTTTTCATTCATTTGAATATCACTCCTCTTACTATGCCCGTCACCAACTTTCCTTTGTATGTCCTTTGACTAAAATACAGAAGGAACATCAGGTAACAGTTCATTGGCAGATCTCATATAACTCTTTACATTATTATTGTACATCATAACGGAATCCTTTTTAAAAGGGGGGAACTTAAGAAAGACCCGGAAGAGAAATTGTCTCTCCTTCGGGTCTTTCGCGATTATATTCGATTATCGGTTGAATTCCTTTCAGTCTTTCGCCTGCACCTTGCTATATATTCCAGAAAATGGTTGTGGACTAACGTCCATCCCGTCCGTCAATAACTCCAAACGGGTCACGGCATTTGTCCTGATCAAATTCCATCAGGCCAAAAACATTCATCGCCAGAAGATACAATCAATCTACAAATATCGGTCCACCATTTATCATCACGAAACTAATCTGTTTAAGCGTCGCAGTCCTTTCATCCGGATCAACTACGACCGCAAACGCTCTTCCCTTCTCCAGTGCCAGCTTTTCGTATTCCCATTCGCTCTCATCTTCAGACACTGACAGAAAAGCCACCTTATTCCCGGTGGAGTCCATCATGAAATAAAGTTTCATCGGCACTTGTGCCTGCAGCATTTCCAATAGCTGCTTATTTTTAGAGCTGGAAGATACACGATTGACCACGCCTACCGGCGTCCCAAGGACAGATCTCAACAGGCTGCCGCAGATTTCGCCTTCCCGGATATATGTCTGTGCGATATCGAGATCCGACATAATACTGGAATTTTTCAGAATCTCCAGCCGTTCAACAACCTCCATATCTATACAGGAAAGTTCCCTTTTGTCAGCATCTTTTCCAGGCATGGAGGAATACACTGTATCATTGCTTCTGTACAATGCTCCCTGAATTATATCTACTCGGATAAATCCCATCTCGTTTTCATGGGTATCCATATTTACAACCTGTGCCATGACACCGGATGAAGTTGGCCTTTCCTCTAGCCAATGATTATAATCATCACTAACGTACAACAAAGAAATTGTATTTCCACATTCAATCACATGATAAACCAGATAGGCGGTTCGCTCTTCGAAATCCTTAACAACTTTTACATACCTTTTATCATAATCGATCGTATCTATACTACCCAAAAATCCCCCGGTAATATAGGAGTAGTACAATTTTCCCTCACCAAAATATTTCTTAATATTGGGATTAATCCCATAAATATTCTCCAACGTGGTAAGACGTAACATCGCCTCCTTGATCTGTTTTGCTCTATCCATGTTTTCAGAAGGATTTTTCTGATCCATTGATCCCTGCAATACGCTCTGAACCACGCCCATGATATCATCTGTAACTGCACATCTCACCTCGTCCGGAATATTATGTTTCTCTACAAAGTCAGCCAGATTACTCAGATTCTTTTTGATAAATGCAAGCATCCTTTCTTTTTCAAAAATATACCGTCCCGGATGATCAGAATCATGATCTGAACCGCAACAGATCATAAACGTAACAAGTCCCAAATTGTCCTGTGTCGCTCTCATAAAATAGAACCAAGGTATACCAGCTTCCATAGACTTCTTAATCCAATTCACCACTTCAGGAATATCAGGAATTTCGCGCGGATCATCATCATAGCCCAGAAAAAATACTGCCCAACTATTTCTCATTTCAAGCAACTTCTCCCTGTCAGAAGCGATATTATCAATCAGTGTCTCAATATTAGTAAAATCCTCCATCAGGACATCCATCTTTGGAATTGGTACCATACATATATCTGCCATTTTTCTCTCCCCCTTCGTAAATGTTTAATCCGAATAGCACCTCCAATACATCTTCTGGCAAAGATCATATTGTTTCTGATAACCACGATTTGAAGGGCTTCGGTCAAGCAACCATTTCCATCCATCTATTGCATACTGCAGATAGTGCTTTCCAGAGTAGGTATCTATCTTAAACCGCTCAAATGCTGCTTCCGTAAAGATACGATGACAATCTCCTTTACGATCCTTTGCCAGAACAGGCCGTAGCTTCTCTACGATTTCTTCATAATCAGCTTTTGCACTGATCCAATCATATACATGTTGACTTGCCCTTGCTTTAAAAAGCAGAACAAGCGCATATTCATAAAGCGTTTCCATACTTCTATGCTTTTTCAGGATTTTTCTACGGATTTCCAGGCTTTCTATGTAACACTCACGAGCCGATGCAAAATCACGCTTTTCTTCGCATATTCTCCCACATCGGTTCAACGATATCGAATAAGAGTACTGAATTTCTATCGTTCCGTGCTTTTCCGCCAGATTTCTGAAGATTTCTTTTGCCTCCGAAAAGTTTTTTCTCGCTTCATCAGTTTCCCGCTTAAGCAGTAGAGCAGTTCCTCTTACAAGTAACACTTCTCCGTACTGTTTTCGATGATCATCTGTATTTTCAGCTTCAAGAATTCTTTTTCTTAGTTGAACTGCTTCGTCGTATATCTGCTCAGCTTTCTCATACTCACCGTGCCTGATATAGATATCTCCAAGCATCAGCGTACTGACAGACAAGGTAAACGCCGAATCTATAGATTTCAATTCTTCATCAATTCTACGGTCTATCTCTATAGCCTTGAGATACCAGCTTTCAGTCTGTTCAAAATCACCAATAGCATAATACGCATCTCCAACACGCTCACAGGCAACAGAAATATTATGCCGATTATTAGTCGAAGGATCTCGTTTATACTGCTCTTCAGCAAGTTCACGAAACTTGTCCGCATAAGCAATCGCATCATCATACAGGCCCAGCCTCTTACAATTCTTACCACAAAGATCATATGCCAGAGAGCGATAATCCGAAAAGGAAGCGATCTGTTCCATCAGCTTCACCAACTGTTTTGCATACAATAGTGATTCTCGAAAAGAACTCAGCTCATAAAGGCTTGTTGCAAGCCCCTCAAGTGCTCTGATATATTTCAGCGTTTCTTCTGGCTCTTTTATCTCGTCAACCTTATGTTCATAAAGTTCAACCAGCCTTTTTCTCCAGAGAATCGAATTTTCATAGTTAACTCCGATACCGTCACCTTTCCAGTACATCTCCGCCAGCTTTCTGATAGCTTCCGGAAAATTCTGACGTGCCGAAGCAACGATCAATGACACTGCTCTTTCCGTATCGTGTTCCATCTCAATACCATTTAAAAAAGCAAGTCCAATCAGATAATCCGTCTCCGGAGTTAATTCTGCTGCAGACGAAATCTCCTGAAGCATGTTCTCCAGTCCGTCCGTATCATCACCATCCACAAATACACTAAGCCCCGGAAATAGCTGCCTTAACTCTTCAATATCGGGAATCTCTGATTTATTTTCACTTTTTTCGACTGAAACTATCTTCTTATCCTGTTTTAACGCCGCGGGATATTCCTCTCTGATTATATAATTATCTGGTTCTGTAATAGAAGGAGAAACCATCAGAAGGAACACGTCACTCTGCTTTAAAGCGTCGTCTATCTGATCACTCCATCTTTCACCCGAAGACATAAACTCATCAAACCAGATGGAAACATTCCTGAGTGATGGAATACTGTGTATTGTGTGCATCAGCTCATTAGCATATATCCTTTCTTTTTTTCGGTAGCTCAAAAATATCTTCCCACTGAAGGCCTGTTTGATCCGTTCAATCTCTTTATTCTCCAAAAGAATTGCTCCGAGATCCCTACCCAGTTTCTGATAATAAGGTATCTCTGTTCGATCTGTCACTTCCATCCTGAGAAGCTGGATATCCCCATACCCATCACAGATCCGGTTCATTTCAACAGCAAAATATTCCTCCAATCCAGATTCCACAGTGATCGGAAGAATAGGTACATGATGCTCTATGGCAAATCCGTATTCCCAGTTCTTTGCCATGCAATCATTTCCTCATTTTCCAGAAATTTTCCGACTAAAACTCGTCCAGATCACCATCTTCCGC
>JAJQCD010000036.1 GCA_021202925.1 Clostridiales bacterium | reverse complement strand
TTTAACATAATCGTATACAATCAGCCCCGTTACGAATGAAGGTCACCTGTTTCAGGTAATCCATACAGTGTTATCCCACCCTTTTTACCCTATCCAATCCACAAAATATGGGGAAAACATAACAAATCAACACTAAATCTGCCCATCTGGAAAACGGTCTCTTACTAGGACACAAAATACTCGACCGCATTCTCAGGGAAAAATTCCTTGAACTCGCCATAGAGCTGGGCAGCAAGGGTCTTATTGTGCGCTATTACCAAAGTCGGCCTCTGAAGTGCCTCGATCACATTGGCCATTGTAAAGGTCTTTCCAGAACCCGTAACTCCCAGCAAAGTCTGGAATTGATTGCCTTCTTTGAAGCCTTTGACCAGCTCGGCGATGGCCTGGGGCTGGTCGCCGGTGGGCTGGTACTCGCTGTGTAGGATGAAAGGTTTTTGTCCAGATTGCACAAAAATCACCTCCAAAAATCTTATCTTAAAAACCTGCATTATGGTTGAAAATTGTTGCGAAGCGAAGAATCTCTCTGCCTTATAGGCGAACTTTTTCACTCATTACGAATGAAGGTCATCTGAATCATGTTTTTCATACATCAATATGTCAAAGTCTTTTCTGATGATTCTCATGCCATTTCATAACACGAATCAACTCATCCTCTGTCCCCAATACTTATCGTTTCCAAACGTCATCTCCAGAAGTTCTGTAGCAATCCCTTTGTCTGACACACGCATCAGATTATCTTCTGCATCTTCTTTCCCAAGAAAGTTCATGCTTCCATACCACACAAGCTCCCTGTCAATGATGCAGTAATGCGTACAGTAATCTTCTACGAGATTCATTTCAAATCCTGCATTTCGCATCCGCTCCTGTAACTCCATCCAGTACGCACTGTCACCAAAGCCATACATATCCGGTTTCCAGGTGACAATGATAACCTTCAGACCTTTTAGCTGCTTTTCCTTTAAAAGATCAATAAATTCATCTACCTTTTTCCCACTTATCACAGGACTGGAGAGGATAATTTCCGTCCGAGCCGCAAGCAAATCCTTTTGATACCTGTCATATCAAGCCGCGGATAGTCAAATCCTTCACCGACTAATTTTCCGGTTCCAATCAGGATCATGCTTTCATCACGCTGAACTTCACTCATCTGAGCAATCATCTCTCTGTGTTCCTTTTTGGAATTTTCACCGGAAAGCAAAAATATCTTATCCGCGTATCCCTGTAATCGGTCAAATAATTTTCTGGAATGATCAACATATCTTGACAGTATAACTGGCGTTCTGCCTTCATCCACACAGTTTCTGACATCGCGAATGATCATTTCATCACGGTCATCATTATTTCTCAGAATTTCGTATGCTTCATTTGGATGCATCTTTTCGCTTCCAAATCGCGGTGCGACCGCTCTCGTAAAACGCGGAATCACAAGATGTGCAATCCCCTGCTCCTTCGCACGATCTTTGGCAGTGAATTTATACCGAACCGGACCAAGAAGCATATAATTGATCTTCTCCAGGCCATCACCACGGGCGGGAGTCGCGGTCACTCCATAAACATATTTTGCGCATACCTCCTGCAAAACATCCACAATCGTATCCGAAGCGGCATGATGGCATTCATCCAGAATTACCATCCCGTATTGCTTCAGCCTGTCGTGGTATTTTCCCTTTTTACATAAGGAACCCACCATGGCAATATCCACAATCCCCGTTGTGGTATCCTGCGCACCCTGCAGCTTGCCAATCACACTTTTCCGAACCTTAACTCTTCCGGTCAGCGTCCGGTATTCCGGCGGTTTCTCATGAATGTCCAGAAAAGTTCCTAATGCCTTTTCCCACTGCTCCATCAGAGCCGAAGACTGCAGCAGGATCAGGGTATTTACCTCTTTTCTTGCAATCATGTTACAGGCTACCACAGTCTTTCCAAATGCCGTGGCGGCATGTAATATACCCATATCATACTTTTCCAGCATCTGAACAGCCTTCGTCTGGGATTCCTTCAGTTTCCCACGAAACTGAACTTCTATCTGCCGTCCCTCACATCGTTTATCTTCAATTTCAAAGGAAATACCCGCATTTTTGCAGCGATCTGTGAACACATCCAGTAATCCTCTTGGAATCCGGATATATCCATCAACGTCCCTTCCCAGATAAATATAACGCGAATTTTGGAAATTGGACAGACCAATTGCCTGATTCTTATAAAACACCGGATTGCTGAATGCTGCCATCTCCCGGATCTGATTTCGGATCCTCGCGGTAAGATTTGATCCATCCACATATAAAGCGTCAGCTATCGTGATCCGCAGGACACCGGTCACATCCTCAGCATGAAATCCCTTTGATTTATTCCATGGATGTTCCTCCGTTTTTTCCGATATTTCATCTAATGTAACTGCAGGCAAAGAGCCACGAATACTCCATTCCTTTATCTTCTGTTCGATAATCTCTCTGCTGAGCTTGTCCTTAGATAATAAAACAGACCTTTGATCCGGATAAGCG
>JAJQCD010000032.1 GCA_021202925.1 Clostridiales bacterium | reverse complement strand
ATCGTTGATGTAATAAAGCGGATCCTTTATGAAATGTTGTCCTGCATCGGTAACCTGACAGGAGGTGAAAAGAATGAGTCAGAAAAAGAAAAATGAGATCAGGTGCTATGAATGCCATTTCCGGTGTTATTGCGGCAAGGCAAAACAGGAAAGAGCCATGAAAGAAAACAGCTGCATAGATTATCACTGTATCAATATGGATATGCGCGGTCAATCCTCTTGGGGAAATTATTTTTCTTCCCCTGGCTATTGAACTGTGACAGGTCTGTATGATCTGGTTTATACAAATTGCATAAATCTCGAGAAGTTTTTTCGGACTGATCGGCGTGGAGCAGACGCCAGATCAGATCATTCCTTTGTGCAGATTGCCATATTCCGTTTCTGCATAGGTGGTTTGCTTGACGCAGCTGGGAAAATCTTGTATATTAACGATACTTGAGGAACTATTCGTTAAAGTTGCCTTCTCTTTCACGAAAGCGGTTTTCCCGTAGGGAAAATGCAGGGCAAGCGGTAGTTCGTAACATGCGACATTAATTCTCCCGTTGGAGCATGTTTGGTTACGAACTATTTGTGAAAGAGAGCTTTAACGAAAGCGGAGCGGTAGTTCAAAACCGACAACGTAAGTAACAAACTTTTTTGAGACTCTAGCTACATGATAGCTTGGGTCTCTTTTTATTTTGTCTTTAGCTTCTCTAACACAAAATAACAGAGAAAGAGAGGTCACGAAGATGACAAACGAAACAATGAAAACAAGCGATCTGGAAACTGTTCTGGAGCGCACGGTCAGGAAGATGGATACGAAGTGTTCATATCTGCTTGAGTTCTGGAAGAAAAATGATATTTCTTTCATGGTGCGTGTGGATGCGCGACAGGCTTTCTTCAACCAGTATGCCGGTTATTTTGCGGCGCTTTCTGATGTTGGTCTTTTTGAGTCCGACGATCTGGAATCGGCATATGCTTATCTGAATGTGTTTATGAGTCAGCTGGACGAAGCTGTTCGCGAAGTGGTATAGGGGGTATTTGCTATGACTGATGAAGAAAGATACCTTTGGATGATTGAAAAGCTGTCTCAGAAACAGGAAGCTATTGCACTTAAGATTGTGAAACGGGAGCGCGGTCTTGTTGAGTGTACGAACATGGTACAGCAGTTTTTGTATTTTGGTAAAGGTTGCGCATATGTGGCATGGTGTTTTAATGAGATTACAAGGGAACAGTACAACGATCTTAAGAAATATCTGTCTGATTCCGTTGCTCAGCTGAACAAGCTGATCTGCAAGTCAATCCTTCATGAAGATGTTCCGGAGCCGGGGAATTAATTATGTATGTGGTAATGGAAAAGCGGATTGAACCGGGTACAGTACCGGAGGATGATTTTACTCTTAAGCCTTTTAAAAGTTTAATTGATTTCGCTGATTATATGAATAAAGGTGTTAGTAACAATGGCGGCGATCTGTATGAGATCAGGCTTTATGAGTTAATGGACAATGAAATATTTAAATCTAAGTTTTATAAAAGAAAGGTAAAGAAAAATGAGAATTAAGGTGGCGTTTCGCGGAACATTAATCAACGCAAAGTCGGAAGAGTCAAGAGACGGCAAGAACACATATTATAAAGTTTCACTCGATCAGAACGGTGAAGCCGGGAGCATGTCTTGTAATAAAGATGTTTATGATCTGGTTGCCGGCGGACAGCTTGAGAAATATTCAGAGATTGACTTTCAGGCGGTTTATAACGATCAGTATAAAAACATGCAGGTTTTTGATGCTTTCCCGGTTTCTTAATTAATCGGTGTGCGTTTCATTCAATTTCATTCTTTTATGTAGTGATGCAGTTTCCCGGATTAAAAAGACTGTAGCGGGTTAAAAGTTCTTCTGCATCTCTGTCTCTGTTACTCACCGGATGGGCGCGCTCCGCCTTATCCGGTGGGAAGAGGAAAGGAAGATTATGTATGTATTATATGATTCGGTTTGTGTCACAGACGATTTATTATATAGTGCGGATGATAATCCGGTCTTTGATCTGGTCGGTTTCGCGTCTGGTTCGGTCGGCGATCAGTCGTTGGAAGTCTCGGAGGGAACGCAGATAGCAACTACATATTCATCTGTTGATCCTACGGACGAAGAAGTGGAAGTTGTTGATCCGGATACGGACGATGGCGGCGAGGTGGTTGTGACACCGGGCGATGATGAAGATATCGGAGAAGATGAATCAGAAGATGATACCGGAGAAGATGAATCAGAAGGTGATACCGGAGAGGATGAATCAGGGAATACTTCTGAGACAGAGGAAATAACGATCACAGATGTTTATAACGTGACAGTAACAAAGTCTTATTTACTGGCGGTGATCGCGTTCGGTGTATTTTTAACCTGTGGCATTCTTCTCGGTAAAGCGTTCTGGGACAGGCTGAAACAGTGAGGTTTGTGTTATGGAATTTGATTCTGCGGTTCTAATTGAATATTTACAGCCTTATATTGTGGCTCTGTGCATGGGTTTCGGGCTGTCCTGTAT
>JAJQCD010000020.1 GCA_021202925.1 Clostridiales bacterium | reverse complement strand
GCAGTACGATGCGTTTACTGCGCAGTACGGGCTGATCAGCAGCAATGCGAACCGCAGGGCTTTTTCTCAGGACAGCAGTTATTGCCTTCTGGCATCCCTGGAAACGCTGGATGAGGAAGGGAACTTGAAGCGGAAAGCGGATATTTTTAATAAACGCACCATCCGGAAAGCGGAGCCGGTGACAAGTGTGGATACGGCGAGTGAAGCGCTTGCGGTTTCCATCGGAGAACGGGCGCGGGTGGATGTGCCGTTTATGGCGCAGCTGGCCGGGAAAACGGAGGAGGAAATTACAGAGGAATTATCCGGTGTGATTTTCAAAAATCCACTGACGTACGGATGTGAAAGCTCAGACGAGTACATGTCTGGTAACGTGCGGGAAAAGCTGAAAATTGCCAAAGGCTTTGCAGAGAGCCATCCGGAATTTGCGGTCAATGTGGCGTATCTGGAACGGGTGCAGCCAAAGGATTTGGAAGCGTCGGAGATTGAAGTGCGGCTGGGGGCTACCTGGATTAAACCGGATTACATCACGCAGTTTATGGCGGAGACGTTCCACACACCGCACTATCTGGTGGGGCGGAGTGTGAATGTACTTTATGCCGCGGTCAGCGGCCAGTGGAATGTTACCGGAAAGACACAGGACTATGGGAACCCGCTGGTCAATTCTACTTATGGAACGACACGGGCAAATGCTTACCGCCTGTTGGAGGATGCGCTGAACCTGAAAGCTACAAAAATCTATGATACGGTGACGGATGTGGATGGCAGTGAGAAGCGTGTGCTGAATAAGCAGGAGACGATGCTCGCCCAGCAGAAACAGGAAATGATTAAGGAGGCATTCAAGGAGTGGATTTTCCGGGATATGGACCGGAGAGAGGAACTGTGCCAGACCTATAATGAGCTGTTCAACAGTATCCGTCCCCGCGAGTATGACGGGAGCCATATCCAGTTTGTCGGGATGACGCCGGAGATTACGCTGATGGAGCACCAGAAAAACGCTGTGGCACATATCTTATATGGAAACAACACGCTCCTTGCCCATTGCGTTGGCGCGGGCAAAACCTATCAGATGATTGCGGCAGGGATGGAGAGCCGGCGGCTGGGGCTGGCGCAGAAATGCCTTTATGTTGTACCGAACCATCTGACTGAGCAGTGGGGAAGTGATTTCCTGCGGCTGTATCCCGGAGCCAATGTGCTTGTGGCGACAAAGAAGGATTTTGAACCGGCAAACCGGAAGAAGTTCTGTTCTCGGATTGCCACCGGGGATTATGACGCGATTATCATCGGACACAGCCAGTTTGAACGGATTCCTCTGTCAAGGGAGCGCCAGATTGCTACGATTGAGCGGCAGATCGACGATATTACCTTTGCGATGGAAGAAGCGAAGCGGGAGGAAGGTTCCCATTTCACGGTCAAACAGATGGAACACAGCAGGAAGACTCTGCAGGTGAGGCTTGACAAGCTCAATAACCAGACGAGGAAGGATGATGTCGTTACATTTGAGCAGTTGGGCGTGGACAGGCTGTTTGTAGATGAGAGCCATAACTATAAAAATATGTTCCTTTACACCAAGATGAGGAATGTAGCCGGTATCTCGCAGACGGACGCACAGAAAAGCTCTGACATGTTTATGAAATGCCAGTATCTTGATGAGATTACGGGTGGCCGGGGCGTGACTTTTGCCACAGGCACACCCGTCTCGAACAGTATGGTCGAGCTTTATACGATCATGCGGTATTTACAATATGACACACTTCAGAAGATGGGCCTGGGTCACTTCGATTCCTGGGCGGCGGCATTTGGGGAGACAGTGACGGCGATTGAATTGTCGCCGGAAGGGACGGGCTACCGTGCGAAAACGCGGTTTGCCCGTTTTTCAACCTTCCGGAGCTGATTTCCCTCTTTAAGGAAAGCGCGGATATTCAGACTGCCGATATGCTGAAGCTGCCGGTTCCGGAGGCAGAATACATCAACGTGGTGTTAAAGCCGAGTGAAATACAGCAGGAAATGGTCAGCAGTTTTGCAGAGCGGGCAGAGGTTGTGCGCGGGGGCGGTGTTGATGCCAAAGTGGACAATATGCTCAAGATCACGAATGACGGACGTAAGTGTGCGCTGGATCAGCGGCTCTTAAACGATATGCTGCCGGAAGCGGAGGACAGCAAGGTAAACCGCTGTGTAGACAATGCCTTTTCGATCTGGCAGGAAACCACGCCAAAGCGTTCGGCACAGCTGATTTTTTGTGACTTATCGACGCCGAAAGCGGATGGTTCCTTTAATGTCTATGATGATGTCCGCGAAAAACTGGTGGCAAAAGGGATTCCGAGGGAAGAGATTGCTTTTTTCCATGAAGCGGGAACGGAGACGAAAAAAGCGGATTTGTTTGCGAAAGTCCGCGCCGGGCAGGTCCGTATCCTGCTCGGCTCTACCGCGAAGCTGGGAGCCGGCACCAACATTCAGGCCAGGCTGATTGCACTGCATCTTCTGGACTGTCCGTGGATCCCGTCCGACTTGGAACAGCAGGACGGCCGTATTCGCCGGCAGGGCAACCAGCATG
>JAJQCD010000013.1 GCA_021202925.1 Clostridiales bacterium | reverse complement strand
AGCATCTTATCATTCGTATTGTATTCCGGAAACTGCTTCTCATACCGGAAAAGATAAAACGGCAATAAGATATACAGCTTCTTCTCAAAGATCTCATCCAATGAGTAATCCCCGACCCGCACAACCCGGACGTCAATATCCAGTGTTCCATTCGGTGCTTCGATCCGCATCGTCATCGAGTCAATATCTGTTCCCGGCGGTCTCAGAAAGATCACCGCGCAATGCGGAATCGTCACTTTCAGGACATGATCCTCAAGGACTCCTTCATCCAGCGCGGTCTGTGTCGCATACTCGAACATCCGGATCAGAATGCTGCTGTCCGCATTTGCCTGGCATTCACACAGGTACTTCTTCTCTTTGACTGAGATTTTCTCTTTTGTCTCTTCGTCCCGGGCAATCAGCCGAAACGATCCATCCGTAATTCGCTTCTCCTCTCCGCCGCCCTCATGATTCATGAAGTGAGTCTCCTTTGTGAATACGACGTCATTGTACTCATCCAGGTTCTCCTGAAAGATCTCACTCACGAGCGGAATCAACCACTTTCTGCAGTCATTCTCCATCGTGCGGTGTACGTCATCATAAGGCGTACTGCTCAGAAGTTCCTCTTTTGTTGAAGGGCCTTCCTGTCCCATCAACAAATCCTCCTCTGGCTGGTTTTGAATTACACCTTTATCTTAACCCACAAGTCACGACCATGCAAGCTTTTTCCGCACCCCTCTTCTCCCAAACATTTTCTCGCTTTATCCCAATACTGTCATCTTCCCGTCTTCCGCCGCCCGTTCCTCTTCCATCCGTTTTGCCAGTTCCCTTTCATACTCCTCTGCATCGAAGGGAAGCGTAACCGCCTCTCCCTTCCATGCGGAGAGATAGGCAGCATTGGCAAGCGCCAGGGCATTCACCGCCTCGGCTCCCGGTGCGGCAAGTTCCTCCGCTCGCCCGCTCAGCACAGCCCGGGCGAAGTTCTCAAGCATCTGCGCATACGGTTCCTCCGCTTTGTCAAATGAACGGACCTCTTCCTCTGTCGTCAGCAGTTCTCTCGATGTCACCTGGGCTGTTTCCCCGTACTGTCGGATATCCATGCCGTAACGCCAGATATGTAAGGTGTCATCCTCCATGAGGATTTTTCCTCTGCTGCCTGTGATCTCCAGACGTTCCTGCCAGACTGCCTCCCCCGTCGTCAGCATAAACACCGCCGTCAGCCCGTCTGGATAAGTCATGCTGATCGTCGCCTCATCATCCACCAGGAAATCATTGTATTTCCCAAACGGGATCTGCGCATACAGACGCAGTGGCATACCAAACAGCCATTGCCACATGTCCAAAATATGCTGCCCCTGATTGATCAGCGCGCCTCCGCCCTCGCCATTCCAACTGCTTCTCCAGCTGCCGGAATGATGATAGTAAGCCGTCCGGTAATAACGCGAATTCACCAGCATGATCCGCTCTAACTGGCCCAGTTCTCCTTTCTCCAGCAATTCCCGGATGGCTCTGTACTTGGGGTAACGTCTCTGATGGAACATCATTCCATAAATCCGTCCCGCTTTTTCTGCCTCATCGCGCATGGACACCGCCTGTGAGACGGTGATTCCGGCCGGCTTATCGCAGAAAACATGCTTTCCCAGCCGAAACGCCAGCCGGGCCAGTTCCGGATGGGTCTGATGCGGTGTCACGATCAGCACTGCATCGTATTTCTCCGGAACCGCATACAAGGCCTCTGCGCTTTCATAAATTTCCGGTCTTCCCGCAAGCGTCAGCGCCCATTGACAGGCACCTTCGTTTCTGCAGACAACTGCAGTCAGTACAAGAGAATCCGTCTCTCCCCCGCAGATCATTTCTGCATACTTTCTCCCCATTCCACCCGCACCGATCAGCGCGATCCGCACTTTATTCTTCACATCTGTCTCCTCCCATCCTGGCGAAACACACCGAAATCAACCGCCTTCGTGCCAGGGCATCCGTTCACTCATTACTGCCTTCCCCGTCTTGACGGATTCACGCAACAGGATCGCCATATACGCATCCTGCAATGCCTCTCTGAGTGAGTATTCCGGTTCCTTTTCCCCGCGTTCATATGCCGCCATATCTGCCATTACCAGTGCCAGAGCTGTCTCATCTTCCGACAGGCCACACAGACCAAACGGCGGTGCGTACAGACAACGGCCATCGCAGGTGATTTCGGTTATTTCCGTAAACCGGTTCAGATTGGGATTCTTCTCCGATGTTTCCACCAGACGCCATCCAATCTGTATTTCTGTCTCCTGTGGCCGGTTCTGCCCGTCCAGATAATACAGGCGATTGTCCTTCATTTCTCCCCGGCACCCACGCACATCCACATAGTTTTTCCGAATGGGAGAACGATACTGTTCAGAGTCAAAATCATAAAATGCGGTTTCCCCGTTTTCAAATTCAAACACCGCCGTCGTGCGCTTTTTATCCGTCACACGCCCGTCTGTCACGCGTTCATAGCGGGTCAGCGTTTCCGTCGTGAGAAAGATATGCTCCTTTCCCTCCACCCGAAAAGGCGTCAGACCTGTACGCAACAGGGCGCGAATCAGGCTTGCGCCATGATATTCATGAGCCAGCGATACCACTGCGCAGTCAGGCGCCCCGATGAGATCCTCATCCAGTATCTTCCGCATGGCCTGATAAACCGGAAATCTCGTATATTGCTCCGCTACCAGAAGCTTCGCTCTCTGCTGCCGGTGCAGACGCCAGAGCTCACACAATGCATCTGCCTCCAGGGCAGCCGGCGTCTCACAAAGGACCGCAAAGCCATAGGAAATCCATTCCATGGAAACCCGGCTGATGGACGGTTTATCCACTGCCACCACCACAAAGTCCGGGCGCAGCTGCATGCATTCTGTCACAGAAACCGTCGTAAAAATCCCCTGCGACGCATGAATCGCCGCCGCCTTTTCCTTCGTCCGGCAAAGCATGGCACAACAGGCAAACTGCTCCGGCAGAGCTCTGGCAATGCGCACATAATACAGGGAACGCCAGCCCGACCCCACAATCACAAAACGTATCTTTTTCATAGCCGAAGCCCGCCATTTCTGATGTTTATCCATTACCGTTTATCTGTTTCCATAATATGCCAGCATCAAATCAACCATCCGTCCGTAACTCTGTACGCCGTCCGTCTGAAGATTCACCTTCAGATAAGTATCGTTGACCTGGCTGGAAACCTCCGCAACCTTTGTATCATATCTGTCCCAGAACATATTATTCTCATTCAGGTCCGTTCGCGCACGATCACACAGCTCACCGGTCAGCTCCGCATAAGCATTCCTGTCCTGCTTAGCCAGTGCATTGCCCGCGTAAACCCATCCGGTCAGATAACCGCTGTAGCGAAACGCCCGGTTCTCTGATAAAATGCAGGCCAGGTAACCAATGAAGTTCGCCTCGTCCTCCCGCATAAAACCTCTCAGATGGGACAGTTCATGGCAGATCGTATGCGGGATATTATAGTCCGGCATCTCTCCATTATAATTCGCTTCAATCGTAAACGGCGAGTAGACACCACACAATTGCTGTACCGACAGAATCCACGACACAGCCAGTTCCTTGGGCTTCGGGTAATAGCCATCCAGAACCGGGAATTGCTCCGCGGCTGCCTTCATCGCAAGAATCCCTTCCTGCTGCCATCGGCGGCGCTGTCCCTGATACCGGAATTCCGCTGCCTTCTCCGTCGTGCCATCCGCTTTTGTCCCGCTCGCCGCATCGGCCTCGATCGCCTCCGCCGTCGCATTCACCTGCTCCACCAGAAACTCACACAGCTGCTTCAGTTCCTCTGCCGTATACGCTCCGGTTTCCAGCCCTGCGTATTCCGAAAACGCTGCCGCGTGATAGTTGATCCCGCAGTTCACCGTATACAAAAACAATAACAGACCACACAGAAACACGGCCCGGAAAATCAGCCGCAGCGGAGTGCGAAGATTGCGCACCGTATCATACAGGCATCCCGCAATCAGAAGATACAGGCCTATCTCCACCACAGAAAACGGGAACAGACCAGACAGCCGCCCGATGCTCCCCACCAGAAGCGGGTATACGGTATGCGCATACCAGGTTGCAAAATCTCCTCCTCCGCGCGCAACCGCCTGAAGCGCAACCGTCACAGCCAGCAGTACCACGCCTGCCACCAGATATCCCCGATTTGGCTTCTGTCTCTCCATTCCGGCTTTCCTCTTTCATTATAGTAAAGAACGCCTGCGGCGGGTCATGCCCAGTCGCACGCGTTCCTTCTTTCGTATCACAGGGCGGCATGCCGTCCTGAATCATTACCTGTTATTTTAATTTGGCAACGCCCAGGCGCACCAATGCCCGATGTAATTTGGCTTCCGCCATCTTGAAATCCTGCTCAGAAATCCCCGTATGCTGCATCCGCTCCTCAGCCTTGACCTTTGAAGCCTCTGCCCGCTCGATGTCGATCTCATCGCTCCACTCCCAGGTTGTCGCCATCAGACGGCATTCGCCGTTCATCACGGAGAGCATTCCCCCGATACACGCGGCTGCCCTGCGGGTTCCATCCTCCATGACCACCGTCGCCGGACCCATGCCGATCGCCGTGCAGTAATTCATATGGTGGGCGAGGATCGCCAGATCCCCGTGAATGGTCCGGCAGGATACACTCTGAGCCTGTCCGTTATACATCTCGCCGTCCAGGGAGACTACCTGCAGATGGAAGGTTGACGCCATGATCCATCCCCCTCCTTCCTTTACTGGTTCTCGGCCTTCTTGAATACATCCTCAATCGTTCCCGCGAACAGGAAGCAGCTCTCCGGAATCGCGTCGCACTCGCCATCCAGGATCTTCTTAAATCCTTTCAGCGTATCCTTTAACGGTACATACTGTCCCGGCATGCCGGTGAACTGTTCCGCAACAGAGAAACTCTGCGACAGGAATCTCTGTACCTTTCTCGCACGGGATACGGTCAGCTTGTCCTCTTCCGACAGTTCATCCATACCCATGATGGCGATGATATCCTGGAGTTCGTTGTAACGCTGCAATACACGCTGCACCGCACGCGCGATCTCATAATGCTCCTGTCCAACCACCTGCGGAGACAGGATACGGCTGGTGGAATCCAGCGGATCCACGGCCGGATAAATACCCTGGCTCGCGATATCACGGGAAAGAACCGTGGTTGCGTCCAGATGGGTGAAGGTCGTCGCCGGAGCCGGGTCTGTCAGGTCATCCGCCGGCACATAGACTGCCTGTACGGAAGTGATGGATCCCTTCCTCGTCGAAGTGATTCGCTCCTGCAGACTGCCCATGTCCGTAGCCAGCGTCGGCTGATAACCAACGGCGGACGGCATACGTCCAAGCAATGCAGACACCTCAGAGCCCGCCTGCGTGAAACGGAAAATATTGTCAATAAACAGCAGCACGTCCTGATGCTGTACATCACGGAAGTACTCCGCCATCGTCAGTCCGGAAAGACCGACTCTCATACGTGCGCCCGGCGGTTCGTTCATCTGACCATATACCAGCGCGGTCTTATTGATAACGCCGCTTTCCTTCATCTCGCCATAAAGGTCATTCCCTTCACGGGTCCGCTCACCGACGCCCGTGAATACCGACAATCCGCCGTGAGCCGTCGCCACGTTGTGAATCAGTTCCATGATCAGAACCGTCTTGCCGACGCCCGCGCCTCCAAACAGACCAATCTTACCACCCTTCGCATAAGGGCAGATCAGGTCAACGACCTTAATACCGGTCTCCAGAATCTCCGTTGCCGGCATCTGATCCTCATAAGCCGGAGCCGGACGATGAATCGCCCAGCGTTCCTTTGCCTCCGGAGCGGGCTGTTCGTCCACTACCTCACCCAGCAGATTGAATACCCTGCCCAGGCACTCTTCTCCTACCGGTACGGTGATCGGGCCGCCCGTATCCACAGCGTCAGTCCCTCTGACCAGGCCGTCGGTGGAATTCATCGCGATGCAGCGCACCACATCATCGCCGACCTGCTGCGCCACCTCCGCCACCAGACGACGCCCGTTCACATCAATCTCAATGGCATTCAGCAATGCCGGAAGTTCTCCCTCCTGGAATCGGATATCCAGGACGGAGCCCATCACCTGCACCACCTTGCCAATATGCTTCTCACTCATATATCAGTCCTCATCTTTCCAGGCAGGCCGTTCTTCTCCGACCCACCCATAAAGCTCATACCACTTCGCTTGCCAGCCTACTTCTGTCCTTCCGCACCGGCTACAATCTCGATAATCTCATTCGTAATGCCGGCCTGTCTTGCACGGTTGTAGTACAGGTTCAGTCTCTCGATCATATCGCCCGCGTTCTTCGTCGCTGCATCCATCGCGTTCCGTCTGGCCGCCAGTTCACTCGCCACGGACTCACAGAGACTCCCGTAGAGCAAAGCCGCCAGATACTCCGGCACGATCGCGTCAAAGACCGTCTCACTGTCCGGTTCATACAGGATCAGATTTCTGACCGGTTCCTTCTGTTCTTCCCCGAAATCCTCAAGCGGCAGAAGCGCCGTGCTCTCGGGTATCTGGGACAACATGGAAGCAAAATTTGTATAACAAAGTGCGATATGGCCATACTTCCCGCTCCGAAATTCACTGCACAGCAGTCTCGCCATCTCAAAGCAGTCTCCGATGGAAATGCTCGCCGCCTCGCCAAACTCCTCAGTCACAAATTCTTTCTTCCTGCGTTTGAAATATTCCACCGCCTTCTTGCCGATCGGCAGCACATCATAATCCTTACCTGCTGCCTCAGCCTCTACCAGCTTAAATACATTGGCATTGTAACCGCCCGCCAGGCCACGGTCACCGGCGATCACCACATAACACCAGCGCTCGCTCTTTCCCGAACGGGTATAAGGCGATATGAAATCGGTATTGCCATTGGCGATCTCCACCAGGTTCTGGCGCAGCATCTCAAATGCGGGGCGGGATGACAGCGCACGGTCCTTCGCTCTCCTCATCTTTGAGGACGCGACCAGTCCCATGGCGCGGGTGATCTGCATGGTGCTCTGGACACTCTTGATCCGGAGCTTCACTGCTTTCATATTCGCAGCCATGTGTCACACCTCCCTTTACTTTGCCTGCAAGAACTTCTCTGTATAATCGGTAATCGCGGATTTCAGTTTCCCTTCAATCTCCGCATCCCAGGCGCCGGTCGCCGCAATCGCCTCCATGGCCGCGGAACCATTGCCATCCGTATCCAGGAAGGTATACAGGCCGTCCTCATAAGCCGGGACATCGTCCACCGCCACCTGCTTTAACATACCATTAACCGTAGCATAGATAATCGCTACCTGCTTCTCAACCGCAATCGGATTGTTCCGGTTCTGCTTGAGAATCGCCACAATCCGCTCTCCCTGTGCCAGACGATTCTTGGTATCCTCATCCAGGTCGGACCCAAACTGTGCGAAGCTCTGCAGCTCACGATACTGTGAATAAAGCAGCTTCAGCGAACCGGCTACCTTCTTCATCGCCTTGACCTGCGCGTTGCCGCCGACTCGGGATACGGAAATACCCGGGTTCACTGCCGGCATAATACCGGAGTGGAACAACTCTGTCTCCAGATAAATCTGTCCGTCGGTGATCGAGATCACGTTCGTCGGAATGTAAGCCGACACATCGCCTGCCTGCGTCTCAATGATCGGCAATGCAGTCAGGGAACCGCCACCCTTCTCATCGGACAGCTTCGCCGCACGCTCCAGCAGTCTGGAGTGCAGGTAGAAGACGTCGCCCGGATATGCCTCACGGCCCGGCGGACGCCGGATCAGTAGCGACAGCGCACGATACGCCACCGCGTGTTTGCTCAGATCATCATAGATAATCAGAACATGGCCGCCTTTATTCATGAAATACTCACCCATGGCACAGCCCGAATAAGGAGCAATGTACTGCAGCGGGCTCGGCTCCGAAGCCGTTGCCGCCACGACGATGGTATAATCCATCGCTCCGCCCTCCTGCAGCCGGGATACCAGTCCCGCAACCGTGGAACGCTTCTGTCCGATCGCCACATAGATACAGATCACGTCCTTCCCCTTCTGGTTCAGGATCGTATCCTCCGCGATCGTCGTCTTACCGGTCTGACGGTCGCCAATGATCAGCTCACGCTGTCCCCGCCCGATCGGGATCATGGAATCGATCGCCTTGATTCCTGTCTGCAGCGGTTCCTTTACCGGCTGTCTGTCACAGATACCCGGTGCCGGGGATTCCACCGGCCGGAATTCACTCGTCTCAATCGGCCCTGCCCCGTCGATTGGCTGTCCGATCGCATTCGCTACTCGTCCCAC
This sequence comes from Clostridiales bacterium, assembly GCA_021202925.1. Taxonomy (GTDB): domain Bacteria; phylum Bacillota; class Clostridia; order Lachnospirales; family Lachnospiraceae; genus Brotaphodocola. The sequence continues at coordinate 79,381 of JAJQCD010000013.1, read as the reverse complement.
CATGGCCTCACCCACGGGAACGGATACTACCTTGCCTGTCCGCTTTACGGTCTGTCCCTCGCTGATTCCCTGATCATCACCGAACAGGACCACGGATACACTCGTCTCTTCCAGGTTCTGCGCCATTCCGAATGTGCCGTCCTCAAACTCCAGAAGTTCACTCGACATGCAGCCGGAGATCCCGCTGACCCTGGCGATACCGTCTCCTACCGTCAGGACCGTACCGGTCTCACTCTGCACAATCGCATTCTGATAATATTTGATCTGGCTGCGGATGACTCTGGAAATATCTTCCGGTTTTAATTGCATCTTAAGCACCCATCCTTCATTACAATATTCCTGTTTCTATATCCTGTACGGACATCCTCCGCCGCTCTCCCTGTCATCACGCCTTCCGGCCAACCGGGATGCAGCACAGACTATTCCGCGCCTTCCGCCGATGTCGAAGTAACCAGCTTCCGGAGTCCGGAAAGCCTTCCTTCGATGGTTCCATCCATCTGCTTCCCTTCGAATTCTACCCGAAGTCCGCCAAGGATTCCCGGATTCACCCGCTCGGTCAGCAGAATCTTCTTCCCACTGGTGCTCTCCAGTTTCTTCACAAGAGCCTTCTTCTGACTCTCCGTCAGAGCAATGGCGCTGGTCACAACCGCCTCGGCAATGCCGTTCGCCTCGTTGTAACGTCTGCGATACTCCTTACAGCATCCGGAATACTCCCGCATCATGCCGTTCTCGCAGAGAATCTTTAAGAAATTCAGCAGATAGGGATGTGCCTGCCCGCCAAATGCCTTGTCCAGCAACCCCAGTCGCTCGGTTCGGGCAATCGACGGCTCAGAGAGAAGCCGGATATAATCCTCATTCTCCCGAAACAGCCCATCTACGGCAGCTGTCTCTTCCATCAGCTGATCGGTCAGTCCCTCCTGCGCGGCAAGATCGTACAGGCTGCCTCCATACAGTCTGGCAGAATCTGTCATGACGCCTCACCTACATTCTCGATAAACTCTTCAATCAGTTTCCTGTGGTCTTCTTCGCTGACTTCACGTTCAATCACCTTGCCCGCGATATCCACGGCAATCGAGCCGATCTCAGTCTTCACTTCACTGACTGCCTTTCTGCGCTCCTGTGCGATATCCGCCTCCGCCTTCGCCTTCACCGCGGCCGCCTTGCTCTCCGCGTCCTTGATGATGGCGTCTGATCTGGTCTCCGCCGTCTTCTGGGCAGTCGCCAGAATCTCATTGGCCTTCGCCTTCGCATCCGCCATATTCTGCTCATATTCTGCCTTCACGGCGTCCGCTTCGGAGTGAGCCTGCTTCGCGTCCGCAATTTCCTTATCGGCCATCGCGCGGCGCTTCTCCAGGATCTCGCCTACCGGCTTCAGCAGGAACTTCTTGATCAGCCACATCTGGATAAACAGGTTACAGATCTGTGCGACAAATGTCCACGGCACAAGTCCTACCAGGTCCAGTGTTTCATTCATGTTCCTTCCTCCTGTCTCTCACCTGTAAACAACCGGCTCCTTATACCAGATAATTCATAAACATACCCGGCGCCACAAAGATCAGAAGAAGGCCGGTAACGAAGCCATAAATACCTGTCGTCTCTGCGATGGCGCAGCCCAGAAGCATCGTACTGGTCACATCACCCTTGCACTCCGGCTGGCGTCCGATCGCTTCCAGAGCCTTGGAAACCGCATTTCCTTCTCCAATACCAGGTCCGATACCTGCGATCAGCGCACATCCTGCGCCGATTCCGCATCCTGCCAGTGCAATTCCTTTTGCGAGGTACTGAAATTCTGTCATGATATTAATCCTCCTGAATTTAAAAAATAATAAGTTTTCAAATGCGCCGGGACACGGCGCCATTCTTTTCCTTCTGCCGCCAGACACGTCACGTCTGCAACTGTCATGCGGTTACTCTGCCGCGGCGTTCGAGATATACATGATCGTCAGCATGGTAAAAATAAATGCCTGCATCAGGCTCGTGAACCAGTCAAAATAGAATGACAGGATCGCCGGAATACCGACATCCAGGAACGGGATCTGGCTGAGCAAATCTCCCACAATTCCCGGAAGCAGTCCGAAGAGAGCCGAAGACGCAATCGCGAGACCCGCATAGATCAGGCCGTTGATAACAATGCCCGAGAGAATATTGCCGAAATGACGGCAGGCCATACTGACCGGCGTCGCCAGATCGGACAGAATATTGAACGGGGTCATCAGAGCAATCGGCTGAGTAAAGCCAATCAGGAAACCGCCAATGCCGCCCGTCTTGATCTTGGTGCTGCAGATCATGATGTAGACCACAACCGCCCACGCCGCTTCCGTAGAGAGATCTGCAGTCGGACTGCGCAGCCCAAGCAAACTGATCAGATTCGAAACTACACTCGTGGCAAACAACGCCGCCACAAACGGAATCAGCCGGTCAAACTTCTTCCCGCCGGTATTGCTTCGGACCAGGTTCGTGATCGACTCCGCCAGAAGCTCGGCGACTGCCTGCCGCTTCGTGATGTTCTCTACTCTCAGATCATGCGTCAGCCAGATACATGCGCCTGTAATCAGAATCATAACGAGCCAGCTGATCACCAGCGTCTCTGTAATCTGCAGATCGCCGAGAATCGGAATCCCCGTGTGTATGGTGTAATATATCGCAGCACCTGTTATGTCAAGTTCCATAAGTACCTCCTTTCCGCCACCGCAAACCGCACTCCATAAAGACCGGTTTACCGTGCCAAAATTTTGCGGACACACGATACTCCTGCATGCCCCGGGAGCAGCGCTCCCTTTTCCGCCTCAGGTTTTCAATCCGGCAAGGCCCCTCAGTTTAATACAGAAGCCCGGAAAAAACAACGGGATCACTCCCGCCGCTCCATTGAAAACCGGCAGAACCAATGCGAGAATGATCCAGACGCCCTGCGCTGTATTGCGCCGGCTGTAACTGGCCCGCATTACTTTCGTCGCCTGTTCCTGATCAGTAATTGCCGTCACCCTCTGGACGGTAAGCCCCATCAGGAAAAAATTCCCGACCGCCACAGCAGCTCCAATCACACCGCTCGCGATCACGCGAAAATCAAATGGCACAAAATCCGGTCGGATCTGATGCAATGCCAGAAACACCGCTAACATAATCAACGTCGCCACGGCCGTACCGGCCGCAATGCGGCACGTCTCTTTCTTCACTGCCGGCTGCACCTTCATCGTCCCGGCCCTCCTTCCTGCCGGTATCCGTCTACCGGTGTTCGTTAAACGATACCGTCCGCTCTTCCTTCGCCTTCTCTGAATCCCTGGTCTGCGCCGTATAAATCCGGTATGCACCGGCAAAGGATCCGCCAAGTCCGAAAAAGAATCCCGGGATGTAAATCCAGGCGCCAACCCCCAGACGACTGTTGAGCCCGTAACAGGCAAAAAGGCAAAGCAGAAGCGGTGCTGCCAGAGACAGCCCCAGCTGGCCCAGAAGCGTGACCTGTCTCAGGATCGCATTCCACTCTTTCATATTCATGCTGCGCCCCCCTCTCTGACGCATATCACCAACCGGACATTGCTTTTCCATCCAAATCCACACTGCCCTGTTTTGTTCATTCTGCGTACTTTCGCAGCTTCTTATTCGTTATTTTTCACAAAATAACACTTCTGATTATACCTTATGAACGAATAATTGGCAAGGGCGGAAACCATTCTTTGTCAATTATTTACCTGTAGATTCGGATTCTTTCTACTTCAGGTTCATTGCCTTCTGTGTGCTCTTTTCGACCGAGCGGATCACCGTCGAGCGAAAAGCACCGTCCTCCAGAGCCTGCACGCCCTCAATGGTCGTCCCGGCCGGTGAGCAGACATTATCTTTGACCACGGCCGGATGCTGGCCACTCTCGAGGATCATCTTCGCGCTCCCATAGACCGTCTGTGCCGCGATTTTCAGCGCCGCGTCTCTTCTGAGACCGAATTTCACACCGCCGTCGGCAAGTGCCTCGATGAACATGGCCACATACGCCGGTCCGCCGCCTGACAGTCCCGTCACCACCGGGAACAGACTCTCGTCCACCCACTCCACAATACCCAGGGAGCCAAGCCAGTCCGCCACGGCATCCTTCTCTTCCGGCTTCGCATCTGTATGAAGATCCATACCGAAGACACCTGCGCCGACCATCGCCGGGGTATTGGGCATCACGCGCAGCACCCGGACATCCGGTTCACCAAGCGCTTCCCGGATCGCAGCCACATCGTACCCTGCGACAATCGACACCAGAAGCTTTCTCTTCATTGCCGTTCCGATCTTCTCAAACAGTGCTTTCGCATACTGCGGCTTCACTGCTGCCAGCACAATTTCACTTTCCGCGACCAGCGCCGCTTCACTGTCAAAAATCTGACTTCCCAGCTTTTGTGCGCGCTCCCGCGCCGCGTCCGCCGGATCGTACACTCCGGTCTCCGCAGGGCTTAAGACGCCCCGATCCGTCAGTCCCTTCAAAATTGCATATCCCATATTTCCGTTTCCAAGAAATCCCAGTTTCATAACAGAAATCCTCCTGCTTATCATCAGATTCAGGCCAGTCTGACGCAGATTTTTCTCTGATTCTCCGCCAACTGAACTGTTCCATTCCATTTTAGCACTTCTTCCGCCCCCCGTAAATGAAAACCATGGTTTTCTTTGCATCCGAATCCGCAGAAGCCGACATACATATGTCTGTATTTCATGCCAAATTGTATAAAATTGTACAAATTGTACAAAATCGTCCGCCATTATTTTCTCTTTTGTGCATGGATTTTAAACGCAATCCCGTTTATGATGAAAGGAGTAAATTGAGGAGGGAAAGACATGAAGAAAGCATTATCACTGGTACTCGCAGGAACCATGGTTCTGTCCATGACCGGCTGTGGCAGCTCCGCACAGACCGCAACTACTGCGGCGGCAACGGAAGCCGCGACAGAAGCAGCGACTGAGGCGGCAGCCGAAACAGAAGCAGCTGAGGAAGAGGCGTCCGAAGAAGAAGCTCCGGCTGAGGAAGCGGAAGCATCGGCCGATCTCGACGGACTGGATCCTGTCACACTGACCCTGTATTCTCCGGGCAATGAGAATTCCGTCCCGACAAAGGCCATTCTTGAATACAAGAAGCTGGTCGAAGAGGCTTCCGGCGGCAAGATCACGCTGGACGCGCATCATTCGGGAGAGCTTGGAAATGACGCGGAGGCACTGCAGTCCACCCGTATGGGAACCATCGACATTATCTTTGCCGGCACATCCGGTTTTACCGAGTTCTATGAGAACGCGAAGATCCTTGATCTTCCGTTCCTGTTTGACAGCGCGGAAGAAGCTTATGAGATCGTCAACAGCGACATCGGCGAGCAGATTTTCGCAGATATGCCTTCCGTCGGACTGGTCTATCTGTCCGAGGGTGACAACGGCATGCGCCACATTTCCACCACGAACCGTCCGATCCACTCCGCAGCAGATGTGGAAGGCCTGAAGATTCGTGTTCCCACCAGCCAGATGTATCTGGATTGCTGGGAGACACTGGGAGCCAACCCGGTCGCTCTGGCACTGAACGAGCTGGCGATTGCTCTTTCCAACGGCACGGCCGAAGGGCAGGACAACGCGACTTACCATCTGGTAGCCAATGCAACCTATGACGACATCAAATATTTCAGCTTCATCAATTATATGTGGATGGGTTGCACGATGGCAGCCAACGCAGACTCCTGGGAGAAGCTGCCGGCTGAATATCAGGACATCCTGAAGGAACAGGCCATCGTCGCAGCGAAATACTCCTTCGACACGATCGCGGAAGACAATGAGACCGCGACCGAATTCCTGACCGAGCAGGGCGTTGAGTTCGATTATGAGCCCGACATTCAGAGCTTCAAGGACAAGCTGGGCGGCGAAGAATATTATCTGCGTTATGCCGAAGAGTCCTGGTACAATCAGGATATCCTGGATGCCATTCTCAACAAGTAAACGAACCGATTGATAAACGGATCAAGGGGCCGCATTCCAGACAGGGATGCGGCCCTGATTGACAGATAGGAGTGATGACATGCGGCTTTTCAAGTCAATCACAGATGTCTTTGTGAAATTCGTCTCCGTCATTCTGATGCTTCTTGTAGCCGGAATTGTGGCGATGATGCTGACCGAGCTCTGTGCAAGAAACTTTTTCAACAAATCGTTCCGCTTCTCAACGGAACTGTGCGGCTTCCTGTTCATGTGGATGGCCTTCCTGGGAGTGATTGTCCTCTATGACCGTTCCGGACTGGTCACTCTCGATATTCTTTATACCCGGATGCCCGCCAAAGTCCAGACCGTGATGTGGTTTATCAACAAAATCTTCAGCCTGGGACTCGGTGCGGTTATGATTGTCGCCTATTGCGGAATGTACAAAATCAACAGCACCAGCTACTTCTCCACCATGCAGTTTTTGTCCAAGGCCTGGCATTTCCTGCCGATGGCCATCGCAGGCGGATTCATCGTTGTCAAGTCCATTCAGCAGCTTCTGGAACGCCTGATAGCAAAAGACAACGCACAGAAACAGGGAGGATGACATCATGGCTGTATTTTTTATCACTTTTTTTATTCTGCTGTTGATCGGCGTACCGATCAGCATTTCCATCGGCGCCAGCGCCGTGCTGGGCTGTATCATTCTGGATTATCCACTGATGGTCATCGGCCAGAAAATGGTGACCGGCATTGATTCGTATCTTCTGATCGCCATCCCGCTGTTCGTACTCGCCGGTAATCTGATGAATGCAGGAAAGATCACCGACAAGATCTTCAGCTTCGCGCGGGAACTGGTCGGCTGGATTCCAGGCGGACTCGGTCACGCCAATATCGTCGCCAGCATCATTTTCGCCGGCATGTCCGGAAGCGCAGCGGCAGACGCAGGCGGACTTGGCACAATCGAGATGGAAGCCATGACCAAGAATGGCTACAGCGATGATTTCTCCGGCGCGGTAACCGCTGCTTCTTCCGTCATCGGACCGATCTTCCCGCCGAGCATTCCACTGATCATCTATGGCGCAACCGCCAGCGTCAGTGTCGCAAAGCTCTTTATGGGCGGTGTGGTGCCCGGGCTTCTTATGGGCGCCGCCCTGATGGTCCTGGTCTTTATCTTCGCGGTCAAATATGACTTCGAACGTCACCCCTTCAACCTCGGCGCACTTTTTCATAAGTTTGTCGACTCGATTCTGTCCCTGATCACACCGCTGATCATCCTCGCCGGCTTCACAACCGGCTGGTTTACGCCGACCGAGGCGTCCAGCATCGCCGTCGCCTACTCACTGGTTATCTCGCTGATCGTATACCGCACGATGGACTGGAAGACCTTCAAGAAATGCCTTCTGGACTCCGCACTCACGTCGGCGAACACGCTGTTTATCATCGGTACCTCGACCCTCTTCACCTATGTACTTGTGAAAGAAGGCATCTCCCGGGTCATCGCCGATACCATTCTCGGCCTCAGCAGCAACCCGGCGGTTATCCTGCTGATCATCAACATTATTCTGCTGATCCTCGGCATGTTCATGGAACCGGGCGCAATCCTGACGCTGATGCTGCCGGTGCTGTTACCGATTGTCAACGGCCTGAACCTTGACCTGGTACACTTCGGCGTCGTCATGGTGCTCAACCTGATGATCGGCCAGGTCACACCGCCCTTCGGCGTATGCCTGTTCATCATCTCCGATGTGGCAAAGATCAAACTGGACAAACTCTACCGGTCGATTCTGCCGTTCCTGATTCCGCTGATTGTGGTGCTGCTGATGTGTACCTACATTCCGGGAATCATTACCTGGCTGCCAAATCTGCTGGTCAAGTAAACCGATAACATAAGCTTCAATATCCGATAAGAGACAGAGACACGGTATGGTGATATCTCATACCGTGTCTCTGTCTCTTATCTGTATTCATGCAACCGGGAACATATATCTCAGTTTTCATCTTCTTTCCGTCGTTTCCTGTATTCCCTCGGCGTCATACCCGCAACATCCTTAAACGCCTTCGTAAATTTGCTCTGTGTTTCATATCCGACCTGTGCAGCGATTTCCGCAACGCTCCGATCCGTAGAACGCAGCAATTTTTCCGCGTAACGAATCCGGTACTCCTTCATATATGAGGCAATGGGCACACCATAAGCTGCTTTGAAACCTTCCTTTAGAGTCGACGTATTAACAAGGAACCGGGCAGAAAGTTCGCTGATGGTATACCGGACCTCCAGATTCTCTGTGATCAGCGCATGAACCTCCCGGATGGTGTCGGCGATCGCAGGCCGGCACAGGTCCGGATGACGATTCTGCTCCTCGTCTGCTTCCATGGTTGTCGGGCAGGAAATGCGGATCATCTGCTCAATCGTATGATGAAGCAAATCTGCTTCCTCACTCTTCGACGCGGTATAATACATTTCCTTTCCGTCCCTTCGGGCGCTGACCAGGCCGACCGCTTTCAACTGCCGCAGATGATGCGACACCGCCGGGCTGCTCATGTCAACCATCGCGGAAAGATTAATCACACAGGTTTCACAATGGCAGAGAATCCAGAAAATACGGATGCGGCTGGCGTCTCCTAGCAGCTTCAGAATATCCGCCGCCGTCTGAAACTGTTTTACATCCGGCATGCCGGAACCTTTTTCCAGGAACCGCTCCTTATGATCATGAGGCAAGCGCATTTCATCCATAAAACTCATCCCTCCGCAAATACTGATTCGCACAACCGTTCTGGATCACAAAAACATGTCAAACGAAACCGTTCCGGTTTTGTTATAACAGAGATCAGACATCCGCGCAAGAAAGAAATGACAGATTTTCTCAATACCGTTTTCATAATTAGTCCAATCAGAAATATATTTTCTCCATTCGGAAGAATCCGATTCCCTTCTATTGACTTTATATTCTTTGCGAGTTATATTCAGTTCAACAATTAAGTATTCATTTAATCAAAAAGCAAAACTGGAGGAAAGGAAACCATGAAAAAAAATTATAAGATTGATGTCGATTGCGCGGCATGCGCGGACAAAATGGAAGTCGCTGCCAGAAAGACGGACGGCGTAAAGAACGCCATTGTCAACTTCATGACGCTGAAGATGACCGTTGAATTTGAAGAGGGTGCAGACATAAAATCCGTGATGCAGAACGTCCGCACAAACTGCAGGAAAGTGGAAGACGACTGTGAGGTTTATATCTGAGCAGGAAAGCGGCTGACGGCCGCCCGGATACATGATTCCAGAATTGTGTTCGGCGGCTGTTGATCCGGCCCGAAAGGAGCTGACACTTATGAGTAAAAAGCAGAAGAAGATGCTGATCCGGATCCTGACATCAACGGCATTGATGGTATGCTTCCATATTCTGGAACGTCTTTCCATCCTCCCCCCGTCGGGCATGATCCGGTTTGCCGTCTACATGATTCCCTACCTGCTCATTGGTCACGATATTCTCCGAAAAGCATGGAAAGGCGTCCGCAACCGGCAGATGTTTGACGAAGCGTTCCTGATGGCAGTCGCTACCATCGGGGCCATTATTCTGGCTCTTTATTCCGGAAGCGGCGATTATCTGGAAGCCATCGCGGTCATGCTGCTCTACCAGGTCGGCGAATGGTTCCAGAGTTACGCAGTCGGAAAAAGCCGGAGGAACATCAGCGAACTGATGGACATCCGCCCGGATTACGCAAACATCGAACGCGATGGTATCCTGGAACAGGCCGATCCGGATGAAGTAGAAATCGGAAGCATCATTGTCGTTCAGCCGGGAGAAAAAGTGCCGATCGACGGCATCGTTATCGAAGGCACATCGACGCTCAACACAGCGGCACTGACAGGGGAAAGCCTTCCCCGCGATATAAAAGCAGGCGACGATATCATCAGCGGATGCATCAACGAATCTGGCCTGCTGAGAATCCGGACCATCAGGGAATTCGGCGATTCCACGGTCTCCAAAATCCTGGATCTGGTAGAGAACGCAAGCTCCAGGAAATCCAGATCAGAGGATTTTATTACGAAATTTGCCCGTGTCTATACACCTGCGGTTGTTTATGCCGCCATCGCACTGGCTTTCCTGCCACCGCTTTTCCATCTTGCTGCGGGAAGCACGGCTGGATGGAACGACTGGATCTACCGTGCGCTGACCTTCCTGGTCGCCAGCTGCCCCTGTGCACTGGTGGTAAGCATCCCCTTAAGCTTCTTTGCCGGCATCGGAGGAGCGAGCAACGCCGGTATCCTGATAAAAGGATCCAACTATCTGGAACTGCTCTCCAAAGTAAGAATCGTTGTGTTTGACAAGACGGGAACTCTGACACAGGGCGTATTTGAAGTAACCGGGATTCATCATAACGAGATTCCTGACGAACAGCTCATCGAGTATGCGGCACTCGCGGAGTCGGCAAGCTCCCATCCGATCAGCAAAAGCCTGCAAAAAGCCTACGGCAAACCGATCAACCGTTCCCGCGTCTCTGATATCCGGGAAATCAGCGGAGAAGGCGTCACCGCCACAGTGGACGGGCATTCTGTCACGATCGGCAATGAGAAGCTGATGACCACCCTGGGGATGAACAGTGTCCGCTGCCACTCCACGGGAACCGTCATTCATCTGGCCATCGATGGTTCTTATGCCGGACACATCGTCATTTCCGATGTGGAAAAACCACATTCCAAAGCGGCGATCCGAAAGCTGAAAGCATCCGGTATTCGCAAAACCGTTATGCTGACCGGCGACTCGGCAGGCGTTGCGAATCAGATAGCAGCTTCTCTTGGCATTGACCAGGTCTGTTCGGAACTGCTTCCGGCCGACAAGGTGGCCCAAGTCGAGGAATTACTGGCCGCAAAGCCGACGAATGAAATGCTGGCCTTTGTCGGCGACGGCATCAACGACGCGCCGGTGCTGCGATGCGCAGACATCGGCATCGCGATGGGAGCCATGGGATCCGACGCCGCAATTGAGGCCGCGGACATCGTCCTGATGGACGACGATCCCATGCAGATCGCAAAAGCAATCCGGATATCCCGAAAGTCTCTGCGAATTGTATACCAGAATATCGCATTTTCCATCACAATCAAACTGCTCTGCCTGATTCTGGTCGCAGTCGGACTGGCCAATATGTGGATTGCAGTCTTTGCGGACGTAGGCGTCATGATTCTCGCCGTTTTAAATGCGATCCGGGCATTGTTCGTGAAAAATCTGTAAATCTGTGATAACCAGACAAACGGGCGCGTCAGACAACATACACCCTGCATGCTGTCTGACGCGCCCGTCATCCAGTCTGTTCACGCTCTGCTCCGCAAGCTTCCTGCACTGCTTCCTGTTACACGCAATGCCACAGGCTCTGAAACTCCAAGATCATTATATTCTCCTCTGAAAACTCCCCGGAATATTCATCTCTTCCCGATATTTCGCGACTGTCCGACGCGAAATCGCAATCCCCTCCTGTTCCAGCAAATCGGCCAGCTTCTGATCACTGAGCGGATGATCCCGATTCTCTGATCTCACCATCTCCCGAATCCGCTCTTTGATCCGGGCCGCCGTCATCCCTTCCGCACAGGCTCCATCCCCGGCAGGTGTCACCGCCTGGGAAAACAGGTCTTTAAACAGGATCGTCTCTCTCGGAGACTGAATATATTTTCCACGGATTCCCCGGCTCACCGTCGATGTATGCATATCGATCTGATCCGCGATATCCGACATCGTCATCGGCTTCAGACATCCCGTTCCCGCAAAATACTCCTTCTGCCATTCCACCACGGCGCGTGTAATACGCAGCATGGTATCCCGCCGCTGCTCGATATTTCTCAGAATCAGTCGCGCCCGCTCCAGTTTCCCGCAAAAATATTCCCTGAGCTCTGCGTCCTGCGTCGTTTCCATCATGGACAGATAGTAATCACTGAGATGGTAATCGCCAATCCAGTTGTCGTTCAATGTAATCTCCCAGCTTCCGCGCACACACGAAAGAATAATATCCGGCACCACATACTCCGTCTGATCCCCCGTAAATCCGGCCAGCGGACGGGGATTCAGCTTCTTAATCACCAGAATATACTGCCGGGCCTCAGCCGTACTGATTCTCAGATCCCGGGTGATGCTGCTTAAACGCCCTGCGGCAATGTCCTCCAGATGATTCTGAATCATCTGCTCCATCACACCGCCTTCCAGCCCCTGCTGCTCCAGCTGACGCAGCAGACAATCCTTCAGCCCTGACGCGAAAATCCCGTACGGCTCCAGCTGACGCAGCTGATCCAGGCATTGTTCCACCATCTTCAACGGAACCTTCGCCGCCCGCGCCGTCTCTTCCACCGACATGGTAAAAAATCCGTTCTGATCCAGAAGTTCGGTCATATAACCCATCAGTTCCATCTCCCGGTCCGAATATCGCCCGGTTGGAATCTGATTCAGCACATACTCCCGGATCGATGGCGCTTTCCGATCCGCAATCGCGGCCGAATGCTCATCCTCATCCGCCAGGCGCCCGCCGCTGTATACATATGACGCCTCCGCAAGCGCCTTATACTGTTTGAAATTTGCCGTCATTCCCCAGCCGTCCAGATCCTCCGGAGACTCGCCCGCATCCGACGTGCGCTCCTGTCTCGTGTCCATATCCTCCGTGGCAGACGCCTGGTGCTCCAGAATCGGATTCTCCAGATACTCATTCTGCATGAACTCATTCAATGTAACGGTATCCATCGCCAGAATCTCCAGCGATTCGATCTGACTCTGTGACAATACCTGTCTCTGTTCCAACAATAAACTGTTTTCCATATTTCACTCACTCCAACAAAGCTCCTGACAATTTTCGACCCTTTTTACTGATTATACCAGATTCGACTCAAAAAGGCGATAGGAACCGACAGATTCTAAAATTTTTATAAACAGGCAAAAGCAGTGTTCCTGAGGCGCAATACTTGTCAGAAAGAAATACCCCGGCAACCACAACACGTCAAAATCTGAATTTACCGACAGAAATATCCGCAAATTCCGTTTCTTCCTGTTTCAGAAACATAACCATATAGACTGGCATATAGCAGAACGGGGGATTCCGCTTCACATTATCGTTTGTGAAGATCAGGGCTTCGTTCATATGGTATTCTTCCGTCGACATGACCTGGTTGAGTGCGGAATGCCGCTCATAATCTTTTCCGCTTTTCACCTCAATCGGAAGCACCTTTCCTCGGTACTCCACCGCAAAATCCAGTTCTCCCATTTTTTTGCTGTTGTAGTAATAAAGCGGGAATCCATGTGCATTCAGTTCCTGTGCAACCACATTCTCATAAATGGCACCCTTATTGAGATCCGGTTCCTGATTCAGAATCCTCAGCTTTACCGTTTTTCCATAAATCGTAGTCAGCAACCCGATGTCCGAAAGGAACAGTTTGAAAAGTGAACTTTTTTCGTTCAGAAGGAGCGGCAGACACGGTTCCGTAACATTGAAAACCGGAAGCGCTACCCCGGCCTTATACAACCACATGAAGCTATCCTGCACCCGGTCAAAACGCATGCTCTTTTTGATATCCGCAACCATAAAACGCTTATTTTTCTCATTCAGTTCAGCCGGAATCAACTCATAGATCCGCGTAAGAACCAGTCTGCGGTTTTCTTCTTCGTACTGCGTGAAATCCAGTTTATACTGCTCAATAATGGACAGATGCTCATCTATCACTGCATTGATATCCTCGCTTACGCGATACTTTTCCACCGCTGCAGGCATGCCACCGATAATCAGATAGAGATGAAAAATATCCAGCATTTTCTGATGAACGACTTCATCCACCGGCTTCTTCTGAGCGAAACAGTCCTTTAATCGGTCAAGCACCTCATCCGACACTTCGAATACCTGCAAAAATTCTTCAAAATCCAGAGGATACATCGTAACTGACTTCAGATACCCCACCGGCGCCGATCTCAGATTTACAATCTCGATTCCCAGAAGCGAACCGCTGAGTATATACCGAAATCTTCCGTCCTCAACCAGGAATTTGATTCTTGTAACAATATCTTTATACTTCTGTATTTCATCAAAAAACAAAATCGTTTTCCCAGGCGTAAGTTTGCTTTTGCTGTATAGCGAAAGTTTCAAAATCAGGTCATTCACGTCGCGGGCGCTTTCCAGCACCGATACGACATCCGGCTCCCGGATCAGGTTAAACTCCACATAATCACAATGTGCTTTTCTTAAACACTCTCGAATAATAAAGGTTTTTCCCGCCTGTCTCACACCGTAAACAAGCAGCGCTTTCTCTCCGCTGCTTACCCAGTCCATAATCTCACTCTCTACTTTTCTTTTCAGCATAGATGGCCCTCCCATATCATTCTGTGCGTTTTCCAATGAAATTTTACTTCTTTTTTGACACTTTTACAAGGTATTTTGAATTAAGTATTGACACTTTCCCCAAAAAAGAATGTGAACACTTCTGGTCTGCCTGATCGAAAGCTGAAATTCTCACGGGTTAAAATTGAAAAATCCGGCGGATTGATATACAATAAACGCAGCAATTCAGAGCAGGAGGCACAGAAATCATGACCAAAAAAGAAATTACCGAAATCAAGCGCCGTTTCACCCCCTCGGGCTGCTCGATCACACGCATCTGCGGCTGCTATGTGGACGGCGAAAAGAATAAAAAAACCGAATTCAGGGAAGCGTTCCTGTCCCTGCCGGAGGAAGATATGTTCAAATACTTCGACATCCTCCGCAAAAATCTATCTGGAACATTGGGTAAGAACCTGATGAACCTGGAGTTTCCGCTTGCCGCCGAGGGTGACGGAACACCGCATGATCTGCTGATGAAACTGCACGCCACCAGACTGGAGGACGACGCGCTGCTTGACACCTTCTATGACCACATCATTGAACATTACGACTATGCGGGCAATTATCTGATTCTCCTGATCCATGACGCCTACGATATCCCCGGCCGCACCTCAGACGGGCTCGATATGGAAGACGCCTCTGAGGAGGTCTACAGTTACATCCTGTGTACCATTTGCCCGGTAGACTTATCCAAACTGGGACTGAGCTACAACGAAACGCAGAACACCTTCTCCAATCGTGTGCGTGACTGGGTCGTGGCGATGCCCGATCTGGGTTTCCTCTTCCCCGCGTTCAATGACCGCTCCACTGACATCCACGCGGCCCTCTATTATTCAAAGGACGGCAACGATCTTCACGATGTCTTCATCGAGCAGATTCTGGGATGCACGGTCCCGCTGCCGGCCGGAACCCAGAAGGAATCCTTTCAGTCGATCGTCACGGAGACACTGGGAGATGCCTGCAGTTATGAGACCATCCGTACCATTCACGAGAACCTGAATGAGATGATCGAAGAGGCAAAAGACGCGCCGGAGCCGCTCATGCTCGACAAATATCAGGTCAAATCCCTGCTTTCCCGCAGCGGCGTCGAGGACGCGCAGCTGGAGACCTTCGATCAGAATTTTGACGAAACCGCCGGGGCACACACGACCATCTATGCTTCGAACCTTGTCAATACCCGCACATTCGAAGTGCAGACCCCCGACGTCGTCATCCGCGTCAGCCCCGACCGTGCCGACCTGATCGAGACCAGAGAAATTGACGGCCGGCGTTGCCTTGTGATTGCCATCGAAGGCGGCGTCGAGGTAAACGGAATTCTGGTCAATGCCGACTCAGGCACAGATACGCAGGAATAACAAACAGGGGAAGACGACGCTTATCCGGCATTGTCTTCCCCTGTCTCTTTTCCGGCCTGCCTGGCAGCGCCCCGTTACGCAAACCTCAACATCCGGTCCCGGTATCTGCTGCGGCTGTTCTGCATTTCACAAAATAATACGGAATCTCAACCAGCAACATCATACTCCACCCGACAGCACAGGCAAAGGCCACCCCATAGATCCCGACCTTGGGAGCGAGAATCCAGGTACAAATCACACGGATGGACGTCTGAATAAATGTCCCCAGCAGCGTCATCTTCATCATTCCCATGCCCCGGTAAAATCCCTGGAATCCATTGGTGAATCCGGGATAAATGTAGAAAAACGCCATCGTCCCCAGGTACTGACTTCCAATCGTAACAATCGCCTCCGCGCCCTCCCCGGCCACAAACAGGCCGACAATTGGTCTGCGCAAAAGCAGCACCGCCGCGCAGATCAGAATCCAGTAAACAAATTCCAGCACCAGCCCGATCCGGAATCCCTCGTGCATCCGCTTCGTCTGCTTTGCACCCCGGTTCTGCGCGACAAACGTTGTAATCCCATGCGAAATGCTCTGTTCCGGGAGACACGCGAAGCCATCCACACGGTTCACCGCGTTGAAAGCTGCGATCACATCCACGCCGAGCGTATTCACACACCCCTGAATCAGCAGCTTTCCAATCGGCTGGCAGGACTGCTGCAGCGCAGTCACTGACCCATAACGCAGCGTCGTCTTCAGAAGTCCGCTATCCATGTGAAACTCCCCTGGTCGAAGCTGCAAAAGCGGAATCTTCCGATAGACATACCAGATCGACAAACCGGCCGACATGGCTTCCGCTACCACGGTCGTAACCGCCGAGCATACAATCCCGAACCCGAGACAACCGATAAAAATCAGATCCAGCACCGCATTCAATACCGATGAAAACATCAGAAACTTTAACGGCGTTTTCGAGTCACCAACGCTCTTCAGCGCCGATGAGAGTGCGTTGTAAAAATAGGTAAACGGCGCACCCAGGAAGATAATCCGCAGATAAACCGTCGTCATACCCATCAGTTCCGCCGGCACATGCAGCGCCGCCAGCAGAGCCGGCGTACAGAAAATCCCCACCGCGATCACCGCCAGCGAAAAATAAAGACCAAACAATGCCGCTGTCGACATTTCCCGTTTCAGCCGGTCGTACTGTTTCGCTCCAAAGAATTCGCTCATCAACACGCCCGCTCCCATACAGATGCCGGAGATTCCAAGAATAACGATATTCATCACCGGACTCGCCATCCCCTCTGCAGCCAGCGCCTCTTTACCGATGAAACGACCCGCGATAATCGAATCCACTGCGTTATAAGTAAGCTGAAACACGTTCCCCAATATCAGAGGAACCGAATAATTAATCAAATGCCGGGGAATACTCCCCTCTGTCATATTTACCGCTGCCATACCGTTCTCCCCGCCTCATTTTCCTTTCCGTTCCTCTGCCCGCTGTCTCCGGAAACAGAAAAACCCGAGGCCACCGGCCCCGGGAATTCATCGCTTCTTACTCCATTGTGTAAGGCATAAGAGCAATATGACGCGCTCTCTTGATCGCAACCGTCAGCGCTCTCTGATGCTTCGCGCAGTTGCCGGTGATTCTTCTCGGAAGAATCTTGCCTCTTTCGGATACATATCTCTTCAGCTTGTTGACGTCCTTGTAATCAATCTCGCCGTTCTTATCGCCACAGAACACGCAGACTTTCTTTCTTCTGCGGATGCCGCCTCTTCTTACCTTGGCGCCATCTGGCTTCTCAGTCTTATTGAATGCCATTGGTACTGCCTCCTTCTACATAAAATCCAATGTTCACCGTGCCATCACAGAACCTGCGGCCACACCGGTCGCCGCCCTCGATGCACTGTCATGAAACCAGGTCGGTATGAACCTAGTTAAACGGCAATCCTTCGTCTTCTACGCCATCCGGAATATTCATAAACCCATCGCCAATCGCGCTGGAAGGAGCCGGTCTGGAAGTCGGCTGATAACTGTTATAATTGTTATTGTAGCCGCCTGAAGTACCGCCTTCCCCGTTCCTGCTGTCGCAGAACTCAATATCATCCGCAATGACATCTGTCGTATATACCTTCTGGCCTTCTCTGTTGGTGTAGCTGCCCGTCTGAATCCGTCCCTGCAGCAGGATCCGCCGCCCCTGGCTGAAATACTTCTGAACAAACTCCGCAGTCTTCCCGAATGCCCGGCAGCTGATAAAATCTGCCGTCTGCTGATCCGGATTGTCCTGGTTCCTGCGGACTCTCCGATCCACTGCCACCGTAAACCTGGCAATCGCCATGGAACTGTCCGTCTGTGAATACCGAAGTTCCGGGTCTCTGGTCAGTCTCCCCATAAGGATTACTCTATTCATACCATCACTCTTCCTTATTATCTGTCACTGCTCGTCCTTCACGCAAAGATACCGGATCACAGGCTCCATGATACGAATGTGGGATTCCACTTCGTTCGGACAGTCTGCGTTCTCAGACTCGAACTTGATGAAGTAATAGAAACCGTCCTTCATATGCTGGATCTCATACGCAAGTCTCTTCTTGCCCCAGTCATCGACGTTCGTTACGGTGCCATTGTACCGGGTAATATATCCCTGTACCTTCTCCAGCGCCGCTGCTCTCTCTTCATCTTCGAGTTTTGCGTTCAGAACAACTGCTAATTCATACTTGTTCATCTGCTCTACCTCCTTGTGGTCTCTGGCCCCCGGGTTCCTTCCCAAGAGCAAGGATTGTTTGTGTCACGGTATAATATTTTAGCAGAAAGAACATGGAATTGCAAGCAATTTTTTACTCTTTCTTCGTTAGTCCGCGGGTGTTCTTCTCAACCAGTCTCTGCCCCATCATCACCTGATGGTCGCACCCCATACACCGCAGCCGGAAATCCGCGCCCACGCGTAGGATCTCCCACTCCCGGCTGCCGCACGGATGCGGCTTTTTTAACTTCACGATGTCTCCGACTGCAAACTGCCACTTCTGTTCCATCCCGGCGACCTCTACTGCATCATCTCGGCGAAGACCTCTCCGATCTTCCCGGAAATGACCAGATCCGCCCGCCCGTCCATGGGCGTCACCGACTTGTTGATCAGAACCAGCTTATGCCCCCGGTAATAATCAATCAGGCCCGCTGCCGGATACACCGTCAGCGAAGTGCCGCCAATGATCAGAATATCCGCGTGGCGAATATAGTTCACTGCTTTCTGCATCGTCCGCTGATCCAGCCCCTCCTCGTACAGAACCACGTCCGGCTTGATCGTGCCGCCGCACTCGCACTTCGGCACTCCGTCCGCGTTTACGATATACGAAAGGCCATAAAACTTCCCGCAACGGGTACAGTAATTCCGCCGCACCGAACCGTGCAGTTCCAGCACCTCACGGCTCCCCGCATCCTGATGCAGGCCATCGATATTCTGGGTCAAAACCGCCTTCAGCTTTCCCTGTTCCTCCAGCTTCGCCAGCGCCAGATGCGCCGCATTCGGCTTCGCATCCGGAAACAGCATCTTATTCCTGTAAAACCGATAAAATTCCTCCGGATTTCTCACATAAAAACTGTGGCTGATAATCGTCTCCGGCGGATACTTGTACTGCTGATTATACAGTCCGTCCACGCTTCTAAAATCCGGGATACCGCTCTCCGTCGAGACGCCTGCCCCGCCAAAAAATACAATGTTGTCGCTCTCCTCAATCCACTGCTTCAACTGCTCCAGTTCCTTTGTCATCATTCATCCTTCTTCCCTGATTCAATCCATCCTCCATGACGTTTCGAATGCGATCCTGACAGACACATTCCGTCCAGGAGAAGACGTCTCCCGCTCTTGCAACACTGGTAATTTTCTATATACAAAGCTAACATACATCATAAAAAATGTCAATTGTTTACGAATTCCGCTTCCTGTGAAAACGTTACTATTCACAGCCGCGAACAGTAACATAAAAAAACAAATTGACTTCTTTCATGAAACATGTTACTTTCATTCCATATCATGTTATCTCATTGTGCGCTGCGCAGAAAGGAAATATTTATGAAGATCATCAACTTTGGTTCCCTGAATATCGACAAAACCTATCAGGTCCAGGATTTCGTCAATCCCGGCCAGACCATCTTCGCCAGCAGTTTTCAGACCTTCGCGGGAGGGAAAGGGCTGAATCAGTCCATTTCCATCGCCCGCGCCGGTTCGAAAGTGATCCATGCCGGCTCCATCGGCGAAGACGGAGGATTTCTGCTGGAACTGCTGAAGGCTTCCGGCGCAGACACCTCGAGAATTCAGATTCTCGATGCTCCCAGCGGACATGCCATCATCGAGGTAAATGCCTCCGGACAAAACCGCATCATCGTATACGGCGGCACAAACCAGATGCTGACAGAAGAATATATCGACTCTGTTCTGGATCTGGGTTCTCCCGATGAAGACATTGTCCTGCTCCAGAATGAAACCAATCTCATCGGTTCCATTATCGCCAAGGCACACCAGAAGGGGCTGAGCGTCGCCTTCAATCCCTCTCCGATGCCGTCTGATCTGGAGAAGCTGCCACTTCATTGTGTAGATTACTTCATTGTTAATGAGATTGAAGCCGCACAGCTCGCCGGAGTCTCCGCGACTGACACTTACGAGGACACGCTGTCGGCACTGACGCAGAAATATCCCCAGGCCGCGATCCTCATGACACTCGGGCATCACGGCGTCCTGTTCGAGAAAGACCGCGACCGGCACAGCCACCCGATCTTCCGGGTCGAAACCGTGGATACGACCGCTGCCGGAGATACCTTCTGCGGCTATTTTCTCAGCGCACTGTGCAGGGGTTCCGATATCGACACCGCCCTGAAGGAAAGTTCCGCGGCGTCAGCGATTGCTGTCTCCCGCCAGGGCGCCGCCCCGTCGATTCCTTCTTATCAGGAGGTCCTTGATTTCCTGGCCTCCAGATAGACGACGCCCTGCCTCGGTCTCATAAGGGCGCGCAGCAAACCAGCAGATTTTAAAAGGGGGGGACGCAACCAGATTCTGCTCCCCCTTCTGCACAGAACATATCTGCACGATCCATCTTATACGACTTCATCCAGAAATACACCGTTCAATGGCTCCACGACATCCGCAAACGGCTCCGCTGCCTTTGGAACCGCGTAGCCAAACAGCCATTCCGTCAGTTCCGTGACCGTCAGCCGCAGATCCTCTTCGCAGGCAGCCGACTCCCGGATCCGTTCTGTCTCATTCACCGGCTCCAGCCACGACGTCTGTCGGTTCAGGTGCCAGTTCCACAATCCTTCGTTCTCAGGAATCAGAGGATCCTCAAGCGCGAGCCGGATCTGCCTCTCCTGCTCCAAAACCGTAGATTTCAGCCGAATCACACGGACAAATACCTCTGGCGTTATCACTCTTGCCATAATCGCCGGTTTGGGCTCAGCAGCCTCCTCCACGTAACTACTGTCGCAATAGAGAAACCGCTGTTCCCTCCTGTTCCATCCCCATTCGCTTTGCATTCCGATCATCGTATCGGCACGATACAACAGTTCAACCTGCCCATTCTCGCTGGCGATCTCTTTCATCAGCCGCCGCAGATAGACCTCGTCCCGAACCGCATAGAGCTGGTACCGTGCGGCCAGCCAGCGATTCATCCACTCAGCCATCTCCGCCTTGTAACGCGCATGTCCGGCCCACGTTCCCGGTTTTCCCATACCGGTAAAGGGAACGGCGCATATCCCGTTTCCTTCCTTCCGTTTCCATTGCGGCTGCCGGAAGATCCAGGTAAATCCAAACGGGCGGTAGATTGCCTCATCCGCAGGCATCAGAAAACAGAATGGCGCCTCCTCCGCACGCATATCCGCCATCATGGCCAGCAGAAGCTGTCTCATATACCCGTGATGCCGTTTTTCCTCCCGGGTTGCCACGCCGACGATATAATCCACGCGCCACCGCCGTCCACGCGCACAAATCACATAGGGATTCATCTGCACCATGGACTGAATCGCTCCATCTTCCCGGATCGCCAGGATCCGGTTGTCCCGAATCTTCTCGCTGTAATAATAGTCCAGAAACGACGCAGAATCCTCGTCAAAAATCTGTTCCCAGAGTTCTCTCGTCTCCAGTTTCTCTTCTCCGCTCAGATAAGTGAGCATTTTTCTCACCTTCTTACCCGCTCCCGCTTACCGGCCGGGGCGCTCGCAGCCAATCTGCTCAATCAGATATTTTCGCGCAAAACCACACGGATTATAAGACATCTTTGCCTTCCGCAGTCCTTCCTGTCCCAGATCATCCTCCCGGTTGATCAGTTCCGCGTCCGGAAATTCCTGCAGCAGAAACTGCTGGTTCACGAACTGGTACAGACCACGGATATTGGCATTTGCCTTCTCGATATGGATCACCGCCATATTTTCGTAGGCATTGTAGCTGCCGACCGTAAATGCTTCCATCCTTCCGTCGATATAGACGCCGGACATCCGAACCGGCATGTACGAGCAGTTTTTCAGAAGCTCGTGAATCCCTTCCACCTCATAATTCAGATGATAATCCAGTTCGTCTCCCTTATCTATGCACCACCGATCCATAAACTCGAAGATATCCGATCGATCCGAACAGCAGAGTCTGCGGAAGTCATACCGCCCTTCATACTCTTTCAGAAAGCTGTTCAGATGATTCTTTTTCTTATGGAGCTTTTTACCAGACAGGTTTCGCATCGCGTCCCCGTCATACAGATAATCCTTCAGATCCTCCTGCTCCGTCACACGGAAATACTCCGACTCGCGCAGATGCAGATATTCCACCGCCTCTTCATCCGCCAGGTAAACCTTAAACGGGATATGCAGCACCTCATTGAAATAATCTACCATCTCATAAAAATAATGCGGCAGATCCTCCTCCCGGCAGTGAGGCATCGCGCTGTGCATGACTCCTTCCTCATCCATCAGCCACTGAACCGCCCGGTTATCACTGATCGCATAGCGGACGTGATAATATTTGCGCCAGAGAAAACTGTCCAGGAATACACTGTCACAGGTTTTGTTGGGCCTCAATTCAAAAAACGGGATAATCTCCTTCACATTTTCCGCTTCCAGAGGCTTAAAATTCAGATTCATGATAACGTTAATCCTTCCATTCGTTTCGCTGTCCGTTTTCTTCCTTTTACAGCTGTCCAATCAGCCTGGTATAAAACCGGCAGGCAGCCGTAACCTTCTCCGGATCGCAATGCTCATTCGTCATATGTGCCAGCTTGTATTCGCCGGGGCCAAAGCCGATGGTCGGTACTCCCATGGATACCGGAACAACCGCATTGGTTCCGAAATCCCAGAAATCATACCGTTCCGGTGCTTTGCCAAAAACCTGTTCATATGCGGCATTGCAGGCCTTCGTCAGTTCATGGTTCTCTGCGATCTTCCACGGCTCATGAGCCGGTTCGTAGACCAGCTTCTCTCCGGTCCAGCTCGTGTGAACCAGCGTTCCCGGCTCCCAGGTCGCTCGTTTCCCCGCAATCAGCCCGTCCAGTTCATCCTTCACCTGCGCAACACTCTCACCCAGACGCAGCCGACGATCCAGATAGATTTCACATTCGCTCGGCACCGCGTTCAGCGAGGCGGAAAGGCAGGAAATATCCGAAAGAACAATGGTTCCGCCCCCTTCTGTTCCCTGCAGCCTGCGATTCAGTTCCTCAACCCGCGTAATGATTTCCGCCATCTCATACACGGCGTTCAGTCCCTTTTCCGGCACAGAACCGTGCGCGGAGATCCCATGCGTCCGAATCCTCGCCTGCACCTTTCCCGTGTGCCCCAGCGTGATGAGATTATCGGAAGGTTCGCAGATCACACAGAAATCCGGCCGCACCCCGCTTTCCCGGTAAAAATGTTCCAGGCATACCCCGTCGCAATATTCTTCGCAGACAGAGCCGGTCACATAGACCGTCTTTCCCTTCAGAAGCCCTGCCCGTTTCGCAAGAGCGGCGGCAAAAACAGACGCAGTCAGGCCGCCCTTCATATCCACCGAGCCACGCCCATACACCATCCCGTCTACGATATCCGCAGAAAAGGGCGGAGCGATCCAATCCTCCGGGTCATTCACCTGAACATTGTCCATATGCGAATCAAAATGAACAACCCGCGGACCGTTTCCGACACGCCCGACGACATTTCCCGTCCGATCGATATACGCCTCATCAAAATCCAGTGCTTTCATCCGCTCCACAAGCATCCGGGCGACCTCGCCCTCTTCATCCGAATAACTGCGAATGCGGATCGCATCTCTGTAGCACGCTATCAGTTCCCTGCCATATTCTTCCGTCCAATAATCCTGTCTGTCCATCGCTGTCTTCTCCTTCGCATTCCATTTCTGTCTGCACGGTTTCCCGGAAATTTCTTACATCTGATGCCGTACCACCCGATACTCATCCCCGTTCCGGAAAAACGGACAGGAATAACGGGAATTCGTCATCATGCGCGAATAATCATCCTCATCCATATTGGCGTCACACATATACCCGCCATATTCCTCATCGTATTCATAGTAGGCACAATACTCACAGGCCCGTATCTCTTTCGCGCTCATCTTACTTCTCCTGTATCCCCGCCGCGATCCGCTTCTCCATGATTGACCGCAGGCAATCCACCGTCCGGCCCGGATTCTCCCCGGTCTCCTCAACCGTAATATCCGCGTACCTCTCATAAAGCGGTACCCGCTCTTCGTACAGTTCCCTGAGCGACATCCCGTCCCGGAGTGCCACGCCGCGATCCGTCAAATCGCCAAGTCTCCGCTCCACTTCCTCAAAAGTCAGCTTCAGATAAACGACCGTACTGATCTCTTTCAGATGCGCCATCGCCGCCGCACCGTAAATGACGCTCCCACCCGGCGCAATCACCGAGCGCCGGACGTCAAGCGACGCATTGACCGCGTCCTCGACCCGAAGGAATCCTTCCATCCCACGGTCCGCGATGATCTCCTTCAGCAGACGTCCGGTCTGCTCCTGAATCACCAGATCCACATCCACAAATGAATAGCCGATCCGCTTTGCCAGCAACACGCCAATGGTGCTCTTGCCCGACGCGGGCATGCCAATCAGAGTAATGTTTGCCTTCTTCATCCTGTCCCGTCCTTCCACTCAAAATCGACTCCCGCCGTCTCACGGTCACGGAACTCTTACTTCTTCCTCACCGAATAGCCGAACGTTCCGATCTGCTCCCCCAGCGTGAAATAAGTCCCGTGCGAATACGCGATCAGTCCGGCGTCATTCAGATGGAATTTCCCGTTCTCGTCCATATATTTCTCATCAACGGTCACGCCGAGAATATCCGCCAGAAACATGTCATGAGAACCGAGCGGAATCATCTGCTTCACCTTGCATTCCATAATCAGCGGACTCTCCGCAATTCCCGGCGCCCCGATGTGCGGAAGCGCAATCGGCGTCAGCTTCATATCCGCAAATTTATCGACATCCCGTCCGGACTTTACACCACAGTAATCCGTCGCAAACGCCAGCTCCCGGTTCACCAGATTCACCGCAAATTCCCCGGTCTCGGTCAGGATTCCATAAGAATAACGCTCCCTGCGCACGGAAATGGAAAGCATCGGTGGTTCCGAACAGATCGTGCCTGCCCAGGCAAGCGTGATGAGATTCGGCTTCTCTCCCGGCCTGGCCACACTCACCAGAATCGCCGGAACCGGATTCAGCATATTTCCACCGCGCCAATGTTGTTTTCCCATATTCTGTATCTCCTCTCATCCGGATGCGCTCCGCCGCACCCGATTCTTCTTCCTATCCCTCTGCCGCAACCAGCAGCGCCGGTATCAGCTGTTTCTTCCGGGACACCACACCCGGCAGGCCGACGGAAACTGCCTTCAGATCTTCCGAATCAATATGGAACGCGTTCAGTACCAGTTCCGTCGAACCCTTGCCCACACACAGAAGTTCCGTCGATTCTGTCAGAATATTCGTCAGCATAAAGAAGATCATATCCAGCCCGGTCTCCTCCTGTACCTTTCTCTGATACGGAACCAGGCGCTCCCGAATCAGGGCCAGTTCTTCCTCATTGAGCGAACTGATCTGTCCCACGCCAAAGCTGATCTTGCCCGCGGCAAAACGCTTGAAATCCTGATAGAAAATCTCCTGATCCGTCTTGTTCTTCAGATCGCTGCCCGCGGCAAACATATCGCCCGCATATTTTTCTATATTGATGCCGGCTATTTTGGCTAACGCCAATCCAACAATCCGGTCCACCGGCGTACAGGTCGGCGAACGGAACAGAAGCGTATCTGATATAATTGCGCTGCAGAGCAGCCCCGCCGTCGTCTCATCGATCGTCTGATTGTTCTCATTGTACATCTGATAAATGATCGTCGCGGTACAGCCAAGCGGCTGGTTCCGGAAATAAACCGGGGCGATGGTCTCCACCGCCGCAAGCTTGTGGTGATCAATAATCTCCAGAATCTGCGCGTTCTCAATGCCGTCGACTGCCTGCGCCTTCTCATTATGATCCACCATGATAATCCGCTTGCCCTGGGCGCCCAGAAGGTTCCGGCGGGATATCATGCCAATATATTTGCCATCGCGATCCAGGATCGGGAAATCGCGAAACCGCTTACTCGCCATCACATCACGGATATCGTCAATGTAATCCGATTCTTCGAAGGTAAGCAGCTTTTCCGTCTTCATAAAGTGGCTGATGGGCATACTCTGACTCACCAGACGTGCCGCCGTATATGTGTCATAAGGCGTCGTGATAACCGTGCATCCATGCTGCTGCGCCAGTTTACGGATGGTCATGGACACCGCTGCCCCCTCGCAGACAACGATGCAGTCCGCCTCCATTTCGATCGCGCACAGCTGTGATTCATAACGGTTCCCCAGAATCACCAGATCATGCGGCTCGATATAATACTCCATCATATCCGGATTCGCCGCCGCGACCAGAACCTTGCCCTGGTCAAAAAAGGCGGTCTCATCCCCCACTACAATGGAGCCCTCCAGCGTCTCGATAATGTTGCTGTACTGCGTCTTCGCCCTGGAAATGATACTGCTGTCATAAATGTTCATGTACGACTTGGTGATGTCGCCGACGGTAATCAGACCTTCCAGATCGCCGCCCTCATCTACGGCAGGAAGCGTCACGACATTGGCTTCCTGCATGATGTTCCAGGCCTTTTTCAGGGAAATGTTGCGATCCACGCCTTTCGTCCGCCGAATCTCGATATCCTTCACCTGCGTTTTCATATTCCGGATCAACCGCGGCGCCTCTACATGAAAATAATCCAGCACATACTGCGTCTCCGCATTGATCTGCCCGGCCCGGCCCGGCTCGTATTCGCCACCTGTCAGCAGCGATTTCAGCTTCGCATAACAGATCGCGGAGCAAATCGAATCGGTATCCGGATTTTTATGACCAATCACAATTGTCTTTCGATGCTTTTCCTCTGCCATTTTCCCGCTCCTTATCACCATGTGCCGTTCTTCCAGCCAACAGCGTTATCATTTTGTTAACTGTGTATTCATATTTTGTTCATATATGTTTCTTATACTTATTTCATAAGATTTTCATCATTTTTCCGTTATTTATCAGCCAAATTGCACATAGATTTTTCATAATTGCCCCGGTTGGACTCGTCTGGCCGGAGCCTCCTCATGCACTGACTTTCCAGATGCGTCTCACACAGCAACCGGCGAAGTCCGGCCTGCACCGTTCTCCGCCCATTGCCATACGACCGCGCTCAGCTTAATACCATGCGTGCCGCGCCATAGATTCCCGCATCATTGCCCAGCTTGGCCAGCCCGACGATCCCCTTATTCTTCGAAATCGGCGTGTAATACTGATAATACCGATTGATCTGATCGGTCAGGAAGGTACCCGCCTTCGACACGCCGCCCCCGATGACAAACATCTGCGGATCCACGGTCATCGCCAGCATCGCCAGCGTCTGTCCCAGATAGCGGCAAACCACATCGACCACCTCACAGGCGATCTCATCTCCGTTCTTTGCCTCATCCAGCACATCCTTCGCCGTGATCGCATCGCCATACTGTCGCATCGCAGACGGCTTGTCCGACGCTGCCAGCCTCCTGCGGGCCTCTCTCGCAATACCGGTCGCGCTGCCGATCTGTTCCACACAGCCCACGCCGCCGCAATTACAGTGTTCCGTCTCGTCATCCCGGATATGGATGTGTCCAATCTCACCGCCCAGGCCATGCTTACCCGCCACAATCTTTTCATCGATGATAATGCCGCCGCCAACGCCAGTGCCAAGAGTCACCATCACAATATCGGTGAATCCCATACCGCCGCCCTGCCACATCTCACCCAGCGCGGCCACATTCGCGTCATTGCCACCCACAACCTGCATGCCATCCAGCAGTTCACTGAGCTCTCTGGCCGGATTCATCGCACGCCAGCCCAGGTTCACGCAGACCTCTACATACCCGTCCGGCATGACCGGTCCCGGCACGCCCATTCCGGCGCCAACCACATCGCTCATCCGGATCTGCTTCTCAATCAGGACATGGCGGATGGAATCAGCCACATCCTCCAGGATGTATCTGCCGTTTTCCTCTTTGCGGGTCGGAATCTCCCATTTGAACAGCAGCGTACCGTCCGTCTCAAAAAGCCCCAGCTTCACTGTCGTTCCGCCAATGTCAACTCCAATACACTTTTTTCCCATTTGTATCTGCCCCTTTCTATCCTGACCCCGAATCATCCTTCTAATGTAATCGGATCTCTCTCATCTGCTGCGGCCCGGTCACAAGCAGCGAATTCGGGAATCGCCCCTGCCGGACACGGTCTACCGTAAAATCAAACGCTGCATACAGCTTCTGTACTCCCGCCATATTAAACACCTGGCAGGAATTTTCATTATACAAAACGATCTGATCTCCGTCAATATCGGCATGCGTATAATCATAGTTGAATTCTTTCGTCAGTACATGGGTGCCGTCGCTCTTACACACTTCCAGACGATTGTTATATTCGCCCGTCGTATTGCGCACAATGATCGCGGCGTAATCATCCGAATAAAGAACGCTCTCGATCTCCTCCTCTACCGTATACTGGCCAACCACCTCAGGGGATGCCAGGTTTTTTGAGGTAAAAAAGGTCATGCCATTGGCGGAAAACGCGCAGGAATACGGTTCTGACAGATATGTCACGCGCGGAACCATCGCATCGCCGAATTCATCGTCAAATCCGCCCACCATCCGATTGGGAATGTTCTTGCCCACTTCCGAGAAGTCGTAAAACACCACCCTGGTTTTCAGCTCCCCGTTCGTCAGATAAGCAACCGAACACATCAGCTGCGTCCCATCATCCGACAGCGCCACATCCATCACATAGCCATCGCCGGACATAATCGTCTTGACCGTAATATCCAGAGACGTACCATCCCGGTTATAAAAGGTCACATAGCTGGCCGTCGAATCCTCCAGCACAGCCGCAACAACTCCGCCGCCGGAGACAGCCGCCTTGCTGATCGGAAGAATCGTCGTCGTCTCTCCCTCCCTTCCCTGTGTATTATAGATATAAATCGAATTGCCCTGCCGGTCCACGACCGCCGCATATTCTCCATGCACTGTTACGACCGGATTCTTCATTTCATAACTGTCCGTCCAGACCGGTTTCCCCTTATTATCAATATAAGACGCGCCATCTTTGGTCACCTTGAGTACATTGGTCCCAAATGCCTCGTAGCTGACCAGACTTCCCTCATTCAAATCGACCTGCCATGATGTCTCATAACTGGTATACTGATAATTGCGCTGATAATAAAGCCAGCCGGCAGCTCCGGCCGCAGCCACGATCACCAGCACGATCAGAATCAGACGGCGGCGCCTGCGGGCCCGTCTTAACGCCTCCCGCGCTTCCTCCTCCGCGTCCTCCGCCTCAAATCCCGGCCGGTAAACCGACGTTTCGGAAGAAATGACACGGCTGCGCAGCTCCCGCTTCTTATTTTCACGGCTCATCGAGCTCATATCACCCATGCTTTTCTCTCCTGTATCCAACTCGGACATACTTGAGGTAAGTATACATCATCTTACCACAAATTGACAAGCCGTTAGTTTGCCGGGATGTAAAGTTTCTGCCCCGCCACGATGTGGCTGCCGTCCCCAAGATCATTCCACACACAGATTGCGTCCATATTTGACGTGCCGCCATATTGTTCCAGACATATCCCATATACCGTCTCACCCGTCTGTACTGTATACAGGACGGCATCCGACGGGATACGGACCGGCTCTGCGGCTGCCGTTGCTTCCTCACTCGAAGCCGCTTCCGTCTCCATACCGCTCTCATCAGACCCGGCCTCCTGCGAAATGGTCAACGATACGTTTTCCGTTCCAGGTTCTGGTTCGGAACCCCCCTCGCTCACGCTCTCTTCCTCGGTCGGATACACTTCCCCCGGCACATACTCAATCGCGACCTCTTCCTCTTCATTCCTGCTTCCCCCGATAAAATCCGCCCAGCCCGCTGCCGCATTCTCCGGCAGAACAGAAGCGATAACCGACTCCATCGCACGCATCTTCTGGTAATTGTTGAACATGACCACGCCCCCGGCAAGAACCAGCACCGACAGCGCCGCGCATGCCGTCCCCAGCGATCCCACCGCCGACCGGCGTCTTCCCGCTTCTGCCTGGTTCTCTTCCATCTTCTGCCGGAAATCACGAATCACGCCATCCCGGACACCACTCTCCACCCGTCTGGCCTCCGGACGCGAGACCATGTAATCCTGCATCATCTGATTCCGCTCGTAATAAATGCAGTATCCCCGCAGTTTATAAAACCCGCCTTCCCCTGCGGTATAGACCGCTTCTTCCCCTTCCAGTCCGCCGTTTAAATACATCAGCTGATTCTTCCCCGGGAAATATTTCCCATGCTGTTTCTGATAATTCAGCGGGCTGAGCATACACCCGGGCGGTCCGCACAGGAACCATCCGAGCACTTCCCGTTTCGGAAACATCTGTTCCATCGTCTGATATGCTGTTTTCCAGCCCTCTTCCGACAATTCCGCCTGTTCTCCCGTCACGGACACCTGTTCCATTTCCAGCGCTCCGTCCACAAACAACCAGGGAATTCCGTCCTCCACATGACTTCCGCCTAACAGAAGTCCCACCCGCAGGCCCCGACCGCCTGCCGGATACAGTCTCTTCAGATATGTATTGACATAATCCTCCATGTAAAGCTTTAACACCTGATCCCGCTCCCCGATCTGCCGGATATTCTTCGGCAGTCTCGGATAGGGATTGTAACATTCGCCCATCTTCTCACCCCGCTGCAGCATTTTCCTGTTCCAGACGACACGCCGGTTTCGTGTGCGAAACACACGTAACCGGTGCGCCATCATCTGAACAAGCATACCACAACCTGTCCGAATAATTTGTCAAACCAGGAAGTGCCGGTTAAAAAAAGCATCGACAAAACCACCTCTATCTCTCGCGGAAACCGACCGCCTCCGACAGAAGACGATGTTCTCCCGGATTTTCGAAACGGCGAAGTTCTCCCACAGCCAGGCAGACCGAATCGCAGATGTAATCTGCCATCCGCATGACAACCGATAAGCGCACGCTCTGCAGCATCAGCGGATCATAATTCCCGTATCCTCCCACGATTCCTGTCATAAAAATATCCCCGACTGCCTGCAATTCCTTGCTGACTCCCAGCCCCGGACGCAGCTTTCCGCGTCCCAGCGTCACGCATCCCACATGCTCCCGGCACCCCACAGACGCATCCACCGCCACGATCACAGAACGGGGATATACCGCACGAATCATTTCCATGCACACTTCCAGGTTCATGGCGTGCACCGGATGATCCAGCGTTCCCACGACATCCGCCCGTTCCAGCGGATATTCGCTGAGTTTGTAGCCAATCAGGGGACCCAGGCTGTCCCCCGTCGACCGATCCGTTCCGATACATAAGAAAACAACGCCATCCCGGCTCTCCGTTTCCATGATCTCCACGATCATATCCCTCAGAAGCCCGGCACAGACCGATGTCTCTTCCGCCCGTTCCGAGTTAAAATAATAGATTTCCCTGCCTGTCCGGCGTACACGCCTGATCCCTGTCTTCATTTTCGCCCCGCCTGTATTTCCAGTTTACTGCTAGTATAAGCACCAGGACAAAAAAATATACAGAGAACATGCCGCCGCACATTCTCTGTATCCCGTTCATCAGCCTTCTTTTCAGCCTTCCTTTCTTCCATAGACGTCAATCGCCTCACTGATATTCAGTGCACGTCCCTCACGGATGATCGTCTCCAGTTCCGCGATCTTTAACGGATCCAGGAACTCCTTTCCCAGATGTGTCCCATACTGATCCTGAACCGAAAGTTTCTTCTGCTTCACCTCTGTTGCCGTGTTCTTCAGCTGTTCCCGCACATCGGCAAGCTCCGTCTGCAGGCCGTCTATCTTCTCCTTATGGTTCATCTCGATCTCATCCTGGAGAATATTCTTCGTCACCGTCTCAAACGTATTCAGCGCATCCTTCTTCTGTGCCGACACATCGGCAAGCTCCTGCGAAATCCGGGCAATCTCATCATCATATTTCTCCAGATCATAAAACGATTCGTTCCGATCCTTGCGAATCGTCGAGGTAATCACCCGAATCTTGCGGTTGTTCGCGTGAATCTCATCCAGGTGCTGCCGCCCCTGCTTCAACGGCTCCATATAATGCAGCTTCGTGTGGTTTCCAACCGCCATATAAATACTGCCGAAAATGACGACGTCCAGCAGGTAGATGATGACCAGATACAGCGTCTGCCGCTCCGGCGCCAGCAGATACCAGACTCCCCACGGAATCGCGACAAATGCAACCGCGACATACAGCAGTAACACCAGATATTCTTTCAGCCATCTCGGAAAATACAGGCTGTAATACAAACGGTTCCGGCAAAGAAACGGCACATGATTCTGGCGGAATATCGTCTTCATATTCGTCCGCAATTCGCTGTTATGGGAGTGGAGCTCTGCGGTCTCTTCCTTAATCCGCTCCTCCATTCCCTTATTCTTCGCTTTCTCCCGGCTGCTGCGCGCCTTCTTCAGTTCATCCTGCGCTTTTTTAATCTCCGCCTCATAACCTGCATTGATCTCTTCCCTACGCTTCTTCACCGTCTGGGCGGATACTTCCGCCACCGTCTTTTTCTCTGCATCCAGCTCCTTCGACAGCCGTTTCTCATCCTGCTCCTGCTGGCGCAGGCGATCCTCCGCAACCGACAGATCGTCCAACGCTTCCCTGGCCTCCTCCAGAAAGGCCAGACATTCTTCCATCGTCATTTGTCTTTTCCTCCTTGGCAAACACGATACACTTCTTCCAAAATCCATACCTTTAGTTTACTACGAATTTCCCATTATCACAAGGGAAATCGAAGGATACGATGGCGACATATGAAAAGCCATACCTGCCGCATAACCAACACATTAATCAGCCTTCCGTTCAACACGGCACGGATTGCATCCGGGCAATTCCAGATGAATGGTCCGGATGCGACTTTTCAGAAAACCTGAAATTCATTGTTGATTCCCCGAAAAGAAATGAGTAAACTATATACATATATGATATACACAGGCAGAATTCTCACAGACCGCGTCGGAGATATGAAACGTATTGCTCATTTGCGAATTCGAAAGGCGGCAACATCGTACTTGGCATAGAAGAAGACAAAAGTAAAACGGATCCCAAAGAGCGTTTCCTTCTTCGCGGTGTCTCTGACATGGATGATATTGACCCGGATTCGCTGAAAAAATACCGGATTATGTTTAACACAAGCCATCCGGACCATGTATGGAGAGAACTGCCTGACCGGGAATTTCTGGAAATGCTCGGCGGTTATCGCCGGGATCGCAGAGAAAAGCGGGACGGGCTTACGGTTGCAGGACTGATGATGTTTGGAACGGGACTTGCCATTCGTGATGAATTTGATAATATTTTCATGGACTATCGCGATGAAACCGGGATAAATGCAACGCAACGTTGGGCAGACCGTATTACCTACGATGGTACATGGGAAAATAATCTGTTCCATTTCTTTATGAAGGTTTCACCTTTACAAATCCGGGAAATCTGAAACTGCCAAAGGAACAGATTTACAATGGTGGAAACTCAAAAGTCAGAAATCCGCATATACAGACCATGCTCCGGATGATTGGCTTTGGAGACAATGCCGGTTCCGGTTTCCCAAAGATATTGAAGGTATGGGCAGACAACGGATGGCAGCAGCCATCGCTTGATGAGGATACCATTATGAACCAGGTCACGCTGACTTTGCTGTTATCGGCAGAACCGTCAAACGGAAAGCCGAAAGAATCGGAAGAAAAACCGGAAGAATCGGAAGAAAAATTGGAAGAATCGGAGGAATACGCAATGTTTCGTATGTGGGGAAAAATATGGAAGGACAATCGTCTGATCCGGGACACTATTGCGGAGAACGGTGATTACAGCCTGTCCCGCACTGCCATGGTGCTGCAGGGACTTCAGCAGATCTGTCATGATCTTGACTTGAGCGTTCCCATCTGGCTCGATTCCAGTATTTCGGATTTTCGCAGGCACGACAAGACCCGCTTCACCGCGGACAGTTTCATTGAAGAGATTGATTTTGACTATCTCGAAATTCAGGTACTTGAAGAGTAGAAAAACAGGGCGCAGCGACCACTTTCCAGTCGCTGTGCCCCATTTTTTTCATAAAAATCCAGCATGCCAAAAAGGCTCATCCGTCCCGGACTGCTTACGCAAGATACTGTCTCAGGATGTCCCCGATCAGCTCGACCTCATCCGGCCCCAGGTCCTTCAGCCAGTTGCCTCCGGCGGCAGGCCTGGCATGCTCCCGGCTCGCTGCAATCTGCTCCAGGCTCCGCCTCAGATGGTCCACGTCCGGGTTCCCGGCTGCCGCCCCGGGCTGTGCCCGGCTGTCTCCTCCAGCGGAAGCGGCTGTCTCTGACCCCACCGCAGTCTCCTGCGTCTTTGCTTCTGCCTCCGCATCTGTACGGGCTCCCCGTTCTGCCCGGCTTCTCCGGCCGAACTGCCCCGCAAACGTCGGCTCCGCGATTGCCTCTTGATTTTCCGGCTCCGCATCCCGGCTGCTGCGCACACCACGCGGACCCCGAACCGGCAGACGGCTCACCTTGCGGCCTCCTCCGTAGCTGTCCTCTGTTGTCATCCCGCGTGCCAACCTCGGAAATACCACATTATCCAGATGATCCTGAAGCGCGGTCAGCAGTTCCTCCTGACGGTTCTCTCCTGTACCACCATCAAAAAACATGGTCAGCATGGCGAACAGAATCGCCCCGCCGCCATACATCACAATATAAGAGGAATCCAGCCGGTACCAGTACGCGAGAAATGCACCGGCTCCTCCTGCCAGAAGGCACAGCCAGGTCCATTTCAGACTCAGCCCGTTCCACCCCGGCAGGGTCAGCCCCATTACCCGCAGCTCGTTCAGCTGATGCTCCACCCAGACGGCGCTTGCGGGCATCCCCTGGTTCATCCGATATGTACTCTCCGCTTTCTGCAGAAGTTCCTTCAACATTTTGTGCCTGGAAAGCGACAAATCTACGCTTTCCTTCAGGAGTCTTTTGTAATGATGCCTGGTCATCAGCCTCGTCAGAATCCCCAGCAGGCAGATTCCGGCCAGCACATACAGTGCCTGTCCGCTTTCCAGAAATTGCAACATAGAACAGATCCCCTTTCTTTTCACGGAACTGGCGTTCCAGCGCCTTTCCGTATACAATGGAATTCAGCCGGGGCGGCTCGCTGCCGGCGTGGCGCCGCCCCTGACTGTCACGACCATTATACAGGACACGCAGCCATTTGAAAAGTTCACGGAGCCTGGAATCGTTCGTCAAATTCTCCCCAAAAACGCACCTGAAGTTCACGCGAGAATCTCAAATATACCTTGCAATCAGTTCTCTCGTCAGCCGGACACTGTGCAGAATCGCCTGCTGCTCAAACGTTTCATAATCCATATTGGCACTGTCATCGGCCTTATCCGAAATCGCCCGCACAATCAGGAAGGGAATTCCATTCAGCCAGGCCGCCTGTGCGACAGCCGCCCCTTCCATCTCCGCGCACATACCGGAAAACTCCCGTATCAACCAGTCCTTCTTCTCCCCGCTTGAGATAAACTGGTCTCCGCTGACAATCCGCCCCTCGAACACGCCGAGCCCCGGATTCACCTTCTCGCAACACTCCTTTGCCAGTGCGCGCAGCCGTGCATCCGCCTCAAAGGAAAACACCGGCATCTGCGGAATCTGTCCGACCGGGTAACCGAATCCCGTCGCGTTCATATCGTGCTGCACCAGGTCCGTCGAAAGCACCAGGTCACCGATATTGATCTGAGCACAGAGCGAACCGGCGATTCCCGTATTCACAATTCCACTGACTCCAAAACGATCCACCAGAACCTGCGCACAGACCCCGGCGTTCACCTTGCCGATGCCGGAACGAACCACAACCGCCTCCCGGCCGCCAATCCTTCCCTTATAAAAATCCATCCCCGCCACCGTCACGATCTCCGGCGACGCCATCTCCTGCTTCAGCTGCTCCACTTCCTGCGCCATTGCGCCTATAATTCCCAACATGGTATGTTCCCTCTCTTTCCATTGCCTTCTGAAACAAAAACCAATTTCAGTTTATCACATCCGGCCCGAATCCACAATCGCAAAACGACAGCCCCTTGACAATCCCGTCTTCCCTTGTCTATAATATTCCGTAATACAAACAGGAGGAACCAGATTATGATGACATACAGAACACGGGGCACCTGCTCCAGTGAGATTCAGTTTGATGTAAAAGACAATAAGGTCACGGACGTCCGCTTCATCGGTGGCTGCAGCGGCAATACGCAGGGCGTTGCCCGCCTGATCGAAGGCATGGATGTCGACGAAGCGATCCGTCGTCTCGACGGTATCCACTGCGGCCCACGCCCCACCTCATGTCCGGACCAGCTTGCGCGAGCGCTCAAGCAATACAAAGCCCAGGCATAACAAAGTATCGATCGGAGGACTCCCTCTTATGAAGAAAATCGTTCTGACCGGCGGCGGCACCGCCGGTCATGTTACCCCAAATCTGGCGCTTCTGCCATCTTTGCAGGAGCGCGGCTATGAGATTCACTACATCGGCTCGTACAGCGGCATTGAGAAGAAGCTGATCGAGGCTGTCGGCATCCCCTATGACGGAATCTCTTCCGGCAAGCTCCGTCGCTATTTCGACTGGAAGAATTTTTCCGACCCGTTCCGGGTCGTAAAGGGTTATGCCGAGGCGCGCAGTCTGCTGAAGAAATATCACCCGGATGTGGTCTTTTCCAAGGGCGGCTTTGTCGCGGTACCTGTTGTGCTGGCAGCGAAGCATTTTCACATCCCGACGATTATCCATGAATCCGACATGACGCCCGGGCTTGCCAATAAGATCTGCATCCCGTCTGCGGCAAAAGTCTGCTGCAACTTTCCGGAGACCGTTCCGTATCTGCCGGAAGACAAGGCCGTTCTGACCGGCTCACCGATCCGCCGGGAATTGCTGGAAGGCGACCGCCTGACCGGTCTGCAGTTTACGCATCTGTCGGGTGCGAAACCCATCATCCTGGTTATCGGCGGCAGCCTGGGGGCCATCCACATCAATACCGCAATTCGCAATCTGCTTCCCAGGTTGCTGGAACAGTATCAGGTGATACATATCTGCGGCAAGGGACATCTGGACGAGGATCTGATTGGCCGGCCCGGATATGTTCAGTATGAATATGTGGATGCTCCTCTGCGTCATCTGTTCGCCGCTGCCAATCTGATCATTTCCCGCGCCGGTGCGAACTCGATCTGTGAGATTCTGGCTTTGCGCAAGCCGAATATCCTGATCCCTCTGTCCGCAGCCGCCAGCCGCGGCGACCAGATTTTAAACGCCCGTTCCTTCGAGAAGCAGGGATTCTCTACTGTTCTCGAAGAAGAAAATATGAACGACGAAACGTTGCTCGAAGCCATTCACAGCACGCTGGCGCGACGCCGGGAATTCATTTCGGCTATGGAACAAAGCAACCTGACCGACGCCATCGGCATCATCATGGGGCTGATCGAATCTTACGCGGAAAGAAAATAATCCCGTTAGTTGGCAAGCGGGGCAGGAAGAATTCTCTTCCTGCCCCGCTCCTGTCTCTTTCCACATTTTCCAACTGTCACAGCACCGCGCTGATCTTTGCCGCCGTCCTGGCCAGCTCGTCCGGCTCTGCCTTGCCCGGTTCCCAGGCTACGATCTTCGGGCCACCGTCATACCGCGGAATCACATGCACATGAAGATGGAATACAGTCTGTCCGGCGCTGGTTCCATTATTCTGCACAACATTGAACCCGCTCGCACCAAGCCCGGCCTTCATTGCACTGCCAATCTTCGCCGCCAGCGGCAACAATCCTGCTGCTGTCTGCGCATCCGCCGCGCAGATATCCTTAAAATGTGACTTCGGCAGAATCAGTGCATGTCCCTTCGAAGCCGGTCCCATGTCCAAGATCACCCGGAAACCGTCATCCTCATACACGGTCGCCGACGGAATCTCTCCATTTGCAATCTTACAGAAAATGCAGTTCTCTTCTCTCATCCTATTCCTCTCTTTCATCAACCTCATGATTTTCGGTACAAAACCGCTGCCAGAACGATGCCAATGACCAGCCCGGCCACATGTGCCACATTGTCCACACCGGAGCCGACAAACCCCAGATACAGCGAGAAGGCAATCATAACCACAATCTGGCGTGTACTCAGGTCTTCCAGCCGACCGCGGTTCCTGACAACGACATACAGCAATCCACCCGCCACGCCGAACACTGCCCCCGACGCTCCCGCACTGACCGCCAGCGATGCGTCATAGAAATTCACCAGCATCGAAACCACATTGGCACCAGCGCCGCACAGCAGGTAGAGAACCAGGTACTTTGCATGTCCCAGCGCCCGCTCCAGGTTGTCTCCCAGCACGAACAGCACCAGCATATTGTTGACCAGATGTTCGATTCCAAAATGCAGAAACATCGCCGTAAACAGCCGGTAATACTCATGTTCCTCCATCACCAGCGGTCCATACATCGCCCCATGCGCCAGCATAAATCCCGCATCTTCACTGGAACCCAGGAATCCAAACGCGAACAGCACCACCACATTGATCCCGATCAGCGCGCCGGTCACCCAGGCGCCCGTCCGTTTCCTTCCGCCAGACTGCCCGCATCTGTCAAAATACTCCATCGAAGCAGACTCCCTTCTGTCTCAGATCCTGGCGCCATCCTTTACATTCCGAATATCGTTCCAACTGCCAGCACCAGCAGCGCCACAACGCTTCCTGCTCCCAGTAAAAACGGAAACAGGCATCCCATACAGCCACCACGATACGGTCTCCTTGGCGGTGGCATCATGGGGCCACCCATCGGTCTGCCTCCCATCGGGCCTCCCATCGGACCACCCATTGGTCTGCCTCCCATCGGACCTCCGCCCATCGGGCCTCCGCCTCCCGGACCTCCTCTTCCTGCTCCTCTCGGCATACGATCATCTCCTCATCTACTGTTTTATTTTTGCAAACCCCAGCATTCTCTCGTGATCTTCTCGTGAGAAAATCCAGGAAATTCACTTGTCTCCGTCAGGGAAAATCCCTCAAGCAGCATCGGATCCAGATACGCATCCGCCGGATAACGCCGGTTCCACCGATAGAGGATCACCTGTTCCATCCGTGCACGACAGGCAGACAAATCCGCATCCTCGACAAAACAATATTCACCGGCCCTGGCCTCCTCCAGAAAATCGTCGGAAACGCTGATTTCCGGCACGACATCTTCGGGGAACTGTCCCACACTGTAAGTATTCATCCACAGCCGACTCCCGGCTGCCAGTTCCAGCATATCGTTCTGCACCACCCGGTCTCTGCTCTGCCTTCGATGGTTGAACAACATCCCGCCTGCATCATCCACACACACCAGAATTATCATGCTTCCTGTCCCTCCCGCCGACTGCCATCGTGCGCTCTTCATGGTTACGGGTTACATCGTTTGCAGGGTGCATATCCCTGCGCAATCGCCTCTTCCCTGGTTCCGGCAAAGTCCTTCCGGTTCCACTCCCGGATATCCGCAACGCTCTCACAATCCGGGACATGAAACTTCATGGAATTGGTATTCAGAACATAGGTGACCTCCCCTGTGTCCGTCACCGTTCCTGTGGTCCGGTTCGCCTGATCCACGGAAGCAAGACTCGTCGCCAGACTCTGCTCACTGTCTCCGGTCGCGTAATCGATATCGACGCCCGGCTGGACATTGTACACATACACACAATACAGAATTCCCTCGCCTCCGTCTTCCACCGATTCCGCTTCCATCAGAACCCCGGACGCCACCAGATCGTCTCCGTCAAAAATCGGCGTCACACGATACCGGACATGGTTCTCCGTCTCCTTTACATAGTCCGCCACCATATTCTCGAACGGCAGCATCCCTTCCGTATTCATATATCTGGTACCCGTGATCAGGTTCTTCTCATTGGCATTTTCGCCGGAGAGCTGATAACCGATCAGGTGACACCGGTTATACAGATACTTTCCGTCCACAAAATCATACTTCACCGTATGCCACCCCGTCGGTTTTACCGAACCGATGGCCTCCCGTTTCTCCGTCGGCATCAGATCCGTTCCCACACTGGCGCACGCTTCCCCGCATCGTCCAAGCGAATCCAGTTCACTGTATACCTCGAACGATTCCTCATCCTCGCCGGAAATCGAAAAATATGGTTCATTTCCATTGACCGACACATAAGCTGCGCCCGAGTATTCCGGAACTTCATCCAGAGAAAATATCGCCGCACCAGTCGAGGTTACCGTCTCTGACTCATGTATCTCGATATCCGCCCCGGACATGCCAGACGTTGTCCCTACGCTCTGCCCGCAGGCAGCAAGCGCCAGCGTGAGCGCAGCCACGGCAACGACAATCCCTTTTCCGATCCTTCTCATTCGTATAACAATTCCTTTCCCAAAGCCTTCACCATTTATTATAATGAATTTTCGCATTTTTACAAGTCCTGGCAAAAAGTGTACATGATTTCAATGTCACATAAGCATCTACACCTTTGTTAATCACATACCCTTTCATGCGTATTGCGCACAAAAAAATTCTCTGCTCCTCCGTAATAAGAAGCAGAGAATTTGCCGACTCTATCTTTGCACCCGACCAGAAGCATTGCCTCCCGCAAGAGACTCAACCTCTTCAACACTCACCAAATTAAAATCATGTTCAATGCTGTGTTTCAGACAGGAAGCCGCTACCGCATAATTAATCGCTTTCTGATCATCGTAACCAGACAAAAGCGCATAGATCAGTCCGCCGCCAAAACTATCGCCTCCACCAACCCGATCCACAATCATCATGTGATACTTTGGAGAAAACTTTGCTTCGCCATTGCCATACAACATGCCAGCCCAGTCATTTTCACTTGCAGAAATACTGCTGCGCAAGGTTATTGCGACCTTTTGAAAGCCAAAACGCTCGGTCAACTGCCTGGCTACGCTGATATAGCCTGTCTCGCTGATTTTCCCGGCATTTAAATCTGTGTCCGCCGCCGCGATCCCGAATACATCCTTGGCGTCCTCTTCATTGGCAATACACACATCCACATATGGCATCAACTGTGACATGACTTCGCCAGCCTTTTCACGTGTCCATAATTTTTTTCGATAATTGAGATCACAACTGACTGTAAGCCCCATCTTCTTTGCCGCCTTACATGCCTCCAGACAAATTTCCGGCAGATTGCCCCCAAGAGCCGGCGTAATCCCGGTCCAATGGAACCAATCCGCCTTGAAGAATATTTTTTCCCAATCGAAATCCCTGCTCTCAGACAATGCGATAGCGGATCCTTCACGATCATAAATCACCTTAGAGGCTCTCTGAGAAGCTCCCTTTTCGCAATAATACACACCCAGCCGTGAACCACCACGAACAACACCGGACGTATCCACGCCATAACGGCGCAACTGGTTAATCGCCGCCTGACCAATTTCATGCGCCGGAACTTTGCTTACAAAAGCAGCCTCCATGCCATAATTGGCAAGCGATACAGCAACATTGGCCTCTCCACCAGCATATGTAACATCAAATTTGTCTGCCTGAGTAAAACGAA
This sequence comes from Clostridiales bacterium, assembly GCA_021202925.1. Lineage (GTDB taxonomy): Bacteria > Bacillota > Clostridia > Lachnospirales > Lachnospiraceae > Brotaphodocola. The sequence continues at coordinate 37,671 of JAJQCD010000013.1, read as the reverse complement.
TATAACCCTCCGGGTTTAATCGCATCATGATTTCCCCAAAAGTAACAATTCTGCTCATAGCATTCGTCTCCTTCCTCTCAGCTCAATTCCTTTTCGACATTTTTTACTGCTGCAATCAGTTTCCTGGCTGTCTCGGTGATTTTATCAAATTCACCGTTTTCAATATATTTTTTATTAACAAGATTACCGCCAACTCCTGCGCCAACCATACCAGCCTTCAGATAATCAGCAATATTTTCCTCATTGATTCCTCCAACAGCTAACAACTTGACATGGCTGATCGGCGCAGAGATAGCTTTCACATATGGCACCCCAAAATTTGCGGTCGGAAATAATTTTACGTAATCCGCACCGGCATGGTGCGCCGTCATAATTTCGGTAGGTGTCATAGCGCCAGGCATAGAAACAAGACCAAGTTCACGCGTCTTATGAATCACATCTACGTTTACGTCTGGCGAAATAATATACCGTGCACCAGCAGATGCTGCAAGTTCTACCAGCTCAGGCGTCGTAACCGTGCCTGCTCCGGCAAGCATTTTTTCCCCATATTTTTTTGCAATCTCCGCAATCGCACATGCAGTCTCCTTAAAAGAATCCGGCTTCTTCTGATTAAAAGTAATCTCCATCATCCGGATGCCGCCCTCGTACAGGGCATCCGCGACACGCAGACATTCCTTTGCATCAATGCCGCGTACAATTGCAATCACCTTTTCACGCTCAACAAACTTCTTGGTTTCTTCTCTCATGTAAACCTCCTGAGTTCAAATCTTATACCGAACCGTTTTCATTACCATTCAGCAATAATGCCGTCACTGTCTCTCCAGACGGGGTTGTGCCAGTCGTGGCCTTCTTTCGCCATCTTACGAACATAATCTTCATTTACGTCCACGCCAAGCCCTGGCTTTGTCAGAAGTCCACACATTCCATCCTGATAGGTAAACACCTCCGGATTGTTAATATAGTTCAGCAAATCATAACCCGCATTGTAATGAATACCGGCGCTTTGTTCCTGGATAAACGCATTCGGCGAGCAGAAATCCACCTGCATACATGCTGCCAGGGCAATCGGCCCCAACGGGCAATGCAACGCAACGGCTACATCAAACGCCTCCGCCATTGCCGCAATCTTGCGTGCTTCCAGAATACCACCGCAATGACTTACATCCGGCTGCAGAATATCAACGCCTCCCCTGGTCAGCATACTCTTAAATCCCCATCTTGTGAAATTCCGTTCTCCGGTCGCAATCGGTATGTGGCAGGTTCGAGCCAGTTCAAGGAACTCTTCTTCATTCTCACAGAGCACCGGCTCCTCTACAAACATTAAGTGATATGGCTCTAACATGTGAAGAAGCTGTTTTGCCATTGTCTTGTGCACGCGTCCGTGAAAATCTACGGCTATCCGCATATTCGGCGCGACCTCCCGAATCGCTGCGACGCGTTCTACTGTAGCTTCAAGCTTATCATAAGTATCAATCCATTTCAGTTCATCGGTCCCGTTCATTTTTACAGCATGATACCCCTGCGCTACAGCCTCTTTCGCAGCTTCGCCGGTGTCACGGGGATGATCCCCTCCTATCCAACGGTATACCTCAATCTGTTCACGCACCTTTCCTCCGAGTAATTCGTAGACCGGTACACCTAACGCTTTTCCTTTAATATCCCACATCGCCTGTTCTATCCCGGAAATTGCACTTGTCAGAATGGGGCCTCCCCGATAAAATCCGGCCCGATACATCAACTGGAAAGCGTCTTCTATATCCGTTGCAGAATGACCGATAAGCTGTGCACCCAACTCATTTACCGCGGCCGCAACACTGTCTGCCTTTCCCTCGCAAACCGGTTCGCCCCAGCCCGTAAACCCATCATCTGTTGTCATTTTCAGGAACAGCCAACGCGGGGGTACCTTAAACAATTCAATTTTCTCGATTTTCATAACCCAATCAACTCCATTCTACTGATTTAATTATTTTGTTACATAATCTTATATTTTCTGAACGCTTCCGTCGCACTCATGCCAGCCAAAATCGCTTTTTCTACCGTTTTTTCTCCTGATGCCTTCTCCCAGGAGCGTTCAATCACCTCGTGCTCCATGCCCTTCGGAATCACTACGACACCATCCAGATCCCCGAAAAGAATGTCTCCGCAATTCACACATGTCTCTCCTATTTTCAGCGGCACTCTCCAGGCTGTTACCCTGCCGCGAGGCGCCTGATCCTGACTATATCTTCCTCTGCTAAAACAGGGAAAGCCCAATTCGAGAATCCCTTTCGTATCCCTGTGCAAACCATTCACAATCACGCCTGCTGCATTTAGCATTTTCATACGTGTACACATCAGCTCACCAACCAGGGCATAATTCAGAGAAGAACCGGAACAAATATAAATCTCATTCTTTTTCAAGTCATCCAATGCATTCAGCATTTCACCAAATGTCGATTGCTCTGGCAATTCTTCTCCTATTACAGAAAAATCCTCCTCCAAAACAGGCATTGCCCTTCCGCAAACAACCATATTATGATGAAGCGGTTGGACTTCTTTTGGTAAAAACTGATGGTACTGACCCATTTGGTCTAAAATGTCTCCTATTACGGCAGAATACAGATTCTGACGCATAAACGCAAAAAGTCTGTCATCATTTTCCCATTCAATCATCATATGTCTCCACCATTGCTCCTTCAGCCGCAGATTTCGCCAAAGTATGATACGTTTTCAGGTAACCGTCCGGTATGTCTTTTTCTGGTCTGTGCCAGTTTTTCCGTCTTTCTTTCAGGATATCCTGTGAAACCAACAGTTCAATTTTTCTGCCAGGAATATCTATTGTGATACGATCTCCATCCTCAATCAAAGCGAAAACGCCGCCTTCATATGCTTCCGGAGAAATATGTCCAACAAACAGTCCCCGATTGCTTCCGGAAAATCGTCCATCCGTAATAATCGCGCAACTACCCGAAAGATTCATTCCTTCAAGCGCCTTCATCGGTCGATACATTTCAGGCATTCCAGGTCCTCCCTTTGGTCCTTCATACTGCAGGACAATACAGGTTCCCGGTTGAATCTCCTCGTTTAAAATAGCCTGTACACTTTCAAGTTCACTGTGAAAAACCCTGGCTTTTCCATAAAAGACCTGCATCTTTTCCGGAATTGCGGCAGGCTTAACTATTGCTCCAAGCGGAGCCAAGTTCCCTTCAAGGACTGCAATTCCTCCGGATTGTGAAAATGGATTATCTAATGGCCGTATCACCTCGCACGCGCAAGGACATACCACTCTCTCCAGATTTTCACCCAGTGTGTTTCCCGTCACTGTCAGACATCCCAGATTAAGTAAAGGCATTAATTTTTTCATTACGCCAGGAGCACCACCCGCATGGTAAAAATCAACCATATCGTAAGGAGATGACGGATAAATGGACGCAATCTGCGGTGTTGTCCTGCTCAGCTCATCGAACCTGGAAAGCGGCAAACATCCTAACCCTGCTTCCTTATAAATCGCCTGTAAATGCATAATCGCATTTGTAGATCCTCCGATGCTCATAACCAGCCGGATTGCGTTTTCAACACTTTTTGAGGTGATAATTCTTCTGGAACTAAGTCCCATATCCACAAGTTTCATAATCGCACAACCAGTTTTATAAGCCATCTGCATCCTTTTCGAATCTACCGCCGGAATCGCTGCGCAGCCTGGAAGAGACATTCCCAAAGCCTCCGCAACCATCCCCATCGTATTGGCAGTGCCAAGCATCGCACAGGAGCCGACACATGGTTCCGCAAGATCCTCGATAGAGGAAAATTCCTCCTGGCTGATAACACCTCGTTTCTTCCAGCCAATCGCTTCCGTCACAATATTCCCATCATAATCCTTGCCCTGGTAATGGGCTGGATACATAGGCCCTCCATTCAGAAAGATCGACGGGATATCAAGACGCGCCGCAGCCATCAGCATACCGGGAACAATTTTATCGCAGGAGCCCAACAATACCATGCCGTCAAAACGATGCGCACGAACCATACATTCCACTGAAGAAGCAATGATATCGCGAGAGGGCAGAATGTAACGCATACCCATATGCCCCTCTGCTATTCCGTCACACGGTGCGATCGTCGAAAAAATCATAGCTGTTCCACCTGCTGATTCGATTCCACGCACTACCTGATCAGCCACCTGATTTAAATTTGCGTGCCCCGGAGTCGCATTGGTATAGGAATTTACTACTGCTATGATCGGCCGACTCAAGGCTTCATCTGTAAAACCCATCGATTTATACAATGCACGCTTTAACGCTCCATCATCTCCTCGCAACAGTTCATTAAAATATTCCATATCAATCTTTCGCTCCTTCCTACTTTAAAAGAAAGGGTTATTGATCAGCTTGCTCCACATCTGCCTTTGCGGCCGCTTCCCTCTTTAACAGTTTCGGCGCCAGCATCAGAGAAAGCACCGACATGCAAATCAAAACAATCGAAGGAATTCCACTGACAAGAGGTAAAATTGCCCCCTTGCTCAACATCAATGCTCTGCGCAGGTTCTCTTCTGCCAACGGGCCAAGAATAAAGCCAAGAATAATCGGCGTGATCGGAAAATCCAGTTTGGTCATCACAATTCCGATTATGCCAAAGACCAGCACGACCCAGGCGTCAAACACACGATTGTTGATTGCAATTGCCCCAACCAGGGATAACACCATGATAATCGGAAGCAGAATATGCTTCGGCACTGCAAGCAGCCGGACAAAAACTTTGATGCCAAAATACTGAAGCGCGACACAGAAAAAATTCGCCAGCAACAACGCGACAAATACACCATAGATAAACTCTGCGTTCTTCGTCATCACCAACGGCCCCGGCTGCAATCCATGTATCATCATTGCTCCCAACATAACCGCGGTAAAGGTATCGCCCGGAATTCCAAGTGCAAACAATGGAATCATTGCTCCGCCCACACAGGCGTTGTTTGCTGTTTCGGATGCGACAATACCTCCGATATAGCCGGTTCCGTATTTTTCCGGATGCTTTGATGTTGACTTTGCCACAGAATAGGAAACCAGATTTGCCGTCATTCCTCCTATACCCGGGAGAATTCCTATAAAAGCACCCACAAGGCCGGAACGGAACATATTGCCGAGTTGTTCCTTAAACTCGGCCAGGCTAAAACCGAATCCCTTTATTTTATAATTTGTTACCGGTTTGAATTTGCTGTCGAACGCCTTTGATGCGTTGATCAATTCCCCTACCGCATAAATACCAATCAAAGCAGGGATCAAATCAATACCTGCATCTAATGAATGGATCCCCAGAGTCATTCGAATCGTACCATCCACCTCGCTGGCACCGATAAAAGAACAAAGTAAGCCAAAACAGGCGACTGCCAACCCCTTCCACAGGCTCTTGCTGGACAAAGAAACGACCATGGTCAGAGCAAAAATCGCCATCCAGAAGTAGTCTGCCTTGCTGAAATTAACAGCAACATTCGCGACCGGACCGGAAAGCGTAAACAGGATAACAAACCCAATCAGTGACCCGATAAATGAGTAAAAAATACCAGCGCCAAGCGCTTTGCCGGCCTCTCCTCTTCGAGCCATGGGCGCACCATCAAACTGAGTCGCCACATTTGAAGCCGCGCCGGGAATATTGAGCAAAATTGCAGAAATCAGGCCGCCCGAACAGGAACCAATATAAATACCCATAATCAGTGCAAACGCAGCCATACGGGGCAGCTTATATGTTAAGGGCAATACAAGAACGAGCGCTGTATTTCCGTTCAGGCCCGGAACGCATCCAAACATAACGCCAAGAAAAACTCCAAACGCCGTCATTCCTATACTCAACAGGTCTGCCATTTGAGAGACGCCCTGAACAAACAATTCCAACATGCGTTATCTTCCTCCTTTTTCTGAAATTGTTATAAATCACCCAGGCAAACTTACCCAAAAACAGAGCGATACAATTCGCCAAGGAACAGGTCGACCGGAGAAACCTTGGGTACAGCCAATGCAAACGCACAACCAAAAATCACATAAATACTCACCGATGCAATCAATGCAATTACAATGTTTTTACACCAGCTTTTCGCCGAAAAATCAATGGAAAGCAAAGTAATCTGCAATGTCAAAAAGAAAAACATAGATATCGTAAATCCTATAATCGGCATGGTATAGATATAATAGAATATCAAAACCAATGTCACAGGCATTGTAATTTTCTGAAACAGCAGTTTTGTTTTCATCTGGCTTTCATCCGCATCCGTACAATCAGCCATACCATTATCTGTCTGTTGAAAAACAGATATTTTTCCTTTTTTTAACTCCACAAACCATTTGATCAGAATAATTGCTCCCAGAATGAACATAATGACTGCTACAATTTTTGGAATTGTATCCGCATTTGTACGTCCTGCTCCGGTCCCGAGAAAGGATTTCGTGCCAAATGTAGAACAATAGAAAAATACAGCCAATGCCATAATTACGATTCCTGCAATGAAATCTCTATAATTTACTGATTTATTCTTCTCCATGTGACTCCCCTCTGAAAAGATGCGGCAGATGAGCCGACTACTCATCTGCCGCACTCTCCAACAAATTAATTATTCATAAGCTGTTCCGCCATCGGGCGATAAACCTCCTGAACGCCTTTCATAAAGGCAACACCATCTTCACCCGGCTGGAAATTTGCTCTGAAATCATACAGCTCCAGCGCAGTAGTATATGGTTCCATCTCAACTGCCTGACCAACGGCGTCCGTAAACTTCGAAACAATCTCCGGATCGGTTCCCTTCTTAAATCCAAAGTAATAGAACCACTCGGCCGCAAAGTCAAATCCAAGTTCACCGGAGCACGGAATATCCTCAAAATTGCTGTTGCGTTCGTTTCCGAATACGAACAGCGGAATATAATCGCCGCTTTCAATATACTCCTCTCCCTGACTGTACAGAGCCTCCATCAGGTCAACCTGTCCGCCCAGGAAGGCTACATTACGATCGGATGCAGAACCGATATCGACGCAATCCACCTCAATACCCAATGCCTCCATCATTGCCAGCGCATGCATGTGAAGGGTTCCTCCGATCTCGACTGCATACGTCAATTCTCCAGGATTTGCTTTCGCATATTCTACAAGATCATCGAACGTCTCAATCCCCTGAGCATTATCCTTGCGGACAAACAGACAATATGTATTCCCGCCACCGGTTACCGCGGCAATATCAAGTGCCTCTTCCCATGTCCAGTCTGTGTCCATCCGCCCCAGTAATTCAAGCAACAATGTATCGACATGATGATAAAACACTGTATAGCCGTCCGCGTCACGGTTGAGTAATTCTGTCATGGCGACTGTTCCCGAACCACCTGCCATATTCGTTACCGTAACAGGTTGTCCCAGAATTTCCGTCAGGGACTGCGCAATCGCTCGAACCGTCGTATCCGTATCTCCGCCCGGATTGGCAGGAATGATAATTTCAATTGATTTTTCCGGATAGCTGTCTGCTGCGCCTGAGCCCTCCGCCTGTCCTTCCGTCTCGCTCTGTGCCTGTGCCTGCGTTTCGCTTTGCGTCTGACTTTGCGTCTCACTTTGAGTCGAGCTTGCGCCTCCACACGCCGTGGTCGCCAGCACCATTACTGCCGCCAGGATTACTGCTAGTGATTTTTTCATTTCCTTCTTTCTCCTTTTTTATTTATTTTTAATGCGCTTTTGCGCATTAACTTCTTTTGGTTGACCGTACAGTCGACTATAACTTTTATTGGTTTGATAAATAGTATATCTGTCATCAGTCATAACATGTCCTACAGGTTGGAATAAAAAATATCACACCTCCGCATTCTTAAAATACTCCTCCAACCTGGATATATTATATTTACGCATTTCTTCATATTGTTCTATAATGCGTTCCGGGTCTCTGTTCTTCAGGCACCTGGCTACATTCACATGGGAATGTGACATATACCCATACGCTCCGGGCAAACTGTTCATCGCATTAAAAACGCTTACCATCATATTCTTATTGATCTTCATCGCATTTTCCAGATAAACATTATGCGAACAACTCACAACCGTTAAATGAAACTGATAATCTGCCTCCCCCAGAATATCTATGTTCTGTCCACATTCCTTAATTTTCTGTATGCAACGTTCTATCTCCTCAAAATCAGAATCACTGGCATTCTTCTTAGCAAGTGTAACTGCACTATACTCAACACTTCTTCTGAAATCCCAGAACTCCAGATAACCCTGCTCCGTCAGATCAATTACCTCATCCTTCAGGAAATTACTTGGATTCGCAATAAAGGTTCCCATTCCCTGCCTGGTTATGATCAGTCTCTCACTTCTCAGCTGTCTCAATGCTTCTCTGATCACAACCCGACTCACATTAAACGACGCGGCAAGCTTATTCTCACCATCCAGTCTGGTTCCTTCCGGATATTTGCCGGAAAGTATCCTTTCTCTTAACTGTTTACAAACAGAATCTACTAAATTAACCTTAGTTATCTTTTCAAACTCCATCCATTACCTCTCACAGTCGTTATTTTTAACAACTGCCTGTGCAGTATTATATATCCGATTGCGCACTTTTGTCAATGCCCTTTACAGTTTTAGCCGGGGCCATTCAAGTCCCGGCTTTCTCCCGCACATTTGTTTTAACTGCGACGATTGAAATGACATCGATTCGTCACTGCACCCACGCCCCGTCCGCGCCGACATAATACCCGTCCGGCGTCACCGTATTGGCAAGCATGGCGCCATCCTCTCCGCAATAATACCAGATCCCGTTGGTCTGCACCCATCCGGTCACCATATACCCTGCGGCATTGAAATAATACCAGGCGTTGTTGATATACTCCCACTGGCTGGCCGGATAGCTGGAATCCGCGCGTCTCCACCACCAGCCCACACTGTCCAACACCCACGTCGCAGTGGTCGTGGTCGTCACGCCGGGACCTGCCGATGTACTGGCCGTGGAAGAGTCAGAACCAGAGCTGCTCGCATTGTAAATCTTTCTTGCCTCACTCGAAGTGACATACCATTCGTCCGACAATACCCAGCTGCCCTTATGGGAGGAATTGTAGACTGCCCGCACCTTGAATGTATAGGTTCCCTTCTCCGTAAAGTATTTCCCAAAGTCATACTTTTCCTTTGTCGTCGTCAGCACGGACGTCACGCTGCTGTCATCCCGGTAGAGTCGGACCTCATATTTCTTCGCGTCCTCCACCTCGTCCCAGACCGCCGTCCCGTCATCGTCCCACTCCAGTTCCGTCACTGTCAGATCATAATCTCCCGACGTGTCGCCGCCTTCCAGTTCATCCAGCGTAATGTACACATACAGCTTGCTCGACGTCTTCCTTGTGACCGAACTCACGCTTGCATCGCTCCCGCTGAGGCTCACCTTGCTCTTCGTAAAACTGGAATCAAAGGTCCGGCTGCCCTCCGTCTCTACCGTCACCTTCAGCTCCGGCTCGTCTCCGGCCTCCCATTCGCCTGATTCATTCGTCACGCTCACCGCAGTCACACTGTATTTGCTCGAGGTTGACTCCACATCCACATCACTCTCCGTATCGCCGACGCTGATATTCGACGTCACCTTCAGAGAAATGCTGCTGATCGTGGTCGCCGCCATCGCCGGGAACGCCGCTGCCACACACAGCGCGGTCGCCAGAACCATCGCCATCCTTCTTTTCCACCTACGCATCAACATCCTGCATCCTCCTCTCATTTCTTTCCTGCTCCATTGGCGGAATCCTCTTTTTCCGATAACTGAAACCACCAAGGAGTGTAGACGTTTCTTACCAATAACTTAGCCCGATTCCATGATTTTTCTGTGATGATAAGTTTACGATTTCCTGTTACTTTTTCTTCTTTTCCGAACGGATTTCCTTTCTTTTTTCCTGCAGAAATTCTCTCAGTCCGTCTAACGCTTCGCGATGATCCTCATGCCGCAGATTTGGAAAAGCATCCAGGAAACGCCGTGTCCCGTAATAGCGATGGTGAAGCATCTGTCTGCGCCAGTCTTCTACTCTGGCCTCCAGTTCCTTCTTCCTTCTCACAAGCTCCATATACTGCGGATCCTTCTCCGCTTCCACGGAAGCTGTGATCAGCCGGTTCCTCATACGGGCAACGTTCTCGCGTGCCTGCGTCTGCACCCTCTCTGCCGCGTCCCTTGTCTCTGCTTTGGCAAGCGCCGCCTGCACTCTCTGTTCACCAATCCGCTGATCCGTCGAGATCGCGGTGTCCGCGATTCGCTCCGTTATCCGATCACTGACTTCTCTGAGCTCTCCGGTAATACGATTCAGCGTTTCCAGATCGTGACTTAAGCCAATGACAGTAAATACCGTCGCCACCGTATCCACCGCATACAGGCAATATAAGGACACCATTCCCCAGACTCCCACCGCCCGCGGGACGATTTCCACCAGTGTCTGAATCAGCGGATGAATTACCCGGACCATCAACACACAGCCAATCCCCCACATCAGGCTGAATTTCAAACAGACATATCCGCCGAGGTTGAACGGTTCGTTCGTGTAATCCCACCACCGCATATGAAACAGCCGGTATAATGCCCAGCCGCCGAACAATTCGATGACACTGGTCAGGCACAGTCCGCCCAGGAACAGCAGAAACAGATGTTCCTCCACCGGCAGCAACAGCACAATCACCGCCAGCATCCCGAACCCGTAAATCGGGCAGACCGGGCCATTCAGAAACCCCCGGTTCACAACCTTTCCGAACGTGACTGCGTGGTAAGCCACCTCCACACACCATCCGAGAAACGAATAAACCAGAAAAAATACCAGCAGCAAATAAAAATCTTCAACACTCATCATGCATCCTCTTTTCCTGCTTCGTTTTATAATATTGTATCAGAAATTCAGACGCCCCGCACTCTTAAAAAAGCAGGAATTTCAAAAGCCCCTGCCGGCAACAGCCGGAGGGGCCTGGAAATAAAATATGAAATTCCATTCAATCAGAAATGCAATTCGGTACGCTGGATCAGATCCTTCTGCAGCGGTTTACCCAGTTCTACAAAATATGCGCTGTAGCCTGCCACGCGAACCAGCATATCCCTGTAATCTTCCGGTTTCTTCTGCGCAGCTCTCATCGTTGCGGAGCTCATGACATTGAACTGAACGTGCATGGCTTTCTTTGCCATATACTCGTCAATAAAATGTACCAGGTTGTCGCGGCCTTCCGTACCGGCCACCGCTTCCTCCGGGAAACGGAGGTTCAACAGTGTGCCATTGGTTGCCAGGCTATGATCCACCTTGGTCACCGAATTGGCAATCGCCGTCGGACCTTCGGTATCATGAGAACCGCCGTCTGTATGAACCGGCCCCATATTGTCCGAGATCGCCTCTCCGGCACGGCGTCCATCAATGGAAGCGTTGGTATTCAGACCCATGCCGACGTTCGCGTTTACCGAATACACGCCCGGACTGAACGCGCCGCCTCTCTGTGTCGGTCTGCCCGCCACATGTCTGCAATAGCACTCAAACATGTATTTGAACAGATCATCTGCATAATCGTCATCGTTGCCGTAATGATGTACCTTGGAACTGTTGACCAGTGCGTAGAGCACGTCATGTCCCTTCCAGTTATCCAGCACCGCCTGAAGCATCTCGGCGCCCGTGTAACGCTTCTCCTCGAATACCAGCTGCTTGATCGCTGCCAGCGAATCCGCGCAGGTAGCAAGTCCACTTGCCTGCGGACCGATGCCATTGTACTTTGCTCCGCCCTCGGTCAGATCCTTGCCGGACGTAATGCAATCCTCGAAGAACGCGGAGACGAACGGCAGCGGTTTGCGTGCCCGATGCGCCTTGTCAATGATATTCAGGCTGCTGCACATCTGATCGCACCAGTATTCAAACTGCTTATCCACACTTTCCAGCACTTCATCAAAGCTCTGATACGTCGCCAGATTTCCGGTATCCGGGCCGACATGCTTTCCAAGTGCGCCGCAGCGCTCCCAGCGTGGGCAATGGGGACCGCAGTCCAGGCAGCGTCCGCCGTTTAAGACCATTTCCATCATCTTTGCCGTATTCACATAAGCAGCGTCATGCCAGCCATACTCCTTACCGGGCAGATCAGGCTCCACACAGCCGACGACCGCATAGTCTCTGGCCTCCTCCAGTGTCATACCCTTGCGCATCATGGCCGGAATCGTGGCCGCATCATTAAAGACCTTCGGATGTCCGTAACCCGCGCGAATACACTCAACGGTCTTCACCCGGACTTCATATGGTGTGTTCTCATGCATCCGTACCAGGAGCCACGGATTCATCATGCGCGTATGCGCGGAGGCCTCAAGCATCAGCATGGTCAGATCATTGGTCGCGTCATTTCCGTCCCGATCCACACCGCCAATGGTCAGACATTCACCGCCGAATCCACGACCATTGCGAACAACAACCGTGCCTTTATCCTTCAGCTTGGTCGGATTATTCATCTTCACATACTGAACCTCGATGAGTTCCAGGGCAAACTCCTTGGTGATCGTGCCATTCTCCATATCCGCCTTGTAATAAGGATACAGCCACTGATCCATGCGCCCGTAAGAAATGGAATGCCCGTTGCCCTCAATCTGCGTCAGCGTGGTCGCGAAATTGAACAGCTGCAACGCCTGCCAGAAGGTTTTGGCCGGTCCTCCGGCAACCTGGTAACAGTTCGCGGACATGATCTCCAGCTCTTCTTTTCTCTTCGGATCCGTTTCCGCCACCGCGCGATCCGCAGCCAGCTTCGCGTAGCGCTCAATGTATTTCTTAGCCGCGTTCAGAGAGATGAGCATGGCCTGATAGAAATCTCTCTTTTCCGCGTAATCCACATCTTTCTTTGTAATCTTTGCGTAGTTTGCCTCCGCATCACGAATCAGCCCGTCAAAACCAACCCGCATCAGCTTGGCATAATCCAGCACCAGATGACCCACGCCTGCGTAATGATACAGGTTGGTCTGGAAAATCTTCTTGCCTGCCTCGGAACCCTTGATCTGGTCATCGTCCAGCGTATCATTGATCAGATCATCCACTGTCTTTCCGACCCAGTACTGACACAGATCGACGATTTCCCTGCGCTCCTCATCATTGCGGATATAAAACTGATCATGCGCACGCTCCTCAAACGGGAAATGCAGCACCTCGTCAATAATCCAGTTAACCGAAAATTCCGGATAAATGGGAGAGGCCTTGGCCGGAGCGGCAATCTCGCCGAGGATCAGATCCTCGTCATAAATCTCCAGAGTCGTATGCATGAGAATGTTTTCAAACGCATAAGCACATTTCAGCTTCTGAGAATCTCTCTCATGGTTTTTATACGATTCGGTGACCAGACGCAGGCGCTCGACGTCCACATCATACGGCCGGTCCAGAAACGTCTGTCTGAGGTGATTCACTCTGGGGAACGGAGACCAGTCTTCATGATGCACCTGGTAGCCGAGACTATAGGTGTGGTCATACGGCTCGGTTCCGCTGAAAGGGGCATGTTCCGTTTTCTCTGTCATTGCAGCCATAATATTTCCCTCCTGCTTGAAAATTCTCTATTGTTTTTCCTTTGTTCCCACCAGGCAGTGAATGCCCCGGCTGTTAAAATAATCCGCAATCCCGTTCACCTGCTTCTGAAACGAGCGGCGGTTAATTTTCAGGTCTTCCATCTGATAGGGCATGCCCAGCGACTGATACTTTTCTTCCCCGAGACGCATAAAACTCAACAGCTGCAAGGTACGCACATGCCCCTGTAACTCATTCTGAATAAAATCTGCGGTGGCGGCGATATTTTCCTGATTGTCGTTCACACCGGGAATGACCGGTATGCGCAGAATCAGGTCATATCCGGCGTCCGTCAGCTTTTTCAGATTTTTCAGAATGCGTACATTGCTGACCCCGGTATATGTTTTGTGAACATCCGCGTCCATGTGTTTCACATCCGATATGATCAGGTCCGTGTACGGAAGCACCTTCTGAATATCCTTCCAGGCGGCATGAAACGTAGACTCCAGGCAGGTATGAATTCCTTCCGCGCGACAGCATTCAAAAAGTTCCGCCACGAAATCGCTCTGCATCAGGGGTTCGCCACCGGACACCGTTACGCCACCGCCGGACCGTTCATAATAGCCCCTGTCTTTGCGAATGATTTCCATGCACTCCTCTACCGACATCATCTTTCCCCAACGCTTGATGGCGTCTGAAGGACAGGCATCGCAGCATGCCATACAGTTGGTGCATTTCTTCCGGTCAACAGAGACCAGCTTGCCACGATAAAAGGTAAGCGCCCCTTCCTCAGGACAGACCGTTTCGCACTGTCCGCATTTTTTCCGGGAAATACATTTCGATTTGTAAATGCCCGGCTGAATATACGCTTTCTGGCTCTCCGGGTTGCTGCACCACCGGCACCGCAGGGGGCAGCCCTTTAAAAACAGTTCGGTACGCATGCCGGGCCCGTCGTGAATGGTAAAACGCTGAATATTAAATACATTCCCCTGCTGTGACATGTCAAGCCCCCCTTGTCCGTCTCATTTCTTCTATCTTCATCATAACAGAACGGGGAAAAACAGAAAGAGACAGGTTCACTATCTTTTTCTAGGAAACATTCCCTATTTTTTCTCATCAGACGATTTCCGGATTGTCTGTTCCGCACAAACCTGCTCCTTTCATCGCTCCTGTTTTCTCATCTGTTCATACAATTCATATCGATTCTTCACGCCGCATTTTGAATAGATGTTCTGCACATGATTTTTTACGGTATGGTAACTGATCACCAGTTCACTGGCAATGGCCTGATAGGTCAGACCGGCGCACAAAAGCCTCGCGACATTGTTCTCGCTTTTTGTAAGCCGGGGCAGCTTCCCGGGCATATCCGGCGCCTTCTGCGCGACGGCGTTGTCGGAAATCGTAATCCAGTGATACTTATCCACAATACCATGTGAATACGTCCGGTCATAAGTATAAATCCGAAAGGTATAATTCTTAATCATGTGAATCCGCACCTTTTCCACCGTATAAGGTTCCTGATCAGAAAGAAGAAATGGCAGCCACACGCAGGGCCTGGAGCTGTTGATCTGAGAAACGATCTCTTCACCCAACAGCTTTTGCAGACAGCTTTTCGCTTCCTGGTTGCAATCCAGAATATGCATGAAATCATCCGTAATGAAATAGGCCGTCTCCCCGGAGAGAATCACCTCTTCATGGATATTGGACACAATCCTGGCCTGTTCATATTTTTTGAAATTGCGGTACGCGCTGGCAATATAAGAGTACACCCGCGACAGCTCCGCCTGCTCTGATTCCGTAAAATCCCCCTCTGCCCGGCTTTTCAGAAACGTAATCTGAACGTAAGCGTTGATTCCCATGGCAAAATGCAGGCTATAGTGTGCCTGAAAAATTTCCTCCAGAAAACGCACATGCGATGAAGTCTCATAAGACTCTGCGTCGATGATATCCGTTGAGCGATACAGCTTCGGAGAAACATTAAAATAATCCAGATGTTCACGCACGGCGTCTGTGTAAATCCGTTGCCGGATCCAATCCTCCGCGGCATACTTCCGGTAGGGATGCTGCTCCCCGTCTGCGGGGAAACCCCTCCTGGTAATCCAGGAAAGGAAGTGATTTTCCGTATCGAACGTAAGAATCAGCACGTTCCGATAGCCAAAATACTTTTCCAGCGCATCCAGAAGCACGCTGTCAAAAAACTCCCGCGCGGAAACAGCCCGCTCCGACAGTTCCAGAAAAAAATCCCCCCAGCGATTCTGTTGATCAGACATAGGCTCCTCCTCCCTGTAATCCCCTGTTTATCCGCATCCGCTCCGCCGGAATGTCAGCTTCTCCCGTATCTCCGTCTTCACACCGAAAGCCGCTTCCATTGACTGGCTTTGACAAACCGCGAGCGGCTCCCCGTCCGCGACCAAATTTCCCGCATGCATCAGCATCACGTGATCCGCATATTGCAGTACCGCATCCAGATCGTGCAGCACGGCAATCACACATTTCCCGCCTTCCGCTAAGGCCTTCATCAATTCCATGATTTCCATCTGGTTTTTTATATCGAGATACGTCGTCGGCTCATCCATCAGAACCACGCCGGTATCCTGAGCCAGTGCCATTGCAATGTAAACCTTCTGTCGTTGTCCTCCGGAAAGATTTCCGATCATCTCCCCGGCCAGATGTTCTGCCCCCGCTTTCCGCAATGCATCCCGCACCTTTTCCCGGTCTTCCCTCCGATACCGACGCGGATAGGAAAGATAAGGGAATCGCCCGTGCAGCACCATCCGCTCCGCCGTGATCTCCGGTATGTTTCTGCTCTGGGGCAGATAAGCAACCCGCTGCGCCCATTCCCGGTCGGAAAATGCGGTTCGCGGTCTCTCCTAAAAGCGGATTTCCCCCGACATGGGTTTGCGGATTCCCGCAATGGTTTTCAGCAACGTACTTTTTCCGCACCCGTTGGGTCCAATGACCGCAGTGAGCTTTCCGGCTTCAAATTCCATGTTGATATCGCAAAGAATCTTCCTCCCGCCATACCCGGCGGACACATGACACAGTTCAATCATGAGACTCTCCTCTTTTCCTGTGCAAAAGCAGATAGATAAAAAACGGTCCGCCGATAAAGGACAGAAGAATTCCCGTCGGAAGCTCATACGGCGCAAAAAGCAGACGGGACGCCAGGTCACAGAGCGTCACAAACCCTGCCCCGAAAAACATACAGAGCGGCAACAGGCGCGCGCTCTCTCCCCCCCCCACCAGGCGCCGGACCATATGGGGAACAATCAGCCCGACAAATCCCAGCAATCCGGCAAAGCTGACGCTGGCGCCGGCTAACAGCGCCGCAATTCCCAGAAGCAAAGGGCGCATGACAGACACCCGCAGCCCCAGACCCTGCGCCGTATCTTCCCCCAGCGCAATCACATCCAGTTCATTGCAGAGTGTCAATGCCAGAATCAGGCCGAGCACAATCAGAACCGCGGCCGGCGCCAGTCTGCCCGCGGAAACAGACGAGAAACCGCCCACCCGGAAATCCGTACTTCCGATGGAAGCGTCCGGGGCCAGAATCGCAATGGTTTCCGATACCGCATTCATACAGTTGCTGACGGCCACGCCCCCTAGCACCACCGTCGTCCGGGAGGCTCCTGTTTTCTGCGAAACTCCGACGACCAGAAGAACCGCCAGCATAGCCCCCGTAAAAGAAGAACCCGCAATCATCCATCCCGTCGACGCGCCACAGGCACAGCAGATGCTTACCGCAAGGCCCGCCCCGGCGTTCACACCAATGATGCCGGGTGAAGCCAGCGGATTGGCCAGCACCCCCTGTATCACCGCGCCGGACACCGCAAGGCCCGCCCCAGCCAGGAGACACGCCGCCGTCCTCGGCAGACGGACATACCACAGGATACGGGAAGCCGCCGTCTCTCTCCCTCCGTCCAACAGCGCCTCGCCCAGTTCTGCGGGCGTCAGGCCGGACGCGCCCAGGCAGACGCTGAGCAACGCACAGACCAGCATAAATACGGCCGCCAGGCAGAGCAGAGTTCTACTCGTACAGGATTTTTTCCAGCTTGTCATAGGCCTCTCCCCATCGGTTATTTGGCTTCAGGTTATATAAACGGGATTCCATATAATAAACTCTCCCCTCGCGGACCGCGCTCAGCCCGGACCAGGCCGGAGTCGTCCGGAGAAGTTCATCCAGGTTTTCCTCAATCGTCGCCGTATCCTGCCCCTGCTCCACAATAAAAATAAATTCCGGATCGTCCGCAATGATCTGCTCCAGGCTCAAATCGTCCAGATAGATGCTGCCATCTGCAATGTTGACACAGCCCAGCGCAGACAGCATCTCCCCCAGCACATTGTCCTGACTGCCCTTCGCCTTGATACTCGCGGCGCTCGCGCGCAGATAGAGTACGGTCGGCGGCTCCGACCGCTCTTCCAGCGCCTTCGTACTCCTCGCAACCGCCTCATCAATTTCGCCCTGAATCGTCAGTCCGTTTTCCTCGTACAGATCCGTCCGACCCGTGATCTGTGTGCAGAGATTTAACATGTTCAGATAGCTTTCAAAATTCGAGACGTCAAAATACAACGTCGGTATCCCGGCCTGTTCCAGCGTTTCCATCCAGTCCAGATCAATCTGCGTGTTGCTGCTGGCAATCACCAGCTGTGGCTCACAGGAAAACAACCGTTCCAGACTCAGTTCCCGTGTCTTGCCAAGGTTGACCGTGTCTTCCGGCAGATTCAGATCGAAGCTCGTCCACGCGTCATCCGCTGTCGCCACCAGCGTTCCCCCGGCTAGCTGCCAGACATCTGCAAAGCTACCAATCAGGACAGCCGTCCTCTCTGGCTGATACGGCACACACACCGCCCGTCCAAGGTCGTCCGTCAGCGTCAGTTCTTCATCCTTCGCCTCGGCCGTCTCTCTGTCTCTTCCCGAACAGGAAGAAAGTGCCAGCAACAGCAGGACGCACAAAACGCTCATCAAAAATCTTATTCTCTTCATTATTCTTTTCTCCATCCGTTCCCTCTCCCGTCTTTCATTTTATCGAAAACAGAGCATGATTGCAATTACTCTTGAAAGAAAAATCACTGACTTCTGTTTTGTCTGCCATCGCCCGCGCAGGAGGCCGTCAATGGTATTTTTTTAGTTGATTATTGACATATGTTCATTACGAGGTATAATGGTTAGTAATAAAAGGAAGGAGGCCTTATGGCAAGACCACAGAAACGCAGATGTATCTGCTCCGTACCCCGCAATTCAGAATTTCAGCCGCAGGACTGTCCCTGGACAGACAGCGTGAATCTGACTTACGACGAGTACGAGACCATCCGCATTCTGGACTATGAACATCAGACGCAGGAACAGTGTGCGCAGAAGATGGACATTTCCCGCCCCACCGTGACGCGAATCTACGATGAGGCGCGCCGCAAGATCGCGGATGTCCTGGTACACGGAAAGCGCCTGACCATCGGCGGTGGAGACGTGTTTGTCTGCCCGCGGATGCGCCCGGAATGCGCCAACGAAAGACATTGTTGCCATAAAAGTGAAGGTGCTGCCGATGCAGCAGAAAGGGAAGAGGAATGAAGGTACTAATCATTGGGGGAGTCGCCGCCGGAACGAAGACCGCGGCCAAGCTGAAACGGGAAGACCAAAACGCAGATATCACCGTCATCACCAGAGACCAGGATATCTCCTACGCGGGGTGTGGACTTCCCTACTACGTTGGAGGGCTCATCGGAACGCGCGACGAGCTGATTGTCAACACACCACAGAAGTATTCCGGGCTAACCGGTGTCCAGGTAAAGACCGGGACAGAAGCGGTCGCGGTACACGCGAACCGCAAAGAGGTCACCGTAAGAGACGTAGCTTCCGGAGCGGAAGACATCCTTCCCTACGACAAACTGGTCATTGCCGTCGGCGCTTCTCCGTCCAGACTGCCGATCGAAGGCAGCGAACGGGCCGGTGTCTTTTCGATGCGCACACCGGATGACGCGGAAGGCATCCGCGCTTATGTGGAACAGCACGGAGTCCGGAAGGCTGTCGTAATCGGCGCCGGATTCATCGGTCTGGAAGCCGCAGAGAATCTGCAGGCGAAAGGCGTCCGCGTCACTGTGATCGACTTTGCCGACCAGATCCTGCCCAATATTCTGGATCCGGAGATGGCCGCCTATGCAAAGAAGCACCTGCTTAGCGAAGGCATCCGCGTGATTACGGGCACGAAGGCCGAAGCGATCCTTGGCGAAGGAGCAGTAACCGGCGTAAAGACCTCTGCGGGCGTACTTCCCTGCGAATTGCTGATCACTGCAGCCGGCATCCGTCCCAACACGGATTTTCTGAATGATACCGGTATGGAAATGTTCAAAGGCACGATCCTCGTCGATTCCACGATGAAGACCAGCCTGGGCGACATCTACGCGGTCGGCGACTGCGTGATGGTGACGAACCGCATCACCAACAAGCCCCAGTGGTCCCCGATGGGTTCCTCTGCGAACATGGAGGGACGGACGCTCGCGCAGATTCTGACCGGCTCCGCCCGACACTATCCGGGCGTTCTGGGAACCGGCGTTGTGAAGCTTCCCGGACTCAATGTCGGACGCACCGGACTCACGGAAGCCCAGGCCATAGCCGCCGGTTATGACGTCGTCACCGCGCTCGTCCCAACCGATGACAAGGCACATTATTATCCGGACGCAGCCTTCTTTATTACAAAGCTGATTGCCGACCGAAGCAGCCACCGGCTGCTGGGCGTACAGGTCTTTGGTCCCGGCGCTGTCGACAAGATGGTCGATATTGCCGTCATGGCCCTGAACATGAATGCTGTACTGGAAGATTTTGAGAATGCGGACTTCGCCTATGCGCCGCCCTTCTCAACTGCCATCCACCCGTTCGTACAGGCCGTGTATGTCCTGCTCAACAAGATCAACGGCAGTTTTGTCAGCATGACTCCTGCGGAATACGCAGCAGGGAAGGCAAAGGGATATCAGGTCGTAGATGTGGCTCCGGAGCCTGCCATCGCAGGCGCCTTCTATGTCAACCTGGCTTCCGTCCACGGCGAGATCGAGGGACTGGCCAAAGACCAGAAGTTACTGCTCGTCTGCTCCAAAGGAAAACGCGCCTATTTCCTGCAGAACCGTCTGCGCTACTACGGATATACCAATACTGTCGTCCTGGAGGGCGCGACCTTCTTTAACGATGTCAAGGTCGAACATATGGCCGGAGCCGTTTCCAAAGCAGAGGAGACACGGGTAAAAGCACTCGGCTTCCTCAAGGACAAGCGCACGCCCGATAAGTTCAACGGCCGTGTAATCACGAGAAACGGCAAGATCACTGCCGACGAAGCGAAGGCCATCGCGGAGGCGTCGGAACGCTACGGAAGCGGCGAAGTGACCATGACTTCCCGTCTGACCATGGAAATCCAGGGTGTACCGTTTGAAAACATTGAGCCGCTGCGCGAATATCTGCTGCAGGCCGGTCTCGAAACCGGTGGCACCGGATCAAAGGTCCGCCCGGTCGTCTCCTGTAAGGGAACCACCTGCCAGTACGGACTGATCGATACCTTCGCCCTCTCGGAAGAAATCCACGAGCGTTTCTTCCACGGTTACAGCAGCGTCAAGCTGCCGCACAAGTTCAAAATCGCGGTAGGCGGCTGTCCGAACAACTGCGTAAAGCCGGATCTGAACGACCTGGGCATCATCGGCCAGCGAGTCCCGCAAATCGACCCGGAAAAATGCCGCGGCTGCAAGGTCTGCCAGATCGAAAACAACTGCCCGATTCATGCGGCCAAAGTCATCGACGGCAAGATCACCATTGATGAAACGGCCTGCAATCACTGCGGACGCTGCCTTGGCAAATGTCCGTTCAAGGCGGTCGAGAATTATACCGCCGGATACCGCATTTACATCGGCGGACGTTGGGGCAAACGGGTCGCTCAGGGTCGATACCTGGATCCGGTGTTCACCAGCAAAGAAGAAGTGCTCGCCATCATCGAGAAAGCCATCCTGCTCTTCCGCGAACAGGGCATCACCGGTGAACGTTTCGCAGACACCGTCGCCCGGATTGGCTTTGAACAGGTGCAGGAACAGCTTCTCGCAAATGACCTGCTTGCGCGTAAAGAGGAAAATATTCACGCACAGAAGCACCTGGTCGGCGGTGCAACCTGTTAAATTTTCAAAGTCCTGTCAGACAGCGTTCTCCCACACGGTCTATGACCGCGCGGGAGAACGCTGTCTTTTTCTGTACTCCACCGGCGTACATCCAAACTGTTTCCGGAACATTCTGTTAAAATAAGAGACATTGCGAAATCCATTTTCCAACGCGATCTCCATGACCGGCAGATCCGTCTCCTCCAGCACGGCTGCCGCCCTGGAGAGACGATAACGATTGATGTATTCCACACAGGTGGCGCCGGTATATTTGCGAAAAAAATTCATCACATGAGTCTCACTGAAATGGCAGACTTCCGCCAGTTCCCGGATGGAAAGATTTTCGCTGTAATGATCCTGGATATAAGCCAGAATTCTTTTTAATTTCTCCTCCGCATGCAGCCTGTTATAATTGCCTCTTTCCGTCGTCACCACATACCCATGCAAATACAATTCAGACAATAGCTCCGTAAGAAACGCCCTTGTGCGCAGTTCATAGGTATCTTCCTTTTCACAGAAGGCACGACAGGCTTCCAGAAAAAGTGATTTCACCTGTGTATATCCGGAATCATCCGGCCGGATGACAGGAAGAAAATGACACTTCCCGGTCATAAGCGGATTCAGATACTTCACGGAACAGCTATCCGGCGTCAGGCATCCAAGAAAATTCAGGTGAAACACTAGGCTGAGTGAGACCATGCGGTATCCCTGCCGTTCATCGACTCCATGCAAAACATGAGGAGAAATCAAAATCAAATCTCCCTCCTGGACGGAAATGCGTTCAAAATTGACCATATAATTCGCACTGCCTTCCGCAATATAGGCGATTTCCGTTTCCTCATGCCAGTGGAGCGAGACGTTATGAAAATTTTCCGGTATATGACAGTGATAATAACTCACAGGAAGCAGCGCATCTCCATGGGCCGTTTTCTCTCTGTAATCCGACATCTGTCCTTCCATATTCTGTCCCTCCCGCATATAACAGAATTGTGTTATAAATGAATGGTATTTTGCAAGAAATTCCGGTTTTATTATAGTATATTATCACCATAAAAGCTATTCTTTTGACAGCGCTGCAAAAGAAAACTCATTTTATTTTCAGCAGGAGGAAAGGAACATGCCAACATGGTTAAAAGACGCCGTATTCTATGAGATTTATCCGCAGTCCTTCTATGACACCAACGGGGACGGAATCGGCGATTGCAACGGAATCATCGAGAAACTCGATTACATTCAGGATCTGGGATGCAACGCCCTGTGGATCAATCCCTGCTTTGATTCCCCATTCAAGGACGCAGGATATGATGTGAGGGATTACAAAAAAGTGGCGCCGAGATACGGGACAAACCAGGATCTCTGCCGCCTGTTCGAAGAAGCGCACCGGAAAGGCATCCACGTGCTCCTGGATCTGGTGCCGGGACATACGTCGGAAGAACACGCATGGTTTCTGGAAAGCCAGAAGGCAGAGCACAACGCATATTCCAACCGTTATATCTGGACCAGTCACTGTTTCCAACCGGTAAAAGGCTACCCCTACATCGGCGGGGAATGCGAACGAAACGGCACATACATGCTGAATTTTTTCAAATGTCAGCCAGCCCTGAACTATGGCTTCCTGACCTGTGAGGAAGACTGGCAGCTTCCGACCGACCACCCGGACTGCCTTGCAACGCGGGAAGCGATGAAGGATGTCATGCGGTTCTGGCTCGATCGCGGATGCGACGGATTCCGCGTAGATATGGCCGTGTCTCTCGTGAAGAATGACGATGAGAATAAATCCGGCACCTGTGCAATCTGGCGGAATGTGCGCGAGATGCTGGATCGGGAATATCCGCAGGCAGCGCTTATCTCCGAGTGGGGTGATCCGCAAAAAGCACTGAAAGCCGGGTTCCATATGGACTTCTACCTGAACGGAGGCGACGATGGATATACCTCTCTGATGCGTGATTACAGTCCGGTGGAATATCCCCCGCAAAAAGAGGATCGCAGTTTCTTCCGGAAAAACGGCGGCGGCGATATCAACCGTTTTCTGGAAAAATATGTACCCAATTACACCTCAACAAAACAGGACGGTTATTATTGCCTGATCACCTGTAACCATGATACCGTCCGCCCCAGATATAATCTGGATGAAAGAGAACTGAAAATCGCATATGCCTTCCTCTTCACCATGCCCGGCGTCCCGTTCCTCTACTACGGAGACGAAATCGGCATGCGTTATCTCCGTCTCTCAACGAAGGAAGGCGGCTATTACCGCACCGGCTCCCGCACTCCCATGCAGTGGACCAGCGGGAAAAACGCCGGCTTCTCTACGAGCGCCGCAGATGCGCTCTATCTCCCGGTGGACCCGGCAGCCGACGCGCCAAATGTAGCAAGTCAGGAAACCGATGCCAATTCCCTGCTCAACACCGTAAAAGCACTGCTCTCTCTCCGGCATGCGCAGGAAGACCTCCAGGCAGACGCAGAGTTTGAAGTCATCTACGCAGAACACGATGCACTCCCCTTCGTATACCGCCGGGGAAAGATCCTGATTGCCCTGAATCCGTCAACGGAAACCGTAAGCGCACCGGTCGACGCAGCGGGACGGAACGAGATATTCGCAATCGGCAGAGGAAAGGCTGCGAACGGAAAAATCACGCTGGAACCGCAATCATTTCTGGTGCTGAAATGATCGAAAGAGGAAGCTGCCATAGAGCAGCTTCCTCTTCCATATCATTTTCCCTTTATTCTGATCTCTGGTTCAGCAGCTGCAGACGAATGATTCCAAAAAGGAACATCAACGTCCCCGCAACAATATACACCGTAATCGCTTCATGGAAGAACAGAGCGCCCCAGAGGATCGCAAAGATGACCATGCTGCTCTGCAGAATCGGAATCATATAAAACGGCAAAAGCGGAATGGCCTTCGCGTTCAGGTAAAAGCCGATGCCGGTAATAAAACCAAACATCAGAATCCCAAAGATGCAGCCCACGTTCGGATGGACGCCGATCAGCGCGCCTTCTGCAACCTGCGGAAGGAGGGCTGCGCCGGAAAGGATGCCCGATATGGTAAAAATCGTCAGGTTGCTGTCGATGATATCCATCTGATCCGCGATCATTTTCTGCGCCAGCACATGGCTCCCGGCGCAGATACCGGAAATAATAAAGAGAATCATCAGCAGCGCATTCTCCTGGAAAAACGATTCCAGAGAACGACCGTTCCAGGAGATACACAGAACGCCGACCAGACACAACACAATGCAAGTCACTTTTTTGCGCGAAAGCTTTTCATGGAAAAGGAATACACTCGCCAGGGTCAGGAAAATCGCCTGCGCGGGCTGCGTGACAATGTTTCCATAAGAGGGGCCGTGCGCGAGTCCGTAATTTTCAGCCAGATAAGCCATCCATTTTGCGACAGCCCCAAAAAGGATCCAGCCGCCCAGCCGTTTCACCGACGCCCGGTAATCCTTCCGGAACGGCTGCCGCCTGATCGCTTTGAGAAGCAGCAGAAAGCATACACCAACCGCAAAGCGGAAAAACGTAATAAAAGCCGGACCAAAGTACGGACTGATCAGCTTGGCACAGGTACCTCCGAAGCTGAAAAGGAGAGCAACGCTGAGCATGTAAACATATCCCATAGTATTTATCCTCGATTTCTGATGTAGTAATTGTCTTTCGGTCTGCGTATAACAGGAATCCTGCCGGTTCCCGCCCCAAAAGAATCCCATCGCCTCCCTGTGACGCGTCCGGAACTCTGCTCGTTCTGCTTTCCCGACAAACCGTTCTCATTATACAGAGAAAGCCGCCGTTTCGCAAGCATCTTTCTCCCATAACTGTTTCTGCAGATATTTCCAAAAAAGTACGGTCATTTCGAACTTCCCTTGACATAATTTACTTCATATTATAAGATAAATCTGTATAAAGATATCATTTTCAGGAGGAGGGAAACAAAACATGAAGATGACGCCTGATTTTCTATGGGGAGGCGCCACAGCTGCAAATCAGTGCGAAGGCGGCTATCTCGAAGGCGGAAGGGGACTGTCCAGCGTGGATGTCATTCCTTTCGGCCCTGACCGGATGAAGGTATCCAGAGGCCTGATGAAAATGCTGGAATGCGACGAACAGCATTCCTACCCGGCGCATGAAGCAATCGACATGTATCACCACTACAAGGAGGACATTGCTCTTTTTGGGGAAATGGGGTTTCGCTGTTACCGGCTTTCGGTTTCCTGGACGCGGATTCTTCCCAACGGAGACGATGACGTGCCCAATGAGGAAGGGCTGGCTTTTTACGACGCGGTTTTTGACGAGTGCCATCGTTGGGGAATCGAACCACTGGTGACGATCTGCCATTTCGATACCCCGATTGCCCTGATCAAAAAATACGGCGGCTGGAAAGACCGGCGCATGATCGAAGCTTATCTGAAGCTGTGCCGGGTATTATTTGACCGCTTTGGGAAAAAGGTAAAATACTGGATTACATTTAACGAAATCAATATGCTCCTTCACATGCCTTTTATGGGAGCGGGGATTTATTTCGAAGAAGGCGAAGATCCGGAGCAGGTGAAATATCAGGCAGCGCACCATGAACTGGTGGCCAGCGCAATGGCCGTCCGCCTGGCTCATGAGATGATGCCGGGTTCCATGATTGGCTGTATGCTGGCGGCGGGGAATTATTATCCCTACAGCTGTAACCCAGCAGATATCTACAAGGCCATGGAATGTGACCGGGACAATTATTTCTTCATTGACGTACAGGTCAAAGGCGCATATCCGGTATGGGCAAAGAAACGGATGGAACGCGCCGGAGTCCGTCTTGCCATGGCGGAAGACGATGAAGCGCAGCTGGCGGCAGGAACCGTTGATTACATTTCCTTCAGCTATTACTGCAGTCGGTGCATGTCTGCTGATCCGGAGATCCTGAAAAACCACAGCCGGGGAGGAAATGCGGCCATCCACGCTGTTGTGAATCCCTACCTGAAGAGTTCCGAATGGGGATGGCAGATCGATCCGCTCGGTCTGCGGATCACCATGAACACCCTGTATGACCGCTATGAAAAACCGCTCTTTATTGTGGAAAACGGCCTCGGCGCTGTTGACCAGCCGGAGGAGGATGGCAGCATCCATGACACCTACCGGATTGAATACATGCGCGAACACATAAAAGCCATGCTGGCGGCCGTAAACGAAGACGGAATCCCGCTTCTGGGATATACCTGCTGGGGATGTATTGATCTGGTTTCCGCCTCAAGCGGTGAGATGAAAAAGCGTTATGGCATGATCTATGTGGATAAACAGAACGACGGAAGCGGTACCTTAACGCGTTCAAGGAAGGACAGCTTTGCCTGGTATAAACAGGTCATTGCTTCAAATGGTGAAGATCTGGGCGAATAAACGGAAGGTTCCGAAAGAAAATACAAATAACCAAACAGGATTCAGGAGGAAGTTATGGATTACAAACCATTAGCAACAACCATTGTCAATCATATCGGAGGAAAGGATAATGTGATCTCGGTTGTCCACTGCGCGACACGTCTCCGCTTTACCTTAAGAGACGACACAAAAGCGGACACAGAATTGCTGAAGAAAACAAAAGGCGTGATGGCGGTAGTCAGCGCCGGCGGCCAGTACCAGATTGTCATCGGACCGGATGTGCCGCAGGTCTACCAGGAAGTCATCGCCATTGGCGGCTTTGAAGCCGGAGGCGCGATACAGGATGACGCTGCGGAAAAAGAGGACAACCGGTCGCAGATCAGTAAGATTCTGGAAAGCATCGCCAGCATTTTCCAGCCGATTATTCCGGCAATTACCGGCGCCGGTCTGATCAAAGCTCTGATGGCCTTACTGGTCGTGATGGGCGTTCTTCAGAACACCTCTCAGACCTACACGATCCTGAACGCGTTCGCAGATGCAGCGTTTTATTTCATGCCGCTGCTCCTGTCTGTGTCCTGCGCGAAAAAATTCAAGTGCAATCAGGGCACGGCGATGGCGCTGGCAGGCATCCTGGTTTATCCCAGCTTTATCTCCCTGCTGGGAAGCGGAGAAGCGGTGCGTTTCCTTGGATTTCTCCCGGTCACGCGAGCTACCTATACCTCATCGGTAATCCCCATTATCCTCGGCGTATGGTTTATGTCCTATGTAGAACATTTCATGCAGAAGGTTTCTCCAAAGGCAGTCAAATTCTTCTCTGTCCCGATCGTAAGCCTTCTGGTCGGCGGTACCGCTCTGATTGTCGTCCTTGGCCCGATCGGCGCATGGGTATCCAACCTGATTAATCTGGTTTTCACATGGCTGAGTCATACAGCCGGCTGGCTGGTTCCGACCGTAGTTGGTATTTTCACGCCTCTCCTGGTCATGACAGGAACGCATTATGGACTGATTCCCATTGGCACGAACAACCTGGCAAGCGTCGGGTGGGATACGGTCGTTGGCCCCGGCATGCTGGTTTCCAACGTCGCTCAGGGTGCGGCAGGACTGGCAATGGGATTCCGGTCGAAAAATCCAGACACCAAACAGCAGGCTTCCTCTGCGGGTCTTACCGGAGTACTTGGCATTACGGAACCGGTTCTTTATGGTGTCAATTTAAAGTTTACCTTCCCTCTCTATGCAGCGATGATCGGCGGCGGAATCGGAGGATTGTATCTGGGTCTTACCGGAGTTGCCCGTTTTGCAGCCGGCTCCCCGGGTCTGCTTGTACTCCCGGCCTATATTCCCAATGAACAGGTTTCCGCGCTTGGTTACACCATGAGCAACCTGGTGAATGCAGCGATCGGCGTTGTAATTGCAATGGTGGTTTCCTTTATCGCCTGTTATGTTATGTTTGGAATATGGCAGAAGAGCGGAAAGCTTCCGGAAGAAGAATACAAAACAACGGAGCTTCCGACGAACCCGGCAACGGAACCGGCAGCTGCCCCTGCGTCTGTACCGCCAGCCGTCGAGGGCGCATGTACTCTTGCTTCCCCGCTCACCGGGACTCTGATGCCCCTGAATGAAGTCAAGGATCCGGTATTTTCTTCGGGAGCTCTGGGACAGGGAATCGCCGTAGAACCGGAAATCGGCGAGGTTCATGCTCCCTGCAGCGGAACGATCTCTGCATTTTTTGAAACCGGGCATGCGCTTGGCATTACTTCAGACGACGGCGGCGAGGTTCTGATCCATGTAGGAATGGATACGGTAAACCTGAAGGGAGAAGGATTCACGCCCATGGTCAAGACAGGCGACAAAGTAGCCCCGGGGGATCTCCTGTTAAAGTTTGATATTGCCTTTATCAAATCCAAAGGACTCTCTGTCGTCACACCGGTATTATTGTCTAATTCCGCTGCCTATCAGACCATTGAGACGGCTTCTGCCGGAAAAGTGAAAACCGGAGACGTCGTTATCGGATATAAGTAATACAAAGCAGGAAAATGCGGGTCGAATAATCCAGGGATGGATTCCGACCCGCAGCTTCCTCCTCTTATCAGCTGCTTACATGTATTTCTTTCATTGTACATCTATCCCAGATCCTTAAAATGAAATCGCTTCTTTCCACTGGCATAATCTCCCACAATCTGTCCGCTCCCATAGAGCTTATACTTGTAAGTGACAAGCCCATCCAGCCCGACCGGGCCTCTGGCGTGGATTTTACCGGTGCTGATTCCCACCTCAGCGCCGAAACCATAACGGTAGCCATCAGCAAATCTTGTCGAGCAGTTCATATAGACACCCGCGGAATCAACCAGATTCATGAATTTCTCCGCATTGTCGCTGTTTTCCGTGATAATGGCGTCTGTGTGGTGGGAGCCAAAACGATTGATATGCGCGATGGCCTCGTCCACATCCTTCACAATTCTGATCGAGAGAATGGTATCCAGATATTCGGTATTATAATCCTCATCTCCCATCTCTTCCGCCTCGATCAGGCTGAGAACCTCCTGATTGCCCCGAAGTGTGATTCCCGCCGCTTTCAGCGCCCTGGCGATTTCCTTTAAATGCGTTTCGGCAACGTCCCGCTGAATGAGCAAGGTCTCTGTCGCATTGCAGGCAGCCGTATATTGTGTCTTCGCATCGATCAGGATCGGAACTGCCTTCTTAAGATCGGCAGACTCATCGATATAGGTATGACACACGCCATCGGCATGACCCATAACCGGAATCTTCGTGTTATCCATAATGTACTGCACAAACTGGTTGGACCCTCTGGGTATCAGCAGATCCACAGACTCATGACAGGCAAGCAGCTCATCGATCTCGCTGTGTCCCTCCGCCTGTCTCAGGCATCCTTCCGGCGCTCCGGCTTTCAGCGCCGCCTGATAAATCGTCTGGAACAACACTTTGTTGGTGCTGGCGGTTTCCTTTCCGCCTTTGAGAATCGCACAGTTGCCGCTCTTGATACAAAGCGTGGAAATCTGCACCAATGCGTCCGGTCTTGCCTCAAAGATAATCCCGATGACGCCGATCGGACAGGAAATTCTCTTTAACACCAGTCCTTCATCCAGTTCCCTTTCCAGCAGAACCTTTCCTACCGGATCCGCGATCTGCATCAGATCCGCGATCCCGGCAAGGACATCCTGCATCTTATGCTCATCAAACTTCAGCCTTTTCTTCACCGCGCCACTGATCTGATCCCGCTCCGCCCGTTCCATATCCTCTGCGTTGGCGGCAAAGATCGCCTCCCGATTTTCTGTAAGCGCTTTCGCAATTCCGCTGAGAATCGCATTTCTTGTCTCAAAGGAAAGCGCAGCCATCTGATAACTGTCCAGCTTCATTTTTCTGGTAATTTCTTTCATTGTATTTTCTCCCATGCTGTCCATCTGATCCATCTCCTATCATGAAAATTCATCTTTTTTTATCCATTTGTCACATAATACCCTGTTTTCCCTTTATTGTAAAGACTACATCCGCAAAAATCAGCTTTCATTAAAAAAAAGTATCTTCACAATGGATTGACTCCAGCATAGAACATTGAGTATAATAAATAAGATTTTGATTGCAAAATACCAATGTTAAACGAGGGGGAAATAAGATGAAAAGAACAATGAAAGGACTGTTGATCGCCGCCGCATTGAGCACCACACTGATAGCAGGCGGATGTCAGAGTGCAGATGTTGTAAAAACGATAGCGGATGCAGTCGAAAGCGAAACCGAACATTCGACCGAAGAAACAACCACGGAAGCCGAAACCAGGGAAACCGAAGAATCAGAAGAACCAGAAACAGAATCTGCGGAAGAGTCTCCGGACGCCGCGGCAGAGACGCAGGAAAGTTCTGCAGAGACTCTGTCACTGGAAGAGATCGAACTGGAAGCCGGCGCAAACATGAACGAAGCACCGGAAATCCCGCTGGAAACCGTGATTCTCGGACAGGTCGATTCTCGTGGCAACGGCGGCTGGAGCCTCTGGTATACCTTTACCACCGGTGATATGTCGACCTATGAAATTGCCCTGGGGAAGGATTCGGAAAACCTGACTCTTCATCTCATTGATATAAAGGGAAATGAACTGTACAGCCAGAAGGCGAACAGCGGCGGTTTTACCACTTTTGTCGATATCGAGCTGAAACCTTTCACAAAATACTATCTTCAATTAACTACGGATAACTGGAAGGGAGCCGATTATTCTCTCTCTATCTCGCCGATCGATGCAGCTGCAGTCAGTTCGGATGCAACCGCCACAGTCATTGCCGGTGAAAATACCGCCGATACCGGCAATGCGATCTCCTTCGGCGCCGCCGAGAAGAGCGCCGTCACAGACACTACGGATATCCGGGGCGGCACCAATATGAATGATGCGGTACTGCTGCCTCTGGAAACCCGGCTCTACGGCACCTATAAAAACAGCCAGGCCATGTGGTTTGCCTTTACCACCACCTCGACGGAAAACGCGACCTACCGCCTGACCACTGTCAACAAGACCAAAGGAAGCAAAAAACTCTATGCCGCCGTCTATAACGAAAATGGAGACCGGCTGGGAGACTGGACCGCGGATGAAGGCGGCGGATTCTCTACGAAAGATTTTAAACTTGATCCAAACACCGTTTATTATTTTTATGTGAGTGGCAAAGACAATCACAAAGACACGATTAATTATATGCTGATCATCCGCGAGGCCAATAAACAGACAACCGCGTATCAGACCACCGACAGCTTTTCCGAAGCCCGTGGGCTCTCCGGCGCCTTGGAAGGAACCATCTATCCGGCTTTTAACGCAGACGACGCTGCCCTTCTGCCACTGAACCTGCAATTCTCCGGAAAAGTTCAGGATGCGAGTAACTCCTGGTTTGCCTTTACCACCAACAGTGCGGAAAACGCGACGTATTCCTTCTCCGCTGTCAATATGAGTACAGACACAAAGAATCTGATCATCGGCATCTACGATCAATATGGGACAAAGGTCGGAGACTGGAGTGCCGGTCAGGACGGCAAGACCTCCACCAAGGAATATCGGCTGGATCCGTCAACTACCTACTATCTCCTCTTCCATTGTAAGGACTGGAGCAACGATACAATCAGTTACTCCTTTATCATCAATGCTCCGGAAGACGAAAATCCGGACGCTGTGACAATCGGTGAAACGGCTGAGGATGCTCTGGTATTCGAGACGCCGTTTGAACTAAATGAGACACAGGTCATGTTCGTTGCAAACGAAGCCACCTTTATCAACGAGAACACTGCGAAAGCCGCGGTCGCTCCGGTCGCGGAAGCCATTCTGGCGCACCCGGACCATTCGATCCTGATCGCAGGTACAACGGCAACTGACGGCTCTCAGGAATCATGTGTGGAGCTCTCGAATCGCCGCGCCGAAGCGGTAAAGAATCTTCTCGTCGCAGAGTACGGTGTGCCAGAATCCCAGATCCAGACCATCGGCCTGGGTTATGTGGCGGATCCCTTTGAGCGCGGACAGGACCGCGAAATCGCCGGAGATATTACCAGTAAATTCATCGAATCAGAAGGCGCGAAGAACCGCCGTGTCGTGATTATGGACGTTGACTCTGTCGTCGCACAGGAAATCCTTGCGGCAAACTGAACACCGATACGCAAGCCGGGCAGGGCGATTTTCTCCTGCTCGTCTGCTCACGGAAAGCTGCGTCTCCGCAGGATACTGCGAAACGATTTTGTTCAATCAAAAAGTAAAGTCAGGGAGGAAATTACATTGGAAAAATGTATTTTATTTGATTTAGACGGAACATTGACGGAATCGGGAGAAGGAATCATAAAATCTGTGCAGTATGCTCTTGAAAAAATGGGGAAGCCAGAGACGGATACTGCAAAGCTTCGTGTGTTTATTGGACCGCCTCTTATTGAACAGTTTATGGAGTATTCGGGAATGAGCAGAAACGAGGCCGAAAAAGCGCTCCTGTATTATAGAGAAAGATACGAAGCGATCGGTATATTTGAGAACAGACCCTACCCCGGAATTGAAGATATGCTAAAAATTTTAAAAGAAAAAGGGTATATTTTATCAGTGGCTTCCTCAAAACCAGAATTTTATGTGATAAAAATATTAGAACATTTTCACATCAGAAATTATTTCGATGAAGTCGTTGGCGCTACGATGGATGAAAAAAGGACGGACAAAGCAGCTGTTATTGCAGAAGCATGGAACCGGCTTAAATTAAGCCAAAACAGGAAAAGCGTTTTTATGGTTGGTGACAAAGAACATGACATCATCGGCGCAAGGAAAAACAGGGTTCCCTGTATAGCAGTCTCTTATGGTTACGGAACAATGCAGGAGCTGCTTCAGGAAAAGCCATTCCGAATGGTTCATTCGGTTCATGAGCTTCAGGAGGTTTTATTATCCCTGTAGCCACACTGACGCAGATCCCTCGTTCTCAGAACCCCACCATGGCACGAGGAAACGATATTGATGTCACATGCAACTCGGGTGTGCACGCGAACATATCAACTGCTCTTATTCCTCCGCAAGCAGTTTTATCATGGTTGATTTTCCGGCATAAGCCGTCCCATTTATGAAGTAAACGTTATTGAATCGCATATCGCCCCTTTCCATCATATTCCGATTTATCATGAAATTTTTCAACCACAACTCATGTA
This sequence comes from Clostridiales bacterium, assembly GCA_021202925.1. Classification (GTDB taxonomy): domain Bacteria; phylum Bacillota; class Clostridia; order Lachnospirales; family Lachnospiraceae; genus Brotaphodocola. Next base: position 4,078 of record JAJQCD010000013.1, on the reverse strand, counting down.
TCGATTCTCTCAATTTCAAAAAATGCTTTGTTTCGATAAACCAAATCATTTCTTTCAGTAAATCCAATGCTCTCCCAAAACGCATTTCCTGTTTCATTTCTATCAAACACTACAAGAGCTGCTTTTATGATACCGATTTTGTGCAGAGCTTCTATTGCCGTATCTACAAGTTGTGTTGCGATTCCTTGATGCCTGTAGCTTGGTAATACTGCGGTATGATAAATATATCCCCTGCGTCCATCATTCCCGACAATAATAACTCCGACTATTTCATCTCCATCCTCCGCCACAAAACAAGTGTCAGGATTTCTCTGGAGGAACCTGTTTATTCCCTCTTCAGAGTCATCAATAGTGTTTAACCCCATGCCTTTGCATGACATCCACAATTGATAGACCTCACTATAATCCTTCATTGTCATAAGTCTTATTTTCATTCTGTTCTCCTGAAAGTCCAATTTATCAGCCTATATTCGAAGACTGATTGCTCTAAAGTATATCCGAAGACAGCCTTTAAAGCAACCAGAAAATCCGTTCAGAATCGGTCGAAATCCTCTTGGGTTCCGAGACGAGCATACGAGTAAGAGTCGTTTCCGCTTTCACAATACATATCATTCACAAGCCCGATGCGTCGTAGGCCGTGGTATTTGTGGTGTTGCCGTTCTTGGCCTTGACCATGGCATCGGAAAGCGGGGTAGCCTTGATAAAATTCTTACACTCTGTTTATTTACTTCTATAGTAGTTGGCATTGCAAAAAGTCTCCTTTTCTTATATTTACAGCAGCAATTGATTTAACACCATACCCCATCTCACATGTTATATCATCTGAAAATGTCTCAGAGCATCCTCAATCGCCTTTACCTTCTCTTCCGGACACCCTGGCTGTCTTGAATTCTCCGACTTAGGAAGATTGTAATTCTCTCTTTCAATAATTCCATGCTTTGCCTTCGTCAAATCCATCTCGTCCATATCCACTGTCACATTCACATGATGCTTTGCTTCATGAAGTTTGGACAAAAGGCATACCGTCTCAACGTGGCACGAGAAAACGATATTGATGTCACATGCAGCTCGGGTGTCTGCGCAAACATGTCAAAGGGCAATTTTTGCCATTTGACTGTGTGGCATAACATATCAAACCGTTTTTTGCCCGTTTTGGGGCATTTGGGCGCATATGGGTGTATGCGCGAACATATCGACTATCACCTAACAGATTTTATGAAACGAATTCGGTTCCCTGCAAGAGCTTGGCTGCCTCAATAAGATACCCATAGGAAACCGGGTCCACAATACGCATATAAGAGAATCTCTTTGGCTTTTCTATTTCAAGCTTCTGTCCGACATATTCTCCAGGATCATTAATTTTAATCAGAGTTTCCCGCCCGGTCAGCATCGTTGCCGCAAGATACATCACTCTTCCAGCATATGTTCCGGCAACATCTCCGCCAAATCGGCTTCCAATAATGTGATTCCTGATTCTGGAAATACCATCCTTGAAATATGTATAATCTTCCCCATTAGGAATTCCTCTGCTGGCGATACAGAGGCACCCGTTAATTGTATCCTTCAACACATCCTCTGCCGAAACGGAAAGCCCTCTGTATGCCATCTCCGAATAAACAATCCGATGGTAGGATTCGCAAACTTCACTAAAATCTGTCATTGCATCAAACAGCGAGGCGCAATCATATAGCTGCTTGATTACCTCTAATTCCTTATTCACTCCAAACGGAATTCCCGTTGTATGTGGTGCAAATGCCGTCATCTTATCTCCAAGGATTCCATTCACATTTGGAATGCTGACGAAAAGGTATTCTCCCTCTGTCAAAAGCAGCTCATTTTTTATCGGTTTTAAAATACACGTTTTGTACTGTATCTTTTCAAATAGAACATCCAGCAAAATGGTGACATCCCGCTCGCTCCTTGGTGAACGATACTTAAATTTGAAATGTCTCTTCTCAATATCATTTTTGCCAACGCGGACATGTTCCTCCACATCCAGAAACGGAAATATTTCTCCCGCCCTGCGAATATAATCGTCGATATCCGTTCCCGGCTCCACGATAATGTCGATATCGGTACTCAATCTCCTTGGATGGTCAAGCAACAACATGAGAGCGGTTCCGCCCTTAAAGCAAAAAGGAAGTCCTACTCGCTTAATCGCTTCTAAAAGGCCAAACGCATAAACCACTCTTTCAAGCAGCGTGGGGTCATTCCCTGTTTTCTTATACAGGTCGTTGATATACTCTGATGTGTACATAGTTCTTGATAGCATCTTACGTTCTTCCTCCCGCATATTTCTTTACTAACTCTGTTTTCCCTCTGCGTCCTGCATACCGATTCAATCTTCTGCGTTCTACCTGATAGCTTTCTATCATGCTCGCATATATGAGAGGAACCTCCGATGGGCTGAATGTTGCTGCAATACTTTTTTCTGCCACAATATCAACCAGTAGCTTCTCTGCAGTCATTTCATGTGGCTTCTCCTCTGACATCGGAGCCTGACTGACCAACTCCAAAACAACAATACAATCTCTCGTCCAATATCTCTCAAATTCATTTTTTCCCGGTTTGTAAAGCACACTTCCGGTATATTCCTGTTGTAATTCATCAAAGATGTAGGAACTCACATCCTTTTCCACCTGCACGTATACCGTGTTCTGCGCTATCTGATGATTCAAAAACTCATTTAGCAGAACACTTTCAAAAATGACAAAGGTAAGCTCCGGAAATTTATCTTCCAGCTTTTCTCTGACTTCCATACCTCTGTCAGAATAAACCGGTCTGTACACAGGAAGCTCCTCCTGCTGAACCGTTACATATGCATCGTAATCCACGCGAAAGAGCTGCTGTTCTTTTTGCAGATTGTACAGTGTCCATCGAAACGCACTCTCACTTAAATCTTCTTTTTCGGCACAAAAAATTTGAAACAGTTTTTCGCGAGAGTATATTTTTTTATCTGAAAGATTTCTTAACACCTGATTAGTCCACATGTGCCTCGCCTCCCTTCAAGCGTTTTGTCAATTTTTTTATTTTTTGACGCTGCGCTTATATTAGCACACTTCATAGGAAAAAGCAAGCGTTGCGTCAATTTTTTATTTTTTTGACGCAACGCTATTTAAAAAGCCCTTGAGCAATAATTAAACTCAAGGGCCTTACAATATTTATATTTTCTCTCACATCGCCACTTCCGTCTCAAGCCCCGACTTAAACTCCACCGTGAAATGGTCGTCATAAACCGTAATCTTCTCAATCAGCTTCCGGACAAGACTCTCATCATATTCCGTAACCGCCGTCCCCATTTCATCGAGCATCTTCTCCATCTCCTCCACCCGCTGGCGGCTTCCCTCGTTGTTGGCATCTTCTAAAAGAAGCTCCTGCTTTTTTCTGCGAAGCTCCTCGATTCTGTCAGCGATGTCATCATAAGCCTGTCTCGCATTGGCCTTTTTCAGAAGTTCCTTCTGCAAATCGGCAAGCTCCTTCTCAACTGCTTCAACCTTGCTGGCGTTGCCGCTGCCGATTACTTTTTCGATGTTCTCTTTCAAGATCGGGATGATGGTATCTCTACCGGAGAACACATCATTGATAGACAATATGTAATGACCTCCGATTTGCAGTTTCGTGGATTTACCTGTATACTGTAGATTGGAAAATATCAAAGGTAACAGGGATTACCGCATACAAATGGAGGTCATACAAATGAATTATAGCACAGTTTACGTAGGAATGGATGTACACAAAGAAACTTTTTCTCTCTGCTGTTATACAAATGAAAAAGAGCAAGCTGAATACTGCCAAAAAGTTGACGGTCACTACAGTAAAGTACTCAATTATCTGGAAGCCATGCGTTTTCACTACGGAGACGATGCCGTGTTTATATGCGGTTATGAAGCTGGCTGCCTCGGGTTTACGTTGTATCATCAGCTTACCAACCATCACGTGAAATGTGTGATCCTGGCACCGACAACTATGTTGAAGCCGTCTGCTAAGAAGAAAGTAAAAACAGACAAGCGCGACGCTGCGCTGATCGCCAGATGCCTGGCTCACCATGATTACCATCCGGTGCATGTGCCGACCGACA
>JAJQCD010000038.1:288200-307390 GCA_021202925.1 Clostridiales bacterium | reverse complement strand
TAAGGAGCAATCCGAATCCACGTATATCAGAGTGGCCAATGCCGGGGACTGATACCGCTAGAGCTCTTTCACGATGTCTTCAGTAACAATCAAACAAAATCTTGTGGTGATTTTTGTGCAAATTTACCTCTTGACAAAAGTCATTACATATCAGATTGCGGATGTCTCTCTGCAGATAGGTATCTACATAGGAGCGATAATAGGTTTCCCAGCCCATGGATTTGTCTGCGTGAAGTTCCGGCATCGATCCCTTGAAAATCCTGCCGTAAATTTCGTTTAAGTCCCTTTGTCTCCTTACCGACAGGCGATTCATTAAGTATGCTGCGTCTGTCTGAAATGGTTCGCTGGGTTCTCCGTAAATTTCTGCGTTGGACAATCCAAGCAGATTGACAATGCCAACCTGTCCCGCGAGACTTTCACTTACATTTTTCATCAGGCGAAAGACCTGAGATCCGGTAATCCAGAAATCGCCTTTTCTTTTCGAACGGTCTACACTCATTTTGATATAAGGCAACAGTTCTGTTGCATATTGAATCTCGTCAATCAGTACCGGAGGAGAATATCTTTGCAGAAACAGTGCGGGATCCGTTTTTGCCAGATATCTTACGTCAGGATCATCCAGAGTTACATTTTTTCGCTAAATGCCGATACTCCGCTGGCTTTCTGAGATTTTTTGCAGCAGAGTTGTCTTCCCGACCTGTCTGGGACCGGTTACCAGCAGTACAGGGAACATCTGGGAAATACCTGGTGGCCAGGATGCACATGCAGCGCATACCAACCGCTGCAGGCTTCCAGCAGAGCACAGGAATCTCATAAAGGAGAATTGTGACAAGTAGCTCGATACCGTAGCGGTTGGGTTTATTAAAGACTTTGTCATAGAAGGTAAGCCCGGCCTCGTTCGGTGTTTCTTTCATGCCGGTTGAGCAGATGCAGATCCGGTTGTGGATTACGATTGTCGTTGACGCGATATCAGGATAATTATATAATAATGAATCGTGGGAGGGAATAAACCATTATGATAGAAGAAAGACTGAAAAGACAGCTGGACTTTGTGCTGGAAATCGACAGGGAGAAGAATATTTTCCGTCAGACGCATCTGTCCGGTCACGGGAGAAACGAAAATGACGCGGAGCATGCGTGGCATATGGCGATTATGGCATATCTGCTGCGCGAATATTCCAATGAGAAGATTGACATTGCAAAGGTGATGCTGATGTGCCTGATTCATGACATTGTAGAAATCGAAGCCGGAGATACCTATGCTTATGATGAAGCCGGGCGAAGCACACAGAAGGCCAGAGAGGATGCCGCCAAGGAAAAACTGTATTCCATTCTGCCGGATGACCAGAAAAGGGAACTGACGGCTTTGTTTGACGAATTTGAGGCGTTTCAGACGGCAGAAGCCAGATTTGCCCATGCGATGGATAACCTTCAGCCGCTGCTTCTGAACAACAGCAACGGCGGAAGCGACTGGATGGAGCATGAGGTAACCGCGAAGCAGGTGTATGAGCGGCAGGAAAAGACCAGGCTGGGGTCCGAGATTTTGTATGAAGTGACGGATCAGATTTTAAAAGACAATATCAGAAAGGGATCCCTCCGGGAGTCGGATTCATGTTTGAAGGAAAAAAGGTAATTATTTTTGACATGGACGGTACCCTGATCGATTCGATTGGAATCTGGAACCGAGTGGATGAAACGCTGATTTCTGCGATTCGTGCGGACGAGGAGACTGGACTTAAGCAGATACAGGCAGAGCGCGACGAGGCGCTTCGCCGGTTTGCCGCTGATTCGAATCCGTATGTCTCCTACTGTGGATTTTTAAAGCAGAGATATCGCTCCCGGCGGTCGGTGGAAGAGATCCACGCGTTGCGCTACCAGATCGCACAGGACTATCTGGAGCATGGGATCGATTATAAGGACGGAGCAGATGAACTTGTGCGCAGGCTGAAGGCTGCCGGATATCGGCTTTGCATTGCCACGACGACGGGGAGAAACTGCATCAATACGTTCCGGACGAAGAACAGAAATATGATTGCGAAAGCCCGGCTGGATGACTATTTTGATCCGATTTATACAAGGGAGGACGCCCGTGAGATCAAGCCGAATCCGGAGATTTATCTGCGGATTATGAGGGAACTTGGCGTCGGACCATCGGAGTGCCTGGTTTTTGAGGATTCGTTGATCGGCGTTGAGGCGGCTGTGCGGGCCGGGATTGAGGTGGCTGCCGTTTATGGCCGGTATTCCGATGGGGATCGGGATGCGATCTGCGCCATTGCGACATACGAAGTAGAGGATTACCGTACTCTGATCGCGCGAGAGAAATTATAGAGACAGAAACGTATTCTGATTGCGCGTGAAACGTTATGGCAGGATGTCTGTCTGATCGCGTTTCCGGCCCTTCCACTGACTCCACGGCCAGATAAAGGCAAGCATGAGCGCAAGGGTCGCCGCAGCGAGGGCAAGGCTTGCGAGGTTGTTCGGCATGACGTCCATGGGATGCAGGCGGATGCCGGTAAACCGTTCGATCGTTTCGACAAGAAAGTAGATGACAAAGGTCTGACCGACAAAAATAGGCATGGAATATCTGCCGCAGAATTGCCAGAAGCCCCAGAAGCGACGAAAACGGGCCAGGCAGGAATGACGCCCAAGGTAAGCGGTGAGTACCAGTGCGGCGATGCCGAGAAATGCTGCCGTGTAATAATAGGGGGCAGCGTCATAGGCACAATCGCAGATATTGACATAGGAACTGAGCATCGGGCCAAAGTAAAAGCTGAGCCAGATGCTGACGGGAATCAGGAAAGACGACAGCGGAGCAAGGCGTTCCGGGAGATTCGTGCGCCCGGCGTAATATCCGGCGATGACGAAGACGGAGGCAGTCAATGCCGTATCGAGTTTCCAGGGAAGGCGTTCACCGACCGGGAGGTATGGGAAGATCATACGGATGGATACGCCGGCCAGCCCAAGCGCAAGCAGAGAAAAGAGGCGGATGCAGATGGATTTGTCTCCGAGGAAGCGAATCCACAGGAGCGAGATCAGCTCCGCCATAAACAGTGCGACCAGAAACCAGATCTGGCCGACATAGAGGTTCTGTGGCTGGGCATACCAGAAGATCCATTTCAGCTGGTGGCGCCATCCGTCAGCGATGACAGGGAGACGATAGTCGGGACGCGCCATGCAGATCAGGAATGCGGCGAAGGTAATGATCAGATAAGGCAGAATCAGGCGTCTGCCCTTTGCAGATATGTAATCCCGGATACAGTGGTAGCGTTCCGGCCGGAAGGTCATGCCGGAGAGAAAGAAAAAGACCGGCATATGAAAGGAAAAAATCCAGCGAAACAAGGTATGGTGGATGGTTACGATGTGCCCCAGGATCACAAGAAAAATGGCAAATCCCTTGGCAATATCGATTTCCGGTATTCTGGAACCGTGCATAGTGAGTTACTCCTTTGTCTTTTCGTCATCGGGATGGAATTCTTCCTGTATTATAAACTTCGAATTTGGAAAAGTCCATAGCTTTACAAGCGGGGGGAAAAACTGTATAATAGAGTGAACCAAAAATACAGATTTCATAACGGAACAGGGAGATTAATATATATGACAAATGGGAACAGACCTCCGATGTCGGAGGAAAAGAAGGAATTGCTGACCAGACTTTCCAGGGCGGATTCACTTTTTTATATTCTGATTTCCGCCTGCACGAGAGAGCCTTATGTGCAGTGTGACGAAGAAACTTATGATGATGAGGTGCTTCTGTTCTTTGATGAGGAAGCGGCGAAGGGAAAGACGAAGGAGCTGGCAGTTCAGAAGATTCCGACGGTGCCCGCAAAGATGACGAGCAGGCAGATGCTTCTATTTTTCACGTCATTGTTTACGATGGGAGTCAATGCGATTCGGATTCACGGCACGGCGGGAGAGGATTGCATTCAGGTGAACGAGATTGTGAAGAAGCGGGACCGGAAGGAAATGCCGGATGGTTCGGTCTGGGTAGAGAACCCTCAGCTTCATCTGACCGCGGTATATTTTGCTCAGGAGCTTCGTCGGCCGGCCAGTGAAGACCGGAAGGCGCATCTGCTCGAACTCCAGGAGGAGATGGCGGCGGATTTTAAGCGCGGCCGGTTTATTTTTGCACTTCAGAAGGAGGGCAAAGGGACGCCGATGCTGAAAATGAAGAATGGGGAGAAATATCAGCCGATCTTTACGGACATTCTGGAATTTAAGAAGTTCTGCAAAGATGATGCGTTTCGTCCGGTTGTAGTAGACGCAAATCAGCTTCCGAAGGTATTGGATAAGGAGGCCAAAGGCGTGGTCCTGAATATTCAGGGTGTGAACCTGCCATTGACGGTGAGCCGTCAGCAGCCATCAGCAGCGAAGAACCAGACGGTGAAGCCGACGACTCTGCGCTCTGCAGTGGATCTGGTGAATGCGGCGATTGCAGAGGCGTCGGCACGGGAGAGCCGGGAAGCAAACGCGGCGCTGGAGACAGCGAATGCAGCGGCGGAACGGGCGCTTGCTGCGCACGGGGCGGAAGGCCTGTCGGAAGCAGAGCCGGGGGAAATGCCGGACGATGTATTCTCCTCAGAACCGGAAGAATGACAGCGTGGAGAGGAACGATCAAACAGGAATGAGCAGGGAACAGGAGCGCGTAAGACGCGCTGCGGACGGGAAGGTGCGCGGCAGGAGCCGCAGGAAGAAGAATCATCTGCCGTGGAAGAATATGGCGGAAGGCCAGACGGCGGAATCGATGGCAGAGCCGACAGAGGAACCAGAGTCAGAGGAAGAAGCGGCAGAGGAACCGGAAATGACAGCAGAAGCGGAATCGGGGGAAGAATCAGCCGGGGAACCGGAAACGACAGCAGAAGTGGAATCTGGGGAAGAATCGACAGAGGAACCGGAACCGGCGGCAGAACCAGAGTCAGCGATGGAACAACCGGAGCCGAAAGAAGAGCCGGCAGAGGAGCCGGAACTAGTCGGGGAACCGGAGAAAGCAGATGCCCGATCAGATAAAAAGATCGCGAAGACCGTTGTCCTGATTCTGGGAGCGGTACTGGTGTTTGGCGTGGGTGCATATGGACTGTTCGGGCAGCGATATCGAAAGGTATATTTTCCCAATACGGCGATCAATGGGCTGAATGTAGAGGGAAAGACGCCTGAGGAAGTGAAGGCTCTGATCCGCGCGGGGATTGACGGCTATGTTCTGACGCTGGAGGAGCGGGGGAGAGAGGAAGATTCCGCAGGCATCGAAGAACAGATTTTCGGTACGGATATTGACCTTCATCCGGAATTTGACGGATCGCTGGAAGAACTTCTGGCGTCCCAGGAACCGTTTTCGTGGGGGATTCATTTATTTAAATGGAAAGAATATACAATCGGTACCATGGTGGCTTACGATGAAGAAAAGCTGGATCAGGTGATCGGTGCATTGAATGCAGTGGATCCGGATCAGATTCAGAAGCCCGTGGATGCGTATTGTTCGGATTACATAGACGGGGTTGGCTATGAGGTGGTACCGGAAGTCAATGGCAATGAACCGGATGTGGAACGGCTGACCGAGGTGATTTCCGATGCCGTGTCAAATCTGCAGAAGAGTCTGGAACTGGAATATCTTGGCGTTTATCAGAAACCAGCCATCACCACGGAAGACGAGACGTTGTGTGCCCGTGTGGAGCAATGGAACCGGGTGGTCAATACGGTTGTTGTTCATCGGTTTGGAAGTGCGGCGGAGATTCTGGACGGGACGACGACGCACAGCTGGCTGTCAGCCGATGACCAGGGGAATCCTCAGGTAGACACGACGCAGGTAGAAGCCTATGTTCAGTCTCTGGCGAAGAAGTATAATACCGCTTATACGAACCGGACACTGAAGACGACATATGGAACGGAGGTAACGGTCAGCGGCCCTTACGGATGGCGGATCAACCAGTCTGTGGAAGCGGCTGCCCTTGCGGAGATTATCGCCTCCGGGGAGAGCCAGGAAAGAGAACCGGTCTATTCGCAGACGGCGGCGAGTCATGACGGAAATGATTACGGAAATACCTATGTGGAAGCGAACCTGACAGCGCAGCATTTATACTATTATGTAGACGGTGCGCTGGTCGTTGAGTCGGATTTTGTGTCCGGTAATGAATCAAAGGGGATGGGTACGCCGACCGGACTCTATCCGCTGACTTACAAACAGAGGAACGCAACGTTGAACGGGGAGGGGTATTCCACACCGGTATCGTACTGGATGCCGTTTAATGGAGGCGTCGGATTGCATGATGCGAGCTGGCGGTCGAGTTTTGGCGGAAGCATTTACAAGACCAGTGGATCTCACGGCTGTATCAATCTTCCCTCTTCTGTTGCCAAAAAGATTTATGAAAATATTTCTGCGGGGACGCCGGTATTCTGTTACAAACTGGGAGGAACGGAACGATCCGGATCCTCATCAACAGCGGCGACAACGGCAGCAGAGACGACGGCGGCCGTGACAGAAGCGGCAACCCTGGCAGAGACGGAGGCAGCAGAGACAATCGGGACGGTGGAAGAGACGACGGCAGTGGAGCCTGCAGCGTCCGGTCCCGGCGTAACGGAGGCAGCAGCGGAGACCCTGGCAGAGACAACATCCGCAGTGGAGGAAGCGCCGACTGCGGTGAGCGGCGGCCCGGGAGCCGCAACGGAGACGACGGCGTCAGCAACAGGCGATACGTCCGGACCGTCATCTTCCGGCGAGGAACCGGTGGCAGTTCGTGCGCCGGGAGAATAGACAGACCGCGACGCCAGAGGCGAAGCAGTCAACAGTCGCCAGGAGAATCATGGCAGTGTGGAAGGAGAAAGAAAGATGACAGGAAACTGGGCAATTTACGGGGAAGAAAGTTCATTTGCAAGAAAATATGTGGAAGCGGAGCAGCAGAAGGTCAATCTCCTGGTCTGCAGCGGGGAAAAAGGCGAATTCAGTCTGATCATTGAGGCGGGGATTGAATCGATTTCCGTTGTGCTCAAGAACAGCACGCTGGATGCGGCCTGCGAAGAGGCGGACGACTTTGCCCGTGAATATTTCCGGGACAAGGCGAAACTCTTTGAGGAGATCGCAGACAGACTTTGAGCGGACGGAACGGGCCTTGGAACGATCATGGAGGAAAAGAGGCAGAGCAGTTGAAATCACCGAATAAAACGTTTAAGTCTTCCTACAGCGGCCCGAAAATCAGGGAAAAGAAAAAGAAACCAAAGCGACATGGTCACGGTCTGATGATTTTTGCCGGTTGCGTGGCTGTTGTGCTGATTGTGGCAGTTGGAGCGACTGCACTGGGAGAAAAGAACAGCAGAAATCTGGCCATGACAGAGGCGACCGGAGACGAGGCCGGGACATCGAGGGCAGCGAGAGTCGGCACGCTGACGGTGGCGGATGTGGATGTCAGCGGTATGACACAGGAGGAAGCAAAGGCGAAGCTGATGGAGCGGCTGTCGTTTCATCTCTCGGTTTCGTATGAAGGAACCGGATATGTCCTTGATGATCTGGTGGAGTCGTGGATGGAAGGCTGTCTGGAGCAGATTTATGCGAATGGCGCGGACGGAGTGTATGAACTGGATGAGGGTGTGCTGGAGGAACAGCTTGCTGTGACAGCGCAGCGGTTCGCAGAGCAATGGAATGCAGCGCCGATCGATGCCAGTCTGGATCATTATGACAATCAGAGTGGTCGATTTGTATTCAGCGAGGGATGTCCGGGGATTGCCCTGGATGAGCAGAAACTGGTGGAAGACATTCTTGAGGCCGTGCGCGCCGGACAGGATGAGGCCGTGATTCAGGCGGATTTTAAACCGGTTGGGCAGAGTCGGACGCTGGCACAGGCGCAGGAGCAATACCGGACGCTTGCGACGTTTACGACGGAGACGACGGATGACGGGCAGCGCAATGAGAATATACGGCTTGCTGTAGAAGCACTGAATGGTACGATTGTGCGGGCGGGCGAGGAATTTTCTTTTAATGCGGTTCTGGGGCAGCGAACGGAGGAGAAGGGATATATGCAGGCTGCCCGTGTTTCCGGTGCGGAACCGGAGACCGGCGGCGGGGTAAGTCAGGTGTCCGCGACCCTGTACCGGGCCGCGTTCCAGTCTGGTATGGAAATTACCTTTCGGCGTTCGGAGACAGAGGAACCGGATTATGTGACGCCTGGGCAAGACGCGGCAGTGGATTGGGAAACATCGGATTTTCGTTTTGTGAATTCGTCGGGCGGGTCAATTGGAATTCGCGCGAGTGTTTCGGAACAGAAGGTGACGGTAGCGCTTTACGGAATTCCGGTTCTGGAAGATGGCGTAGCCTGGGAACTGGATTCGGAGAGAGTGGAGCGTTCGCAGGATTTGATCGACCAGTCAGACGGTCATACGGAAGCGGAAGCGGAGCAGTTACCAGGTGCCGAAACCACGGGCAGTCAGTGGGTGACATACCGGGTTGTCAGCCGTAATGGTGCGGAGACAAAACGACAAGAGCTCTATGTCTCAACATACAGCGGACGGGCAGCCGGAATTCCGGATGATGGAGCAGGAGAGACAGAGGCGGTTTCTGAGTCTGCACAGGTGACGGAAGCAGTGGAAGAAACGACCCAGGCAACGGAGACCACCCGTGCGGCAGAGACGACGCGTGCCGCGGAGACCGAGGCCAGGAGAGAGACGGAGGCAACCCGTGCGGCAGAGACACAGGCGGCTTCTTCAGCTGCGGCGCCGGAGACGGTTGCCGGTCCGGGTGCATCAACAGAGCCGGCAGCAGTGCCTGAGACGACAGCAGCAACCGATAACGGTGTGCCAATCGTTCCGCCGTTGTCATAGGCTTGGTCCAGGGGAAGGAGAAGGTTGCTTGAAACGCGATGAGGAAATAAGGCAGGAGGGCGTGCTGATTAAGATTCTGCTGGCACGCAGCGACATGACGATGAAGGAGCTGGGCGCAAGGATCGGAAAGAGCGAGGCGACAGTCAGCGATGTGATTTCCGGGAAGAACCGGAGCAGAAAGACCTATCATCTGATTATGAATATTCTGAGGGAGAGATGCGCGGAGCCTGAACTGGCGGCATATGAGAGTCTGATTTCGAATGTGTCTGATGCATGCTATGGCAAATGAAAATCCCGGCGTCGATGGCCGATTCGTGTGAAATGGTCATCGACGCCGGAATTTTTATTATCGGCAGAAATAATTACTCTACGATCTTCAGATCAAATCCAAAGTATTTGACTGCGTTATTGTAGCAGATGCCTCTGACAATCTTTTCCAGTGCTTTCTGGTCGTCCGGATATTCGCCATCCTCAACCCAGCCGCCGATCAGCGCACACATTACGCGACGGAAATATTCGTGGCGGGTGTAGGACAGGAAGCTGCGGGAATCGGTCAGCATACCGATGAAGTTGCCCAGGCAGCCCAGATTCGCCAGGCTGGTCATCTGGTTTGTCATGCCAACCTTATGATCGTTGAACCACCAGGCGGAGCCGTGCTGGAGCTTGCCCGCTGCCTGTGTATCCTGGAAGCAGCCGATGATCGTGCCGATGACGGCATCGTCGTTCGGGTTCAGGGAATACAGGATCGTGCGCGGCACTTCGTTCGTTGCGCTGAGTGCGTTCAGGAAATCAGCGGTCTGTGCGGCTGGAGCATAGTTGTTGATGCAGTCGAAGCCAGTATCCGGGCCGAGCTTCTCAAACATATAAGCGTTGTTGTCACGCTTGCAGCCGTAATGGAGCTGCATTGCCCAGTTGCGCTTGTTATACTGCTTGGCAAGGAACATCATAAATGCGGTCTTGTATTTGATCATTTCGATCTCGGTGACTTCCTCGCCGCCCAGCTTCTTTGCCATGATGGCATCAATTTCTTCGTCGGTTGCCGGCAGATAGCAGACATAATCCAGACCATGATCGGATACGCTGCAGCCGTTCTCATCGAAGTAATCCATCCGGTTGGAGATAGCAGCCTTCAGGGATGCGAAATCCTTGATCTCGATGCCGCTGACAGCCGAAAGCTGATCAATATAAGCCTTATAGGTTGGCTTCTCGATGTTCGTCGCCTTGTCCGGTCTCCATGCCGGCTTGACCTGTACGTCAAAGGTGTCATCAGCAGCGATCTTTTTGTGCCATTCCAATGTGTCGACCGGATCGTCCGTGGTGCAGATCAGGGTAACGTTGGAAGCTTTGATCAGGCTGCGTACGGACCATTTGTTCTGCAGCTGCTCATTGCAGAGATTCCAGACCTCTTCGGCCGTATCCGCACACAGATGACCGGTGAAGCCGAAATATCTCTGCAGCTCCAGATGGCTCCAGTGATACAGCGGATTGCCGATCAGCTTCTCCATGGTCTCTGCCCACTTGACAAATTTGTCATGGTCGGAAGCGTCGCCGGTAATGTACTTCTCATCTACACCGTTCGAACGCATCTGGCGCCATTTGTAATGGTCGCCGCCCAGCCACACCTGGGTAATGTTTTCAAACTTGCGATCCTCATAGATTTCCTGCGGATTGATGTGGCAGTGATAGTCCAGGATCGGCATATTCTCTGCATAATTATGGAATAATGTCTTTGCGGACTCGGTTGACAGAAGAAAATCTTTGTCCATAAACTGTTTCATTGGGATAAATCCTCCTTTGATGGTTTAAAATTTGGTGGTTGCCCTTTTTATCAAATCGGCGGTAATGGTCGTTCGTGTGGGAACATTGTCGCCGTTGAATACGCCCATCAGCGTATGGATGGTAGTCGCGCAGAGCGCCTCAACGCGGCTGTCGACTGAGGTGATTTCCGGATCCGTGCAGATGGAGTAACAGGTATTGTTGTAGCCGATGATACTCAGATCATCCGGTATCCGAAGCCCTGTGGCGTGCGCATATTTGACTGCGCCGACGGCCAGCGTGTCGTCTGACGCAAGAACTGCGTCAAATATCATTCCCTTCTCGTGCAGCCCGGCGATCCGATCGCGGGCATCCAGCACATCTTTCGTGCAATGACAGATGTACTCTTCGCGCATGGGAAGCCCATGGCCGGCCAGGGCATCCCGATAGCCGTGCATCTTATTCAGGCCGCTTTGCGAATGGCTGGTGAACAGGTACAGAATGTTCCGGCAGCCGCTTTCGATCAGAAGATCAGCTGCGGAAAACATTGCCATGCGGTCGTCACAGAGGGTACAGTAAATATTTGGTGCTTCCAGATAGCCGTTGACCAGCATAATCGGCAGACCGGCGGACGCATCAATGATGAAGGAATTGTCCTGCGGCTGCAGTTCGATGAATTTGGAGCCGATCACGATGATTGCGTCTACCTTTTTGGAGAGCAACAGGTTAAAATACTGGTGCTTCGTCTCGAGTGAGGCGCCAGTGCAGCAGAGGATGGAGCCGTAACCATTGATGCGCAGACCCTGTTCCAGGTAATAAATCGCGTGTGCCAGATAGGGATCGGAGGAATCCGAACACATAATACCGATCGTCTGGATCGTCCCGAGACCAAGGCCGCGGGCAAAAACATTGGGCGTATAGCCCAGCTCATCCATCACAGCGAGAACCCGGGTTCTCGTCTTGTCACTGACATTTGGATTGCCATTCAAAACGCGCGAGACGGTGGCGATAGACACACCAGCCCTTTTTGAAACGTCATAGATGTTGATAAAATCACCCCGTTTCCGTATGCGTTTTTCTCTGCGGTTGTCTGAATATAGAATCAATACAACAGCAATGTCTGCTTTCAGAGCATGCGTTGTCGCGACAGGTTCTGTCACAACGGTCGTTAAATGGGAATTCCCATATAGAAGATATATGGAAAAATGCATGATAATATGTTCTGAAAGCACTTACAATCTAGGATTATTATAGACCGCATTTTCGAATATTGCAAGAGGTTTTGCCTTTTTGCCCTGTTTTTTTCGCTTGCAGGAGTTTTCTTCTTGACTTATAGACATAGTTCGGTTAAAATTGCTGTAAGCGCTTTCATCTCATAGTTTCTTTATGAGAAATATCCATTCAAGGCGCAGGTTGCGCGTAGCAGAGTCGTCTGTTGTATATTCTAAAGCAAAAGAGGCACAATCCCATGAAAATGAACCGAACAACACAGAGAACCGTTGAGATTCTGAAACTGGTATCGAAGAATCCGGATGGCATTACCCTGGATGATATCTGTGAAAAGCTGGAAATGCCGAAAACCAGCGCTTACGATATTGTGACGACACTGGTGGAGATGGGGATGGTGAATGTAGACAGGGGGCAGTGCCAGCGATATACGATCGGCCTGACTGCGTATCGCATCGGTGTCAATTATACCAACAACCTGGATTTTATTGGAGTGATTGAACCGGAGCTGAGGCAGTTTGCGAGAGAAGTGGGGAAGACCGTCTTTTTTGGTGTCCGTTCGGACCATGATGTGGTATATATCTGCAAGGCAGAGCCGGAAAATCCCATTATTACAACAGCCCAGGTGGGGACGAAGAATCCCATCTACTGTACTTCGCTAGGCAAGTCGATTCTGGCTTTTACAGATGAAGAAACGAGACGGCAGGTGATCAGTCGGCTCCATTTTCAGAAAAAGACGGAACGGACCATCACAGATCGGGTGTCTCTGCGCAGAGAACTGGAGGAAGTGCGGACGAAGGGGTACGCTCTGGACGCCCGTGAGATGGAGGAGCATATGGAGTGTGTTGGCGCTCCGGTTTTTGGGCCGGACGGAAGTGTGCTGGGTTCCATCAGTGTATCCAGCCTGTATCAGCCGACGGAGGACTACGACGCGCTGGGGGTCCGTGTAGCCGGAAAGGCCATGGAGGTATCGAAACTGCTTGGGTTTATCGAGGGCTCAGATATTTCCTGAAAAAAAACAATCCGGGCTATTGACAAATGCTTTTGTAAGTAATACAATCTGGTTAATGATTCGTAAATGTGAACATGATTCGCATATACGAACAAAATAAAAAAAGGAGAAGAAAACCATGAAAAAAGAAACTGTATTGGCGAGACTGAAGGAAGATTGCCTGGTAGCTGTGATTCGTGCAAAGAATCTCGAGCAGGGTGAGAAAGTCATCGATGCGGTTATTGCCGGTGGCATCAACTTCATCGAGATTTGCATGACGGTTGACGAGGGCAGCCCGATCGATCTGATCGCAGCGATGGTTGAGAAGTACAAGGACAACGACAAGATCGTGATCGGTGCAGGTACCGTTCTGGATCCGGAGACCGCAAGACTGGCTATCATTGCCGGTGCGAACTATGTCGTCAGCCCTGGTCTGAATGTGGATACCATCAAGATGTGCAATCGCTATCGTGTGCCGATGCTTCCGGGCGTTATGACCCCAACCGAGGCAATTACCGCCATGGAGGCAGGATGTGACGTGATTAAGATTTTCCCGGGCAACATTGTGGGACCGGCTGCAATCAGCTCCTTCAAGGGACCGCTTCCGCAGGGTGAGTTCATGCCGTCTGGCGGTGTTGATGTTGACAATGTAGACAAGTGGCTGAAGGCCGGTGCTTATGCGGTAGGAACCGGAAGCAGCCTGACCAAGGGTGCAAAGACCGGTGATTTCGCAGCTGTTACGGCAAAGGCTCAGGAATTTGTAAAGGCGGTTGCGGCAGCGCGCGCGTAAGGAATAGAAGGATCGATTCCGGCTGTGTCAGGAAACGCAGCCGGATCGATTAAAAAAGATACATTGCGTCGGCTGGCGCGCTGTATCATTATGCGGTTATGTGAAAACGTTTGCTATGAGTGCGAGGAGGGTTCTATAACAAAATGAAGATTGTACGTGAGAAGGAAAGAGGGAATGTAATCGTTGGACAGTCCGGCGGACCGACTGCCGTGATCAACTCCAGCCTGGCCGGTGTCTACAAAACAGCCAGAGACCGTGGGGCGAAGAAGGTCTATGGCATGTTGCATGGCATTCAGGGTCTGCTCCAGGAGAGGGTTGTCGATCTGTCAGAGCACATCCGCAGTGATCTGGATATTGATCTGCTTAAGAGAACACCGTCATCCTATCTTGGTTCCTGCCGCTATAAGCTGCCGGAGATCGAGGGCAACGCAGAGGTTTATGACAAGATTTTTGCGATTCTCGACAAGCTGGAGATTGAGTTTTTCTTCTATATCGGCGGAAATGACTCCATGGATACGATCAAGAAGCTGTCGGATTACTCACAGATTAATGGCAGCAAGATCAAATTCATGGGTGTTCCGAAGACCATTGATAACGATCTGGCTGTGACAGACCACACGCCTGGGTTTGGCAGCGCGGCGAAGTACATCGCTTCGATTACCAAGGAAATTATCCGTGACGGCCTGGTCTATGACCAGCAGAATGTAACGATCATTGAGATCATGGGCCGTAATGCGGGATGGCTGACCGGTGCGGCTGCACTGGCAACCGGAGAGGACTGCGAAGGACCGGATATGCTGTTCCTGCCGGAGATTACCTTTGATGTGGATTCGTTCATGAAGAAGGTAGCGGAACTTCATAAAGTGAAAAAGTCGGTTGTGGTTGCTGTATCGGAAGGTGTTAAGGTTGCGGACGGCCGTTATGTCTGCGAATTGTTTGACAACATTGATTTTGTGGACGCATTTGGCCATAAGCAGCTGACCGGTACGGCACGTTATCTGGCTCAGAAGATTTCGAGCGAGGTGGGCTGCAAGACCAGAGCGATCGAGTTCAACTCTCTGCAGCGCTGCGCTTCTCATATTGTGGGTCGTGTGGACATTACCGAGGCGTTTAACGTTGGCGGTGCGGCTGTCAAGGCAGCGTTTGAAGGCGAGAGCGGCAAGATGATTATTCTGAAGAGAGTTTCCGACGATCCGTATATGTGCGTTACCGACATCTATGATGTCCACATGATTGCAAATGTGGAAAAGAAGGTGCCGAGAGAGTGGATCAACGAGGCGGGAGATTATGTGACAGAGGATTACATTGACTATGTGCGTCCGCTGATTCAGGCAGAGCTGACTCCGATGATGGTGGATGGTCTGCCGCGTCATCTGCGCCTGGATGATACTTCTTACAGCAAGAAGTAAACACATACGCTTTCAGAGAGAATCCGCCTGTGGCGGACTGCAGCTGAGATTGAGATTCGGAAGGGGTTCCTCCTGTGAGGGATCCTTTCCTTTTTTTCATGCAAAATCTTACGGGATTTACAGGCTTCTTACAAGTTGTTACGTTTCCGTGACATCGCTTGACCCTCGAACGGTTCCAGGGTTTATTCTGTCTGTGTCAGAGGGAAATGACATCGGGCCGGGAAACCGGCGAAAAGGAAAAGGACATCTGGAAAGGAGCATTTGTGATGAGAAAGCAGACAAAAAGACTGATAATACCGTGCGCGGCGGCAGCGCTCGCACTTGGTGCGTCCATGACGTCGTTTGCGTCGGTTGGCTGGTCGAAGGAGGATGAAACCTGGTATTATTATAATTCTGACGGCGAGCTTGCGACGAACGAGTGGAAGAAGTCAGGTAGTTCTTATTTCTGGCTGGACGAAAATGGCGAGATGGCGACAAGCCAGCTGATTGAGGATGACGACAATTATTATTATGTAGATGAGAATGGCTACCGGATCTCGAATCAGTGGCGTGAGCTGCCGATTGAGGAAGCGGATGAGGACAATTATAATACCGCCTGGTATTATTTCAGCTCGACCGGAAAGGCTTACAAGGCGCCGGATTCCGGTCGGACGACGTTTAAGAGTATTGTCAAGGCAGATGGCACGACGCGAAAATATGCGTTTGATGAGGAAGGCCGTATGCTTTATGGCTGGGTCAATGAGAACTCAGAACGGGAAACCGGAGACGATGCCTGGCAGAACGCACTTTACTACCTCGGTGAATACGGGGACGGCGAGATGCGCGACAACGAATGGGCCAGGATTGAGGTGGACGACGATGAAAATGAGGATGACGATTTCGATGGCTGGTACTGGTTTTTCTTTAAGAGCAATGGCAAGAAGGTGACCGATTCCACCAAAACGATCAACGGCAAAAAGTACCGGTTTGAGGAATATGGCAATGCGGTCTTTAACTGGTACGCCAAGGCGAGTACGGCAACCGCATCAACCGCGAGTGACAGCAATCTGTTCTACAGCCAGCCGTCCGACAGCTGGCTTTCCGTCGGGTGGTTCTATACGGTGCCGGGTGAGAATGTGGACTCCGAGGCATACAACGATGACGAGGCATACTGGTTCTATGCCGATAAGAATGGCGAGCTATACACCAGTCAGATCAAGAAAATTAATGGATATTATTATGCATTCAATGAGTATGGCGAGATGCTGGAAGGCCTGTATAAGATGAGCGTCAATGACAAGGAAATTCAGTCCTATGAGGAGATTGAGTCAGAGGATGATCTGCCGGACGAAGAGGAAGACTGGGACGTCTACTATTTCGGCGGCAACAGTAAGACCGGGGCCATGAAGACCGGAACCTGTACGATTGAGCTTGACGGTGAAAAATATAAGTATCAGTTTGAAAAATCCGGTGATGAACGTGGAAAGGGAACAAACGGGATCGACGACGGCCTTCTCTATATCAAAGGACAGTTACAGCAGGCGGACAGCGATGAGAAGGTGAAGGTGGTCACCTTCGAGGACAACGATTATCTGGTGAATACGTCCGGTAAGGTGCAGAAAAACAAGAAAAATACGAAGGACGGAGACGATCGGTATTACTGTACTGACAGCGACGGCATAGTGACTTACTACGGCAATACCAAATATTCAGAGGACGAAGACTGAAATCTGCTTGTGTTTTCAGAGGAAAACTGGTAAGATAATGGCAGGAGGTACAGGACAGATGCTTACAATAGTGATTATAGCGGTATTTGCAATCGTTATTTTTCTGGCGCTCCGCAGCATGCTGAACGCGTCCATGAAGGACGGAGACACGACTTCGGGATGCACAGGAAGTTGTACGACCTGCAGTGCTCATTGCCGGGATATTCTGAAATATAAAGAAAGTCTGAAGGACAGACCGCAGGCATAGAACAGAAGGCCGGCCGATGCGACGAGCCGGTCTCTGATATGGAGAAGCAAATGGCGGAACGAACAGATTTGTTCGAGATAACGTTGTACGTTTTTTTGGCAAATGGAAAGGAAGGAATTCGTATGGTAGACGGGTTCCTTCCTTTTTCGCGTTCAGAATACCGGAAGATAAATCTGCAGATAGTAGGTGGGCTGTTCGCTGCTTAAATCCTGGCTTGTAAACGTGCTGTAGATGAGCTGCGAAGTCAGGAGCCCCTGGGCACGGGCGGCTTCCACCAGCGGGCGGATGTGTTCCTGACGGGGAATCCGTTCCGGTGAGATCACAAAGACAGACAGGCAGAGCGTTGGCTTTTCCGGCATTTGCGTGTGTTCTTCAATCGGGTAGTCGACCAGATCCCGCACTTCGGTTTTCAGGATCAGTTCCGTGTTTCGCCAAGCAATCTCCATCGTGGAATTCTGTTCTTTCCAGGAAAATTCATCCAGAATATACATCATATCCATTCCTTCGTAATCAGACGAGTAGCGGAACCAGAGCGGAATGCTCTCGGAAAGCCCGGTATGCGGGACAATGACATAGGCCTGCGGCAATTCTTTGATAAAGACCTGGCCGACATGGCTGTGAAGACAGGTAAAATCGTCACGGGTCATCCGGATGCGGGCGATATTGAGCTGGTGTCGGCGAATCTGCGCTTCTTCCCGGCGTAATTGCTCGTCCATGATGCGGATGAGTTGGTTTTCATCATGATGTGTTCTGGACAGGGAGGCGATGTCATCCAGTCCGATGTCCATTTTCCTCTGATAAAGGATCGTGACCAGGCGGGTGATGTCCTGATCCGTATAATAGCGATAGCCGCTCTCTTCGCGTCTGGAGGAGAGGATACCAAGCTTTTCATAGTGGCGCAGCGTGTCTCTGCTCATTCCGATCATGTTTGCCACATCTCCAATCCGGTATTTTGTCTGTTCCATTGATGATGCCTCCGCGGTGACTGGGTTCTTTCTGTCTGGTGTTTATTCAACAAATCGATATTGGGGAACTCCTGCCATCAGGCGGGAAAGCGTTCCGTGAATAACCATACATTTTATAACAGGTAATGAACGGGAAATCAACAAATGTAATAAAATGGTAAAAAAGCGTAAGAGACCTTACGAAAGCGGTTCGTAATTCGTCTGTTGTCGAAATCCATATCCGTTAATGATAAGATTTCTCAAATGAGAAAATTTCGCAGGTAGGGCGTTGACCAAAAGGTTAGCAAATGCTAACATATAAAAGAATGATGACCCGCAGACAAAACAGGAGGAGGAAACAGAATCGATGCCGGTAGAGACTATGCTTACTTTTTTAAACAATTGCACGCCGGAGGCCAGGCTGGATTTTCATGTCGCATCCCAATGTGCACCGGTGCTGAAGGGCATCAAGGTATCCAATCTGATCTCGCTCGGAGCGGGCGGGTGGCTTCGAATCCGTGAGTATCTGAAGAAAAACGGGATTGTCTGTGTCTTTCTTTACACGGATGGAGAGAGGGAGACGGTGTTTCTGTATCGTCCGGAAAAGCTGGCAGCACATCTGAACCGCGAAGATGTCCGGGGGTTCTTAAGAAAATATGAATATGACCGTCTGGACATTGGTTCCGTGTTGAAACGACTGCGGAAACGATATCTGCAGTATGCGGAAGGACGTTCCGATTTTCCACATGAACTGGGAGTTCTGTTGGAATATCCGGTTGGCGACGTGGAAGGTTTTATCGAAAACGAAGGAAGGAACTGGCTGGTGTCGCGTTACTGGAAAGTGTACCATAATCCGCAGGAGGCGGAACGGAAATTCCGAATGTATGACCAGGCAAAGGAGCAGGCCATGCTGGAAGTGATCAATGGCTGGTCGTTGGATCGGGTAGCAGTTTCCTGATGAGCGACGCAGCAGCTGAGTGTTGTGTCTGAAAAATAGTCCGGAACGAGAGAACCGGGTTATTCGCGGCAGATGGGTATGTCCTGTTTGCTGCAGCATCGGTCTGTTTGACCGATGGAACCATATAAAAATGATAAAGGAGAACAAAAAGGCATGAAAGAAGTTTATGTGATTTACTGGAGCAGTACAGGCAATACACAGGCGATGGCGGAGGCTGTAGGAGAGGGCATCCGTGAGGCCGGTGGAACGGCCAATGTCATGGAGGTTGCAGAAGCGGATGCCAACGTGCTGAAGAAGGCAGACTGCTTTGCGTTGGGCGCTTCTGCTATGGGTGCGGAAGAACTGGATGGCGAAATGGATGCGT
>JAJQCD010000038.1:125969-288100 GCA_021202925.1 Clostridiales bacterium | reverse complement strand
AATGGATGCGTACCTGGGTCAGCCGGATGGAGGAGGCTGGCGCGACTGTTGTCAACGGAGAGGGCACAATTGCGAATCTGGCTCCGGATGATGATGCAGTTGCGGCATGTAAGGCACTGGGAGCAGCGCTTGTAAAGTAGTCAGGACCGGAGATATACGGGCTTCGGCAGGAAAATATCCTGCCTGAGTCCGTAAAATTTTTCAAATTTCCTGCTTGACTTTTCGAGGAAGTTAGCTTACGATAACCGATGAAGTCATTGATGATTTCAAACGAAGCGAACGAAACAATGATATGGAAGGGGCGGGAACAGTGTCTTTGGAGACGAAAGAAGCCTTTATTATTCAGGAACTGAAGAGAAACGGATGCCGGATCACGATGCAGCGGAAGCTGCTGCTGGAAATTATTCTCAGCGATGAGTGCAGCTGCTGTAAGGAGATATATTATCGGGCCTCGAAGCGGGATCCGGCCATTGGCATGGCTACGGTTTACCGCATGGTGAAGACACTGGAGGAAGCCGGCCTGATCCAGAGAAAGAATATGTATCACATTGACTGTGAGAAAGCGATGAAGGCAAGGAAGGACGAGGATTGCGCAATGGCATGACGGAGAAGAAGGACCAGAGGACGGAATTTATGGATTCCTGTAAAAACTCTGCGCAGATAAAAATTATACTGGACTTACCAGGCAAATTCGATTAAAATAATAATAATTATTCGAAACGGTGGGAGGTCGGAATAAGAACCTGCCTGAAAGGTAATGAAAAGAAAGACAGGAGGAGCAGTGACGCAGATGCACGAATCAGGGGAAAACTATCTGGAAACCATTTTGATGCTTAAGCAGAGAAAGGGGACGGTCCGTTCCATTGACATAGCGAGAGAACTGAATTTCAGCAAACCAAGTGTCAGCCGGGCGATGGGGATATTGAAGGAGGATGGCTATATCGTTATGGAGCCGTCCGGAGAGATACATCTGACCGATAAGGGTATGGAGAAAGCCTCGTCGGTGTACGGCAGACATCAGCTTTTGACCGCGTTTTTGCAGGAGATTACCGGAGTGTCGGAGGAGCAGGCGGAAGCGAATGCCTGTCGAATGGAACACATCCTGGATCAGGATGTCGTCGATGGGATTCGCCGTTACATGAAAATGCGTGATGCGATGGAGACGACCGCCTAGGCGCGCTGGATACGGAAAGAAGCCGGAGAGGAAACGGGAGCTTTGTTCCCTGTTGACTTTCCGGCTGTTTTGTGCCAAAATATGTGTCGGAGCGCAGTTGATTTTGCCATCGCCCATGGAAGAAGCTGGCGATGGCAGGTTTGTAGTTGAAAGAGAAAAGAAGGTTGACAGACATGACAAAGATTGATATTATTTCAGGCTTCCTTGGAGCCGGTAAGACGACATTTATCCGGAAATTGCTGGAGGAGGCGATTGCCGGTGAGCAGGTTGTTCTGATTGAGAATGAGTTTGGTGAGATCGGTATTGATGGTGGCTTCCTGAAGGATTCGGGAATTGAGATTCGTGAGATGAATTCCGGGTGCATCTGCTGTTCTCTGGTTGGCGATTTTGGCGCCTCTCTGGAGGAAGTCCTGACCAAATACCAGCCGGATCGCGTGATTATTGAGCCATCCGGTGTAGGAAAGCTGTCTGATGTGATGAACGCAGTCCGGAATGTGGCAAAGAATCTGGATGTAAAGCTGAACAGCGCAGTGACCATCGTAGACGCCTGCAAGTGCAGAATGTATATGAAGAATTTCGGCGAGTTTTTCAACAATCAGGTGGAGAGTGCCGGAACCATTGTTCTGAGCCGGACGGATGTGGCGGATACGGCGAAGATTCAGGCAGATGTGGAGATGCTTCGGGCGCACAATGCGGCGGCGACCATTATCACGACGCCGGTGGCGCAGCTTGGCGGCGCGCAGCTCCTGGAACTGATTGAGAAGCCGGACAACATGATGCAGGAGCTTCTTGAGCAGGCAAAGAAGCAGTATGAAGAGCATCATCATGATGAGGATGAGGAAGAGTGCTGCTGCGGGCATGATCACCATCATCATCATGAGGACGAGGACGAGCATGATCACCACCATCACCATGAGGGCGAAGACGAACACGATCATCCTCATGATCACCATCATCATGAAGATGAAGAGGAGCATGAACACCATCATCACCATCATGAACACGGTGACGGATGTGGACACGAGCATCACCACCATGACGCAGATGAGATTTTTTCCAGCTGGGGATTTGAGACAATCCTGCCGATTGAGAGAGAAAAGCTGGATGAGATTCTGCAGGCATTGGCATACGGAAACGCATACGGCGACGTGCTTCGCGCAAAGGGAATGCTGCCGGGCGAGAAGGACGGAGAGTGGCTGTATTTTGATCTGGTACCCGAGGAGTATGAGATTCGTACCGGCGCACCGGATTACACGGGTAAGGTGTGCGTGATCGGCAGTGGACTGAAGGAAGACGAGCTGAGCCGGGCATTTGGAAGGTAAACGGTTTTGTTTCCGGGTCAGCCGGATATCAGCCGGACTGCGATGGGAATCAGGATGGAGGAATGAAGAATGGATACAGTGCTGGAGGATAATATGACACCGGTATTCATGATCAATGGGTTTCTGGAAGCGGGTAAGACGGAGTTTCTGAGTTTTACGATGGATCAGGATTATTTTCGGACAGACGGAAAGACGTTGCTTCTTGTCTGCGAAGAAGGTGAGAATGAATTCGACTCCGCTCTGCTGAAGGATACGAATACTTCCGTGGTGTATGTGGAGAATATGGAGGACATGAATCCGCAGCACCTGGCGGAACTGGGCCGCCTGCACCGGCCGGAGCGTGTGCTGGTGGAATGGAACGGAATGTGGAACCAGGATGAGCTGGTTCTCCCACAGGATTGGACGATATATCAGCAGATCACCATTGTGAATATGGCTACGTTTGAGATTTATGTCAAGAACATGAAATCCCTGTTCAATGCGATGGTAAAAGGATCGGAGCTGATTATATGCAATCGGTGCGATGGAATCGAGGATCTGGAGCGGTACAAGCGGATGCTCAAATCCATGAATACCCGCTGTGATATTGTGTTCGAAGATCAGAACGGGGAGATCGATGAGATCAATGAGGAAGATCTGCCCTATGATATGAAGGCGGATGTGATTGAGATTCAGCCGGAACATTATGGACTCTGGTATATTGACTGCATGGACAAGCCGAATCGCTACAAGGGAAAGGTAGTGGAGTTTACCGGTATGGTGCTGAAGTCGGATCGTTTCCCGAAGAACTATTTTGTACCCGGTCGGATGGCGATGACCTGTTGCGCTCAGGACATGACATTCCTTGGTTATGTCTGCAAGGCAAGAGAGGCGAAGAATCTGCAGACCAGGCAGTGGGTAAAGGTTCGCGCGCGGGTGGAGATCGAATACTGGCAGGATTATGATGGCGAGGGGCCGGTGCTTTACGCGGAGAGTGTAGAGCCGGCAGAGCAGATTGACGAGATCGTGACATTCAACTGATCGGAAATGATGAAGCGAAATCCGGCCTGTATGTTCGGCTTCGTTTCGTTGGATTTCATGGCAGGGAAATGCGGGATGCAGATTTCCGGAGTCATTGCGGATGAATAAAAAGACAGGCCTCCGGCCGCAGTCAGAATTCTGCGGTTCGGAGGCCTGTCTGGTGGATCTGTGACAGCTTCTGATGCCTGCCGGAGCATTCCGGGCTTGACTGTGCGATCAGTGGATCATTGTCCCGGCGCTTCCTTCGATGCTTTCTTCCGCTTTCTCCAGTGAAGTGATGATTGCGGAACGTCCCTTTCCTGCTTTGATGAAAGAGAGCGCGGCTTCAATCTTTGGCAGCATGGAGACAAATTCGAAGTGCCCCTGACGGATGAACTTCTCCGCTTCCTCCGTGTTCATGGAGTGGATGGGCCGTTCGTCCGGAGTGCCGTAATTCAGGGTCACGCAGTCGACGCTGGTCAGAATCATCAGCACGTCGGCATCCACTTCCTTTGCCAGGAGGCCGGCAGCCAGATCCTTTTCAATGACGGCGCTCGCACCCTTCAGACGGGCTCCCTGCTCCAGAACGGGGATACCGCCGCCCCCGCAGGAAATGACGATCTGATCTGCGTCAAGGAGCGCGCGGATGGCGTCGATCTCAACGATGGAAACCGGTTTTGGTGCGGATACGATACGCTGAAATCCCTTACCGGGGATTTCCGTCACATAATTGCCGCGTGCTTCCTCGGCATCTGCTTCTTCACGAGTCATGATGCGGCCGATCTTCTTGACCGGGTGATAGAAGGAATCGTCGTAAGGGTCGACCATCATCTGCGTGAGGATGGTGGAAACCGGTTTATAGATGCCACGCCGGAGAAGCTCGGAGCGGATGCCGCTCTGCAAGTCATAACCAATGTAGCCCTGACTCATGGCCGAACAGACTGACATCGGCGCAGGTGTGTACCCTTCGTCTGCATGATTCCTGCTGAGTTCGTTCATTGCGGTATGGATCATGCCGACCTGTGGCGCATTGCTGTGCACGATCGCCACCTGCCAGCTATTCTGGATAAAGTCCGCGATCACTTTTGCGGTGCGGGTGACCGCTTCCTTCTGTTCAGGGAGGTTGGTGCCCAGTGCATTGTGGCCGAGGGCCATTACGATTCTTTTTTTCGACATGGAGGTTCCTTCTTTCTTGCAGAATAGATACAAACATTATAGTTTTTTTACTGGAAAAATGCAACATCTTTTGTTATACTTGGGATGTTTGCAAAGGTGGTGGAAGGAATGGAGGAACGGCTGAGGAGGTTCCTGCGGGTGGCTTTGTGGATGCTTGTGCCTTTGCTGGTATACGAGACAGCCAGTGCCCTGATCGTTGCGGTCTGGAGTTTCTGCAGGGGAGAAGCGGGACAGGAACTGAGACTGCCTTTAACAGCAGTTTCAGCCGCGGTGACGGTGCTTTTGCTGGGATGGTTCTGTCCGGGCGATGTCAGACGAATGCAGCCGGGATTTCGTGGCCTCAGTCGTGGTACCGGGATCGCGGGGAATCAGGAGACATTCCGTGACGACATTCTGTTTCCCATGGCAGCCGGGATTGGGATCTGCCTGTGCCTGAATCACCTGTTGATGCTGCTCCCTTTTGCGCAGGAGGGATGGCAGGAGACAGCAGAGACCATTTATCTTCCTCCCCTGTGGCTGCAGATTCTCTGTACCGGTTTCGTGATTCCGGCCGTGGAGGAACTGATTTTCCGGGGATATGCGTTTCGCAGTCTCAGACAGGAGATGTCTTTTTTTCCGGCGGCGTGCGTTTCTTCGATCTATTTCGGGCTGTTTCATGGTACTCTGTATCAGGGTTGTTACGCATTCCTGGTAGGTTTGCTGCTTGCGGTTGTGTGTGAACGACGGAGAAACCTTTTTTCGGCATGGATTGTTCATGTGGCAGCGAACCTGACGGCGATTGTGTTTACGGCCCGTGAGATCAACGGATTTCTGAGGGGGAGTGCGGCCGGGCTGGCTGTGACGGCTGCCGCAGGCGGAGCCGTTGTGATATATTCAGTTTACAGAATGAGAGGGAAATAAAGTGAAACTGTTATCAATTGCGATTCCCTGTTACAATTCGGAAGACTATATGAGAGTCTGCATTGAGTCTCTGCTTCCGGGCGGGGATGAGGTGGAAATTCTGATTGTTGATGATGGATCGACGAAGGATCACACGGCTCAGATTGCCGATGAGTATGAGAGGAACTACCCGGGTATCTGCCGCGCGATTCATCAGGAAAATGGAGGACACGGCGAAGCGGTGAACGCGGGACTGCGGGCGGCGTCGGGCGTTTTCTTCAAGGTTGTGGACAGCGACGACTGGGTGAACGGGGAGGCCTATCAGGAGGTGCTTGAGACGCTTCGCCAGTTTGTCATGGGAGAGCAGACGCTGGATCTTCTGATTACCAATTTTGTCTATGAGAAACAGGGCGCAAAGCATAAGAAAGTGATGCAGTACAGTTCGGCTTTGCCAAAGCGGAAGCTTTGTACCTGGGACGATGTGAAGACATTTCGGCTGGGACAGTATATTCTGATGCATTCTGTGATCTATCGTACGGAAATGCTGAGAAGCTGCGGTCTGGAACTGCCGAAGCATACATTCTATGTGGACAATATTTTTGTGTTTCAGCCGCTCCCTTATGTGAGGAATTTTTATTATCTGGATGTGAATTTTTACCGCTATTTCATCGGGCGGTCGGATCAGTCGGTCAATGAGCAGGTGATGATTGGACGGATTGACCAGCAGCTGCTGGTGACAAAGCTGATGCTTGGTTATTTCAATGAGTCAAAGATCGCGAACCGGAAGCTGCGCCACTATATGGTGCGTTATCTGGAAATTATGATGACGATTTCTTCGATTCTGGCAATTCGTTCGGGCCTGGATGAGAATATGGAAAAAAAGAAGGAATTGTGGCAGTATCTGCGGAAGATGAATCTGGCGTTGTTCATGCGCCTGCGCTGGGGGTTCCTCGGACAGAGTATGAATCTGCCGGGCAAAGGAGGACGCACACTTTCGATTGCCGGTTATAAAATCAGCCAGAAGTTTTTCGGGTTCAACTAAAAAGTTTCAACAAAAAATTTCGAAAAGTGTTGACAATTAGAAAAATTCAAGGTATACTATGTAAGCAGTCTTGATTGAGACAACCAATCAGGACTCTGTATGGGGTCTTAGCTCAGCTGGGAGAGCATCTGCCTTACAAGCAGAGGGTCACAGGTTCGAGCCCTGTAGGCCCCATACCATCTGAATATGGCGGAATAGCTCAGTTGGCTAGAGCACACGGTTCATACCCGTGGTGTCGAGAGTTCAAATCTCCCTTCCGCTAGCTCAGGAATCCCCTGATTATTCGGGGGATTTTTTGTGTGGAAAAAGTTGGAGATGTTCACATTTGTTCACAATTTATTCATAATTGGAGGGTTGATTTCCGGGTTCCGGATGTGTTACTCTAACCATGTATGGATCAACTGTTTCATTTGCCAATGGCATACGAAAGAAGCTGCCGGTGACAGCTTTTTCCACATGCTGTGTGGCATCCCGTTACGGCCCGGGGATTTGGCCGAATGAAAGGAAAGGAGACTGAATATGGTAGACCGAAGTCGAAGGATGAAATCAGAGTCCGGGCATCATGAGTGTGCAACCGACGGGAGTGTTCCTATACGAATAGCAAGTCTCCCGTTCCAGATATTGATACGATTTCAATGTTGATAGAAAAGAGATCACGGGATTCCCGGATTTCTTATTCTGTTGCGCTTATGACAGCCATCCGCCGTGTACTGACGATGGCTTTTTATTTGTCCGTATTCTGCTTTCATCGACTCCAGTTTGACAAATCGATCCGATGAAAGGAGAGTAAACCAATGAAAAGACAAGAATTGATCGAGCTGCTGACCGAACTTCTCGAAGCGAAGAATTATCGTCGGGTGAAGGAGATTCTGGTTGACGCGAATCCGGCTGATATTGCGGCATTCATGGAGGATCTGGACGCCGAGAAGACGTTGCTGATCTTCCGTATTCTCCCGAAGGAGCTTGCAACCGACGTTTTCGCGGAATTGGCGGTGGAAAAGCAGGAGCATATCATCAATGGAATCACAGACAGGGAGATTCAGACTCTGCTGGAGGATCTGTTTGTGGATGATGCGGTTGACATGGTAGAAGAGTTGCCTGCCAATGTGGTAAAGCGTGTGCTGCAGAATGCGACGCCGGAAACCCGGCGCCTGATCAATCAGTTCCTGCAGTATCCGGAGGACAGCGCCGGCAGTATCATGACTGCCGAGTATGTGGGGCTGAAAGGGAATATGACGGTGGAACAGGCCTTCGCCTATATCCGCAGGTATGGCGTGGATAAGGAGACGATTTATACCTGTTATGTGATGGATGATCAGCGTCGGCTGGAAGGCGTTGTCACGGTGAAAGATCTGCTGATGAATCCTTATGAGACGATCATCCAGGATATTATGGATGATCAGGTCATCTCTGCCGTGACGACGGAGGATCAGGAGCATGTCATGGAGACCTTCCGCGATTACGATCTGCTGAGTCTGCCTGTGGTGGATCACGAAAACCGTCTGGTCGGCATTGTCACGGTTGATGATATTGTGGATGTCATGGAAGAAGAGGCGACGGAAGACTTTGAGAAGATGGCGGCGATGCTTCCCAGTGAGAAGCCGTATCTGAAGACGAGTGTATTTACGCTTGCAAAGAATCGTATTATCTGGCTGCTGGTTCTGATGCTGAGCGGTATGATTACCGGCGGGATCCTGGAACGTTACGAGGCTGCCTTTGCCGTGATTCCGCTGCTTGTCACGTTTATTCCGATGCTGACGGACACCGGCGGAAACTCGGGAAGCCAGTCCAGTACGATGGTGATTCGTGGTATGGCGGTTGGTGACATTGAACTGACGGATTTTCCAAAGGTAATCTGGAAGGAAGTCCGGGTGGGACTGCTGACCGGCTCTGCGCTTTGTCTGGTGAACCTGATCCAGCTGAATATCCGTTATCCCGGCAATACGCTGATCTGTCTGACGGTATCCTTAAGTATTCTCGCAACGGTTGTGATTGCCAAGACCGTCGGCGGGATCCTGCCGATTGTCGCGAAAGCGATGCACCTTGATCCGGCGATCATGGCAGCACCGCTGATCACGACAGTGGTTGATGGACTGAGTCTGGTGATTTATTTTCAGGTCGCAACCGCCTTCCTGGGGCTGTAAGTAAGGGTGCTTTTTAATAGGAATCCAGGGGCGGTTTCACATAATCGGGCAGCGGACAGACGTAATGCCCGCCGTTTCGGGTTTTCACTTCGGCCTTGGCGGCTTCGATTGCTTCCGGACGGTTCATCGTGCGGATACAGCCGAGCGCGATGGCTTTGGCCGCCGTCAGGAGACCCTTGTGGCCCAGGGGGCTGCAGGTCTGGGCGGTCATCTGCCAGGTATGCCCGACGTTTCCGGCACAACAGCCGGCAATGCGAAACTGAACGGTCGGAACTGCCGCTGCTACATCCCCCACATCCGTGGAGCCACAGCTGGAGACAATCTTTTGTGGGTCAAAGTGATGAATCTGTGCGTCAAGCGGCTTTTCCCAGATTGCATCGATGCGGTCTGCACCGTAGATTTGTGCAAGCTCCGTGCGGATGGTCTGTTTGGTGAAGTCGTTATAGGATTCGAGAAACCGGTGGGCGAGTTCATAATCGGATGCATCCCAGTCCGGTGCTCCGACTTCGGTCAGCGCCTCGTCGGCGATCTTTGCCAGGGTGAGATTGGGGATGCATTCGGTAAACGCCATGCAGAGTTCATAGGTCATTTTCGTATCCGTCATCAGAGCGGCGCCCTGTGCCACGCGCACAACGCGTGCAAAGAGTTCCTTCACCTGATGGACATAGGGCGAACGCACTTCATAGCGGACCGTTGCGTGATCCTGTACCACATTCGGCGCGGTTCCTCCGGCATCAATATAGGCATAGTGAATACGTGCTCCGTCGATGATGTGTTCCCGCAGATAGTTGCAGCCGACGCTCATCAGTTCGCAGGCGTCCAGGGCGCTGCGACCCAAAAAGGGCGCCGCGCCGGCATGGGCGGAGATTCCTTCGAAATGAAAATTGGCTCCCATGATCGCATTGTTGTGGGTGTTGTCGACCTGATTGATCGAGGCCGGATGCCAAGTGTAGACGAAGTCTACGTCATCGAAGAGACCGGCTCTTGCCATGAACTGTTTGGAACCGGCTCCTTCTTCAGCCGGACAGCCGAAGTAAATGACCGTTCCGTCCTTTTTGTGCGCCTTTAAATATTCTTTGACGGCGATTGCGCCCGCCAGCGCCCCGGTTCCCAGTGCACTGTGGCCGCAGCCGTGTCCCGGCGCTCCCTTCTGCAGTTCTTCCTTGACCGGGCTTGCCGCTTTCTGGCTTAACGCGGAGAGGGCGTCGAATTCGCCGAGGATGCCGATGACCGGTTTCCCGGAACCGACAGAATATCGTCCGAGAAAGCAGGTGGGAATTTCTGCCAGACCTGTCTCTACTTCAAATCCTTCCTTTTTCAGAATTTCGCAGAGCAGTCCGGCGGACTGATACTCCTGAAATGCCAGTTCGGCATATTCCCAGATCCGATCGTTTGCGTTGAGGATCATTTCCTTTTTTTCATCAATTACCTTTGTGATAAATTCCAGTGTGTTATCCATGGTTGTTCTGTTGACTAACCTCATTTCATTTTGCTGTTTACAACACTTTTCCAAGGAAATCGATGGTCCTCGGATTGGCCGGATGTTCGAAAATTTCCTGTGGGCTTCCTTTCTCCATGATGATGCCTTCCGCGATAAAGAAGACACGATCACTGATTTCTTTTGCAAAGCCCATTTCGTGGGTGACAATGACGGTCGTCATCCCGGAGTCGGCAAGGTTTTTGATTACATTCAGCACTTCCTTGACCATTTCCGGGTCCAGTGCGGAGGTTGGTTCATCAAAAAGCATGACCTCCGGTTCCATCGCGAGTGCGCGCACGATGGCAAGACGCTGCTTCTGTCCGCCGGAAAGCTTGCCGGGATATTCGTCTTTTTTATCCAGCAGTCCGACCCGGTCCAACAGCTGCAGGGCTTTTTCCTCGGCTTCCGCCCTGGGCGTTTTCTTTTCCAGCATCGGTGCGATCGTGATGTTATCCAGCACTTTCAGATGGGGGAAAACGTTGTAATTCTGGAATACCATGCCCAGGCGCTGTCGGTACTGGTCGATATTGATGGATTTGTCCATGATGTTTGTTCCGCGGTAATAAACTGCGCCGCCGGTTGGCGTCTCCAGCAGATTCAGACAACGCAGAAATGTACTTTTACCGCCGCCGCTCGGTCCGATGATGGAGACAACCTCTCCCTCGTAAATGGATTCTGTGATTCCTTTTAATACTTCCAGCTTGCCAAAGGACTTCTTTAACCCGTCTACATGAATCACCGGCTGTCTCCCTTCGGCATTCGGTTCGAAATTAGCGCTCACTCTGATTCAGCCTCCATTCTGCATATTTTAAAGCCTGTGAAAGTACGGTTGTTACCAGCAGATAAATCAGTCCGGCGATCAGGATCGACTCCACCTGACGGAAGGTTGCGGATGCTACCGTCTTATACGAAGTGGTCAGTTCGTTCACAAAGAATACGGATGCCAGGGAAACCTGTTTGACCATAATGATAAACTCATTGCCCAGCGCAGGGAGAATATTCTTAATTGCCTGTGGAAAGATGATTCGCGTCATTGTGTGAAGTGGCGTCATGCCAAGGCTCCTTGCGGCCTCAGTCTGTCCACGGTCGACTGCCTGGATACCGGCACGGATGACTTCCGCCACATATGCGCTCGCGTTGATGATCAGCGCGACGATGATGCAAAAGGTGTCAGACAGTTTGATTCCGGTAATTTTAGGAAGGAAAATCCAGAAAAAATACAATTGCAGGAGAATCGGCGTCCCACGAAGCACCCACACATAAAAGCGGACAAAGAGATCGGCCGGTTTGAACTTCGTCAGGCGAAGCACAGCCAGCAGGATGCCCAACAGGGTTCCCAGAAATACGGTGATGACCGCCAGGCACAGCGTCCCCGCCAGGCCGTATATGTATACATAACTGTACCGATCCCAGATTTTAATTGCTGTTTCAATCATATCGATTCCATATCCTTCCATTTATTTATGACAACTCGGATTACAGGCCAAGGCTTCTTGCGTATTCACTGTATTCCTCGTACCACTCGTCATACTGTCCACTCGCGACCAGGTCCTCCAGAATCTCATTGACTTTGTCTAACAGGGCAGTTTCTCCCTTGGTGATGCCGATTCGTGTACCCTGTGTCGACTCATCGGTTTCAAATGCAAAGTCAGGCACGACCATCAGCTTTCCTTCCGGATTGGCATCCACATACAGCTGCGCGGTATCCTTGGCTACTGCGGCTGCGTCCGCTTTTCCCTCCTGAACCGTCAGATATGCGTCGTTCGAGGAGGAGGTGCGTTTCAATTCCTGCATTGCCGGTATCTGCTGAGTGGCGAATAGCTCCTGGAGAGATCCGGCCTGGCATACAACGACTTTGTCCGCCAGATCTTCCGCTGTCTTAATATTTTCCGCGTCCTCTTCGCGGATTAAAAGCCCATACTGAGTAATTTCTCCAAAACGATAACCGATGGACATCTCCATCGCCTCCGCTCTTGCCGGGGTATAAGCCAGCGCGGAAATAGCCAGGTCATATTTGCCATCTGTGATGCCGGTCAGCACCGCGTCAAATTCCAGTGGGATGATGTGGCATTCCACACCGAGCTGATCCGCGATGTAGTAAGCCAGTTCAATGTCGGAGCCGACATATTTGTCGTCGCCCTGCTTGGACGGATCAATAAATTCATTTGGCGCGAAGTATGGTTCGGTCGCTACCTCGATATACCCGCGTGCCAGAATGTCGTCCAGGCGGGTGCCCCCGTCGGTTGCCGCAATGCTTTCTGCTTCCGTTGCTGCGGCTTCTTCCGTGGTCTCATCTGCTCCGGTATCTTTTGCAGCTTCAGTTTCAGCCACATCCTCTGTTTCAGTCTCCGCCGCTATGGTCGGAGCGCTGCCAAGTGCGGAGCATCCGCTCAATGCGGATACGGCGAGTATCGCCGCCACGCCTGTGCCTGCCAATGTGTTCCGGAAATTTTTCTTCATAATTTAATCCTCTCTGATTCCTTATTGGATACTTTAGCTTGCTAATGTGCTAACACAGTGAATTATATGGGATAGGACGCCCCCTGTCAAGCATTTTGTGGCATTTTTTGCGTGGGCAATACTTGTAGTTTCCTGACACTTTTGGTATATTGGATCTGTTTGGAAGATTTTGGAGGTGGGGAATTTATGACAGGAGTCTGGCGGCGCTTCGCGGTATTACTGGCGGCCTGCCTGATGATTTTCCCGGTTTCGCTGATGAAGGTATATGGGGAGTCCTTGTCGGATACGGAAGAATTGCGGGGCGTGTGGTTCTCTTATCTGGATTGGGAGAATCTTCCGTCCGATGAGGTGGAATTTCATGCAGCGGTAGACGCTGTTCTGGACCGCTGTGTCGAGCTGAAGATGAATGCGGTGTTTGTACATGTGCGTGCGGATGCCGATGCCATGTATCCTTCCGCTTATTTTCCGTGGTCTCGTTTCATTACAGGGACGCAGGGAGTGGATCCGGGCTATGATCCGCTGGAATATTTCATCGACGCGGCACATCGGCGTGATTTGCAGTTTCATGCGTGGATCAATCCGTTTCGTGTGACCGGATATCACAACACCTGGGACAAGGTTTCAGACAGCAGCCGGATGAAGCAGTGGCTGACCGACAGCAGTGCACACAATGATCGCTGGGTACTGAAGCAGAATGGCGCATATTATCTGAATCCGGCGATTCCGGAGGTGCGCAGGCTGATTGTCAACGGAGTCGAGGAAGTGGCTTACAATTACGACGTGGATGGCATCCATTTCGATGATTATTTTTATCCGGAAGTGAATGACGAAGATATGAACCGCTGGTTTGACAAACCGGAGTATGAAGCGTCCGGTTCTACGCTCGGCATCGAAGACTGGCGCCGGGAGAATGTCAATATGCTGATCCGGGAATGTTATGAGGTAATCAAGCAGACGGATGAGGATATCCTGTTTGGAATCAGTCCGGAAGGATATGTGGAGCATCTGCGGAGTGATACGCGTCTGTTTACGGACATCGATACCTGGATGTCCGAGGAAGGCTATATCGATTACATTATACCTCAGATTTACTGGGGATTTGAACAGAAGCTGCCGGACGGACAGTCGGCGCCGTATGCGTTTTCGGCGAATTTAAAGACCTGGATTGCGCTCAAACATACAGGGAATGTCCGGTTGTATCTGGGACTCGCGATGTACAAGACAGGCAGTCGTTCCCTGGACAACAATGAGACGTCCGAGTGGCTTCGCTACGATGACATCATCAGCCGTCAGGTCCGGGAGGGGCGGGCGAGTGGTGAGGTGTCCGGTTATTGCTTCTATTCGTACAACTCATTTCAGGTGGAGGAGAGTCAGAAGGAAGTGGCCAACCTGATGAAGATACTGGATTGAGACGTCTGAGCGACCAGGAGGATGCGGAATATGGTCTGCCGTGTGGCCTGAACGACGCGGTAAGAAAGTGAGGATGAGAGAATGAAGAAGTTGGAGGATTATGTGGTAAGCATTCCGGATTTTCCGGAGCCTGGAGTTCTGTTTCGCGATGTGACTTCCATCCTGCAGGATGCGGAAGGGCTGCATCTGTCGATCGACCGGCTGCTCCTGATGCTGGATGGCGTGGATTTTGATGTGGTAGTTGGGCCGGAGTCCAGAGGGTTTATTTTCGGCATGCCGGTGGCGTATGTAAAGAATCGTCCGTTCGTGCCGATTCGCAAAAAAGGAAAGCTGCCGCGCGAGACGGTTTCCGCCACCTATGATCTGGAATATGGCACAGCGACCATTGAGATGCATAAGGATGCCATCAAACCGGGACAGAAGGTCGCCATAGTGGATGACCTGATTGCGACCGGAGGCACGACGGAGGCGATCATCCGGCTGATTGAAGGACTGGGCGGCGAGGTCGTGAAGATTTGTTTCGTCATGGAGCTGGCAGGTCTGAAAGGACGAGAGAAGCTGGCCGGGTATGATGTGGAATCTGCAATCTGTTATGAAGGAAAATAAGAATCTGAGAAAAGAGAGATGGTCCAATATCGATTGTCTCTTTTTCTCTTTGTCTGTCGCGAGGGGCGCGAAGCAGAAGAGAAGCAGGAGCCGTGAAAGGAATGCATGAATGTATGTTGGAAAAGAAAGAGGAAGGTCTGACCGGATGTGTTGACAGGGTGACTCCCGGAACGGGTGTTCTGTATGGAATTGGCGTGGGCCCCGGAGATCCGGAGCTTCTGACGTTGAAGGCGGTTCGCCGGATGCGGGAATGCGATATCCTGATGGTTCCGACAGCGGATTATCAGGACAGTGTTGCCTGGCAGATCGCGGTGCGCGCGGTGCCGGAACTGAAGGCAAAGGCTTGTGTCGGTGTGCCGATCCTGATGGTACGGGACGCCGGTGCGCGCAGAGCGGCTCATGAGGCGGCGGCTCTGCGTGTGACGGAACTTCTGGACCAGGGAATGCGTGTGGGTTTTCTGAATCTGGGAGATGTGACGCTCTATGCTTCTTACCTTTATATTCACCGGCTGGTACGGGCTGGCGGATACCGGGCAGAACTTGTCAATGGCATACCTTCTTTCTGTGCGGCGGCAGCCGCGCTGGGCGAGGGCCTGGCGGAGGGTTCGGATGAGCTTCATATCCTGTCTCAGCCGGGACAGGTTCCGGAAGGACTTTCCTTTCCGGGAACGAAGATTGTGATGAAGCTGGGAAAACATTTTCCACAGGTGCGTGAGGCAATTCGGACGGCGGGAGCGGACGCGATGCTGGTTGAGAACTGTGGGCTGCCGGGAGAGCGGCTTTGCCGCAGCCTGGATGAGATGGAAGACGAGCCGGGATATTATTCCCTGCTGATCGTGAAGGACAGGTGAGAGGATGAGTGGAAAACAGGTATGGGTCATCGGCATTGGACCGGGCGGCGGGGAGCAGATGACGGTTCAGGCCCGGCAGATTCTTAAGCAGTGCGACGTGATTGTCGGGTATACGGTATATGTGGCGCTGCTTCGGGAAACCTTTCCGGATAAGGAATACCGGACAACGTCGATGTGCCGGGAGATTGACCGTTGCCGGCTTGCTTTTGAGGAGGCGCAAAGCGGGAAACGGGTGGCAATCGTGTGCAGTGGAGACGCGGGCGTGTATGGGATGTCCGGACTGATGCTGGAGCTTGCCGGGGAGTATCCGGACTGCACGGTGGAGATCGTGCCGGGAGTTACGGCGGCGCTTGCCGGAGCAGCGGTGTTAGGTGCTCCGCTGATGCATGATTTTGCGGTAATCAGCCTGAGCGACCGGATGACACCGTGGGAAGAGATCGGGCGTCGGCTGCGACTGGCCGCAGCCGCGGATTTTGTGATCTGCCTTTACAATCCGGCGAGCAAGGGGCGGCCGGACTATCTGCAAAGAGCGTGCGACATCATCCTGGAGGAGGCGGAACCGGAACGGATCTGCGGGGTTGTCCGGCAGATCGGACGGGACGGGGAGAGCGCGAAGATGCTGACCCTGCGGGAACTTCGGGAGGAACCGGCAGATATGTTTACGACCGTGTTTGTCGGAAATTCACGAACCCGGCTGATCAATGGCCGCATGGTAATGCCGCGGGGGTATGCGATTGAGACGGCAGGGAGGTAACAATGGAAGCATATTATGGCAGACAGATCGAATGCCTGTGCAGGAGTGTGCACGGGACGGACGGGTCGATATACGCGGAGGCGCTGCGACGCTGGGACGGGATTGCGAAGCCGATTGGCGGCCTGGGAGAGTTTGAACGGCTGATCGCCAAAATTGCCGCGATCCAGGGTCAGACGGATGTGAGCCTGTCCCGGCGGGCGGTGGTGATTTTCTGCGCGGACAATGGCGTGACGGCTGAGGGCGTGACACAGACGGACAGCAAAGTAACGGCGGTTGTGACAGAAAATTTTGCCAGAGGCATTGCAAGCGTCAACCGCATGGCCGCAGTGGCAGATACCGATGTCATTCCGGTGGACATTGGTGTGGCCGGCGAGATCCGGGAGCCGGGGGTGAGGGACATGAAGATCGCGAGGGGGACGGCGAATCTGCGCCGGGAACCGGCGATGTCGATGGAGCAGACTCTCGAAGCGGTGCATCATGGGATTGCGTTTGCCGGTGAAATGAAGGACGCCGGATATGATCTGCTGGCGGTCGGCGAGATGGGAATCGGAAACACGACGACTTCGAGCGCCGTGGCGAGCGTACTTCTCAGGCAGCCTCCGGAGATGGTGACCGGAAGAGGCGCCGGTCTGTCTTCGGACGGGTTACAGAGAAAACTGGCCGTTATCCGCGATGCGATTGCCCTGCATCATCCGGATCCGGACAAACCGTTTGAGGTGCTGGCGGCCCTCGGTGGATTTGATCTTGCGGGTATGGCCGGGCTGATGCTCGGAGGAGCCATTTACCGGGTTCCGGTGGTTCTGGATGGCATGATTTCCGGTGTCGCAGCCCTTCTGGCACAGGCGGTCTGTCCGCATGTGACGGATTATCTGCTGGCCTCTCATCTGGGGAAGGAACCGTCCTGCGCTCTGGTGATGGAGCGGCTGGGGCTGCGACCGGTCATTCACGGGCAGATGGGACTGGGTGAGGGGACGGGAGCGGTCATGTTGTTCCCGCTTCTGGACCTGGCATATGAGGTGTATCGGGAGAACCGTACCTTTGCGGATATTCATATTGACGCTTACGAGAGGCTGGATTAAATGGAAAAAGTATATTTTATCGGCGCCGGTCCGGGCGATCCGGAACTGATCACGGTGAAAGGAAAGCGGCTGATCGAAGAAGCGGATGTGATTGTCTATGCCGGTTCTCTGGTGAATCCGCAGGTATTTGCCGGAGCGAAGCCGGGCGCAGAGCTTTACAACAGCGCGGGCATGACGTTGCCGGAGGTGGTAGAGGTAATGCGGCAGGCGGTCGTCGGCGGAAAGCGGGTGGTTCGTCTCCATACGGGTGATCCGTCCGTGTATGGCGCACACCGCGAACAGATGGCAGAACTGGAGCGGCTGGGCATTCCATATGAGGTGGTGCCGGGCGTCAGTTCGTTTGTGGCGGCTGCCGCTG
Source organism: Clostridiales bacterium (assembly GCA_021202925.1). GTDB lineage: Bacteria > Bacillota > Clostridia > Lachnospirales > Lachnospiraceae > Brotaphodocola. Next base: position 270,366 of record JAJQCD010000038.1, on the reverse strand, counting down.
CTCTGCGGCGGGAATATACGTTGCCGGGCGTCAGCCAGTCGGTGATCCTGACGCGGATGGAAGGACGTACGGCGGTGCCAGAGAGGGAGCAGATCGAGGCGCTGGCGGCGCACCAGTCAAGTATGGTTATTTTCCTGAGTATCGGCGCGATTGAGGAGCTGGCCGCCCGTCTGCGATCCGGCGGCTATCCGGCAGATACGCCGGTTGCTGTGGTCTATAAGGCATCGTGGCCGGATGAGAAGATTGTCCGCGGCGATCTTTCGGATATTGCGGGGAAGGTGCGTGAGGCCGGGATCACAAAAACCGCGCTGGTGACGGTAGGGCGTTTCCTGGGAGATGAGTTTGAATGTTCGAAGCTCTATGATGAAACGTTCAGCCACGGATACCGTCAGGGCGGTGACAAAGGGTGCGGGTATGGCATATAAGATTATGATTCAGGGAACGATGTCGAATTCAGGAAAGAGCTTTCTGGCGGCGGCGCTCTGCCGTATTTTTGCGCAGGACGGTTATCGGACGGCGCCGTTCAAGTCGCAGAACATGGCTCTGAATTCGTATATCACGCAGGAAGGCCTGGAGATCGGCCGGGCACAGGCAATGCAGGCGGAGGCGGCGGGGATTGCCCCGACGGCGGATATGAATCCGATTCTGCTGAAACCGACCGGACGGATGGGAAGCCAGGTGATTGTCAATGGCGAGGTGTATGGAAATCTGAGCGCCATGGATTATTATCGGAGAAAACCGGAGTTCGTGCCTGCCATCCGGGAGGCATTCGCCCGTCTGGAATCGTTGTTTGATGTGATTGTTCTGGAGGGAGCCGGAAGTCCGGCGGAGATCAATCTGCGGGAGAATGACATCGTAAATATGGGGATGGCTGAAATGGCTGATGCACCGGTGCTTCTGGTTGGAGATATCGACCGCGGCGGTGTGTTCGCTTCCCTGTATGGAACGGTGGCGCTCCTTACGCCCGGGGAACGGGCGCGGATTCGCGGGCTGGTCATTAATAAATTCCGCGGAGATGTGAATATTCTGAAACCGGGGCTTCGCATGATCGAGGAGTTGGTGCACATTCCGGTGCTGGGTGTGATTCCGATGGAGGAGATCGATCTGGATGATGAGGACAGTCTGGCCGGGCGGCTTTCCAATAGGGGAAACGGTGTGCAAGGGGATCACTGTCTGGATCTGGCTGTGATCCATCTGCCTCATATTTCCAATTTTACGGATTTTAATGCGCCCGGACGACGTTTGGGTGTGTCGCTGCGTTATGTCAGACGGGCAGGGCAACTGGGAAAACCGGATCTGATCATCCTTCCGGGAACGAAGAACACGATGGCGGATCTGAGGTGGCTGCGGGAGAGCGGACTCGAGGCGGTCATTTACCGGCTGGTGGAGGAAGAACATGTTCCGGTTATCGGGATCTGTGGCGGTTATCAGATGCTCGGAGATACCTTGTCGGACCCGGAAGGCGTGGAGGGAAAGCCCGGAAGCTTTATGCGCGGGATGGGGCTGCTGGCAGTGGATACCTGTTTTGCCGGAACGAAGACGAGGACGCAGATTCACGGAGAGTTGTCTGCTGCCAGTCAGATGTTTGCCGTTGGGCGGTCGGTTCCGTCTGTTTCTGAGACGGCGCAGGAAGCACGGCCGGAAGGATTCGGTTCGCTTCCCATAGAAGGATATGAGATTCATATGGGGCGGACAGAGATGCGGGATGGCGGCCATGCGGCTGTGCCGATGATCCGGCTGGATGATGGCCGGTGGGACGGCCTGGAGCGCGCGGATGGCCTGGTATTTGGAACCTACCTGCATGGTTTCTTTGACAATGAGCAGGTGGCGGAAACGCTTTTTGCCCGCCTGGCACGCGGGAAGGGGTTTGAGATTGGCCGGAAGTCGGAAAGCCTGGCGGAATATAAGGAACGGCAGTATGATCGGCTGGCAAAACTGGTCAGGGAAAACCTGGATATGGAACAGGTGCGGAGTATCATGGGGATGAAAGGAAAACAAGAGTAATGCTGGAACAGATGGAGTGGGTGAAACCGGAGGAGATCGAGGCCCGGAGTATGGCAATCATCGCCAACGAAATGCCGGCAGGAGACTGGACGCCGGGGGAGCTTCAGGTGGTGAAACGTTGCATTCACACATCGGCGGACTTTGACTATGCGCGTAACCTCTGGTTCTCAGAAGGGGCGGTAGAGAAGGCGTGCAAGGTTTTGCGGCAGAACCCGGTGATCGTGACGGATACGAATATGGGCGCGGCCGGTATCAATAAAACCGCGCTTGGAAAGCTTGGTATTGCGGTGCGCTGCTTTATGGCAGATCCGGATGTGGCGGTGGAGGCAAAAAACCGCGGGGTGACCCGGGCGGTCGTCAGCATGGAACGGGCCGCGGAGATTTCCGGTCCGCTTATTCTGGCGGTGGGCAATGCGCCGACGGCACTGATCCGTATTTATGAGCTGGTGAAAGAGGGACGCATGAAGCCGTCTCTTCTCATCGCCGCCCCGGTTGGTTTCGTCAATGTTGTCGAGGCGAAAGAGCAGATTATGACAATGGATGTTCCGTGTATTGTAGCAAAGGGGCGAAAGGGAGGAAGCGGAATCGCAGCCGCAATCTGCAACGCACTGCTGTACCAGGTCGCGGAATGATCCCGCATCCCATATATCCTCTTGCAATTTGTGACAAAAATAATTATAATACCTAATAACTATTCAGGACGGCGGAACGGAGTAATTTGAAAAGGTGGCAGAATTCATGGCGAATGAACATGTGGCAAAGAAGGTTGACACGGAAATAGAACTGGAAAATCCGGCTGATTTTACCAGCCCGGATGAATTATATCAGACATTGATCAGGACGATTCGCAGATACCACCCTTCCGATGATATTACGATGATCGAGAAGGCATACCGGGTTGCCGCGGCGTCTCACATCGATCAGAAACGAAAATCGGGTGAACCTTATATCATTCACCCTCTTTGCGTCGCCATTATCCTGGCGGATCTGGAGATGGATAAGGAGACGATTGCAGGCGGCCTGCTCCACGATGTGGTGGAGGATACAAGCATGACACTGGACGAGCTGACGAAGGAATTCGGCAAAGAAGTCGCTTTTCTGGTGGATGGTGTGACCAAGCTCACTCAGCTGTCCTGGGACATGGATAAGGTGCAGATTCAGGCAGAAAATCTGCGCAAGATGTTTCTGGCAATGGCGAAGGATATTCGCGTGATTATCATCAAGCTGGCCGACCGCCTTCATAACATGAGGACAGGCGAATACTGGAAACCGTATAAACAGAAGGAAAAAGCGCGGGAGACGCTGGAAATCTATGCACCGATTGCGGATCGCCTCGGTATTTCCAAAATCAAGACAGAACTGGACGATCTGTCCCTGCGTTTTCTGGAACCGGAGGTCTACTTTGACCTGGTGGAGAAGGTCAATCTGCGCAAGGATTCGAGGGAAGAATTCATTCATGAGATCGTGGATGAAGTCCGGCAGCATATGCGGGATGCAGATATCGAGGCAACGGTTGCCGGAAGAGTGAAGCATCTGTTCAGCGTATACAAGAAGATGATCAATCAGGACAAGACGATTGATCAGATTTATGATCTGTTTGCGGTTCGCATTATCGTGGATTCGGTTAAGGACTGTTACGCGGCGCTTGGCGTCATTCACGAGATGTATAAACCGATTCCGGGCCGGTTTAAGGATTATATTGCGATGCCGAAGGCAAACATGTATCAGTCGCTGCATACGACGCTGATCGGCACGAACGGCCAGCCTTTTGAAATTCAGATCCGGACTTATGAGATGCACCGGACCGCCGAGTATGGCATCGCGGCCCACTGGAAGTACAAGGAGAGTGGCAGCGGCGCGATTGCGGCGGGCGACGAGGAGGCAAAGCTGTCGTGGCTGCGGCAGATTCTGGAATGGCAGCGCGACACGGACGACTCGAAGGAATTCCTGAGCATGGTCAAGGGCGATCTGAATCTGTTTTCCGATACGGTGTACTGCTTTACGCCGACCGGCGATGTGAAGACGCTGCCGAGCGGTTCCACGCCGATTGATTTTGCCTATACGATTCACAGCGCCGTGGGCAACAAGATGGTCGGAGCCAGGGTGAATGGGAAACTGGTCAATATTGACTATGTGATTCAGACCGGAGACCAGATTGAGATCATTACCTCCCAGAATTCCAAGGGACCAAGTCGTGACTGGCTGGCGCTGGTTAAGAGTACGCAGGCGAAGAACAAGATCAATCAGTGGTTCAAGAATGAATTAAAGGAAGACAATATCATTCGCGGCAAGGAACTGATCGATCGTTACTGCAAGACGAAGGGAATTAATTTCCCGGATCTGAATAAACCGGAATTCCAGGAGAAGGTGATGTTGCGCTATGCGTTCCGGGACTGGGATTCGGTGCTGGCATCGGTGGGACACGGTGGCCTGAAGGAAGGCCAGGTCGTGAACAAGATGCTGGATGAATTGGAGAAGAAGAAAAAGAAGGAAATCACAGACCGGAATGTGCTGGAGGGCATTGCGGATGTATCCGCGCAGAAGGTCATGCTCGATAAGAAATCGAAGAGCGGGATCGTGGTGCGTGGAATCCATGATGTGGCCGTGCGATTCTCCCGCTGCTGCAGTCCGGTGCCCGGCGATGAAATTATTGGATTTGTGACCAGGGGACGCGGGATTTCTATTCATCGGACGGATTGTATCAATATTATCAATCTGCCGGAGGACGAGAGGAATCGACTGATCGACGCGGAATGGCAGAAGACGGAAGGCGAGACGGCGCCGGAGCGCTATTCGACGGAAATTCAGATTTTTGCGAACAACCGGATCGGATTGTTTGTGGATATTTCCAAGGTGTTTACAGAACGGCAGATTGATATCACATCGATGAACGTGCGCACGAGCAAACAGGGAAAGGCGACGATCATCATGACGTTCGATACACATGGGATCGAAGAACTGAATCATCTGATTGATAAACTCAGGCAGATTGAGGATGTGCTGGATATTGAACGGACGGCCGGATGATGGCTGACGAAGGAAGGCGGTCGCAGGGCCGCCTGCATTTTGCGCAAAGACGATGAATGCTTGCAGCATGTAAGTTATGTCGGCGAGAGAAGGGAGATGGAACGATGAGCGATTTTCGGATTCAGGGATTTGTGCTGGGCAGCGTTGCTACCAATTGTTATCTTGTTTTTCATGAGAAGACGAGAGAGGCGGTGATCATTGATCCGGCTGATTCCGCCGGGCTGATTATGCAGAAGGTGCGTGAGCTGGGGGTTCGACCAACAGCGATTCTGCTGACGCACGGACATTTTGATCATGTCATGGCAGCAGAGGAGATACGCAAAGCGTATGGCTGCAGTCTGTATGCAGGGGAGAATGAAACGCGTGTGCTGGGTGATGCGGGGCTGAATCTGTCCGGCTACATGGGCGGAAGGAAGCTGACGCTGCGCGCGGATGTGCTGGTGAGAGACGGGCAGGTGCTGAACCTGATCGGATTTCCGTGGCAGGTCATTGCGACGCCGGGACATACGGAAGGCTCAGTCTGTTATTATATCGAGCCGGAGCGCGTGCTGATCAGCGGGGATACGTTGTTCTGTCAGTCCCTGGGACGAACGGATTTTCCGACCGGGAGCAGCAGGAAGATCGTCGAATCGATCACAAAACGGCTGTTTGTCCTGCCGGATGATACGATCGTGTATTCCGGGCACGGAGAGCAGACGACGATCGGGTTTGAGAAGAAGTACAATCCGGTTGCAGTTTATGGGGATATGATCTGAGACAGTATGGATAGATGGAAATGAAAAAAATGATTGGAATTTTATTGAATGACAATTCCTATGAGCAGGATGTGAGAGAACTTCTGATGGCGTTCTTTCCGCGGGAAGTGTTTGTACATGAGGTGCAGGAAGGGCTTACGCTTTCTGCTGTCGGCGAACTGGATGGGGCGAGGCGGCACTTTCGCCTTTATCTGATCGAAAGCAGAATGGAAGGCGGCGCATGGGTGGAATGTGCCGGTCAGAAGATGGCTGGCCGGATCTGGAATCCGGAACAGGGTGTCCCGGTCGCCGATCCGGATCCGGTAACGGAGATGGAGATTGAGGCGGCGAAACGGAGCGATGTGCTGGATGTGGATTATGATGACGACCGGCATGATACAAAGAACCGGATCAAACGACGGCTTTATGTCCTTCTGATGCTGTACACCGGCAGACAGATGCCCTGGGGTGCGCTGACCGGGATTCGGCCGACGAAGATTGCAATGACAAAGTTTGATGACGGCTGGGACGAGGCGCGGATCAGCCGTCTGATGCGCGAAGATTATTATGCCAGCAGGGAGAAAACGTCGCTGGCTATTGAGATTGCGAAGCGGGAGCGGGAGCTGCTTTTGCGGCTGGATTACCGGAATGGTTACAGCCTGTACATCGGCATACCGTTTTGTCCGACGACCTGCCTGTACTGTTCGTTTACCTCCTATCCGATTGCGAAGTGGCAGAGCAGGACCGGGGAATATCTGCAGGCGCTGTTTCAGGAACTGGACTATGTGGCCGCAAAGAAACGGGGCTGTACACTGGATACGGTCTATTTTGGCGGAGGGACGCCAACTTCGCTTTCGCCGGAGGATCTGGATATCCTGATTCGCAGGCTGGAAACGACCTTTGATCTGTCTGCCGTGAAGGAATTTACCGTGGAGGCGGGGCGGCCGGACAGCATTACCGCGGAGAAGCTGGCGGTTCTGAAGAAACATGGCGTTACCCGCATTTCCATCAACCCGCAGACGATGAAAGAGGAGACCCTGCGGCTGATCGGACGGCGGCATACGGTAGAGGACGTCATTGACCGTTTCCATCTGGCACGGGAGATGGGCTTTGATAATATTAACATGGATCTGATCATTGGTCTTCCGGAGGAAGGGATGGACGATGTGCGTGCGACCATGAAGGCGGTGAAAGCGCTTGCCCCGGACAGTCTGACCGTTCATTCACTGGCAATCAAACGGGCGGCGAGACTGAACACGATGCGGGAAGTCTATAAGGATTTAACGATTACGAACACACAGGAGATGATTGACCTGACGGCGCGCTGTGCGCGGGAAATGGGGCTTTTGCCTTATTATCTCTATCGTCAGAAAAATATGGCAGGGAATTTTGAAAATGTCGGCTATGCGGCGCCGGGAAAGGCCTGCATTTACAATGTGCTGATTATGGAGGAAAGACAGACGATTATTGGCTGTGGTGCGGGAACCACCACAAAGCGTGTCCATCCGGCAGAGAATCGTATTGAGCGTGCGGAAACCGTAAAAGACGTCGGCCAGTATATTGCCCGCATCGATGAGATGATTGCCCGCAAGGAACGCATCCTGTGAAGAAACCGTTGCATTTTAAAGAACGGGATAGTATAATGGCATGGATTGAACGGAAAACAGGCAAATAAACAAAGGCGGAGAAACAGGTTATGGCATTAAAGAAGAAGCCGGTTACCGGCATGAGAGATATCCTTCCTGATGAGATGCAGGTGAGGAATTATGTGACACAGCAGATTCGGGAGACATATGAACGTTTTGGATTTACGCAGATTGAGACGCCGTGCGTGGAGCACATCGAGAATCTGACAAGCAAACAGGGCGGAGACAATGAAAAGCTGATTTTCAAGATTCTGAAGCGCGGCGAGAAGCTGAATTTGGAGACCGCGGAATCAGAGATTGATCTGACAGACAGCGGTCTGCGCTATGATTTGACGGTGCCGCTTTCCAGATATTATTCCAACAACAAGGCAGTGCTTCCTTCTCCATTTAAGGCGCTCCAGATGGGAAGCGTGTGGAGAGCGGATCGCCCGCAGAAGGGGCGCTTCCGTCAGTTTACCCAGTGCGACATTGATATCCTGGGGGATGCGACGAGCATGGCGGAGATTGAGCTGATCCTTGCTACGACAACAGCGCTGGGACGGATCTGTCCGGACAATGCGTTTGTGGTGCGAATCAATGACCGCCGGATTCTCAGAGGAATGGCGCTGCATTGTGGTTTCGCAGAAAGTGCGCTGGATCAGGTCTTTATCACACTGGACAAGATGGACAAGATTGGCATGGACGGCGTGAAGGCAGAACTTCTTGACGCCGGACACGAAGCGACGTGTGTGGAAGCGTATGCGAAGCTGTTGTCTGAGGTGACGGGTGACGCAGAGGGCGTATGTATGCTTGGCGAGACGCTGGCAGATACCATGGACCGGAGCGTGACGGAGGGACTGGCCGGGATTATGGATACGGTTCTTGAGGTGTCGGAGACTGCGTTCCAGCTGCGGTTTGACCCGACGCTGGTGCGTGGTATGTCTTATTATACGGGGACAATCTTTGAAGTTTCGATGGAAGGCTTCGGCGGCTCCGTTGCGGGTGGCGGTCGTTATGACAGGATGATTGGAAAGTTTACCGGACAGGACACACCGGCCTGCGGGTTTTCAATCGGATTTGAACGGATCATCACGATCCTGATGGATCAGGGTGGGCGTTTTGACAGCGGAGTTCGGAAGAAGGCATATCTGGTCGAGAAGAATATGGATCCGACGCGTTTCCGCCAGATTGTGCGGCAGGCGATGGAGGAACGCAAGAGCGGCACGCAGGTGCTTCTCTCACAGATGAATAAGAATAAAAAGTTCCAGAAGGAGCAGCTCGAGAAGGAGGGCTACACTGAGTTCGTGGAATTTTACCGGGAAGCGTTGAAGTAAAGGAGACAGAGAATCATGGCAGAGTCAATGCTGGGACTGAAACGGTCCCACAGATGTACAGAGGTGACGGCGGCCAGCATCGGTCAGAAAGTGACCGTAATGGGCTGGGTGCAGAAAAGCAGGAACAAAGGCGGTATTATTTTCACAGACTTAAGAGATCGCTCTGGTATCCTGCAGATCATTTTCGAAGAGTCCGATTGCGGAGCAGAAGCGTTCGAGAAGGCGACGAAGCTGCGGAGTGAATTTGTTATCGCGGTGGTCGGACGGGTGGAAGCCCGTCTCGGGGAGACGAACCAGAATCTGGTAACCGGCGCGATTGAGGTCCGGGCAGAGAGTCTGCGGATCCTGTCCGAATCAGAGACGCCGCCCTTCCCGATTGAGGAGAATTCCCGCACGAAAGAAGAATTGCGTTTGAAATACCGCTATCTGGATCTGCGCCGTCCGGATATCCAGAGGAATCTGATCCTGCGGAGCAAGATCGCGATTCTGACGCGTCAGTTCCTGGCGGAGGAAGGGTTTCTGGAGATCGAGACGCCGACTCTGATCAAGAGTACGCCGGAGGGAGCACGGGATTATCTGGTACCGAGCCGTGTGCATCCGGGTTCGTTCTATGCGCTGCCCCAGTCTCCGCAGCTTTTCAAGCAGCTTCTGATGTGTTCCGGTTATGACCGCTATTTCCAGCTTGCGCGCTGTTACCGGGACGAGGATCTGCGGGCGGACCGCCAGCCGGAATTTACGCAGATCGATATGGAACTTTCCTTTGTGGATGTGGACGACGTGCTGGATGTGAATGAGCGCCTGATTCACAAGCTGTTTCAGGAGCTGCTGGGCGTCGATGTTCCGCTGCCGATTCCGAGGATGACCTGGCAGGAGGCAATGGACCGGTTTGGCTCTGACAAGCCGGATCTGCGTTTTGGCATGGAACTGGTGAACGTATCCGACGTGGTGAAGGATGTCGATTTTATCGTGTTCCGGAGCGCGTTGGAGAATGGAGGAACCGTTCGCGGCATCAATGCGGAGGGAGAGGGAGGAAGACCCAGAAAGAAGATTGACGCTCTGGTGGAATACGCGAAGGGATACGGCGCGAAGGGACTGGCCTGGCTGGCGATTCATGAGGACGGCGAGATCAAATCGTCGTTTGCGAAATTCATGACGCCGGAGCAGACCGATGCCCTGGTGAAGGCGATGGACGGCAAACCGGGCGATTTGCTGCTCTTTGCGGCTGATCAGAATAAGGTCGTCTGGGATGTGCTTGGCGCTCTCCGGCTGGAGATTGCGAGACAGCGCGGCCTGTTGAAGAAGGATGATTTCCGTTTCCTGTGGGTGACGGAATTCCCGCTTCTGGAATATTCCGAGGAGCAGGGACGTTATGTGGCGATGCATCATCCGTTTACCATGCCGATGGATGAAGACTGGCACCTGATCGATTCCGATCCGGGCGCTGTGCGGGCAAAGGCATATGATATCGTGCTGAATGGAACGGAACTGGGCGGGGGCTCGGTAAGAATCCATCAATCGGATATCCAGTCGAAGATGTTTGAAGTGCTTGGTTTCACACCGGAGAAGGCACAGGAGCAATTCGGTTTCCTGCTTGAGGCGTTTCGCTACGGGGTTCCGCCGCATGCCGGTCTCGCCTATGGCCTGGATCGTGTCGCCATGCTGATGGCCGGATGCGACAGCATCCGTGAGGTCATTGCGTTCCCGAAGGTCAAGGATGCGTCCTGTCTGATGACGGAAGCTCCCACTCCGGTCGATCAGAAACAGCTGGAGGAACTGGGAATCCGCGTCATCGAAGAATAATGGCGGAGAGAATCTTCCGCAGAGAAAAGGACAGGAGCTGTCGGTGGCAGCTCCTGTCCTTTTTCTCTGCTATGGTTACTTGCTCTTATCAAGCTTTTTGGCTCGTTTTTCAATATTCTGCTGGAAATTGATCACTTCGTGGTTGTATTCCTCATCCATGAACGGGGAAGTGATCAGAAAGTCGGCGCTGGCCCGGTTGTTTGCAATCGGGATATCATATACCTGGGCGATACGCAGCAGCGCCTTGACGTCCGGGTCATGCGGCTGCGCTTCCAGCGGATCGGAAAAGAAGATGATGATATCAACCTTTCCTTCGACGACCCGTGCGCCGATCTGCTGGTCGCCGCCGAGGGGACCACTGTTGAAGCCCTTGACCGGCAGCTCCGTGGCTTCGGTGATCATGCGGGCGGTCGTTCCGGTGCCGCACAGAAAATGTCTGGAAAGAATTTCCCTGTTATCCTTGCACCACGCGATCAGTTCTTTCTTTTTGCCATCGTGTGCAATCAGAGCAATATTTTTCTGCTTTCGAATCGTTAATGTCAGTTTATCCATGGTTCATACCTCCTTTGCATGAAAATCATGTATCTGATATGGAATAAAAAGTCCTTGTTGATCAGGTATCAAAAACGGCTTATCACCGTCACGTCCATATCATAAGGCATAAAGGAAGTATTATCCAGACCGTTTCTTGACAAGAAACAAGTCGATATTGACTTATGTCTGCGAGAAAACACCGTCGGAGCCATCCTGGCGGTATTGCTCGCAGAAATGGATAAAGGTTTCAAGGGCCCGTGAACTGCGGTTCGGCTGCCAGGCAAAACCAATCGTCCGTTTGTGGATTGGCGTGTCCAGGCGGAGCTGGACGAGACGGCCGCTGTCAAGGTCGTCGCGGACGAATTCTTTGATGACGCTTCCGATGCCCAGACCGATGCGGGTGAATTCGATCAGCAGATCCAGCGTGGTTACCTCTAACAGGCTGTTGGCGGTGATATTGCTGACAGCCATGTAGTCGTCGATGTATTTCCTGGTCCCGTTATTCTTGTCCAGGAGCATGATATTTCCAACCTGAAATACATCGCAGTCTCTCCCTTCGCGCAGTCTCAGATTTTCCAGGTAGCTGGGCGTGGCGGCAAAGATATCTTCGATGTCCATCACCGGCAGAAAGCTCAGGTTCCGATGGACGCTGGGTCTGGCGACCAGACCGATGTCAATCTGCTCATTTTCCAGCATGGAAATCGTATGGATCGTGGACTGACTGGCAATGGAAATCCGGATATGGGGATATTTCTCAATGAAATTCTTTAGGTAGTTTACCATAATGAAGCGACAAAGCGTATTGCTGACTCCAATGCGGATATGGCCGAGGTGAAACTCGCGGATTCGTTTCAGCTCCTGTTCGCCCTGTGTCAGCTGCTCAAAGGCGGCTTTCGTGTGTTCATAGAGAATCCGTCCCTCCTCAGTCAGCTGAACGCCGCGGGAATTGCGGGTGAACAGAGTCGTGTTGAGACTGTCTTCCAGCTTGCTGACGGATTTGCTGATCGCCGGCTGGCTGATATAGAGTTCCTTGGCGGCTTTTGAAATGTTGCCGGCTTTGGCGACGGCATAGAAAATGCGGTATTGCGATAAATTCTGGTCCATGGATGTCCCCCGTTTCACTGAATCGTTCTGGCAACGGCTGCATTCGCGCTGCGGTGCGGCTGTTTTTTCTGACATGGTTTCAGTATAACGGATAAAAAAAAGGAAAACAATAGCTGAAATCAAAATTTCCCGCAATCATCCCATGTGCCTGGGCGGAGAAATTCATAACAGCGGGTTATGATTAGCATGAGTATTATCTATTTGATATTCGCCACGCGGAAATGATATAATGACTTCCATAATGTTTCCGCTGTGCGGACAGTAACATATGCAGGAGGAGATAGGAATATGTCAGTGGGCAAGATTTTTAAATTTCACAATGACCTGGATACGGACCAGATTATTGCGTCTCAGTATCTGCTGCTTCCGAATGTCGATGAGATGAAGGTGCATGCCTTTGAGTCGCTGGATCCGGATTTTCCCAACAAGGTGCGGCCGGGGGATTATGTGGTTGGCGGAGAGAATTTCGGCTGCGGGTCATCGAGGGAGCAGGCGCCGAGCGTTCTGAAAGCGCTGGGTGTGCAGGCAGTTGTGGCGAAATCCTTTGCACGGATTTTTTACCGGAATGCGATCAACATCGGCCTGCCGGTGATTGTGTGCAAGGAGCTGCCGGACGTTGTGCAGACCGGAGATGAGATGGATCTGTCTTTGTCAGACGGAGTCGCGGTGACCGGTGGGGTCGCTTACACATGCACGAAGCTGCCGGAGTATATGCAGAATATTCTGAGCCAGGGTGGTCTGATTGCTTCCCTGAACAAGGAGGACTGATTATGGGAATGACAATTGCGGAGAAGATCATTGCCCTCGCGGCCGGTGTGCCGGAGGCGAAGGCGGGAAATATTTACACGGTCAGTCTGGACCGGATGATGAGCAATGACGGCACGACGCATCTGACGGTAGATATGTATTACAATCGGCTGAAAAATCCGCACATCGCGGACACGAAGAAGATGGTCTTCATTGTGGACCATAATGTGCCATCAGACAGCCCGAAGACGGCGGCTTCGCAGAAAAAGATGAGAGATTTTGCGCGTGAGCATCAGATTGACTTCTGGGAAGGAAAGGGAGTCTGCCATCAGATCATGATGGAGCACTATGTCCGTCCGGGTGAGCTGATTTTCGGCGCGGACAGCCATACCTGCACATATGGTGCGCTGGGAGCGTTTGGCACCGGCGTTGGCTGCACTGATCTTCTTTATGGAATGGTGACGGGCACTTCCTGGGTACTGGCGCCGGAGACGGTGAAATTTAATCTGGTGGGAAAACTGCGGGAGGGTGTGTACCCGCGCGACCTGATGCTGACGATCATCGGTACGATCGGAGCGAACGGGGTGAATTATCAGGTAATGGAATTTACGGGTCCCGGTGCGAAGACGTTAAGTGTCAATGACCATATGGTGCTGTGTAACCTGTCGGTGGAGGCCGGTGCGAAGACGGCGATTTTTGAGGCAGATGAGATTGCGCTGGAATATCTGCGGGCGCGGGGGAGAGAACCCAAGGCGGTATTTGCAAGTGATCCGGATGCAGTTTACGAGAGAGAGTACACCTTTGATTTGTCCGAAATCGTCCCGGTGGTAGCGAAGCCGGATTTCGTGGATGCGCTGGCGCCGGCGACAGAGGTTTGCGGCGTGCGGATCGACGAAGCCTTCCTTGGCTCCTGTAACAATGGCCGGATTGATGAACTGCGGGTTGGCGCGGCGATTGTGAAGGGGCGTAAGGTTTCGGATCATGTCCGCTTCCTGGTTGTACCGGCGAGCCAGGAGGTCTATCTGCAGGCAATGGAAGAGGGGCTTTTGCAGACATTCATGGAGAGCGGCGCGATCGTGATGAACCCGAACTGCAGCGTCTGCTGGGGCAGCTGCCAGGGTGTGATCGGGGAAAATGAGGTACTGATCAGTACAGGTACAAGAAACTTTAAGGGACGTGCGGGGCATCCGAGTTCGAAGGTATATCTGGGTTCTGCGGCAACAGTAGCGGCATCCGCGATTCGGGGCGAGATCTGCACGGCAGATATGCTGTAAACAGGCGGGGAGAAGTGGATATGGAGCATTTTACCGGGAAGGTCTGGGTGCTGGGGAATGATATCGATACGGACATTATCATTCCAACCGAGTACCTGGCGTTAAAAACAATTGATGAGATGAAACCGTATGGTTTTTCTCCGCTGCGTCCGGAGCTGGCGGGGAAGATCGGTTCGGGCGACATCATTGTAGCGGGAAAGAATTTTGGCTGCGGTTCTTCCCGCGAACAGGCGCCGGAGGTTGTAAAGGCGCTGGGAATCCGTTGTGTGATCGCGAAGTCGTTCGCCCGGATTTTCTTTCGCAACGCGATCAACAATGGTCTGCTGCTGATTGAGCAGCCGGATCTGTATGATGACGTGAAGGAAGGCGATACGATTGCGGTGACGGTCAATCAGGATATCGAGTATCAGGGAAAACGGTATCCGATTCATTCTCTGCCGGATAATCTGGTGGAAATCATAAACGCGGGCGGTCTGGTGAAGGCGATGCGCCGCCGCAACGGACTGGAGGCGTGAGCATGGGACAGACGATTATTGAGAAGATCATCGCACGCAACATCGGAAGGGAAAGCGTCAGGCCGGGCGAAATCGTGACCGCAAATGTGGATCGCGTGATGCTGGATGATATTATGATGCCGTTTATCGTGGGTAAGTTTCAGGAAATGGGCTTCCGGAAGGTCTGGGATCCGGATAAAGTGGTGATGATTTATGATCATCTGGTACCGGCGAGTCAGCAGGATGATACCCGGCATTATCGTGTGGGAGATGCGTTCGCCAAAGAACAGGAGATTTCAAATGTTCACCGCAGCGACGGTATCTGCCATCAGCTGATGACGGAAGCCGGGTATGTGAAACCGGGAGATGTGGTATTCGGAACGGACAGTCACACGACGACCTACGGTTGCGTCGGCGCATTTTCAACCGGCATCGGTTATACGGAGATGGCGGCGATCCTCGGCACAGGAACATTGTGGGTGAAGGTTCCGGAGACCATTCGCGTGGAGATCGAAGGCGAGTTGCCGGAGGGCGTCATGTCCAAGGACGTGATTCTGCGGCTGATTGGCGATCTGGGAGCAGATGGAGCAACGTACCGGGCACTGGAATTTACCGGTTCGACGGTGGATCAGATGACAGTTGCCAGCCGGATGACCATGGCGAATATGGCGATTGAGGCCGGGGCGAAGTGTGCGTTGTTTACGCCGGATGAGAAGACGGCGGAATACTGCGGAGTGGAACTGTCGGATTTCCAGAAGGGACTGACAGGAGACGCGGATGCGGTTTACTGTAGGACACTTCATTATCGGGCGGAGGATTTTGCCCCGGTTATGGCATGCCCGTCGCAGGTGGACCGGATCCGCAACGTAAGTGAACTGGAGGGAACGCCGATTGACCAGGTCTTTATTGGTTCCTGTACGAATGGGCGGCTGGAGGATCTGGCTGCGGCGGCCGAGGTCCTGGAGGGAAAGCAAATTGCTCCCTTTATACGCCTGATCGTGACACCGGCGAGCCGAATGATTTACGAGCAGGCGGATCGGCAGGGTATTCTGCGGACTCTGATTGCGGCCGGGGCAATCGTGACTCATCCGGGCTGTGGTCTTTGCTGCGGGCGTGCCGGCGGTATTTTAAGCGACGGCGAACGTGTGGTTGCAACGAACAACCGGAATTTCCTGGGACGGATGGGAACTTCGAAGGTGGAAATCTATCTGGCTTCGCCCAGAACCGCGGCTCTCTGTGCGCTGACCGGGACGATTACGACGCGGGCGTAAGGCAGGCGGAGGGACAGCGATGAAGGCACAGAAATCAGAGAAGACGAACGTGATGCGTCTTCTGGATGCGGCGGGAATCGCCTACGAAGCACGAGAGTATGAAGTCGACGAACAGGATTTGTCGGGCGTTCATGCCGCCGAATTGTTGGGGGAGGACGTAGACAGCGTCTTTAAAACACTGGTTCTGAAGGGCGAAAAAAATGGCTACCTGGTATGCTGCATTCCGGTGGCGGAGGAACTGGATCTGAAGAAGGCAGCGAAAGTGGCCGGAGATAAGAAGGTTGAGATGATTCCGATGAAGGATCTGCTTCCGGTTACCGGTTATATTCGCGGGGGCTGTTCTCCGATCGGAATGAAGAAGAAGTTCCCTACTTATATAGAAGAAACAGCGGTTCTGTTTGACCGGATTGCGGTGAGCGGAGGGATGCGCGGCGCACAGATTTTTCTGGAGCCGGAAGCGCTGAGAGCCTATACGCAGGCAACCTTTGCCAGCCTGACGGTCGATTGAGTGGATTTGAGCGGGAGATGGCAAGACGCTGTCTCCCGCCTGTTCGTCCTGCAGATAAAAAAGTAACAAAAATGAAATAAGTATGTAACAAATGAAGAAAAAAGATACACAAAATACAGGCAATAAAGAGGAGTAATCTCAGACACAATCGCTAAAATGTTACAAAATGTTAAGATTTAGGCAAACAGTTGTAACAAAAGTGTGAATTTCTTATTGACAAGCGGATGCTTCTCCCACTATAATAACCCACGAAGCATAAAAAGAGGCATTTTTTTGGTCATCCATCCCACTTTCGACAAATATTTTGGATTTTTTTGGGATTGCGATATTTGAACCGGGATTATGCCGCAAGGTGAACAGAAGGGTTTCACCGTGGATGGACTGGACAAAAGTCCAGGAAAGGGAAAGAAGAGGAGAGTATCTATGCTTACAATATGCTCGTTCCTTCAGTCTTTCTGTCGGCTGATGCATACACTGACTGCGAGGACGGTCAGTGTGACGAAGCGGATGCACCGGACGTCTGCGATTCTGATGACCGGAACCGCAGTCATCGCAGTGTTGTCGTTTTCCTGCGGTGTGTTTTCCGGCGGTGGCCGAAATGCATTGACGGCATATGCCGGCGCTGCTTCTTTACAGGAGGAAGTCGATCCGATCGTGGAAGAAGAGACAGAAACAGAAGGAACTGTTCTGCTTACGCAAGCAAACATACCATTTCATCTTGTCAATTCGGAAAACCGGCAGCGCGGGCGTCAGCTGGTGGGCGCCACCCTTGCCAGGAGTGTGGAGAGAGAGCAGGAAATGCGGTCGGCAAGACAGACGGCTATCCGGAAAAACAAAGAAGAAATTCGCAGAATCGCGCAACAGCGTGCCGAGGAAGAACGACTCCTTGCCGAGGAAGAGGCGCGTCAGGCGGCAGCGGTTGTCCGCTATTCCGATCAGGATTACGAGGTCCTGACCCGGATTGTACAGGCGGAAGCAGGCGTCTGTGATATGAAGGGAAAGATTCTGGTGGCGAATGTGGTCATCAACCGGGTGAGGGATAATGAATTTCCAGATGTCATTACCGATGTGGTGTATCAGAAAAATCAGTTCTCGCCGGTTGGGAACGGAAGCATCAATCGCTGCCATGTTTCGGATGAGACGGTGGAAGCGGTGGATCGCGCTTTGGCAGGAGAGGATTACTCGGACGGCGCTTTGTATTTTATGAATCGCGGGGTGTCACAGTCGGGGAATGTCCGGTGGTTTGATGGCAGTCTGACCTATCTGTTTCAGTATGATGGCCACGAATTTTTTAAATGAATGACCAGGATGCAGGAAAATAATCATCATTTTTTTACAGAAAAAGGAATCCTGGCATGGTAAAAAACACGAAATTTTTGAAAAATTGAAAAAAACATTAGAAAACACTTCTCATTTTCTGGTAAAATATAAATGGTACTGTCGGCATGATTGAAAAGGAAGTGTGTGCATGTTTGAAAAAGGTGAGTATATCGTTTATGGAGCGTCAGGCGTGTGTCTGGTAGAAGACATTACGACCATGGATATGGTCGGGGTGCCAAGGGACCGTTTGTATTATGTCCTTGCTCCGATGAGTCAGAAGGGCGGCAGGATCTTTACTCCGGTTGATAACCAGAAAACGCTGATGAGGAGAGTGATGACCAGGGAGGAAGCCACTCGTCTGATCGATGAGATGCCGAAGATTGAGGGCCTTTGGATTACCAATGAAAAGGCACGCGAGGAACGATACAGAGAATGCCTGAAAACCTGTGATTCCAGAGACTGGATCCGGATCATTAAGACACTTTATCTGCGGAGGCTGGAACGCACGGCGCAGGGCAAGAAGATCACCTCGACGGATGAGAAGTATCTGCGTATGGCAGAAGATTATCTGTATTCCGAACTGCAGATTCCCCTGGGCATTCCCAAAGAAGAAATGGAAAAATATATCACGCAGAAACTCAGCGAAGCCGAAACCGAATCGAAGGCGATGGCTGAGCGCTAAGATACCGGAACGTGCAGAACGCTCATGATACGATGGGCGCGCTGCACGTTCTTTTTGTATGACAGGAACTCAGTGCTTCTCGTATTTCTCCTCGCAGTACAGGCAGCGATAAACTTCCTTTTTCTCATCCGTAAGAACAAAAACATGCGGCAGTTCCTGTTCAATGGAGGTGATGCAGCGCGGATTCCGGCACTGAATCACGTTCGTGATTTTCTTGGGCAGCTTGAGCGTCCGTTTCTCAGCGATCTGGCTGTTCTTGATGATATTGACCGTAATATTGTGGTCGATATAGCCCAGAATGGTCAGATCCAGATTGTCAACCGGACCGTCGATTTTGATGATATCCTTGCGCCCCATTTTGTTGCTGTGGGCATTTTTGATGATGGCGACCTCACTGTCCCGCTTGTCCAGACCGAGATGATAGTATACGTCCAGGCTTCTTCCGGCCTGAATGTGATCGAGGACAACGCCCTCCGTCAATCCGCTGATATTCAACATGGTTTTTCCACCCCCAGTAATGTCATAATTAGAGCCATCCGCACATACACGCCATACTGTGCCTGGCGGAAGTAGGCTGCCCTTGGGTCGTCGTCCACTTCCACGGAGATCTCGTTGACGCGAGGGAGCGGATGGAGGACGAACATGTCTTCCTTTGCCAGTTTCATCTTTTTCCGGTCGAGAATGTAGCAGTCTTTCAGACGGATGTAATCGTCCTCGTTGAAGAAGCGCTCCCGCTGGACACGGGTCATGTACAGAATATCCAGGAGCGGCATCGCCGCGTCGAGATTGCCGACCTCGGTGAAGGTAACGTTGTTGGCACAGAGTACATTTTCACAGATATAGCTGGGAATCCTCAGCTCATCCGGTGCGATCAGCACGAAACGAATATTCGGGTAGCGCACCATCGCGTTGATCAGAGAATGAACCGTGCGGCCGAATTTCAGGTCGCCGCAGAGTCCAATGGTCAGGTTGTCCAGGCGTCCCTTCAGGCAACGGATGGTCAGAAGGTCAGTCAGCGTCTGCGTTGGATGCTGGTGGCCGCCGTCTCCGGCATTGATGACCGGGATACCGGATTTCTGAGCTGCGACAAGCGCAGCGCCCTCTTTGGGGTGGCGCATGGCTGCGATATCCGCATAGCAGGAAATGACGCGAATCGTATCCGAGACGCTCTCTCCCTTGGCAGCGGAACTGGAATCGGCGGAAGAAAAACCAAGTACGCTCCCACCTAAATTCAACATCGCCGATTCAAAGCTTAGCCGGGTTCTGGTACTTGGTTCATAAAACAGGGTCGCAAGTTTTTTGCCGTCACATACATGGGCATATTTTGGAAGGTTGTGTTCGATGTCCATCGCCAGGGACAACAGATCATCGATTTCTTCCACAGAAAAATCGAGAGGGTTTAACATGTGTCTCATAGTTGCGTCTCCTTATATTAGTAGTAAGGTAACTGTTCAGAGACATCGGCTGCCTGTATGACTCATGGCCATCCGGACAGCGTATCATCTGATTCGTTCCCTATTATAGCGGATTCTTTTTCGAAATGCTACTGTTTTTTTATCGACTTTCTGACCGGCAACTGGGTATTTTCTTTTTGAGAACTTTATGATACACTGATATGGGTTAAGCCGGGGAATCGGGAGGAGGTTGACCGGAGATGATCGAACGAGTGCCGGGTGTGTTCGAGGTAAAGCTGTACGGAGGCGAATCCAGCGGAGTCAGCGAGATGCGGATTTTTATTATTCCCGGACGGAACGGGCAGCGGAGCCTGATGGTAGACGCGGGTTTTCGCAGAAGGTCATGCATGCGGGATCTGGAGGCAGCCCTGTATGAGCTGGAAATTGACGTTCGGAACCTGGATATTTTCCTGACTCACAAGCACACGGATCACTGTGGGCTGGCGTCGGAGTTTGCCCGGAAAGGGGCCAGGCTGTTTATGAACCCCCAGGAGGAGCGGCACAGTTATGACTGCCTTTATTACAGTCATTCCCTTCCATTCCGCGAAGGGAGGGCGGAGGTCCTGCGGACAATCGGAATTTCGCCGGAGATGAGGCCGGAACTCTGAGAGATGTTCGAGCAGACAGGGCAGGGAATCACCGACGATTTTGAGCGGTCGTTTGAGATTCGCGATTTTCCTTATCAGCCGGTTCGTGAGGGCCAGTTCTTCTGTTATGGCGGATACCATCTGGAGGCTTTGCCGCTCAAGGGTCATACTTACGGGCAGATGGGACTGTATGACAGGGAAAAGCGTCTGGTCTTCTGTGCGGATCAGGTGATCGATGGGATAGTCTCGATCGTGGCGACGTCCTATGCGGACGAGCATCTGTTGCAGGGATATTTTGATTCGCTTGCCCGTTTTAAGACAGAACTGGCCGACTGTCTGCTGTTGCCGGCACATCGGGAAGCCATCCGGGCTGTGGGCCGGGTCGTGGATCGGATTGTTTTTTCCTATCTGGATAAGACCGATATGATCCGGCGGATTCTGGATTACGGCCGCGGGCGGATGACGGTTCTGGAAATTGCCTGTATTGCGTATGGTGTGAAGCAGGCTCCGCGCAGCGAGAGCGAATTCCTGCGTCTGAAATCCGTGATCAGCAAGACCTTCTCCTGCCTGGAATATCTCTATGATATCGATCTGGCGCTGAGGGAGCGAAGGGAAGGTACCTTGTACTGGGAGAAACCGTAAGAAAAGACGTTTTTTGGAAAGGAGTATGTATGGACAGATTGTCTCTGAGAGAGGAACTGAAGGGCAACGCGTATCCGGGCCGCGGTATCGTGATCGGAAAATCTGCGGATGGGAAGAAAGCGGTGGCCGCATATTTTATCATGGGCAGGAGTGAAAATTCCCGCAACCGTGTGTTTGTGGAGGATGGCGAGGGGATCCGGACGCAGGCGTTTGATCCGGCGAAGCTTCAGGATCCCAGTCTGATTATCTATGCACCGGTGCGTGTGCTGGGTAACAAGACGATCGTCACGAATGGCGATCAGACGGATACGATTTATGAGGGGATGGATCAGCAGATGACCTTTGAGCAGACGCTGCGTTCCCGCTGTTTTGAGCCGGATGGACCGAATTATACGCCCCGTATTTCCGGAATTATGCATGTGGAGAACGGCCGCTACAATTATGCGCTGTCGATCTTAAAGAGCAACGAAGGGAACCCGGATTCCTGTCATCGTTTTACCTACGCATATGAAAATCCGGCGGCGGGAGAGGGACATTTCATCCATACTTATATGCATGACGGAAACCCGCTTCCCAGTTTTGAGGGTGAGCCGAAACGGGTGGAGATTGCGGATGATATCGACGGGCTGACGGCGCTTCTCTGGTCAAGTCTGAACGAGGATAATAAGGTTTCGCTGTTTGTGCGTTACATAGATATTGCAAGCGGGAAATATGAGACAAGAATCGTAAACAAAAACCAGTAAAGGATGCGAAATCAGCCAGACTGGCAGATGCAAGGAGGAAAAACGGATGAATGAGATGGAACTGAAATATGGCTGCAACCCAAACCAGAAACCGGCAAAGATATTCATGGAGGGTGGAAGGGATCTGCCGATCACGGTCTTAAGCGGCAGACCCGGCTATATCAATCTGCTGGACGGATTGAACGGCTGGCAGCTGGTGAAGGAGCTGAAAGCGGCGACCGGACTCCCGGCGGCGACATCCTTTAAGCATGTGTCCCCGGCGGGCGCGGCGGTTGGCCTGCCCTTAAGTGATACACTGGCAAAAATTTACTGGGTGGACGATATGGGCGAATTGTCTCCGCTTGCCAGCGCATATGCACGGGCGCGGGGCGCGGACCGGATGTCATCCTTTGGCGATTTTATTTCTCTGTCGGACACTTGCGATGTGGATACGGCACGGCTGATCAAACGGGAGGTGTCGGATGGCGTGATTGCCCCTGGCTATGACGCGGAGGCGCTGGAGATTCTGAAATCCAAGAAGAACGGCAATTACTGCATCATTCAGATCGACCCGGATTATGTGCCGGATCCGATCGAGCACAAGCAGGTATTCGGCGTAACCTTTGAGCAGGGCCGGAATAATCTGGATATTAATGAAGACTTGCTTGCGAATGTGGTGACGGAGAATAAGGAACTTCCGCCGCAGGCGAAAATCGATCTGGTGGTGTCGCTGATCGTGTTAAAATATACGCAGTCGAATTCGGTCTGTTATGTGAAGGATGGACAGGCAATCGGCATCGGCGCCGGTCAGCAGTCCCGCGTTCACTGTACGAGGCTGGCGGGTCAGAAGGCGGACAACTGGTTCCTCCGGCAGGCGCCACAGGTGCTGAATCTGCCGTTTATCGACCGGATTAAGCGGGCCGACCGCGACAACGCAATCGACGTCTACATCAGAGAAGAATACATGGATGTTCTCGCAGACGGACAGTGGGAGAAAACCTTTCGGGTAAAACCGCCGGTCTTCACGAAGGAAGAGAAGCGGGCCTGGCTGGATCAGATGCAGGATGTGGCACTCGGCTCCGATGCGTTCTTCCCGTTTGGAGATAACATCGAGCGGGCACACAAGAGCGGCGTGAAATACATCGCGCAGCCAGGCGGTTCCGTGCGCGACGACAACGTAATCGAGGTCTGCAATAAGTACGGGATTGCGATGGCCTTTACCGGCATTCGCCTGTTCCATCATTGATCGGGAAGAGGAAATAATTGTAAAAGCACCAGAAAGCCGCCAAAAGCATAAACTGAAGGTAAGTTTAGCTTTTAGGCGGCTTTCGTTTGAACACATTTCCCAAACCATTGACACCCGGCGAAGAACGGGAGTGCCTGGAGCGCGCGGCAAACGGCGACCAGGATGCGAGAAGCACTTTGATTGAGCGGAATCTGAGACTGGTAGCCCATGTGGCGAAGAAATATCAGAACACGGATTATGATATGGACGATCTGTTGTCGGTCGGGGCGATTGGACTGATCAAGGCGGTCGGGACTTTCCGGCCGGAACGGGGATCCCGGCTTGGCACTTATGCGGCAAAATGTATCGAAAATGAGATCCTTATGCTGCTTCGTGCGGGGAAAAAATATTCCAGGGAAGTATCCCTGTATGAACCGATCGGGACAGACAAGGACGGGGAGGCGGTCAGCCTGGTCGATGTGATTGAGACGGAGAACCGGGAAGCGATTGAAGATATTATCCTCGATCAGAACATTCAGGAATTGCGCGAGGCCTTTGCTTCGTCTCTGAAGGAACAGGAACAGACGGTGATCCGGCTGCGTTATGGCCTCTTTGGCACAAAACCGAAGACGCAACGGGAAATCGCCGCGGAACTGGGAATTTCCCGGTCTTACGTTTCCAGGATTGAGAAGAAGGCGCTCGGCAAGCTGAGACAGAAGCTGGAATGATCACCTGCGGATGTACGGAAATGGCAAAAAATACTCTGTTATTTTGTGAAAAAGATCACATTGTTTTTTTTGCTGTTCCCGTCTATACTATAGGGGTAAGTTCAAAGTCGGAAAATCAGGACTGAAGGAGGATGACACAATGTCGACGATTTTAGTGACAGGCGGCGCGGGATACATCGGGAGTCATACCTGTGTGGAGCTTCTGAATGCGGGATATGATGTGGTTGTCGTGGACAACCTGTGCAATTCCAGCAGAAAGTCGCTTGCGCGTGTGGAGAAGATTACCGGGAAACGGGTCACTTTTTATGAGGTAGATTTGCTGAATCGGGAAGCGCTGGAGCGGGTATTTGAAAATGAACGAATCGATTCTGTGATTCATTTTGCCGGGCTGAAGGCAGTGGGGGAATCGGTGTACAAGCCATTGGAATATTATCACAACAACATTACCGGAACGCTGATCCTGTGTGATGCGATGCGCCGCCATGGCGTGAAGAGCATTGTATTCAGTTCTTCCGCGACGGTTTACGGCAATCCGGCGTTTGTTCCGATTACGGAGGAGTGCCCGAAAGGAGAGATTACGAATCCATATGGCCGTACCAAGGGAATGCTGGAACAGATTCTGACGGATCTGCATACGGCGGATCCGGAGTGGAAGGTTATGCTACTTCGCTATTTCAACCCGATCGGAGCGCACCGCAGCGGACGGATCGGGGAGAATCCGAAGGGAATTCCGAACAATCTGCTTCCTTATATTACACAGGTGGCGGTGGGCAAGCTGGTGTGCCTGGGCGTCTTTGGCAATGATTATGATACGCCAGACGGAACCTGCATCCGTGATTATATTCATGTCGTAGATCTGGCGGACGGCCATGTGAAGGCGCTGGACAAGATGAGCAGGGAAGCGGGCGGTGTCTGGATTTATAATCTGGGAACCGGCATTGGCTACAGTGTGCTTGATGTGATACATGCCTTTGAGGAGGCCAACGATCTGAAGATTAACTATGTCTTTAAAGAACGTCGGGCCGGTGATGTACCGGCGTGCTACTGTGATCCGACGAAAGCCCTGAACGAACTGGGGTGGAGAGCGAAGAACGGAATACGGGAGATGTGTGAGGACTCCTGGCGGTGGCAGAAAAACAATCCGAACGGATATGACGAATAGCACAAAAAAGCAGTCAGGAGTGATCTGGCTGCTTCTCTTTTCTGCCTTTATTCGCCGCTTCCCATCAGCGCTTTCATGATGAACTGATAGATGGCCTGACTCTGTTCTTTCCAGAGGTCACTCATGGAACGCGCCTGTTCCTCATCCGGCACGGAGAGGTTCAGGCTGATGAGAGGTTCACGGCCCTCGCGTACCTCACAGTGAACGATGTAATCCTGGCTGGTTGACTTGTAATAATCGGACATGACGCCAACTTCGTCGCGCATACGGAATCGATTCTCCTTCAGATAGGCATCCATATCCTGCACGATGGCTGGTGAGATGTTCTTCCCGAAGAACCCAAGAGTCTCTTCCCCTTCCCGCGTGATGGAGTAGCGGGTTGTGCTGTGGGTGGATTCAACCTGGATCAACCCGGCTTCGGCCAGTTCATTGAGAGCCTGCTGCAGTGTAAAGTAACTGGCATATTCGTGCTGGAGGAAAAAATCGGTCAGCTGAGAGTTGGTCAGTGGAAAATTCACCTGCCGGAGCATATAGAGATTCATCAGCTTGTATAGGGTCATCGGTTCCGATAGCATCTTACGTTCTCTTCCTTTAACTTTTTCTTAATCATACCAATTTACACCTTTTAAATCAAGTGAAAATATGATATTATTAGTTGGATATCAGTCGGATTTTGGGGAAATGAAGTGGATGCCCACTTTTTTTGAGGATAAAAGGAATGAGAGAGAGAATTAATCGCCTGGCGAAGGGGATTGTGGATCCGGATCGCCCGGAGGTTGTTGTTTCGCCGGAGTCAGTGGAAGATACGATACCGGCTGGCGAAGTGACCAGAGGCAAGCTGTTTGTGTCGGACAGGGAGGGCCGGTTCATTAAAGGATTGGCGTACTCGTCCAATATGCGTGTCCACATTCATAATGAGTCATTTGGAGGCAATCGCAATCACATTACATACGAGGTTGACGGAAGGCAGTTGTCGAAGGAGGATGTGATTGCGGGTGCTTTTTATCTTGTCACAAACGGCGGAGAGAAAAAGGTGCCTTTTTCTTTTGCCATCGATCCGGGGGCGTCCGGGAGAGTGCTGGAGGGATTAAAGGAACCGGCGGATTTCGCGCAGCTCGCGAAGTCCGATCAGGAGCTGGCGCTGCGATTGTTTGAATATCAGGATTTCACGGAAGCGCCGTTCATGCAGGATCTGCATGTCCGGGCTTTGTATGACGGACTGAGGAGCCGTCTGAACCGGCAGAATCAGATGGAGGAGTTTCTGGTTGCTCTGCGGGTCAAGCAACCGGTGCGTCTGACATGCGATCAGACGGTACGCCGCTATGAGAACCTGACAGAGCGGCAGGAGGCAGAGCTGGAAGTATGGATGGAAACCTGGGGATATGTGCAGTTTGATGTGTCCGCAGAGGGGGATTTCATCGAGATTCCGAAAAAGAGTTTTCATTCACAGGATTTTCAGAATGGCGTCTGCACGGTTCGCTATGTGATGAATCCGGGGCGTCTGCATATGGGCAGGAATCTGGGAGCCGTGTGCATTTCTTCTGTCAAGAATCGTTTTTCTGTGCCGGTGGAGGCGTTTGAAGGGGCGGAGCGGGGCGCGGTCAGCCGCAGAAATGGTCAGGCGGAACTGGCCCGTTATCTGTCGTACCGGCTGGATTACGAGACGGCGGCCGATGCGGATCCGGTATTATTGAAGCAGAAAAGACGTTCGCTTGCGGAGAAGATGGAGGAGGAGCTGGAGGCCCTGAGAGAGAAGGGCGGAGACACGGCACCGGTGCTTTTGCGTCTGGCGGAGCTTGCGTATCTGCGGCAGGATATGGAGAAGACAGCAGAGCTTCTGGAAAGCTGCCGTGGTGAGATCAATCAGCACCGGTTGGAGAAACGGGTGTTATATTGTGCGCATCAGTATCTGCTGTATCTGGTCGAACAGCGGGAAGGACAGAGAGAGGCGATTATCCGTGTGGTGAACCGCGCCATTGCGGATCCGGATTCAGAATATGAACATGCGGGGCTTTATCTGATCCTGTTGAAGCTGCAGCCGCAATTGTCGGAGGAGCCGTCGAATGTACTGGATCAGCTGAGACAGTATTTCGACAGCGGCTGTCATAGCCCGTGGCTCTATCTGGAAGCATGGAAACGATACGAAGAGAATCCGGCTTTACTTGGCAAGCTGGGGAGCTTTGAACGTCAGGTACTCTGTTTTGCGGCGCGGCGGCAGCTGGTGGGATATGATCTGGCGCTGCGGGCGGCGCAGCTGGCCACAGTGATGAAGTATTACAACCGGGTTGCCTGCCGTCTGTTTGAGACTCTGTATGAGACGTATGCGGAGAAGCCAATCCTCAGTGCGGTCTGCAGTATTCTGATCCGGGGCGACCGGAGAGAAGAAGGCTGCTTTGACTGGTATCGGAAGGCGTTGGAGGCAGGGATCAGCCTGACGCGGCTGTATGAATATTTCCTGTATGCACTGCCAAGGGATTATCCGTACCTGCTGCCGAAGGAAGTGCTGATGTATTTTTCCTACGACAGGAATATGGATGAGGAGAGTCGTTCCAGACTCTATGTGAATATCATTCGTTATATGAATCCGGAGACGCCGCTTTACAAGCAGTATGAACGGGAGATTGAGAAGTTTACGATGGAACAGCTTCTGCATTCGCGCATCACCCGGCAGCTTGTAGTGTTGTATGATCATATGATCTACCGGGAGATGATTGACGAACGGGTGGCCCGTGTGCTTCCGTCCATTCTCAAATCGTACCGGATCCGTGTAAAGAATCCGAATATCCGGTATGTAGTGGTCTGTTATGAGGAAATTGAGGGGGAAGACGCCTTCCCTGTGACCAATGGGACTGCTTATGTGCCGTTGTTTTCCCATCGACCGCTGATCCTGTTCCAGGATGCCTATGGCAATCGTTATGCGGACATCTCGTATCGGAAACTCCCGGCGCTGGAGCGGACGGATATTTCGGCTCTGGAGGACAGATGTTATGAGGTTCATCCAAACCATACGATGCTTCGCTTAAAGGAATGCGGAGAGATCGCAGCACATGGAATCAGCGGCGGTGCGGATGCGTTGGCGCTGAAGAAGGCGATTGCAGATCTGAAGCTGCATCCTTTGTTCCGGCGCAGGATTCTGTCGCTGCTGATTGCCTATTATCGGGGACAGTTGGATGATAAGGAAAGTCTGGCCGGAGAAAATCTGGATTTTCTGTCCGACCTGGATCTGGCAAAACTGGGCCGGGAGGAACGCGCCGGCGCCTGCGAGGCGCTGATTGAGCAGGGGTATCTGCGGGATGCGTTCCGGACAGTGAGTGAATATGGCTGCGAGGGTATCCAGACTGTACGACTGCAAAAGCTGTGTTCCGGACTGATTCTGAGGGGGCTGTTTGAGGAGGAAGAAGCACTGGTTAAGCTTTGCTGCATGCTGTTTTCTGATAATCAGTTTGACAGTGCAATGCTGGATTATTTATGCGAGCATTTCAATGGTTCGACCAGACAGATGTTCCGGATTCTGAGCCAGGGAGTTCACGATCATGTGGAACTTTCTGATCTGCCGGAGCGGCTGCTTGCCCAGATGATGTTTTCCGGAGAGACAGACCGCATCGATCAGGTATTCGACTGGTATGTGGATGGCAGGCGCACGAGTGAACTGGTGATGAAGGCCTACTTTACCTGGAAGTCGGCGGACTATTTTCTGCGGGAGAAGGATACGGGCGTCCGGGTATTCGCATATCTGGAAGGCGTGGTGGGCAGTGCAGGAGACCGAAGCCGGATTCCGACGATTTATCTGCTCGCGCTGACAAAGTATTATTCGACGCTGCAATCGCTGGAACCGGAGCGACAGGAGCTGGCGGCTGAAATCGTAGAACTGCTTCTGGGAGAGGGACGTGTGTTTGCTTATTTCCAGGATTTGGGGCGGTTGATGCCATTGCCGGATTCGATCATGGACAAGGTGATTGTGGAGTATCGGGGCGGACGGGAGAGTCATCCGGAACTTTCTGTGCGCATTCTTCCGGACGAGGAGGAATTTGCCTGTGAGGAGATGCAGAAGGTATATCCGGGAATATATGTCTGGAAGAAGGTACTCTTCGAGGGTGAATTGCTGGAATATCAGATTTATGAGTCGCAGGACGGTGACCGCAGAATGGTCCGGGAAGAGAGCATTTCCTGTGATGTAAATCAGAAAAAGAATGCGGACAGCCGTTTTTCCGCTCTGAACGAAATGAGTCTCTGTCTGTCGCTTAAGGAAGAGGATACACTGAAGGAGAAAATGAGAAAGTATGTGACAGATGGCGCGATGATGGAAGAATTATTCGGCATCATGTAAGGCCGGACAGATGGAAAAGAGAGAGGTTTGGATGGAATGATTGTAGGTATTGATCTGTGTGATGAATATACGCGGATTGACTGTGTGCCGGAGGAGAAGCCGCGGTTGTATCCGACTGTAATCTGCAGACGCAGGGAAGAAGATGCCTGGTTTATCGGCGAAGACGCCTATGCACACAATCTGACGGAAGACTGTGTCCTTGTCGATCAGCTGGTCAGCCAGATGCTGAAGAATGGGACAGCGACGCTGGGGGGAACCCGCTATGAAGGCCGGGAGCTTCTGAAGCGTTTTGTCAGGGAAGCCGTGCAGCAGTTTCTGAAAGAGAATGGAGAGACAAAAACAGAGGGTATCGTCTTTTCCGTTCGCAAGTCAGGCCCGAAGCTGATCACAGTCCTCGGCGAGTGTGCGCAGGAACTGGGGGTGGAGAAGGAGCATGTCCGTGTGATTTCCCATTCGGAGGGCTTTGTATATTATATCATGAGCCAGAAGAAGGAAATCTGGTGTGGAACAGTAGGAATGTTTGATCTTTCGGAAGAACGCCTCCGTTATTACGAGATGAAGCTGCAACGGGGCGCCAGGGAATCGACGGTTGTCTGTGAGTATGAGAACCTGGAAGAAGGGAGCATCAGTCTGGATATTCTGAATACTCCGGCCGGAGCAAAGCTGGCAGACAAGATTCTCTGTTCGTGCGGAGAGCGGATGATGCAGAAAAAGCTGTATTCATCGGTATTTCTGACCGGAAAGGGATTTGAGAACCGTGACTGGGCGGAAGGGTTTATGAAGATGCTTTGCGTCAAGCGGAGAGTCTATATGGAAACCGATGTATTCGCAAAGGGTGCGGCGTATCTGGCGCAGGATCTCCTGCGGGATAAGACCGCTTATCCGTACACAATTCTTTGCGATGGGCGGCTGCAGTCAACGGTTACCATGAATGTTCTGCGCAAAGGCCAGGAAACATCGGTGATTCTGGCTGCTGCCGGTGACAGCTGGTACGGCAGAGAAGCGGTGCTTGATGTCATTCCGGATCATCAGGATACGGTGGACTTTATTGTCGCGGCGGATGCGAAGAAGAAACGGACGGTTTCGGTTTCGTTGGATGGTTTCCCGAAACGGGAGGATCGCACGGTCAAGGTACGGATTCGGATTACATTTCCGGATGAACGGACGATGCGTGTGAATGTAAAGGATCAGGGATTCGGCGAACTGTTTCCATCGACCGGAGTCTCGGTGATGCAAGAGGTTATGATATGAGTTTATTGTTATGTAAGCAAGAGCATGTGACCCGCCCTTTTTACGCGGAGGAGATGGGCATCCGGATCTATTCGTCACAGGAGCTTTCGTATGTGATTGTGCATTATCCGTTGTTGGTGATGGATGGCTTTGTCAGCGACGCGCTGCTGAATTTTCTGAGGGAAGAACTGAACCATGGTTTTCTGGCGCTGAAGATTGAGCGCTGGCAAAAGAGCGGGGAGAATCCGGACGAGACGCTGGTGATGATCCTACAGGAGTGCGATTACTGTACGGGGGCGCAGATCAGTCGTTTTCGCCAGACGGTAGCGGATATCCGCAAAAAGCATCCGGCGGAGTATCGGAAACGGAAGGCAGATGAGTTTTTTTCTATTCGTCAGTACAGGCGGGCGCTGGAATTGTATCAGGAACTGGCCGACTGGAAGGCGGATTCGGTTGTTGATGATCATTTTCGGGCCTGTGTCCTGAATAATATGGGTTCCTGTTATGCCAGAATGTTCCGGCTGGAGGAAGCGTTTGACGCTTACAGCCGTTCTTATGTGGCATGGAATCAGCAGAGTGTTCTTGAACGGATTTATTATCTTTCGAAGCTCGATGCCAGACTGAAGCCTGGTGAACGGCAGAAATTCAGGCTCACTCCGGAGCTGCAGGAAAAATGGGATGCGGATATGGAAGCGGCCAGGCAGCGCGCAGCCGGGTCGGAGGCAGCCGGTCAGTTAGAGGTTCTTTTTAAACGTGATCTGCCGCGACGCCAGGAAGGGGAGGCGAAGCGGATCGCGAAGTGGAAGCAGGAATACCGGTCAATGATGTGATGCCTTTGCCTGAAAATGCCGCAGAAACGGTGAAAAAAGACTTGTCTTTTTTGGTGACCTATGGTACGATATTGCTGTTGTGTGAGTCTTAGGAGGTGGAAATACAATGTTGAAAATTATACTGTGCGTGATTTTCGTTCTTATATGCGTTTTCCTGACCATTGTTGTATTGATGCAGGAAGGCAAGCAGACCGGGCTTGGCGCGATTGGCGGTATGGCGGATTCCTATTGGGGGAAGAATAAAGGACGTTCCATGGAGGGAAATCTTGCGAAGCTGACGACAGCCGCGGCGGTTTTATTTGTGGTTCTGGCGTTGGTGCTGAACCTGATATGGTAATTAAGAAGGAAGACGAAGCACTCTTGTGGATAAGAAGCAAGGGTGCTTTTTTGTCACATGGATTGAGGATGATATGGCGGGTGAACGGTTAAAAGATGGAGAGTCATGCCTGACTGGCTCCTTCATCGGGAATCCGAAGGGATTCGGGTTTGTAACAGTAGAAGGAATGGAGAGCGACGTTTACGTTGCGGCAGAGCACACGAAGTCAGCGATGCATGGCGACCGGGTGCAGATCGCGGTATGGCCGGGTAGACACGGGAATCGCATGGAAGGCGAGGTCGTGAAGGTTCTGGAACGGGCGAACCGGACGCTGGTCGGTTATTATCAGAAGCATAAGCATTATGGATTTGTGGTTCCGGACAATCAGCGGATCGGTACCGATCTTTTTATCCCGGAAGGAAACGACATGGGGGCAGTGACCGGGCATAAGGTTGTGGCGGAGATTACAGATTACGGGCTGGGGCGCAGGAAGCCGGAGGGCAGGATCACGGAAGTAATCGGCCATGTGAATGATCCGGGGACGGATATCCGCTCTGTTATCCGGGCTTATGGAATTCCGGATGAGTATCCGCCGGAGGTGATGGAGCAGGCGGCGGGGATGCCGGATGCCGTGCGCCCTTCTGACCGGACTGGCCGCAGGGATCTGCGGGACTGGCAGACGGTGACGATTGATGGGGAAGACGCAAAGGATCTGGACGATGCGGTGACGGTCAGCCGGGAACCTTTTGGATATCGGCTTGGCGTACACATTGCGGATGTGAGTCATTATGTGACAGAGGGAAGCCCTCTGGACGAGGAGGCGCTCCGACGGGGAACATCCGTCTACCTGGTGGATCGGGTGACGCCGATGCTGCCGCACCGGCTTTCCAATGGAATCTGTTCCCTGAATCAGGGGGAAGATCGACTCACCTTAAGCTGCATCATGGATATCGACGAACAGGGGCGAATCCTTGGGCATGAGATTGCAGAGACGGTTATCCGGGTTGATCGCCGCATGACCTATACGGCGGTGAATGCGATTGTGACCGACCGGGATGAGCATACCATGCGGGAATATCAGGATTTTGTGGAACTGTTTGATCGTATGAAGGAACTTGCGCGTATCCTGCGGGCGAAGCGGTGGGCGCGTGGCGCCATTGATTTTGATTTTCCGGAGACAAAGGTGATTCTGGACGCGAAGGGCCGTCCGGTGGATATTCGTCCTTATGAGCGTAATGAGGCGACACGAATCATTGAGGACTTTATGCTGGCGGCGAATGAGACTGTGGCGGAGGATTATTTCTGGCAGGATTTGCCGTTCCTCTATCGGACGCATGACCGGCCGGATCCGCAGAAGATGAGGAAGCTGGGCGTTTTTATCAACAATTTTGGTTACTCCATCCGGCTGAGAAACGGAGAGATTCATCCGAAGGAACTGCAGAAACTGCTTACGAAGATTGCGGGGAGCGAGGAAGAAGCGTTGCTTAGCCGCCTGACGCTGCGATCCATGAAACAGGCAAAATATATGCCCATGTGTGGAGGACATTTTGGTCTGGCGGCGAATTATTATACGCATTTTACCTCTCCGATCCGGAGATATCCGGATCTGCAGATTCATCGGATCATAAAAGAAAATCTGCATGGGGAACTCACGGAGGAGCGGATTGCTCATTATGAACGGATTCTGACGCAGATGTCGATCCAGTGTTCCCAGACAGAGCGCCGCGCGGACGAAGCCGAGCGTGAGACGGTGAAAATGAAGAAATGCGAATATATGTCGAAACGGATAGGTGAAGAATACACCGGCGTGATCTCCGGTGTGGCGAAGTGGGGATTTTATGTGGAGCTGCCAAACACGGTGGAGGGACTCGTGCATGTGAGAGAACTGGACGATGACTATTATGTGTTTGAGGAAGAACGGATGGAGCTGCGGGGCGAGGCGAGCGGCCGTACATTTAAACTGGGGCAGAAGATTTGCGTGCAAGTGACCGGTGCGGACCGGCTGACACGCACCGTTGATTTCCGGCCATCAAACGTCCAGTGACGAGGAGGAACAGAATTTGAAGGATTCATTTAAACTGGTTGCCAACAATAAGAAGGCGTACCACGATTATTTTATTGATGAGAAGTTTGAATGCGGCATTGAACTGTTCGGGACAGAGGTCAAGTCCATCCGCATGGGGCACTGCAGCATCAAGGAAGCCTTTGTCCGCATCGACAAAGGAGAAGTTTATGTCTATGGGATGCATATCAATCCTTATGAGAAGGGCAATATTTTCAACAAGGATCCGTTGCGCGCGCGCAGGCTCCTGATGCATCGTCGTGAGATCGATAAGCTGGAGGGGAAGATTCGCGAGAAGGGACTGACCCTGGTTCCACTGCAGGTGTATTTTAAGGGGAGCCTGGTGAAGGTTGAGATCGGGCTTGCCCGCGGCAAGAAACTCTATGACAAACGCGCCGACATGGCGAAGAAGGACATGAAGCGTGAGGTCGAACGGGACTATAAGGAAAAGCTGCGATAAGCAGGGATATATGAAAAGGCGCAGCCATGATTCGCATGTTTGGCGGAAATCGTGACTGCGTCGTTTTTATATCATATTTTTCAGTGAAGTATGATATCAGATGGCTGCATATTCGGTTCGATTGATAATCTCATCCTGTGTTGTCTTCATTAACGTGATAAAGTAAGCAGAGAAACCGGATACACGAACAACCAGGTTTCTGTGTTTTTCCGGATGATTCTGCGCGTCCACCAGTGTGGCACGATCAATGACATTGAACTGGATTTCCAGGCCACCCCGTCGAAAATAGGAGTGGATCATAGACCTTAGTGCTTCAATATGTGCGGGTTTTTCCATGAAAGCAGGATTGAACTTCAAGTCCAACACCATGTTGTTGGTGGCCACGCTCTGGTCTGTTTTTAAGATGGAGTTGATGACGGCGGTTGGTCCTACATGGTCGGCACCCTGTACTGGACACATGGCATTTGCCAGGCTGACGCCGGCAAGGCGTCCTTCCGGGAGTGCGCCGGTCAAAGTGCCGAGTTTTGCGTGATCTTCGACTGTATAAAGACCTAACTGCCACTTGCCGCCTCTGGGATTGCGGACACGGTCAGTCATTTTCGCATAAGCGGCGGTCAGGTCAGCCATGAGCGCGTCCGTGCGATCATCATCATTACCAAATTTCGGACATTCTGTTTTCAGATAATGCAGCAGATCGTCCTGACCTTCGAAATTGCATGCGCAGGCATCTGCTAATTCTTGAAGAGTCACGCGGTGATCCTCAAATACAGCTTTACGGATTGCGGCGAGTGAGTCTACAGCGTTTGCCATGCCAGCTGTATTGATACCGGAGTTATTGTAGCGGGTTCCGCCACCAGTGACGTCCATTCCGTTTGCAATACATCCGTCCATGGTGAGGCTCAGCCATGGGGTGGGATAGTAGAATGGCCACGGTTTATCCATCAGATTGATGACACGCATGGCGCGGTAGGTAAAATGAAGCAGTTCTTCCTTATACCAGTTGTAGAAGGAATCAAAATCCGTGAATTCGGACAGCGCATGAGGACGATAGGGTGCCAGTTTTTCGTCTGAGCCATATGCATTTTTTCCTGCAAGGCAGAGTTCCATAACTTTGGCCCAGTTGACACGCAGAACTTCGGTTTTGGAGTATTCTGCACCAGGGGCGCCTGGTTCTACGCAGCCTATGAGTGCAAAATTGTGAGCGTCTTCCGGTGTATGACCGGCGCGGATGCGAGTCGCGACGGTATTGGCATCGCTGAAAAACGCAGGGAAACCAAGACCACATTTCAGAAGCGCGACGCTCTCCTCCCAGAGATCCTGGGGAATATTGTCTGCGTAACGCAGACAAAGCAAGGGCTGATCGTTTCTCAGCAAACGGGTTGCCTGAAGTGCCATATAGGTTACAGGGGTTGCCTGATAATTGCCGTTGGCGTCGCAGCCGCCAAGCGTAATGTTCTGATAGGCATGGATGGTTGTGCTGAATTTGATCCACAGTGCCTGGAGGATAATACTGCCTTCCTCATAATCGATCAGACCGGCTTCCTCGTCCCTGCAGTAGTATTCATCAAGATATTGATCCACGCGTCCGAGCGAAGTAGAAGTCGGAATGCTTTCGCCGTACATAATTTCGTGGCTGAGCCAGAGCAACTGCACAGCCTCAAAGTAATTGGAAGCAGGCTGATAGGCGATATTTGCGCAGGCAGATGCGATGCGATGTAGCTGGGCCCGGTGTATCGGGTTATTGCAGTCTTTCAGTAGCTTTAACGCCAGTTCATGGAACCGCAGAATGTAGCTGGCACTGGCTTCGGCACAGATCTTCATTGAGGTGATGAACATCCTCTCCTGATCGGAGTGCTCTTTGCTCAGGGCAATATCGCATTCTGCGATCAGGCCCCCAAATCCCTTATGAAGGATGTTATGGTATCCGGGAAGAATGTGTCCGGATTCCCAGTGCTTGATTCCACCGCCGCGAATGGCACTTTCAAAAAAATGGAAATCTTCCATTTCTGTGCAGTCATCAGGGAACCCGTAGTATTCCTGACACATGCTTGCTTCCATTTTCTGAGAGATCATTCTTGCCGGACGCAGCCTTGGATCGTAGTCGCGCGGGAAATCGATAGGCATGGTAGTGTTGTAAGAATAGCGATAGGCAAAGCCAGCCAGAATATCGTATTCCTGGAGACTGATTTTCTTTTTCTCAAGAAAATTTTTCAAACCATAGGCAAAACGCAGCGCCGTCGGTTCTTCTTTATGCCAGGCGAACGCCTCTTCGTAGAGTTGATCTCGAACCGGAATTTCTGCGCGGTCAAAAAGTTCAATGTGGTGTTCCATGATCGGTTTCAGGCGATCATCCAGTTTCATTTCCTTTACAGCCATAAGATAAACCCTTCTTTCTTTAAAATGATGTTCTCAGTCCGTTGCGCAGGAACATTTGAAGTGCCTGCTCCATGAATTCCCGAGATGGTGGAGTTAACACACCAAGCGGGTTTTTCAAGCCAAATGATTCATATTTTCCGGTTCCATAGCTGTGGTAGGGCAGCAGTTGAACCAACTGAGGTGAAATTTCTGTCAGAATGTTCGCAATTTTTTCAAGCTCCTCTGTGGCATCATTGACACCGGGAATTACAGGTACGCGAACAATCAGGTTTGCGCCAGCCTCGGAAAGTTTGCGGATATTGGCAAGAATCTGTGTATTATCGACGCCCGTATATTGTTGATGGAGAGCGGGCGTAGCCAGCTTGATGTCATAAAGGAAATAATCCGTCAGGGAAAGGAGCTCCTCATACCACTCATAGGGCACATTACCTGCGGTGTCTATTGCCGTAGAAATCTGATTGTCACGGCATAGAAAAAGGAGCTGCTTCAGGAATTCGTGCTGAAGCATGGGTTCGCCGCCGGAAAAGGTGGCGCCGCCGCCGCTGTCAATGTAAAATTCTCTGTCCTTGAGGATGATATCCATTATTTCTTCCGGCGAGTAGAACAGGCCGTTTTGTTTTAGCGCCTGAGAATGACATGCCTTTTCGCAGGCACCGCAACCCAGGCAGGCTTCCCGTCGAATCAGGTGGCCATCTGCGCCGATGCTGTGTACTCCAGCTGGACATACAGCGGCACAACGCCCGCAACAAGTGCAGGCGCTTTTGGTAAATTGCAGGACAGAGACAGGGCTGATGCATTCCGGATTGTGGCACCATGCGCATCGCAGGTTGCAGCCTTTGAAAAATACTGTAGTCCGGATCCCCGGGCCATCATCAACCGAAAATTTCTGAATATTGCTGATACACGCTTTCACATTATGATCTCCGTTGCCATTTGATATATTTGATTTTTGATGCGTTCATGTAGCGCTCTGTCAGAGCAAGGATCCGAACCTGTCCGGAAGAAAGCTGAGCCAGAGGTATGGGATAAGAATACACCTTTTCTGGATAAAATACCAGATAATTTTTTGTGATCATGACATGATGTATGTTTTCCCACGGACAGGACACCTTATGTGTGCCTTGCTGTATGGTAAATCCGGTTTCATCGCAGACAAAAGAAAAGGGGGAGGCATAAAGTGGATTGCCTTTTACTGCCCGGTTTGCGCGAATCCGGATCAGGCAGACCTGGAATACGGTGAAAAATAAAATGATAAACAGGGCGATGACCGCAACAGTCGTGTTTTGCCGTCTGACAGCCAGAATCAGCAGCCAGATGCCATACAGTGTGACTACAAGCATCGGAAGGATGCGTGGGTGACAGTAATAACTGTACAGAAAAACACGAAATACATCAGATGGGTTCAATCGCAATTCTGCTTTTATCGATTCCATTATTTACACTCCACTGATAAATTTTGAGCAATGTCCTATTTCCGTTCCGGAAGAATCCAGGTGCATCCGATTACGGCGATAAAACAAAGTGCCACACCAATGATGACGCCGCCGAAGCCGGTTGCACTATTCAGTCCGGACAGATTCCAGATCAGGGTTACGGCACAGCCCAGGATCATACCGATATTGACACCGATCGGATGCGCTTTTTTCCAGAATACGCCACAGGCAAGCGGAATAAAGATTGCCGCGCCGTATGCGGCTGCTCCATAGTTGAAAATGCGGAAGATGCTGCCACCGCGGAGAGCGAAGGAGATACCGAGGATCGAGACGACCAGGGTAGTGACACGGCTGATTAACAATTCCGTTTTGTCGGAAATGGACGGGTTCAGTTTCTTTACGATATCAGTGGCGAAGGTGGAACCAGCCATAATCAGGAAGCTGTCCGCCGTAGACATGACGCAGGCCAGAATCGCCGCGATAAAAAGCCCCTTCAGTACCGGCGGGAAGTAAGTACCGATCATGGCAGCAGAGAACTGTTCCCAGTCGCCCAGTTCCGGCATAACCAGTGGAATGCAGCATGCGGTGAGGATAACAATCCACTCAGCGGCCCAACCGATGCCATCGGAGATGACTGATCCCCAGAATGCGGTTTTTTCATCCTTGCTGGCGAGAATACGTTGTGTGTAAGAGGCATGCGCACCGGCGGCGATAAAGTAAGAAAGTGCCAGAGCGACCAGATCCTTTACATCAATCGTGCTCCAGTCCCAGCTGACTGCAGCAAATGCTGCTGCCGGTCCGCTGGCCATTGTGAAGGAAAGAACCGGAATGATAATAACCAGGCAGACAACGAGCATGACGGCCTGCACGACGTCCGTAACACAGACGGCCAGGAAGCCACCGGTAATCGTATAGGCAAGAATAATGATCCCTCCGAGGACAATACCTGTATTTTTGGTGCAGAGACCAAAGAGTGCGCAAAGGGTGCCGATGGAGGCGCTTTGTGCACCGACGGAACTGATCTGCTGAATGACCGTCACCAGAGAAGCGATGATGGAGGACGTCTGACCGAATTGTTTTCCGATGAAGTCAGGCAGTGAGACGGCACCGGAACGCCGGAGTGCTTTTGAAAAGACAATCAGTACGATCCAGCCCACATGCCATAGCCCCAGGGTAATCAGTGCGGAAATTACGCCATTGGTCTGAACGAGTCCCATGTTACCGAAAGCAGCGGAAGCTCCCATACATGTAGCTACGCTGGTGCCGATCATGACCGGCATGTTCAGTGTACGGCCACCCAGAGCATAATCATCGGTTGTAGATACCCTTTTTGAGCAGATAAATCCGATTACCAGCATTCCGATCATGTAGAGAATGATCACCAGATAATCAATTGTCGCGAGATGTAAATCCATAACTGTTCCTCCTTTGTTTTCCGTTTAATTATGTAGAATTGTTTGAATAAAACAAAAAAACGCGAAAAAATGGTTCGGAGCCACTTCTTCGCGTTCATTGGCACAAATTATAGCAAGGGATTTATAAAATGTCAATTGTATTTTAATAAAATTTTTACACTTGTTTGCTGACGCCTGTTTTCTGATGCATGATGGTAAAGTGCAGAATGAAACAGAAGCCGCAGATTGTGCAAAGCATACAAAAGGCAAGCATGCCGTTGATGCCCAGATGATCCAGGATAATTCCGCTTACCAGATTCGCGACAATGCCGCTCATTCCCTTTGTACTGATCCCCAGAATTGCCTGGGCCTTGGCACTGTCTTTGGGAGGAACAACATGGTTCATGTAATAGACGGAGGCAATGGTGAACATGGCGTAGGACGGCCCTTGCATATACTGGCCAAGAGCTACCATTGGAATAGATGTTGCGAGCAACATAATCGTCGGTTTCAGTATGTAGAAGAATGCGGAGCATCGCAGAAGTGTGCTACTGGAGTGTCTGTGTAGCAGCATTCCGCACAGGAGCATGAAGGGAACCTCCATCCACGCGCTGGTGCTGGAAATCACACCCAGATTGGTATTGTTCCCGCCAACCTTGTGGATCGTGTGGATGAGATAATTATTCGTGGAGGTACCACTGATCCAGAGACAGAAAAAACCAAACAGCAAAAAGGGCAGACGAGGATGATCATGAAAAAGGCTGAGATATCCGGATGGTGCCCTTTTCTGCCTGGAAAAGGAGCTGCTGGTCTGACGGATATGTGGATTGACCATAAGAAGGCATTGAATGAGCGTAACGAAACGCACCAGAAACAGGCCAGGCATCAGAATCCCAAGTCCGAAGTGACTGCTACCGATCCCTAATAACAGGGATGCGATTCCGTAAAGGGCAGATCCGAACGCGCGTACAACGGAAAAGTCAATTTGATAGCCGCTGTTTTCATAGTCCATGGATAGTGTGTTGATATAGGCAAGAAGTGACCAATCCAGTGCTTCCAGAAGTGCGTAGGCAATCATCAGCATTGGTTTGTCTGCACCGCAAAACGGGATCCGGATTGTGAGAGCGAGCTCTCCGATCAGAAAGATGGTCATGATTGATTTCAGAGAAACCTGAGGGAGACTGTCTGCCATGGCAGAGGGGATTCCCTGCAGAAAAATGGACAAAACAGCGCCAACAGATAAAACGATGCCGATTTCTGTATTGTTGAGTCCTCTGTCGAGGAGATAAACGCTGGCATAGGTCAGGATGAATGCGTTTCCAAACCAGTAAAAGCCCATCAGAAACATGGAAGTAACAGAGACATAAAGGTTGGATTGATTTTTCATTGGTACAGCAGCCTCCGTTCAATAGATATTTTTGTTGCAGGTGGATTCCCTGTCGCCCAGTCAGTCACATACCAGGAACAGGTCGTTCCACAGGCGTGTGGTGGTGCGCATTTATTATATGCGTAAATGGCGGAATGTCAATAGGGAGACTTGCGAGGAGAAAAAGGGGAATTTTATGAAAAAAAATTTTTGTTCACATATAAAAAAGTTGCCTTTCGCAAATGGAGCAGTTATAATGTCTGTAGATTCTTTATAGAATCCGTCATTGCATTATGCATTTAATTAAGGAAGGAATTCATGCAGGGAGACAATTATGATTGGTGAACGAATTCGCTCTATCCGTTTAAAAAACAACCTGACGTTAAAGGAACTGGGAAAGCGCACGGAGCTTTCCGCTGCTTATCTGAGCAATATCGAAAATGAGCGAACCAGCCCTACACTGGAAAATCTGGAAAAGATATGTGTCGCGCTTCAGTATGATCTTTCGATGCTGATTACCGAGTCGATGGAATATAATCCGCTTATTCGAAAATGTGACAGAAGAGAAGTTTATCGAAACACCTATCACGTCAGAAACGAGCTGATGACGCCTTACGGAGTCATGATGCGCGGAACCTGTTTTACGCTGTTTGCGGGAGATAATACAGAGCAGGTCAGTCTTGGACATGAGCATGACGAATATTTTGTTGTTGAGAAAGGGCGGTTAAAAATTGTTCTGAATGATTCGGACGAATATATTATGGAAGAAGGAGATGCGATTTATATTCGCGGCAGGACACCGCATCGGTATCGCAGCCTGAGTGATGGGGATACGATTCTTTATGTAACGACTGCAATGGTTTGATTTATCAGGATAAAACATTTTTTTTAATTATAAACAAAAATGATTTGAACACTTAGATTTTCGAGAAGAGGAGGAACTCTGAAATCTTAACAGGGTAAGCAATAATTGATAAAATTCTGAATTGTAGAAAAGAGGCAAAGAGGTCTCCGGGGGATTCCTGGGGACTATTTTTCATTGACCAAAACATACGAAAGGAACTGCCAGTGGCAGGATCGGTATTTTTACCAGGTGGAAGATTATGGATCTGAAGGATAATTACGGAAAGATTGAAGAGCTGTTTTCTGTAAAAAATCAGGTGGTGCTGATTACGGGGGCAGGAGGGCTGGCTGAAATGTATGCATATGGATTCGCAAAAAACGGAGCGACCGTGGTAATAGCCAGCAAGACCATGCAGAAGGCGGAGCGTATCTGCGAGAAACTGAGAACGGAGCAGGTTCCCTGTCTGGCACTGAATGTGCAGATTGAGAAGAAGGATCAGGTACAGAAGATGATTGACTGCATTCTGGAACAGTTCGGAAAAATCGATATTTGCATTCATACAGCAGCAGTCTGCGTCAGACACAACACACTGGAGGATCATGAGGAACTGTTCCGCACACATGTGGATGTGAACATGATTGGGAGCCTGAATATCAATCGAATGGTGGGAAATGTGATGGCTGCCAGAGGAAAAGGCAGGATCATCAATATCAACACCATGAGTTGCGATACGGTGAACACACCGGACGGCTTTTCGTATGGTGTGACAAAGGCGGCGCTTAAGCAAATAACAAAATGGTTTGCGGTGGCCTATGCAAAGAAAGGAGTGACTGTGAATGGGATTGCGCCGGTCTGGATCGACACCCCGATGATGGCATGCCGTTCACAGGATTATTGGAACCACTGCATGGATCAGGTTCCTATGGGCAGGGTTGCTGTTCCGGAAGATTATCTGGGAATTGCGCTTTATATGGCAAGCGAAGCGGGGCGTTATATGACTGGTCAGACTGTTTTCGTGGATGGAGGTTGGCAGGTGAGTCGAGTGTTTCGGTTTGACGAGGAGCAGCAGTAGTTTGTGAAATCTGTCGTGGAGATTGTTACACTATGGGAGACGGAGAAAATGGAGGAAGATATCTTATGATGAATCATGTGTTGAATTTCCGTATCGAGAAAATGAAAAAGAGACTTCTTGAGACGAAACCGAGTGTTTCTTCTGAGCGTCTGCGTCTTGCGACGGAAGCGTATCAGAAGTATGCAGGCGAAGCAATTCCGCTGTTTCGCGCGCATGTATTCGCTTATGTACTGGATCATATGACTGTTGTAATCCGGGAGGGTGAGCTGTTGGTTGGAAGCTGTAATAAGCGAGTGCGCAGCGCGTCTATTTTCCCGGAATATACGGGGCAATGGCTGGCGGAGCGGAATGCGGACGGAGTTCTGAACCTGGATCACCTCTGTGAGCGTTCGACGGATCCGATGGTGGTGTTCCCGGAAGAACGGGAAGAGATTCTGGAGACGCTGGCCTGGTGGAAGGGGCGAAGCCTGGAGGAATATATTGAGGAAAATATGCCGGAAGATATTCAGGAAGCCAGGAAAGCGGGAATCATTGCCGTTGGGTGTCGTTCTCTGCCGAGTGGGAAGACGGTGCCGGATTATGCATTGATGATGCAGCGGGGATTAAAAGCATATATTCAGATGTGCCGGGATAAGATTGCGGAGACGACGGAGCGCACAGTCCTGGTTCAGCCAAAGATTGATTTCTGGATGGCGGGAATCGTGGCCTGTGAAGCAGTGATTCGTTTTGCGAATCGCTATGCGGATGAGGCAGAGCGAATGGCATCTGAGGAGGATGATGAGCAGCGCAGAAAGGAACTTCAGGAGATAGCGGAAAGCTGTCGGCGGGTGCCGGAAAATCCGCCAAGGAATTTCAGGGAGGCCATGCAATTTGAGTGGTTTATATACTATCTTCTGTATGTAGATAATAATTGTTCCGCGTGTGGATTCGGACGCTTTGACATGATTATGGGGCCGTATTATGAGAGGGATCTGAAAGAGGGCCGCATTACGGAGGAAGAGGCGATCGAATGGATGGAGTGTCTGTTTATTAAAGCGACTGAGATTGTTCAGGTTCGTCCGGATGACTACAGCCGGGATTTCGCCGGTTTTCCGTTGTGGCAGATTTTGATGCTGGGAGGAGTGGATCGGCAGGGAAAAGATGTGACCAACGCTGTCACGTTGCTGGTGCTTGAGGCAGCCAGCCGGATTAAACTGGCAC
This sequence comes from Clostridiales bacterium, assembly GCA_021202925.1. GTDB lineage: Bacteria > Bacillota > Clostridia > Lachnospirales > Lachnospiraceae > Brotaphodocola. The sequence continues at coordinate 226,478 of JAJQCD010000038.1, read as the reverse complement.
AACCGGCCGTTGCACTGCGGGTTCATGATGGAACGCCGAAGCATATCTGGAGAAAAGCCTGTGAAATGATTCAGGATGGGCAGGCGAACCCGGCGTTTTTTGGAGATCCCTGTGGGATACAGACAGTAATCAACAAGGGAGGTTCTCTGGAAGATGCCAGAGACTGGGTGATCCTGGGCTGTGTGGAGCCACATCAGGGCGGAGGCGGAACGGATGGCAATCCATCTGCAGGCTATCTGAACCTTCCAAAGTGTCTGGAACTGGTGATGCATAATGGCATAGATCCCCTGACGGGAAAACAGCTTGGGCCAAAGACCGGTGAATTGTCGGAGTTCCAGACGTTTGAAGACGTCATGGAGGCAACGAAGAAACAGATTGACTATTGGTATGATATGATACGCAGAGGCTTCAATACCGTGATTTCCTTCCACAGTACCAGACTTCCCTGCATTTATTCGTCCGTGCTGATCAAAGGCTGCATCGAGAAAGGAATGCCGGTTCAGCATGGTGGTGCGGAACATACATATACTGGTATTTTTGCCACAGGCCCGGCATCGTTGGCGGATGCATTGATGGCAGTGAAGAGGTTTGTATACCAGGACAAAAAGCTGTCCATAAGTGAATTGGTTCAGGCACTCGATGCGAATTTCGAGGGGTATGAACGTCTGCGTCTTGAACTGGTAAATAAGGCTCCCAAGTATGGCAATGATAATGAAGAGGTAGACAACATCTGCGATGACATCGTTTCGCATATCGCAAAATATGTTCAGGAATTTACGGATGCGAGAGGCGGAAAATACTGTTTCTGTAATCAGGCGCAGACCGTCAACCTGACGATGGGTTATAAGGTCGGAGCGACAGCGGATGGTCGTTATGCATTCACTGCACTCAGTGATAATGCCGGACCGGCGATGGGACGGGATTGCGACGGTCCTACGGCGGCGATCAATTCGATGAGTAAGCATATGCACCAGGATCAGGTGTATGATGGAACGTTGGTTAATCTTCGTTTCGACCCAAGTGGTGTTGCGGGAGAAAAGGGACTGGAGATTATCGAAAGCCTGATCAGAGAATATGTGGCTGGCAATGGACTTCATATTCAAATAAACGTGGTAGATGATAAGACCTTGCGGGCAGCACAGAAGGATCCGGAAAATTATCGGGATATTGTTGTGCGTGTGGCTGGTTATATGGCATATTTTACGGAACTGGATAAAACGGTTCAGGATGTGATTATCGCGAGGACGGCACATCTGGCCTGATTGGAAGGAAATTGTGGTGGAGAGAGAACAAAAGGGTTTGGTTGGTGGTATTCAGCGTTTTTCAACGGCAGACGGGCCGGGAATCCGGACAACTGTGTTTCTGAAGGGGTGTCCGCTCGCCTGCCAGTGGTGCCATAATCCGGAGTTGATCGCGATGGAGCCACAGCTGATGCGAAGTTCGTCAAAATGTATCGGTTGCGGATACTGTATTACGGTCTGTGCCGAGGGTGCAATTGTTCACGGGGACGAAGGACTGACCGTTGATCGCAACAAATGCGTCAATTGTATGAAGTGTGTGGAGGTTTGTGCTGCTGAGGCCATGAGCGTAGACGGCGAGTGGAAAACGGTAGAAGAGATTATGAAGGTCGTGATTCGCGACAGAGGATTTTATGGAAAAAGCGGCGGTGGTATGACGATCAGTGGCGGTGAACTCTTGTCTCAGGCATCGTTTGCGGGGGCGTTGCTGGATGCGGCGCGTGAGGAGAATATTACGGTTGCTTTGGATACGAGCGGCTGCGGGGATGGGGGACGCCTTTTTGAATTGGCACAGAAAGCGCAGTATGTCCTGTATGATATGAAGTGCATTCTGAATGAAGGACACAGACGGTATACTGGTCGCGATAATACCCTGATTCTGGATAACCTGCGGAGACTGGCGGCGGATCCGGAGATTCGGGAAAAGATCATAATGCGGATGCCTCTGATTCACGACGTGAATGATATGCCGGATGTTATACTGGCTACGAGGGATTTTTACAGAGTAAACGGATTAAAAGCAGTGACGCTTCTGGCCTATCATGAGCTCGGTATCAGCAAGTGTAAAGGGATTGGACGGGAAGCACATGTTTTTCAGGCTCCGTCTCATGAGAGAATGCTGGAAATTCGCGACGTGTTTGCGGAGGCAGGGATGCAGGCGGAGATTCTGGGAGAAGAGATCGCATAGGAATGGAAGACTGAAGTAGAGAAAGGAAAGCAGGCATGATAGCGGAACGAATTCAGAAAATGAGAGAAATTGTGGTAAATGCCAGGCCGAGTCTGTCGGCGGAGCGGCTGGTGTTAGTAACGGAAGCATATCGGGAATTCGGCGGCGAGGCAGCCCCTGTTTTCCGGGCCAGAGTATTTGCTTATGTGCTGGATCATATGGAGTTGCTGATTCGGGATGGGGAACTGTTGGTGGGAAGCACGAATAAACGGATTCGCAGCGCATCTGTTTTCCCGGAATATACCGGACAATGGCTCCTTCAAAAAGATGAAAATGGAATGTTAGGACTGGATCGTCTGCCCGTTCGCCCGAATGATCCGCTGGATGTTCTGCCAGAGGATCGGGAGACGATTCTGAAAACAATGAAATGGTGGATGGGGAAGAGTACAGAGGAGGCATCGGAGACGTTTTTAACGACTGACGTTCAGGAAGCCAGGAAATCAGGTGTCTTGTCAGTGGGTGGACGTGCGATTGCCAGTGGTAAGACTGTTCCGGATTATGCATTGATGTTTCAGCGCGGCCTGAAGGGTTATATTCAGATGTGCAGGGACAGAATAGCTGAACAGGTGGAAAAAGGCGTTGATGTGGATGCACAGCCCAGACTGGATTTTTGGAACGCATGTATCATCTGTGCGGAAGGAATGATTCGTTATGCCAGGCGTTATGCGGATCTGGCAGAGCGTATGAGCAAAAAGGAAAACAGTTCGCAGAGAAAACGGGAGCTTCTGGAAATTGCCAGAATCTGCAGGAAGGTACCGGAGAATCCGCCGGAGACGTTTTATGAAGGTCTGCAATTTATGTGGTTTATTTATCATGGACTTTATATTGAAACGAATGCTTCTGCAAATGGATTCGGGCGGTTTGACGAGTACATGGGTCCTCTCTATGAGAAGGATGTGGCGACGGGGGCGATCACGGAGGCCTTTGCAGAGGAACTGATTTCGTGCCTTTTTGTAAAATCCATGGAAATTATTATGCTTCGCCCGGATGATTACAGCAGGGATTTTGCCGGATATCCATTGTGGCAGATTCTGATGCTGGGAGGCGTGGATCGCAGGGGTGCAGATGTTACAAACGCAGTCACGCGTATGACGCTGAATGTTGCTTCACAGTTGAAATTTTCTCAGCCGGCTGTTGCACTTCGTGTTCATGAAAAAACGCCGGAGGACATATGGCGGAAAGGCTGTGAGATGATACAGGATGGCCAGGCTAACCCGGCTTTTTTTGGGGATCAGGCTGCGCTGAAGATTGTGCAGGAGAAAGGCGGCACGTTGGAGGAAGCCAGAGAATGGATTATCCTTGGATGTGTGGAGCCACATCCTGGTATGGGTGGAACGGATGGAAGCCCGTACGGCGGTTATGTAAACTTCCCAAAGTGTCTGGAACTGGTCATGCATGGTGGCGTAGATCCGCTGACGGGAAAGCTTCTTGGACCGGTTGTCGACGTAGAGTCTTTAAAAACATTTGACGATGTGATGAAGGCAGTAAAGATGGAATTGAGACATTGGTATGATCTGTTGCATAAGGGTTTTAATCAGATTGTGGCTTATCATTGTACCAGGATTCCGTGCGTTTATTCTTCTATGTTGCTGGAGGGGTGCATTGAGAAAGGGATAGCTGTACAGTCGGGAGGAGCAAATCACACTTATTCTGGTATCTTCTGCACTGGTCCGGCTTCGCTTGCGGATGCTCTTGTAGCGGTGAAACAGTATGTGTTTGATGAAAAGAAGCTCACTTTGGAAGAACTGACCGAAATTCTGGATCAGAATTTTGAGGGAAATGAGCGGTTGCGGCTGGAACTTCTGAACAAAGTACCGAAATATGGAAATGATAATGAGGAGGTGGATGGTATTTGTTGCGAGTTGATTCGCGATACTGCGCATTATGTTCAGCAAATGACTGATGCACGCCATGGTCATTATTGTTTCTGCAATCAGGCGCAGACGGTGAGCGTTACTATGGGGTATAAGGTCGGAGCAACCGCAGATGGACGTTTTGCTTACACGCCGCTAAGCGACAATGCGGGGCCGATGATGGGGAGGGATACGGAAGGCCCAACAGCTACGGTTAATTCCATGAGCAGAAATATGTGCCAGTGTGAGCTTTATGATGGTACTTTGATGAATTTACGCTTTGATCCCAGCGGAGTGGCAGGAGAAAAGGGACTGCATATTCTTGAAAGTGTGATTAAAGAATATGTACAGCAGGATGGTCTTCATATTCAAATCAATGTTGTGGATGATAGAACGTTACGGGCGGCGCAGAAGGATCCGGAAAATTACCGGGATATCGTTGTGCGGGTAGCCGGTTATATGGCTTATTTTACGGAGCTTGATTTAACAGTACAGAACGCTATCATAGCCAGAACTGCACACCTTGCATCATAGCGGACCGTGACCCCGGGGGTGGCGGTTATAAAAGATATGACTGAAATGAATGGGGAAAACCGAAAAGAATGATTGATTTTGGTGGACAACGGCGTTATAATCGGGATAATTGAGCAGGACGGTACAGGAGACGGAGGTTTGGCTTGCTTGGCCGGAAAAAGTCGGGGATCGGTCTATGAAGAAAATACAGATGGAGGATGAATCATGGAGAAGAAAAATCTGGACTGGGGCAATCTGGGATTTGCCTATATGACGACGGATTATCGCTATGTGTCTGTTTACAAAAACGGAGCCTGGGATGAGGGCACGCTGACGACAGATCCGAATGTGACAATGAATGAGTGCGCAGGTATTCTGCATTACTGCCAGGAGATTTTTGAGGGACTGAAAGCTTACACGACAGAGGACGGCCATGTCGTTACCTTCCGCCCGGATCTGAATGCGGAACGCATGATGAATTCCGCGGCGCGTCTGGAGATGCCGCAGTTTCCGAAGGAGCGTTTCCTTGACGCGATGGAGCAGGTGGTGAAGGCGAATGCCGCGTGGGTGCCGCCGTATGGAAGCGGAGCGACGCTGTATGTTCGCCCTTATATGTTTGCAACCGGCCCGGTTATCGGTGTGAAGCCGTCTGACGAATATCAGTTCCGTATTCTGGTGACCCCGGTCGGCCCGTATTTCAAGGGCGGCGCGAAGCCGCTGACGATTTGTGTATCCGATTTTGACCGTGCGGCTCCTCACGGAACCGGCGATATCAAGGCGGGACTGAATTACGCAATGAGCCTGCATCCGTATGTGCTGGCACATCAGAGAGGCTTTGATGAGAATATGTTCCTGGATTCGGGTACCCAGACCTTCGTGGAGGAGACCGGCGGCGCGAACTTCCTGTTTGTGACCAAGGGCGGCGAGATTGTCATCCCGAAGTCCAACTCCATTCTGCCGTCCATCACCAGACGTTCGCTGGTATATGTAGCAGAGCATTATCTGGGACTGCGCGTCACACAGAGACCGGTGACGCTGGAGGAAATTGGCGAATTTGCCGAGTGCGGTCTGTGCGGCACTGCGGCGGTCATTTCTCCGGTTGGCAAGGTTGTCGATCACGAGAAGGAGATCTGCTTCGCGAGCGGTATGGAAGAGATGGGGCCGATTACAAAGAAGCTGTATGATACGCTTACCGGTATTCAGATGGGTACCGTCGAGGCTCCGGAAGGATGGATTCACACGATCCTGTAAGGTGCAGAGGAAAGATTCTGACATAATTGAAAGACAAAAGAAGCGGTCGGGCAGGGATATGTCCGGCCGCTGATACAATTTTCTTACAATTCTTACAATCCGGATTCTTCCATTGACAAACCGGTCGCTGAATGGTAAACTCACAATAGCCGAGGTCGCGGCGAACCGGTAAGGGGTTGTACTGGTTTCGACGGGGATCATGCAGCTGGTGAAGCTATCCGCATGCGATGCGTGAAATGGCAAAATTAAAATTAAACGCTGAAGATAATTTAGCATACGCAGCCTAAGGGCTGCTGTCAGCTTTCAGACACTCACATCTGAAATGTCTGGCATCGACTTTGTGAGAAACGACATGCATTAAGCTTTGCGTGTATGGGCGTATGATGAAGCTACTGAAACTGTAAGGGTATCTGTTCCCGTGCGGCGGAGGGAATGTCAAACAGCAGACTATGATAGTAGAAGAACAGGGAATTGGTTTTCGGACAGGGGTTCGATTCCCCTCAGCTCCACTTAGAAGCCTTGATTTTATTGAGGTTTTGCACCATGATATACTCAGGATTCTCAAAAATCTACTCAAACGCGTGTACGAAATCAGATTATAAGAGAAGGAGGATCGTCAGTAGACGTGGAATTCAAATGTTAAAATAATGGTATAATTTTGTCAATCAAGATTATGCTATTATTTTTGTATTTAATTTTTTCGTTTTCTGCGAACGGCAAAACCAGTAAAAACCGCTTGCAATGAATATTGATTTGCATTATAATGACATTGAAAAGGAAGCCCACTCCAAAGTGGATGCTCCTGAAATTGGTAAAATGTCCTTACGGACACCGCCTCTCCCGTTGGCCGACAGGAGAGGCATTTTTATTTCTTCTTACTGTTCCTCTTATCGAGAAAGGTCAGACACGCAACAATCAAAAGCATGGCTTTCCGGACAATATGGAACGACGAAAACCTGTTGCAATATGCGTTTTCCCGGGGTATAATTGATTTACCGTAGATACACGAAGAAGCAGACATGAGAAAAGAGTCAGGTATGGGAAAGGCAGTGTATTTACCAGAAATCGTCACATTAGAATAGTATAATTTTACTGCTGTGAGATTATACTATTATTTTTGTGGTAAAAAGGGTTAAATTTATGTTAACGGCATGAACGGCATGCCAGGCACAATGGAAAAGAGAAAGAGGTGGCGGATATGAAGGTCCTGATGTTGAACGGTAGTCCGAGGGTGGATGGCAACACGGCGATTGCTCTGGATGAGATGAAACGGGTATTCGACAAAGAAGGTGTCGATGCGGAGATCGTATCGGTGGGTAAGGAGGCGATTCGTGGTTGTGTAGCCTGTGGGTATTGTTTCCAGAACGGAACATGTGTGTTTGACGATGTGGTTAACAGACTGGCGCCCAAATTTGAAGAGTGCGACGGCCTTGTTGTGGCAAGTCCTGTTTATTACGCTTCGGCAAACGCCACGCTCATCGCCTGCCTGGACCGGTTGTTTTATAGTACGGGATTTGACAAGACCATGAAGGTCGGCGCAAGTGTGGCTGTTGCAAGGAGAGGCGGATGCTCCGCAACTTACGATGAGCTCAATAAATATTTCGGAATCAGCGGAATGCCGATTGCGACCAGTCAATACTGGAACAGCGTTCATGGCCGCGAAAAGGGAGAAGCCGTGCAGGACGAGGAAGGCCTGCAGACGGTGCGCGCACTGGCGCGCAACATGACCTTCCTGATGAAGAGCATCGCTTTGGGAAAGGAAAAGTTTGGACTTCCGGAAAAGGAGCCACGGGTTTCGACGCACTTCATTCGTTAGAAAGCCGATAACCGCAGAAACCAGGAATGGAGGAGTCTGGAATGAAGGTGGAAATGAGAGAACTGGAGAAGCTGGTGCGGGAGATTACTCCGCTGTTTTTGGATAAGGAGCGGGCTTCGATGGTTCGGGAGAAGGGACTGGCGGATTTCGTCACACAGGTAGATTTCCAGGTTCAGGAACACATGAGAGAACAGTTGTATCGACGGTATCCGGACATTCAGTTTATGGGTGAGGAGAAGAACAACGATGACGTTGATTTTTCCGGTGACGTATGGATTCTTGATCCGGTGGACGGGACGCTGAATCTGATCCATGATTATCGGGAAAGTGCGCTTTCCCTTGGGCTGTGGCATGAGGGAAGAGTCTGTATGGGATTAATCTATCAGCCGTATACCGACGAGATGTATACGGCAGAATATGGCAGAGGAGCATTTTTGAACGGGGAACCAATTCATGTCAGCGCAGAGACGGAGATGATCCGTAGTCTGATTTCAATTGGTACGACGCCATATGCGAAGGAAACCGCGGATCGGAATTTTCGGGATTTCAAAGAAATATTCCTGCGAAGTGCGGATATCCGGCGTATGGGATCGGCGGCAATCGAACTGGCATATGTGGCTGCCGGGCGGACGGAAGCATTCTTTGAACGGGATCTGAAACCGTGGGATTTTGCAGCCGGGATGCTTCTGGTGCAGGAAGCGGGCGGAAGTGTGACGGGATTTGACGGGAATCCGGTGGATGCGCGTATGCGTTCGGATATCGTGGCCGGGAACGGAACGATCGGGGAGATTCTGACCCGTGAGATCCTGAGCCGGTAAGCAGCTTTTTATGCGACGTGTTGGAAACAGGCAATGACTGCGGATGTGAAAAACTGACAGAATACAGATAGGGAGATGGAGATACGATGGCGGTTTCAGACAAACGGGAGACCAATGATTTTTCAAAAGGGAGTGTGGCGCGGAATATTCTGAGCCTGGCGGTGCCGATGACGCTGGCACAGCTGATCAACGTGCTTTATAACATTGTCGATCGGATTTATATTGGCCTGATTCCGGAACATGCGACACTGTCCATGACAGGTCTCGGACTCTGTCTGCCGATCATTACCATGGTACTGGCGTTCGCCAATCTGTTTGGCATGGGCGGTGCGCCGCTTTGTTCGATTGAACGCGGACGTGGCAACAATGAGGAAGCGGAGCGGATCATGGGCAATTCGTTTTTCCTGATGATTCTGTTCGGCGTGATCCTGACGGTGGTCGGGCTGCTGATTAAGAAGCCGATGCTGTATCTGTTTGGCGCCAGCGACCAGACGTTCCCCTATGCCAACGCGTATGTTAGCGTCTATCTGCTGGGAAATACGTTTGTGCTGGCTGGCCTGGGTATGAATCATTTCATCAATTCGCAGGGATTTGGCACGATCGGGATGATGACGGTGCTGCTCGGAGCGATTTCCAATATTATCCTGGACCCGGTATTTATTTTTGTATTCGGAATGGGCGTGCAGGGCGCCGCACTGGCAACCATCCTTTCACAGGCGCTTTCAGCGGCCTGGATCATCCGGTTTCTGACCGGAGAACGGGCAATTCTGAAACTGCGTGTGTCGTGCATGAAGCCGGACACGCAGCATGTAAAAAATATTATCGGACTGGGGCTGTCCGGGTTTACACAGCAGATCACTAACAGCATCGTGCAGGTTGTTTGCAATGCGACACTGTCGGTCTATGGCGGCGATCTGTATGTGGGCGTGATGACGGTGGTAAACTCAGTCCGCGAGATCGTCACGATGCCGGTGACGGGGATCACGAACAGTTCACAGCCGGTGATGGGATTCAATTATGGAGCCGGCGAGTATGGCCGCGTAAAGAAGGCGATTGCCTTTGAATCTTCTCTTGTGATTGGCTATACCCTGGTGATCTGGCTGCTGATCAATACGTTTCCGGAATTTTTCATCCGTATATTCAATCGTGACGCGGATCTGGTCGCAGCAGCGATTCCATCGATGCGGATTTATTATTTCGGTTTTGTCTTCATGTCGCTGCAGTTTGCGGGACAGGCGGTGTTTGTTGCGCTGGGCAAAGCGAAGCGGGCCGTCTTTTTCTCGATTTTCCGCAAGGTTATCATTGTAACTCCGCTGACGATTCTGTTGCCGCGAATGGCCGGTCTGGGGACGAATGGCGTTTTCGCGGCGGAGCCGATTTCCAATCTGATTGGCGGAACGGCTTGTTTTGCGACCATGCTGCTGACGCTCTTACCGGAGTTGAGGGAAGGCAAAGGAAAGCCTGCTGAATAATATCCTCAATAAAACGCATACTAACTCCTGATCATAAAATCGATAAAAGGAGGTATGCGTGGATTATGACCAGATTACAGTGCAATGTGACCAGTTGCCTTCACAATGCGGATCGTTGCTGTTGCAGGCAGGCGATTATTGTGGATGGACACGATGCGAGGGAAAAGGCTGATACCTGTTGTGGCAGCTTCGATGAAAATCGGGAGGGTTCCTTTCGGAATATTTTCAAAACGCCGGAAAACCGACTGAATGTGGACTGCGAGGCGGTACAGTGTATTTACAATGAAGGACGCCACTGTGTGGCCGATTCGATCGGCATCAGCGGCGACGGTGCGGTGCGCCCGGAGCAGACGGAGTGCGCGACGTTCCAGATGCGGTAATAATTTTATATGCGATTGAAAAAAGATCCGTTGGTTTCTCGTGAAGCGGGCGGGTCTTTTCCATACTTATATGAAAATATTATGAGTGTCGGGGCGTATTAAAAAAGTACTGGTGCATACGTAAAAAAGTTCTTGACAGAGACAGAAATCAGGAGTAAAATATATAGAGTTGTGAAAACAATAGCAGGAAAGTAGGTATCCACCTCACCCTGGCGCCAGTGAGCGACCCGGGTTCATAGAGAAGAGACACGTGTTTGCGGCGGTGATATGCGCATGTGAAGCTTTGACTGAGATGGTGGGTAGAGATGCTTCTACCTACTTTTTTTACGCACAGGCGGGTCGGAGGACGGACAGTGGACGTATTCGGCGTTGTATCGTGCGACTTGCAGTGAGACAGGACCGTATAAATATGTTTGAGATGGAGGTGTACGACAATTAGCGAGTTAATGATTAACGAACAGATCAGGGACAAGGAAGTCCGCCTGATTGGTGAGAATGGAGAGCAGCTTGGAATCATGTCCGCGAGGGAAGCGTATAAGATTGCCCTGGAAGCGGAGATGGATCTGGTGAAGATCGCTCCCGGAGCGAAACCGCCGGTTTGTAAGATAGTTGATTATGGAAAGTATCGTTACGAACTGGCAAGGAAAGAGAAGGAAGCCAGGAGAAAGCAGAAGATCATCGAGATCAAGGAAGTGCGGTTATCCCCGAACATCGACACCAATGATTTAAACACCAAAGTGGGCGCAGCGCGGAAGTTTCTTGAGAAAGGCGACAAAGTCAAAGTTACCCTGCGGTTCCGAGGTCGTGAGATGGCTCATATGTCCAAGTCCAGATATATTCTGGATGATTTCGCGGAGAGTCTCAAGGATATTGCTATGATTGATAAACCTTCCAAGGTGGAGGGAAGAAGCCTGGTCATGTTTTTAACTGCCAAGAAGTAATACAGATCGTTTAAGGAGGAAGAACATTATGCCTAAATTAAAAACAAGCAGAGCTGCTGCAAAGCGATTCAAAAAGACCGGAACCGGTAAGCTGGTAAGAAATAAAGCATACAAGTCTCACATCTTGACTAAGAAGTCTACCAAGAGAAAGAGAAATCTTAGAAAAGATATCGTTACCGATCAGACCAACGCAAAGGTAATGAAGAAGATTTTACCATATCTGTAATAGACTGACTTATGTGAGAAGGAGGAATTAACCATGGCAAGAGTTAAAGGTGGTTTGAATGCAAAGAAAAAGCACAACAGAGTGCTGAAGATGGCGAAAGGATACAGAGGCGCCCGTTCCAAGCAGTATAGAGTAGCGAAGCAGACCGTGATGAAGGCGCTGGCCAATTCTTATGAGGGCCGGAAGCAGAAGAAGAGACAGTTCCGTCAGTTGTGGATTGCCCGGATCAACGCGGCAGCCCGCATCAATGGCCTGTCCTATTCGAAGTTCATGTATGGCCTGAAGCTGGCCGGAGTCGAGCTGAACCGCAAGATCCTGTCCGATATGGCGATCAATGACGCAGAGGGCTTTGCAAAACTGGCAGAGACGGCGAAGAGCAAGCTGGCTTAAGAACCCGATACGTGTGGGAACCGTTACGGTTTCCACACGGGAAATTCCTTTCGGAATTCAAGAAAAATTCGGGAAAATGCTTGCAATTTCAAAAGAAATGTGCTAGAATAATCAAGTTCGCGGAAGTGCTGGAATTGGCAGACAGGCTAGACTAAGGATCTAGTGACAGTATTGTCGTGTGGGTTCAAGTCCCATCTTCCGCATGGCACCGGATGTATCCGGTGTACATTCCTCGATAGCTCAGTCGGTAGAGCACGCGGCTGTTAACCGCGCTGTCGTAGGTTCAAGTCCTACTCGGGGAGCTGATTTTTTCGATTTTGTTATACAATTTTGAAATTTAGAAAATTGTTGACAATTAGAGAAAAAACTGTTATAATAAAGAAGCTGAGTCGATAAGAGACGATCGGTGAGGTGATTCGCAGAAGTGGCGGAATTGGCAGACGCGCACGGTTCAGGTCCGTGTGGTAGTAATACCTTGTGGGTTCGACTCCCATCTTCTGCATGAGGAAAAGCTCTGAGTGATCAGAGCTTTTCCTGTATATAAAAGCAGAAAGGAGAATCTATTATGAGCAATTCGGCGGTGGATTTTGTTGTGGAGAAGGCGAAGGCTTTAATTGCGGCTCCATCCTGCAGCGCGGAAGCGAAAGCAGCGGCGCAGGCCTGGCTGGATGCGGTTGGTACAGAACGTCAGGCAGAGGAGACGGTAAAGCTGTTCGTAGAGCTGGAGGAGGACATCATGCCAGTGGAGGGGCTGATCGCGTTTATGAGCTCCGAGGCGGCGGCGCAGCATTTTGGAGCGGAAGTAGCCGCGAAGATGGCGGCACATGGCATGGAGATTCAGGCAGCGGGCGGAAAATATTGTGATTGTCCGGCCTGTGCAGCGGTTGAGGCGATTCTCTCGAAGAAAGAGGAACTGCTGAAATAGGTTGCAGAAAGGTTGCTGAAATATCAGAAAAGCAGTTGACAATGCAGAACTGCTTTGCTATAATATGAGTCGTCGATGCGGTGGATGTCTGCCGCATCTGATGGTTCGCAGAAGTGGCGGAATTGGCAGACGCGCACGGTTCAGGTCCGTGTGGTAGTAATACCTTGTGGGTTCGACTCCCATCTTCTGCACGAAAGAAAGAGAAGCTGGAATCTTTTACAGGATCCCGGCTTTTTTGCTATAATGAAAATTCGGGAATCTAATCAGTGAGACAGGGTACGGGAAATGATTCATCATTATGTGGAGCATGGAGGAGGATTTGTCAAATTCGCAAAAACAGTATTAAAAATTCTGAAAACATGATATACTAGTAAATATGGTGCGTATGAGCCGGTGGCGAGACGGAGGAGGTGTTTGCTTGAATATCAGAGAGATGAGAGAAGAATGGGAAGCAGAGTATCTGAGTCCTTACGCGTCTTTGAGTCGGGATAGTGCGGGACGGGATGTTCCGGAGGAGCGTTGCGATATCCGCACGGATTATCAACGGGACAGGGATCGGATTCTGCATTCGAAGTCGTTTCGCCGAATGAAGCATAAGACTCAGGTGTTTCTGGCTCCGGAGGGGGATCATTACCGGACGAGGCTGACTCATACGCTGGAGGTGTCGCAGATTGCCCGGACCATTGCTCGCGCGCTGCGGCTCAACGAGGATCTGACGGAGGCGATTGCGCTGGGACATGATCTGGGGCATACGCCGTTCGGGCATTCGGGAGAGCGCATTCTGGATGAACTTTCGCCGTTCGGATTTGTTCATTCGGAGCAAAGTGTGCGTGTAGTGGAAGTTCTGGAGAAGAACGGGAGAGGTCTGAATCTGACGCGGGAGGTACGGGACGGGATTCGCAGCCACCGCACGAGTGGTCACCCGTCCACGCTTGAGGGAAGTGTGGTCCGGATTTCGGACAAGATCGCTTACATAAATCATGATATAGACGACGCAATTCGCGCGAAGATCTTCCGGGAGGAGGAATTGCCGGAGGTGTATACGGGTATTCTGGGCCATAGTGTGCGGGAGCGGCTGAATAATCTGATTCATGATATTATTTACCAGAGCATGGACAGGCCGGAGATCATCATGTCGCCCGGATTTGAGGAGGCGGTGCAGGGACTTCGCACCTGGATGTTCCAGAATGTTTATACAAATGAAATTCCGAAGGCAGAAGAAGGGAGGGCGCAGCAGTTGATTGTGACCCTTTATGACTATTATATGAAGCATGTGGATAAGCTGCCGGAGGAGTATCTTCTGATGATGAAACAAAGGGGAGAACCAAAGGAGCGGGTGGTGTGCGATTATATCGCGGGAATGAGTGATATTTACGCGATTCATCTGTTTGAGGAATTGTTTGTTCCCAAAGGCTGGCAGGTCAGGTGAGAGGAGCAGCTGACGGCTTTGGGCCGATGCTTTCCGGATGTGGACGGAGGCGTTTGCTGTCCTTAAATCCGTGGACATGACCGGCTGAATAACGGGAATACGGCGAGGAGGAGTGCTTTTTGTATTATCCGGATGAGGTTGTTGAGGAGGTGAGAACCCGGAATGACATTGTCGATGTGATTTCCGGTTATGTCAAGCTCCAGAAAAAGGGACGGGATTATTTTGGCCTGTGTCCGTTTCACAATGAGAAAACACCGTCGTTTTCCGTTTCCGGGCAGAAACAGATGTATTATTGCTTTGGCTGCGGGGCGGGAGGCAATGTGATTACGTTTGTGATGGAATATGAGAACGAATCCTTCGCCGAGGCGCTGAAAATCCTCGCGGACCGGGCCGGTGTCAAGCTGCCGGAGGTGGATGATTCAAAAGAGGATCGGGCGAAGGCGGATCGGCGTGCCCTGCTTCTGGAGATCAATAAGGTAGCGGCCAATTATTTTTATTATCAGCTTCGTCGTCCACAGGGAAAGATTGGCTACGATTATTTTAAGAAACGGGCGTTGTCAGATGAGACCATCCGACGGTTTGGCCTGGGTTTTGCGAACAAGACCAGCGATGACCTGTATCGATATCTGAAATCGAAGGGCTATGCGGATGAGGTTCTGCGGGATTCCGGACTGGTGACGATGGAGGCCAGAGGAACGTGGGACAAGTTCTGGAACCGGGTTATGTTTCCGATTATGGATGTAAACAGCCGGGTCGTCGGCTTTGGCGGCCGGGTGATGGGCGATGGGGAACCGAAGTATCTGAATTCACCGGAGACGCTGGTTTTTGATAAGAGCCGGAATCTGTACGGGCTCAATTACGCACGCACAAGCCGGGAAAAATACATGCTGGCATGTGAGGGATATATGGATGTGATTGCGATGCAGCAGGCGGGGTTTACCAATGCGGTGGCATCGCTGGGGACAGCCTTTACCGAGCGGCATGCGATGCTGCTTCGGCGCTACACGGATACGGTCGTGCTGACGTATGACAGCGACGGCGCTGGGGTGAAGGCAGCGCTGCGGGCGATCCCGATCCTCAGGGAGGTGGGAATCTCGACCAGGGTGCTGAACTTGAAGCCTTATAAGGACCCGGATGAGTTTATCAAGAACCGGGGTGCGGATGAATTTCGGGAGCGAATTGAGAAGGCGCAAAACAGCTTCCTTTTTGAGATTGATGTGCTGAAGCGGAATTATTCCATGAATGATCCGGAACAGCGGACAAAATTTTACAACGAGACGGCGAAAAAACTGCTGGAATTCCCGGAGGCGCTGGAACGGGACAATTACATCCGGGCTGTGTCGGATGAGCAGATGATTCCCTATGAAGATTTGCGACGTCTGGTGAACCGGTTGGGAAATCGCCCGGGAGCGGTATCGACGCGTGTGACTTCGGCGGGGGAGGAGCGGGAACGCCGGAAAAAACGGGATAAAGATGATGGAATCCGCAAATCGCAGCGTCTGCTTCTCACCTGGCTGATTGAACGGCCGGAGCTGTTTGAGAAACTGAAAGGAATCGTGGGGCCGGATGATTTTAAGGATCCGCTTTATCACCGGACGGCGCAGATGGTATTTGACGGATATGCGGCAGGGAATTTAAATCCTGCAGAGATTCTGAATCATTTTATCAATGATGAAGAACAATACAGAGAGGCGGCCGCGTTGTTTCATGCAAGCCTGGACGAATCGCTGAGTAATGACGAACAGAGGAAGGCTTTTTCCGAGACCGTGTACCGGGTTCGCAGAAACAGTCTGGATGAAGCGATTCGCGCCACGACGGATCTGGCCGAGCTGCAAAGGCTGATGAATGAGCAGAGGACACTGAAGACGCTTGATATAACGATCGACTGACGGATTTTGCCGGGTGGCATGGCCCGGAAGAACCGCATTCGGGGAAAGGGCGGATAATGATGGAAGAACAGAAGCAGACATTTGAAGAAAAGCTGAACCTTCTGCTGGCAGAGGCGAAGAAGAGGAAGAACGTATTGGAAAACGGGGAAATCAAACAGGTCTTCGGGGAGGAGATGAAGGATCCGGACAAGCTGGATCGGATTTATGATTTTCTGGAACATCATCATGTAGATGTGCTGCGTGTCGGGGAAGATGATGAGATGGATCCCGATCTGTTTCCGGAAGAGGAACTGGCGGAGGAGGAAGAGATCGATGTAGAGAAGATCGACCTGTCGGCGCCGGAGGGCGTCGGAGTGGAAGACCCGGTCCGCATGTATCTGAAAGAGATTGGAAAGATTCCGCTGCTCACCATGGAGGAAGAGATTGAACTGGCTAAGCGGATGGAACTCGGCGATGAGGAGGCGAAGAAGAGACTGGCGGAGGCGAACCTGCGCCTGGTGGTCAGCATTGCCAAGCGGTATGTTGGCCGGGGTATGCAGTTTCTGGATCTGATTCAGGAGGGCAATCTCGGGCTGATCAAGGCGGTCGAGAAGTTCGATTATCGCAAGGGCTATAAATTCAATACCTATGCGACCTGGTGGATTCGTCAGGCGATCACGCGCTCGATCGCAGATCAGGCCCGCACCATTCGCATTCCGGTCCATATGGTGGAAACCATCAATCGCCTGGTGCGTACGCAGCGCCAGCTGGTACAGGAACTGGGGAGGGAACCGACGGCAGAAGAAATCGCAGATAAGCTGGAGATGCCGGTGGAGCGGGTGAGAGAGATTCGCAAGATTTCACAGGATCCGGTATCGCTGGAAACGCCGATTGGCGAGGAAGAGGACAGTCATCTGGGGGATTTTATTCAGGACGATCATGTGGCGGTTCCGGCGGAGCAGGCGGCGTATTCCCTGCTGCGAGAGCAGCTCGGCGAGGCTCTCTCGACGTTAACGGAGCGGGAGCAGAGAGTACTGAAACTTCGCTTTGGACTGGAGGATGGCCGGCCGCGTACGCTTGAGGAGGTTGGCCGGGATTTCCATGTGACCAGGGAGCGGATTCGCCAGATTGAGGCAAAAGCGCTGAGAAAGCTGCGCCATCCGAGCCGAAGCCGGAAGCTGAAGGATTATCTGGATTAGAGGAGCTTGAAGGATATTGAAGTTATCAAAACGACTGGAAACGATCATAGATATGGTTCCTGGCGGAGAACCGGGTATGTGCGTGGCGGATGTGGGAACGGATCATGGCTTTGTTCCAATTCGGCTGATTCAGCTGGGAAAGGCGGAGCGTGCGATCGCGATGGATGTGCGTGAGGGGCCGCTTCAGAGGGCAAAAGCCCACATCCGGCAGTATGGGCTTTCGATGTGCATAGAGACCCGTCTGAGCGACGGACTGGCCGCACTCTGGCCAGGAGAGGCGGGAACGGTTGTTATCACGGGCATGGGCGGCGAGCTGATGCTGCGGATTCTCGGGGATGGAAGAAGACATATTTCCGGGGATGGAGGCCGGGTGCGACATTGGATCCTGTCTCCGCAGTCGGAACTGGGGGAATTCCGCCATGGGCTGGAGAGACTGGGCCTGGCGGTTGTGAAAGAAACGATGCTCGTTGAGGATGGTAAGTTTTATGTCGTTATGCTGGTTGAGCCAGGGGCGATGCATTATGAGAACGAGTATGAGTATCGGTTTGGCGCGCTGCTGATTCGCGACCGGTCGCCGGTACTTGCGCAGCTGCTTGCGCGGGAGCGGGAACAGTATCAGCTGATTGCCAGTCGTCTTAAACGGGAAGAAGGTGCGGCTGCGATCGCCCGCCTGGAAGAAGTACAAAACCAAGTGGAGGAAATCGAGGTGATTTTGCATGAAATGCAGTGAGATTGTGGCATGTCTGGAACGGCTGGCTCCGCGCACATATGCCTGTGAGTGGGACAATCCGGGCTTTCTGGTGGGAAGATCGGAGAAGGAAGTGCGGAAGGTTCTGGTGGCGCTCGATGCCACGGACGCGGTGATTGGTCAGGCAAAGGAAGAGGGAGCGGATATGATTGTTACGCACCATCCGCTGATTTTTAAACCGCTCCGACAGGTGACAGATACAGATTTTGTCAGTCGGCGTGTGCTGGAGATGATCCGGGCAGACATCAGTTATTTTGCCATGCACACGAATTTTGATATTGCGCCGGGATGTATGGCGGATCTGGCGGCAGAGCGGCTGGGGATGATTGCTGAGGAACCGTTGGAGACGACGGCAGAGGCAGACGGTGTTCCGGTCGGCATCGGAAAGGCAGGGCATCTGCCGGCTCCGATGACGGTGACGGAACTTGCCGATCTGGTCAGAGAGCGTTTTGGGCTGCCATTTGTGACGGTGTATGGGACCGAAGCGGTGACAGAGCCGATTACGCGAATTGCGATTTCACCAGGGGCAGGCGGCAGTATGATTCGTCATGGGATTGCCAGGGGGGTGTCTGTGCTGATCACCGGGGACATCGGTCACCATGACGGAATTGATGCTGCAGCAAATCACATGGCAGTGATCGATGCGGGACATTATGGACTGGAACATCTGTTTATTCCTTTTACGGCGGAGTATCTGGAACGGGAATCGGATGGAAAACTGGAGTGCGTACAGGCCAGAGAGGCATTCCCGGCGCGTGTGTTCTGAAGCAGGGAGGAATCTTTACAAGGCGTGGATCATGAAATAATCTGGGACGGAGGCATAAGAGATGATTCATCTGAATATAGCGGGGGAGACGCATGAGTATGAGGATGGTATTTTGCTGAAGTTTGTGGCGGCCAGATTCCAGGAGCGTTATGACAGCGATATTCTGCTCGCTGTGGTGGACGGAAAGTTGCAGGAACTCGGTAAACCGGCGAAGGATGGCAGTACAGTGTCCTTCCTGACCGCGCGGGAACAGCCGGGAATGAAGACGTATCAGAGAAGCGCACTCCTGGTGATGATGAAGGCTTTTTATGAGACGGTGGGTTTTGACCGGGTGGAAAAGGTGTCGGTGAAATATGCCATCGGAAGCGGCCTGTTTATCGAACCAAAGGGGGACTTTGTGCTGGATGCTGCCCTTTTGGATCGGGTGAAAGCAAAGATGTGGGAGTATGTGGAGGCAGAACTTCCGATTGTGAAACGAAGCGTGCATACCGATGACGCGATGGAACTGTTTGGCAGGCACCGGATGTTCGATAAGGAAAAGCTGTTTCGATTCCGTCGTGTATCCCGGGTCAATCTTTACAGCATCGGTGGATTTGAGGATTATTATTACGGCTATATGACGCCGAATACCTCTTACATCCGGTATTTTGACCTGTTCCTGTACCGGCACGGTATGGTGCTGATGCTGCCGGATGCATCGGCTCCGCAGACGGTTCCTCCATTTCAGCCGCGGGAAAAACTGTTCTCGGTTCTGTGTGATTCGGATGCCTGGGCCGGGAAGCTTGGCGTGCCGACGGTCGGGGCGTTGAACGAACGGATTACCGAGGGCGGATTCAATGACCTGGTGTTGATTCAGGAAGCGATCATGGAAAAAAAGATGGGAGACATCGCGGAGATGATCGCGGCTCAGCCGGATAAGAAGTTTGTCATGATTGCCGGGCCGTCCTCATCCGGAAAGACGACGTTTTCCCACCGGCTTTCTATCCAGCTTCGCGCAAAGGGGCTGAATCCGCATCCGATTTCCGTCGACAATTATTTTGTGAACCGGGTGGACAGTCCGCTGAATCCGGACGGCAGTAAAAATTATGAGGCGCTGGAATGTGTGGATGTGAAGCAGTTCAATCGGGATATGTCCGATTTGCTCGCGGGACGTACCATTAATCTGCCTGTTTATAATTTTATTTCCGGCGAGCGGGAGTACCGGGGCGGAACACTCACACTGGGAGCAGATGACATTCTGGTGATTGAGGGAATTCATTGCCTGAATGAGAAGCTGTCCGAATCGCTTCCGCGCGAAAACAAGTTCAAGATTTATATCAGTGCGCTGACGCAGCTAAATGTCGATGAACATAACCGGATTCCGACAACAGATGGGCGCCTGATCCGCCGCATCATCCGTGATGCGAGAACGCGCGGCGCGACTGCGCAGGATACGATTCGTGCCTGGCCTTCTGTGCGGAGGGGAGAGGAAGAGAATATTTTCCCCTATCAGGAGGATGCGGATGTGATGTTTAATTCGGCGCTGGTTTATGAGTTTGCCCTGCTTAAGCAGTATGCGGAGCCGCTCCTGTTCGGTGTGCCAAGGGACTGTGAGGAGTACGCGGAGGCGAAACGCCTGCTGAAATTCCTCGATTATTTTCTCGGAGTCAGCAGCGAATACATTCCGGGCAATTCGATTCTGCGTGAATTTATCGGAGGAAGCTGTTTTGATGTATGACGGATGAGAGAAAAGGTATCGCTTGACAGTTCCGAAAACGACGGTTATAATCAGACTCTGAGTAAGACAAATGGTCGCTGCCGCACAGCCGAAAGGCGGCGGGAGAGGAAAGTCCGGGCTTCACAGGGCAGGATGCCAGATAACGTCTGGCGGAGGCGACTCCAGGGACAGTGCAACAGAAATGTACCGCGTCAGCAATGAGCCATGCGCAGGGCATGGCGGTTTCATTCCTGACGTAAGGGTGGAAGGGCAGTGTAAGAGACTACCGCCTGTCTGGCAACAGACAGGGCACATGTAAACCCCATCCGAAGCAAAACCGAACAGAAAGCATAAGGCGGCCCGTCTGCTTTCGGGTAGGTTGCTTGAGCCGGGCGGCGACGCACGGCCTAGACAGATGACCATTCAACGACATAACCCGGCTTATCGTCTTGCTCATACTTTGCTTTTTGGCAGAAAAAATCGGTGAGATTCGTTTCACCGATTTTTTTTATTTGCTGAAAATGCTTTCATCTGTACTTTATTCCGCCAGTTCTTCCCATTTCGCATACAATTCTTCCAGCTGTTTCTGAATGGATTCCTTCTCCTGGTTCAGCTCCATCAGCCTGGCCACATCCGTATAGACCGATTCTTCCATGAGAAGCCCGTCGATCTCGGCGTCGCGTTCTTCGAGACGGCTGATGGCATCCTCGGTCTTTTTGAGATCATTCTGGCGTTTGCGGGTTCTCGCCTGTTCTTCCTTCTGGTTCTTCCAGTCCTGCTTTGTCCCGGAATCGGATGCGGCGTCGACGCTGCCGGTTGAGACAGCGGGTGCGGAGACAGTCAGCCTGGTCAGGAGCTCCTTTTTCTCCAGGTAATAATCATAATTGCCAATATAATTGATAAAGGTATGCCCGGTCAGTTCCAGAATCCGGGTAGCAGTGCGGTTGATAAAATAACGGTCGTGAGAGACGTAGAGAACCGTACCGGTGTAATCCCGCAGCGCATCCTCCAGAATTTCCTTTGAGACGATATCCAGATGGTTTGTCGGCTCGTCGAGGATCAGAAAATTGGCTTCTGAAAGCATCAGTCTGGCGAGAGAAACGCGTCCGCGCTCACCGCCACTGAGGTCGGAAATCCGTTTAAAAACATCGTCTCCGGTGAACAGAAACGCCGCAAGAAGGTTGCGGATCCGGGTGTTGTTCATATCCGGGTAGGCGTCCTGAATTTCCTCAAAAATGGTCTTTTCCATGTGCAGGACATGATGCTCCTGATCGTAATATCCCGGATAGACCTTTGCTCCGAGCGTGATTGTGCCGGTATCTGCGGGCAGCAGTCCGTTGATCAGTTTGAGCAAGGTTGTTTTGCCGGTTCCATTGTTGCCGATGATGGCGACCCGTTCGCCGCGTTTGATATCCATGTCAATGTCGGAAAAAAGCATTTGTGCGCCAAAGGATTTGGCGAGACCGCGGATCGTCAGCACATCATTGCCGCTTACGATGTTCGGTTCGAGCCGGATCCGCATTTCATCGTTCCGTTCGACGGGCTTTTCCAGGACGTTCACCCGCGCAAGTGCTTTCTCCCGGCTTTCCGCCCGTTTGATGGACTTTTCCCGGTTGAATGACCGCAGTTTTGTGATGACCTCTTCCTGGTGTCGAATCTCCTGTTGCTGGTTTAAGTATGCACGCATCTGTGCGGCGCGGATCATGGCTTTTTTCTCACTGTAGGCGGTGTAGTCGCCGAGGTAGACGGTACTGTGGCCGTTTTCCAGTTCAATGATTTTCGTGACGACACGGTTCAGAAAATAACGGTCATGGGCGACGATGACTACGGCGCCGGCGTATCCGCGCAGCCAGTTCTCAAGCCAGGAGATGGATTCCATGTCGAGGTGGTTGGTGGGCTCGTCGAGGAGAATGATGTCTGGTTTTGAAAGCAGGAGTTTGCTGAGGGAGACACGGGTCTTCTGGCCGCCGGAGAGAGTGGAAACCTGCTTGTCAAAATCCTCCTCCGTGAATCCAAGCCCCTTCAGGACGCCGGTGATTTCACTCCGCCAGGCGTAGCCATTCTGCAGTTCAAACGTGTGATTCAGCTGGTCATATAAGGCGAGGGTTTCTTCAAGTGCCTGACCGCTGGTGTCTTTCATCTTCTGTTCGAGATCACGGATCTGCTGTTCCATCTCGATGATCGGACGTTTGACGGCTTTCAGCTCCTCGTAGATGGTGCGCCCGGAATCCAGGTCTTCGTGCTGGGCCAGGTAGCCGATAGAGCGGCTTTTGGCCAGGATGGCTTCGCCGGAATCGGGCGCCAGTTCGCCGATGATGATCTTCAGAAGGGTGGATTTGCCGGCGCCGTTGACGCCGACGATCGCTGCTTTTTCCTGATCTTCTATGTGAAAAGAGACGTCGGACAGAATCTCTTCTGCGCCGAATGCCTTGTTGATGTGGCTGCAGGATAAAATCATATGCTTGCTCCGTTTCCATGTAAAAGTGACGTAATCATCCGGAACCGCGGGATATCGGATATTTAAAAATTCGCGGAGCGGAATAATTACTACAGTATAATATAAATCCTGTTTTTTTTCAATATTTGGTGAAATATTTGCTGTTATACATGTGAAATAACCTAAATATGCACAAAACATATTTGACAATAAATTATCAAAGCGTTATAATGGTAACAGTGGTTATACGAACAGAGAGGTGGCTGGAAATGGAAGGCAGAGAAATTTCAAAAGCGGTGATTACCAGATTGCCGAGATACTATCGTTATCTGGGAGAATTGATGGAGTCCGGTGTTGAGCGGATTTCATCCAATGAACTGAGCGCCCAGATGAAGGTGACTGCATCGCAGATTCGCCAGGATCTGAATAATTTCGGAGGATTCGGTCAGCAGGGATACGGATACAATGTGAAGTATCTCTATGAAGAGATCGGGAAGATCCTCGGGATCGACCGGAAACACAGCATGATTATCATCGGAGCGGGGAATCTGGGGCAGGCCATTGCCAACTACGCAAATTTTGAAAAGCGTGGATTTGTCATTAAAGGAATGTTTGATATCAATCCACGTCTGATCGGACTGGTTGTTCGCGGGATAGAGATTCGCAGTGTGGATGAGCTGGAAGAATTTATTGAAGCGAATCACATTCAGATGGCGGCGCTGACGATTCCAAAGGCACGGGCATATGAGATTGCGGATCGTCTGGTTGCGGCTGGCGTCAATGCGATCTGGAATTTCGCTCATGTCGATCTGAATGTGCCGGATGATGTTGTCGTGGAAAATGTGCATTTGTCGGAGAGCCTGATGCGCCTGTCATACCGCGTCAGCAGACTGCAGGATGAGAAGAAGAGAAAAGAACTGAAAAAGGCAAAATAAAAAGTGGCGATGGAAGCCGGTGCGTAGCTGCGCATCGGCTTTTCTGTGCGCTGTGGCATATGGAGTTGACATTTCGGGCGGTTTGTGCTTTGATAAAGCTGACAACAGATGGATTGGGAAAGGGGATGGACGGATGTGCGCTATGTGGTGACAGGAAAGCAGATGAAGCTTGTCGATCAGGATACGATCAACCGGATCGGAATTCCATCGCTGGTTTTGATGGAACGGGCGGCTCTGGCGATTGCAGATGAGGTCTGCGAGTCCTGTGAAGCGGGTTCGTGCGTATTACTCGCATGTGGGACCGGGAATAATGGTGCGGACGGGATTGCGGCCGGGCGGATTCTCCGGGGAAGGGGATACCGCGTGACCGTGCTGTTGGCGGGGAATCCGGAACGTGCGACGGTGGAACATGTGCAGCAGCAGAAGATTGCGGAGACGCTTGGCGTTACCATGGTATGGCATACAGCCGGAACGCAGAACAGGGACGGTGAATCTGTGCCGTGGCTGAAAACCAGATATGATGTGATTGTCGACGCGCTTTTTGGAATCGGATTAACCAGGGATCTGGAGGGAGATTACCGGGATTTGATCGTCACACTGACGGACATGGCGTGGGGGCGAATGGACGGTGGAGAACGACAGGAGACGCTCCGGGAAAAAGAGCGGCGCCCGCGTGTGATTGCAGTAGATATGCCATCCGGCATCAGCAGCGAGACCGGAGCTGTGATGGGGATTGCGCTTTTGGCGGATGTGACTGTGACGTTCGGATTTCTGAAGACGGGGCTCCTTCTATATCCGGGTCGCTCCTATGCCGGGGAGGTGAAGACAGCAGATGTGGGATTTTCTGACGTCAGCCTGTCGTATTCCGGATATGATTGCAGAACCCTGACCCGGGAGGATCGGAAACACTTGCCGAAGCGTCGCGCCGATGGCAATAAGGGGAGTTTTGGCAAGGTCCTGGTGATAGCCGGATGCCGGGGAATGAGTGGTGCGGGTTACCTGAGTGCGCTGGCAGCATACCGGACGGGAGCGGGACTGGTGAAGGTTCTGACTGTGCCGGAGAACCGGATGATTCTGCAGACGCAGCTTCCGGAGGCAATTGTGTCGGTCTACGATCCGGACAAACTGTCGCAGGACGAAGAAGCGAAGACGTTGATTGAGCAGCAGTGCGACTGGGCTGATGTCATCGTTCTGGGACCGGGCCTTGGGCAGGAATCCTATGTGGAATATCTGACAGAGACTGTGTTGTCCTATGCCTATGTGCCGATTGTGCTTGACGCAGACGGGTTAAATACAGTGGCGGCCAATCCTTATCTGATGAGGTATTTTACAGAGAATATCGTGATTACGCCCCACATGGGCGAGATGGCACGGCTCTGTTCGCGTCCGGTTGCAGAGCTGAAGGCAGATCCGGTGTGTGCCGCGCGGGAGTACAGCAGCCGATACGGTGTGGTCTGCGTGATGAAGGATGCGGCGACCGTGATTGCGGATAAGGATGGCAATACTTATGTGAATACAAGCGGTTCCAGTGCGATGGCCAAAGGCGGATCCGGAGACGTGCTGACCGGTGTAATTGCGGGCCTGCTTGCGAGAGGAATGGACCTGTCGGAGGCAGCGGCGTATGGTGTCTACCTGCACGGGCTGGCGGGGGAGAAGGCGGCGGAAGGGTCCGGCACGGACTGTCTGCTGGCGCATGATATCGCGGATGCGATTCTGACAGAAGGGAGTACCTGGAGATGAATTATACGCGGGTATACGCGTCCATTGACCTGGACGCGGTCGAATACAATATGAAATCTATGAAAAGGAATCTGCGGCCGGGGGTCGGAATGATCGGGGTCGTGAAGACAGACGGGTATGGTCACGGGGCGGTACCGGTGGCGCAGACCATTGACCCATATGTGCAGGGATTTGCAGTCGCGACGATCGAGGAAGCGCTGATTTTGCGACGACACGGTTTCGCGAAGCCGATCCTGATTCTCGGCGTGACGCATCCGGACCGCTATCGTTCGTTGATTGAGGAAGAGATTCGACCGGCCATATTTACCATGGAACAGGCGGCGCCGCTTTCTGATCTGGCTGTGGAGATGGGGACACGCGCGAAGATTCATCTGGCTCTGGACACGGGCATGGGACGGATCGGGTTGCCGTCGGATGCGTCCGGAATTGAACGGGCGGCAGCGATCGCCGCGCTTCCCGGTATCGACGTCGAGGGGATGTTTACCCATTTTGCCAGAGCGGATGAAACGGATAAAACGTCCGCAAGGGAGCAATATCAGAGATATCTGTCTTTCGCGCAGCGTCTGGAAGAGCGGGGCGTTGTGATTCCGGTCAAACACTGTGGCAACAGTGCGGCGATCATTGATCTGCCGGAGATGGGACTGAATCAGATGCGTGCCGGTATTTCAATTTACGGCATTTATCCGTCCGATGAAGTAAGAAGAGATGTGGTTGATCTGCATCCGGTCATGGGACTGCACAGCTATGTTACTTATGTGAAGGATGTGATGCCGGGGCAGAGCATCAGTTACGGCGGGACGTTCACCGCTTCCCGGCCCATGCGTGTGGCGACAATTCCGGTCGGCTATGGCGACGGTTATCCGAGAGGATTGTCAGGAAACGGATATGTGCTGATTCACGGGCAGGAAGCGGCGATACTCGGGCGTGTCTGTATGGACCAGTTCATGGTGGATGTGTCGCATATTCCGGACGTTGCCGTGGACACGGAAGTGACATTGATCGGACAGGATGGGAAAGCTGCCATTCGGGTGGAGGATTTGTCCGAACGGTGCGGCCGATTTCCCTATGAAATGGTCTGCGACATCGGCAAACGGGTCCCACGGGTATACCTGCGCGGAGGGGCAATCGTCGGCACGAAGGATTATTTTGACGATCGCTATGAGGGATTTGATGCGCAGACGTGATTGTCGCATCGGAAGAAAAACCGCATAAGTTAATCACAGAGATGTATAGCTTGATTCGAAAAGGAAATACTTTTATCAAGTAGAAATGAAAACGGAGTGAGTGACTGTGATTATCAGACGAGGAGATATTTATTATGCGGATTTACGGCCGGTGGTCGGCTCGGAACAGGGTGGTGTGCGGCCGGTGCTGATCATTCAGAACAATATGGGGAACCGTCACAGCCCGACGGTGATCTGCGCGGCGATTACTTCCAGGATGAATAAGGCGAAGCTGCCGACGCATGTGGAACTGGATACGCGCAGGTGTGATATGGTGCGCAATTCGGTTATTTTGCTGGAACAGCTTCGAACCATCGATAAACAGAGACTGCGCGAGCGGATCTGCCATATCGATGAGGAACTGCTGGAGCAGGTTGACCGGGCTCTGATGGTAAGTCTGGAGCTGCCTACATAATGTGGCAGATGGGAACAGTTGACAGAAAAGCGAAAGAAAGTTAAGGAATAAAAATATGGAAGATGGGAGCCGAATATTGCTGATCATGGTTCTGACAGTCCTGGCCGTCCTGGCGGCGGCTGTCTATGTGGTCTGGTGTTACCGCAGGAAAAAGGCGGAAAACCTGACCGAGGAGGATATCATGACAATGGTCAGCAAAGGGCAGGAGCAGGGAGTACTGGAAAGCAGCGAAGCGGAAATGATTACTAATATATTCGAGCTGAGTGACAAGCAGGCGCAGGATATCATGACGAACCGAAAGAATATCACGGCGTTGGACGGTTCCATGACACTTCGGGATGCGGCGCGTTTTATTCTGAAAGAGGGGAATAACACCCGCTTTCCGGTATATGGGCGTGATCTGGACGATATTCTGGGAACCGTTCATCTGCGGGATGTGCTGATTCACGCGGAGAACACACAGGAGGCGCGGATGGCGATTGCGAATGTGGCAGGCGTCATGAGACCTGCGCATTTCATTCCGGTGACGCGCAACATCAATTCGCTTTTCAAGGAAATGCAGTCCCAGAAGATCCATATGGAAATTGTGATTGATGAGTATGGACAGACGGCCGGCCTCGTCACAATGGAAGATATTCTGGAAGAGATCGTCGGGAATATCCTGGATGAATATGATGTGGACGAGCAGTACATAGTACATGGCGAGGGCGATGCTCTGATCATGAGCGGAATGACGCCTCTGGATGAAGTCGGTGATGAACTGGGTGTCGAATTGTCCGATGAGGATCTGGACGACTACGACACGCTGAATGGTTTGCTGATTTCCAGACTCGATCGGATTCCGGAAGAAGGCGAGCAGCCGGAAGTCTGTTGTTTGGGATATCGGTTTTCTGTACTGAAGGTCGAAGACCGGATGATCCATTCGGTTCGTGTGACGAAGCTGCCGCCAGAGGAAAGGAAACAGGCCGGTGAAACAGACTTGCCGTCGGATTTGTGATAAATTGTGTAAAAATTAAGAAAAATCGATGTAAAAAATAATAGAAATTCCTCCATTTTTGTGATAGAATAAAACCATCTGACAAGAAGGAGGAATTTTTATTATGAAAAAAAGACTGGCACTTTTACTGGCGGGTTCTCTGCTTCTGGGGCTGACGGCTTGCGGAGGCAGTTCCAGTACATCCGCCACAACGGCAGCGGCAACCGAGGCTGCTACAGAAGCAGCGGCGGAAGCAGCAGAGACCGAGGCGGCAGAGGCGGAAGCGGAGGCAGAGACCGAAGCAGAAGCGGCGTCCGGTGATATGGACGCGCTGATCGAAGCGGCTAAGGCAGAGGGCGAACTGACCGTATACGGTTCCTGTGAGGAAGAGTATCTGGCGGCGGCCTGTCAGAATTTTGAGAAGCTGTATGGCATTACCGTAAAGTATCAGAGACTTTCGACCTCTGAGGTTTACACGAAGGTCAAGGAAGAAGCAGGCAATCCGTCCGGCGACGTGTGGTTCGGCGGCACGACGGATCCGTACAATGAGGCAGTGGCGGACGACCTTCTGGAAGCCTATGACGCGATCAATGCGGTGAATCTGATGGGCGATCAGTATAAGGATCCGGAGAACAAATGGTATGGCATCTACAGCGGTATCCTTGGCTTCATGGTGAATAACGAAGAGCTGGAGCGTCTGGGTCTGGAAGCACCGCAGTCCTGGGATGACCTGATTAAGGAAGATTACAAGGGTCTGATCATGCTGTCGAACCCGAACACTGCCGGTACTGCGAAGCTGGTTATTAACACGATGGTGCAGATGAAGGGTCATGACGAGGCGATGGAATACTTCAAGGCTCTGGATCAGAACGTGATTCAGTACACCAAGTCCGGTTCCGGCCCGTCCAAGATGGTAGGCCCGGGCGAGTGCGTAATCGGCATCGGCTTCCTGCATGACGGTATCTACCAGATCCTGCAGGGCTATGACAACATCGGCCTGATCGTTCCGAGTGAGGGAACCTCGGCTGAGATCGGCGCGACTGCAATCTTTAAGGGATGCGCGCATCCGAACGCAGCAAAGCTGTGGATCGAGTATGCACTGTCTCCGGATTGTGTTGACCTGGCAAAAGACAACGGTTCTTATCAGTTCCTGGTAATCACCAATGCGACCCAGCCGGAAGAGGCGGAGCAGTTTGGCCTGGATCTGAGCCTGACGATCGATTATGATTTTGAGGACGCCAAGGCAAACAGCGCACAGTATGTCGAGGATTTCTTTGAGGCACTGGGAAGCTCTGCTGACAGCGCGGATTCCGGCAGATTCCTGACCGAGTAATCTGTATTGAAGAGAATGAGAGGAGTATGCCGCGCAATGCGCGGCATACTTTTTTCCCAAATATCCGAAAGAGGAAGGGGGACTGGCCTTGTCCAGACGACAGAGCGCTGAACTGGAGCGCAAAAAGTTTTTTTCTGACCCGATCCTGATCAGCATGATCGTAGTTTTGCTGGTCTTTCTGGCATTGTTTATTCTATATCCGCTGCTGATGCTGCTGATCGACAGCGTATATTCGGAGGGAAGGATCACGGCGGATGTATTTAAGCGGGTCCTGAGCATGGAACGCTTCCGGCAGGCATTTAAAAACACTCTGGTGCTGGGGCTGATTGTCGGCTTTGCTTCGACGGCGATCGGACTGCTTTTCGCATATGTAGAGGTATATGTGAAGCTGAGAACAAAACTTCTGGAAAAGCTGTTCGGCCTGGTGTCGATGCTTCCGGTCGTTTCGCCGCCGTTTGTGCTTTCCCTGTCGATGATTATGCTGTTTGGGCGCAGCGGACTGATCACACGGTCGCTGCTGCACATTTATGATTCGAATGTATATGGCTTAAAGGGCATCGCGATTGTGCAGACGATGACCTTCTTTCCGGTCTGCTATCTGATGTTAAAGGGACTGTTGAAGAACATTGATCCGTCTCTGGAAGAAGCGACCCGCGATATGGGAGCGACCCGCTGGAAGGTATTTACGAGCGTGACCTTCCCTCTGCTGCTTCCGGGTCTGGGAAACGCGTTTCTGGTGACGTTTATCGAGTCGGTGGCGGACTTCGCTAATCCGATGTTGATCGGAGGTTCTTATGACACACTGGCAACGACGATCTATCTGCAGGTAACGGGAGCTTATGACTCGACGGGCGCGGCTGCGATGTCGGTTGTCCTGTTGTCCCTGACGGTGGTGCTGTTCCTGATCCAGAAATATTATCTGGAAAAGAAGACGGCGGCGACTCTGACTGGCAAGGCTTCCCGTCAGCGGATGCTGATCGAGGATGCCAGTGTGACGGTTCCGCTGACGATTTTCTGTACGATCGTGGCGGCGTTTGTCATTCTTCTCTATATTATGGTTCCTTTCGGAGCATTGTTTACGCTGTGGGGGCGGGATTACAGCCTCAGTCTGAAATGGTTCCAGTATATGCTTAAGACGAGTGGGCTGAAAGCATTTAAAGACTCCTTTGTCCTTTCGCTGATTGCTTCACCGGTGACGGCATTCCTCTCGATGGTCATTTCCTACCTCGTGGTCAAGAAGACATTTAAGCTGAAAGGTTTCATTGAGTTTGTATCCATGCTGGCGATGGCGGTACCCGGTACCGTGCTTGGTATCGGCTATATCCGCGGCTATGCGAACGGTCTGTTCCGCACCGGTCTGATGAGCGGTCTCTACGGGACCGGCCTGATTCTGATCATCGTATTCATCGTCCGAAGCCTGCCGACCGGTACACGAAGCGGTATCTCGGCGCTGCGGCAGATCGATAAGTCAATCGAGGAGTCGGCTTATGACATGGGTGCCAATTCCGCCTATGTTTTCATGACCGTGACGCTGCCGCTGATTAAGGATTCGTTTTTCAGTGGTCTGGTCACTGCGTTTGTCCGCAGTATCACGGCGATTTCGGCCATTATCCTGCTGGTAACGCCGGACTTCCTGCTGATTACCTGTCAGATCAATGAACAGGCGGAGAAGGGCAACTATGGCGTCGCCTGTGCCTACGCTACGGTACTGATTGCGATTACCTATGGCGCGGTGCTGGTAATGAATACGCTGATTAAATTTTTCGGTGTGAGCCGCAAGATCAAAGAGGAGGACTGATCGGATGGAGAAGAAGAAAAAGGGCGTGCGCCTGGAGCATATTTCAAAAATTTATAATGATCCCAAGACCGGCAAAGAGTTCTACGCGGTTCAGGACGCGAACCTGGATATTGAGCCGGGAACCTTCGTCACGCTGCTGGGACCTTCCGGCTGCGGCAAGACGACAATTCTGCGTATGATTGCGGGATTTGAGAGCCCGGACGAGGGCGAAATCTATATGGATGGCGAGGCGATCAACAGCCTGACGCCGAATAAGCGCGATACGGCGATGGTATTTCAGAGCTACGCCCTGCTGCCGCATTACAACGTATTTGATAACGTGGCTTATGGTCTGAAGATCCGCAAGCTGCCAAAAGATGAGATCCGGGAAAAGGTTCTGGATATTCTAAAACTGGTGGAGATGGAAGGGATGGAGTCCCGTATGACCAACCAGCTCTCCGGAGGCCAGCAGCAGCGGGTGGCACTGGCGCGAGCCCTGGTGCTGGAGCCGGGTGTGCTGCTTTTTGACGAGCCATTGAGCAATCTGGATGCGAAGCTGCGTGTGACAATGCGCACTGAGATCCGCAAGATCCAGCAGAAGGTCGGTATTACTGCAATCTACGTGACCCATGACCAGTCCGAGGCGATGAGTATTTCGGACAAGATTATTATTATGAGCCGCGGCAAGGTTGAGCAGATCGGAACGCCCCGTGAGATTTATTATCATCCCCATTCCAAATTTGTGGCGGATTTCATCGGCGAGGCCAACTTCCTCGATTGCCAGGTGGTTAATGCCTCCGGCGATACGGCAAAGATCTGCGTGGCCGGCGAGGAGATCGAGGTGCAGAATTATGCCGGAGCGAAAACCGGTGATGCAGCATCGCTGGTCATTCGTCCGGAAGCTGCCAGGCTCGCCGATCAGGGTGTGATCCAGGGGACTGTCACGCTGTCTACCTTCATGGGCGCATATCAATATTATCAGATGAGCGTCGGCGAGATGGAAGTGCAGATCACCGACTATCATCCGGTCAACCGTCGTGTTTATGAGACCGGCGAGACGGTTTATCTCGATTTTGATCCGAATGGAGTCTATATCCTGTAGTTGTTTCGATGGCGGAAAATCTCTTGCCAGAATGTAAGAATGGTGCTACAATGAACAGGATGTGTCCCGGTGAGGGGCATGACGGACGAAAAGAGAGAAGATAAGGAGCTGTATTTTTTATGTCAGGACATTCTAAATTTGCCAATATCAAGCATAAGAAAGAGAGAAATGACGCTGCGAAAGGCAAGGTATTTACGGTGATTGGCCGCGAGCTGGCGGTCGCGGTGAAGGAGGGCGGTCCGGATCCGGCGAACAACAGCAAGCTGCGCGATGTCATCGCGAAGGCGAAGGCGAACAATATGCCGAATGATACGATTGACCGGGGAATCAAGAAGGCCGCAGGCGACGCGAATTCAGTAAACTATGAGGTGCTTACTTACGAAGGGTATGGGCCGAGTGGCGTAGCGATCATTGTGAGTACCCTGACGGACAATAAGAACCGTACGGCGGCGAACGTGCGCAGCGCGTTCACGAAGGGAGGCGGCAATGTCGGCGCCCAGGGAAGCGTATCGTTCATGTTTGACAAAAAAGGCCAGATCATCATTGACAAGGAAGAATGCGAGATGGATGCAGATGACCTGATGATGCAGGTTCTGGATGCCGGTGCAGAGGATTTTTCCGAGGAAGCCGACAGCTATGAAGTGATTACCGACCCGGATGATTTCAGCGCGGTTCGTGAGGCACTTGAGAAGGCGGGTATTCCGATGACGGAGGCCGATGTGACCATGATTCCTCAGAACTATGTGGAACTGAAGAATGAGGAAGATATCAAGAAGATGAACCGGATTCTGGATCTGCTCGATGGAGACGACGACGTCCAGGCCGTGTATCACAACTGGGACGAGTAAGAGAAATAAGGTGCCGGTGAGATGGTATCAATAAGCAGTAAAAGAACGGGGAATCCTGTCTGCAGGATGCCCCGTTCTTTTACGGTAGCCGCGCAATCGTGATTTATTGATAGGTAAGCGTCACATTCTGGAAGGTGACGTCCGCGTTCCTTGCGACGAACATGCCAACGTAGACATAATTGGGATCGACAGCGGTCAGTGCGAAATCGAATCCGGCAGAAATGGCAGGATTGTCGCCGAACTGGCAGGTATAGCCATCCGTTCCCTTGCTGATGGTGACATGAACCGTATCACCGGGATTATAACCGATCTGAAGGCCGTCGCCCCGGGTCAGGACGCCGTTCTTGCGCGCGAAGCAGTTCCAGGGCTCGGAAGAGCCGAGCATCAGGGGAGCCGCTGCCACATAGTCGCCCATCGTGTCGTTGATGATGGTGTCCAGATAGATGTCGTCGCGAACCATGAGGCCAAAGGACGCCTGGTTGTTCGCATCGAATGCGTGGATGGTCACATCAGCAGAAAGGGTGAAATTCGAACCGGCCGGTACTTCGCGGTAATACATGGCGATTCCGTCGCTGGCCTGGGCAATCTTGCCGACCGACTGGGAGCGGACGCCGCCGGAACTCTCACCGACTGCCATGCGGATGCCGTTCCCTTCCTGCGAAAGGTTGAAGTAGAGATAGTTCAGGTATTCGGGCCCATCGATGTCACCGAATACGGTTGCCTTCCAGTCGCCAATGGAAGGCCAGAGGGTACTGAGCGAAGTCGGAGCGCTGAATGCCTGCTCGTGATAGGCGGCATTGATGGAAGCGCTGGTGTACTCCGGTACCTGCGGATTGGAAATCACATAATTTTTCAGGTCACAGCTGGAATTGAGCAGTTCGTCCGCGATGA
Organism: Clostridiales bacterium; assembly: GCA_021202925.1. Lineage (GTDB taxonomy): Bacteria > Bacillota > Clostridia > Lachnospirales > Lachnospiraceae > Brotaphodocola. The sequence continues at coordinate 192,266 of JAJQCD010000038.1, read as the reverse complement.
ACCATGCATTGCACTGTGCACCATACAGGTTGGTATGCGTGTTGTCGATGCTGGCTTCTCTCTGCGAGGTCCAGGCGTGGCGGTTCTTTACGCCGTCTGCGCCGAGCTGTTCATAAACGGCTTTTGTGCGTGCGGTCAGATCAAGAACCGTGACACTCTTGCCGACACCAAGCTGCCAGATTGCCTTCGCGTAGTCGCCGCCCTGGAAGGTGCCTTCTTCATTGGTGACGGTTGTCGTGATATGGCCGCTTTCACCGTTATAATTGTTGCCGGTGTCCCGGCGGACGATTGGTGTGACCAGAACCGGTGTCGCTCCGTGCTCCCTGGCTACGAGAATATAATTCTCATACAGGTAATACTGGAATGAACCGACGACCGATGGGGAACCGCTGGGACTGGTGTAGCGCCCCAGTTCTGCCCGTTCGTCATTGTGGCCAAATCCGATCAGGAGATAGTCGCCGGATTTGATGTTGTTCACCAGATACCGGTATTGTTCGGTGTCCAGATAACTTTTGGAACTGGTGCCGGAGACTGCCAGATTCTGGATATTCAGTCCCTGGATATAAAGCCCCAGCTGTGTCCCCCAGCCATAACGGGGAGAATAATAATTGGTGTCATTGAAAGAGGCGGCTGTTGAGTCGCCGACCACCCAGAGAGTGGTTCCGGAGCTGACGGAAATGTTGGCCGCACTCGTCTGAATCGATGGGGAAGAGGACGAGGATGAGGACTCCGACGGGGCGGAGATGATGGCTTCCTCTGCCATGGCCGGGATCGCGGAACATGCCGTGGTAACTGCGATGACACAACTGAAAAGAAGTGCCTTGATGCGCCTGTAAGTGATGTTCATCTGTTTTGTCTCCTGATTCTGGATTTTGACCTGCCTGGCATATGGAAAAAGCTGCGAATGACAGGCTTTGTCGTTCTGATGATCATTCAGACCATGCAACGGGTGATTTGGGATGCGCCCCGGTCTGAATGGCTATCCCAATTATACATGAATCCTGTTTTATTGCCAAGTGGTTTTCCGGGATTACGGGGAATTGGAAGAAATTTGCAAGGGAATATTAAGAAATGGACTGCCATGCGGGCAGCCCATAAATCATGTCAGGATTGTGTCAGGCGGTTCAGATCCTGATAAAAACCGGGATAGGAAATGTTGACGCATTCTGCGCCCAGAATTTCCGTTTCTCCCTCCACGCAGCAGGCGGTGACCGCGAAAGTCATGGCGATCCGGTGGTCAAGGCGGCTGTCGATGACTGCGCCGTGCAGCGGTTTTCCTCCGTGGATAATCATGCCGTCTTCGGTTTCCGTCACATCCGCTCCCATGGCGGAAAGGCTGTGCACCATCACTTCGATCCGGTTGCTTTCCTTTACCTTAAGTTCCGTGGCATCGCGAATCACGGTCGTACCTTCGGCAAAGCAGGCCATGGCGGCAATCATCGGCAATTCGTCAATCAGGGTCGGGATAATTGCTCCGCCAATCTCAGTGCCGTGCAGACTGGAGGTGCGCACAAGGATGTCGGCCATCGGTTCGCTCTGGCCGCGCCGGTTCAGCAGCTTCAGATCGGCGCCCATCTGACGGCAGACTTCGAGGATACCCGCCCGGGTCGGATTGATGCCGACGTTGCGGATCAGAATCTCAGAGCCGGGAACCAGGATTCCCACAGCAATGAAATAAGCAGCAGAAGAGATGTCGCCGGGAACGGTGACGCTGCGCGCGATGAGTTCGTCGGCGGGCTGCACGATTGCGGTTGTGCCTTCTGTGCGGACACTGGCTCCGAAGTGAGAGAGCATCAGTTCCGTGTGGTTGCGGGAAAGCTGTGGTTCGGTGACGTGTGTTTCGCCGTCGGCATAGAGACCGGCGAGCAGGATTGTGGACTTAACCTGCGCGGAGGCGACTGGCGACGTATAATGAATGCCATGCAGAGGGCTTCCCGTAATCTGCAGGGGCGAGCAGCCATTGCCCCGGAGGCTGCGAATGTCCGCCCCCATCTGACTGAGCGGCGTCATAATGCGCTGCATGGGCCGTTTCTGAATGGAAGCATCGCCGGTCAGCGTGACAGAAAAGTTCTGTGCCGCGAGGATACCGGAGATGAGACGGGTTGTTGTACCGCTGTTTCCGCAGTCGAGGACACAGTCCGGCTTTTGCAGTCCGTGAAGTCCCTTGCCGTGGACAACCACCGTCTCGCCCAGATTTTCAATGTCGATGCCCATACTCTGAAAGCAGGCGATGGTTGACAGACAATCCGCTCCCTGCAGAAAATGCCGGATGACGGTATCTCCCTTTGCCAGGGAACCGATCATCACGGAACGGTGGGAGATGGACTTGTCTCCCGGTATGGCGACTTCTCCGCGAAGTCGGTTTGCCTTACTGAATTTCATAGTTCATATGCTCCTGTTATTTGATCAATTCGTAATTGTATTTCCTGAGCTGATTCCAGGCGGCCTTTTCACTGGCCTCATCGTAAAAAGTAATCCGAAGCGCACCCTCTCCATGCTCCCGGTTATGATTGATGCCCATGTTGCAGATGTTGATGCCGCGTGCGCTTAAAATACAGGAGAGCGTCGCGATCGCGCCTGGTTCATCCACAATGTCTACCGTGAAGGAATAATCCGGAAGGAGGGAACCGGATGCCTTCTCGGAGAAGGAATTGCGGTAAGTCCGGGAGGTGTCAAACAGGTCATGGATTGCCTGTGCATCCCGGTCCTTCAGAGAAGCAAGGATCTCCTGCAGGGATCCAATATAGGATTCCAGCATCGGGATGAGGTTGCCGGTGTTGGTCATGCAGATCTGTTCCCACATCACCGGTGACGAGGAAGCAATCCGGGTAATGTCCTTAAAGCCTCCGGCTGCCAGGCGCCTCATCAGCCCCTGCGAATTATCCGAGTCTCTGACAAGATTGACCAGGCTCGAAGCAATCAGGTGAGGCAGATGGCTGATGGCGGCGACGACCCGGTCATGTTCTTCATAATCGAGGACAATCGGGATGGAATGGATCAGCTGGGCCACATGAATCAGACGGTCGACATCCTCCTGGCGTGATTTTGCAGTTGGCGTGATAATATAGTAGGCATTTTCCAGCAGGTGATCCGTCGAATTCTCATAGCCGGTTTTTTCGGATCCCGCCATGGGATGGCTGCCGATGAAGACGTCTTCGAAGCCAAGCTCCGTCACAACCCGGTGAATGTCGGTCTTTGTGCTGCCGACGTCCGTGAGAATTGCGCCGTCCCTGAGAAAGGGACGAACCTGTGACAGGTAGGCGGCATTGTATTCCACCGGCGTGCACAGAAAAATAATATCACAGGCACGCAGTTCTTCCGTGACACCGTCAAGAATCACGTCGACAATTCCGTCTGCCTGTGCCTGCTCCAGTCTGGAGCGGGTACGCATATATGCCATGATCCGTGCGTCCGGCTGCGCCCGCCGGATTCCTCTTGCAATCGATCCGCCGATCAGTCCCAGTCCGATAAAACCAAATGTAGAATCTGCCATTGCTCCATTCCTCCCTGAACACTCACATACCCCGTTATTCTACTCCATCCGGATGGGGTTGTCAACACTTTAACGCTTTAAACTCCACAATCGATGGAAGGCAATTCAGATAATGGATGAAAAATAACTTGTGCAAAATATCAGTTTAACTTGAAATATTCGAACTTTTCTAGTAGAATATCATCTATAAGGGCAAGAATAATGTACAGGAGGTATTTTATGAACGTATATGGAACAAAGCAGATCCGTAACGTCGTGCTGTTAGGCCATGGCGGGGCAGGTAAGACGACGGTTGCCGAGGCGCTGGCGCTGGTGACCGGAGTCACGAAACGTATGGGTAAGGTTCCGGATGGCAATACCATCAGCGACTACGATAAGGAAGAAATCAAGCGCCAGTTTTCCATTTCGACCTCTCTGATTCCACTGGAGTACAAGGGAGACAATGGTCCGATGAAGATCAATATTCTGGATACACCGGGATATTTTGATTTCGTGGGTGAGGTAGAAGAGGCGGTCAGCGTGGCTGATGCGGCCGTGATTGTTGTGAATTGCAAGGCCGGTATCGAAGTCGGTACCGAGAAGGCATGGGAACTCTGTGATAAGCTGAACCTGCCGCGTCTGATTTTTGTTACCAATATGGATGATGATCATGCAAGCTTCCGCGAGCTTGTCCTGAAGCTGGAGAGAAGATTCGGCAGAAGCATCGCACCGTTCCAGCTTCCGATCCGTGAGAATGAGAAGTTTGTCGGCTATGTCAATGTGGTCAAGATGGCAGGCCGCCGTTTCACCAATTTGAGCGATTACGAAGAATGCGAGATTCCCGAGTACTCGCAGAAGAACCTGGGAATTGCACGCGATGCGCTGCTGGAAGCGGTCGCGGAGACCAGTGAAGAGTACATGGAGCGGTATTTCTCCGGTGAAGAGTTCACGCTGGAAGAGATCCAGGGAGCGCTCCGGGAACATGTGATAGATGGTTCCATCGTGCCGGTTCTGATGGGTTCCGGTGTCAACTGCCAGGGATTTAAGACACTGCTGCAGGTGATTGACCGTTACCTGCCGACGCCGGATCAGTTTGAATACGTTGGCGTCGACGTATCGACCGGCGAACGGTTTACCGCGAAGTACAACGACGAGGTTTCTTTGTCAGCCAGGGTGTTTAAGACCATTGTCGATCCGTTTATCGGCAAGTATTCCCTGATGAAGATCTGTACCGGTACGCTGAAGCCGGACAGCACGATTTACAATGTGAACAAGGATGCAGAAGAGAGAATCGGCAAGATTTATCTGCTGCGTGGCAAGGATGCAATCGAAGTGCCGGAGCTGAAGGCCGGCGATATCGGTGCGGTTGCCAAGCTGAGTGTGACACAGACCGGCGATACCATCGCGGTTCGCACGGCTCCGATTGTTTATCATAAGCCGGAGATTTCGGTTCCGTACACCTATATGAGTTACAGTACGGTGACCAAGGGCGATGAGGACAAGGTATCCAGTGCGCTTGCCAAGCTGATGGATGAGGATCTGACGCTGAAGTCTGTGAACGATAAGGAGAATCGTCAGCTGCTGCTGTACGGCATCGGAGATCAGCAGCTCGAGGTTGTCGTCAGCAAGCTTTCCAGCCGTTATAAGGTAGAGATCCGGCTGGAGAAGCCAAAGTTTGCATTCCGCGAGACCATTCGCAAGAAGGTAGAGGTTCAGGCCAAGTACAAGAAACAGACCGGCGGCCATGGCCAGTATGGCGACGTGAAGATGGAGTTTGAGCCGTCCGGCGATATGGAAAGCGCCTATGTCTTTGAGGAGAGAGTGTTTGGCGGATCAGTTCCGAGAAACTACTTCCCGGCTGTGGAAAAGGGCGTGGCAGAGAGCTGTGTGAAGGGACCGCTTGCCGGATATCCGGTTGTCGGCGTGAAGGCGACATTGACCGATGGCTCCTACCATCCGGTTGATTCCTCCGAGATGGCCTTCAAGACTGCGGCATCCATGGCCTTCAAGAAGGCGTTCATGGATGCGAACCCGGTTCTTCTTGAGCCGATTGCATCGATGAAGGTGACGGTACCGGATAAGTTCACCGGAGACGTGATGGGTGATCTGAATCGCAGAAGAGGCCGTGTCCTTGGCATGAATTCGGATCATCACGGAAAGCAGATTATTGAGGCGGACGTTCCGATGTCTGAGTTGTTCGGATACAATACCGACCTTCGTTCCATGACCGGCGGTATCGGAGCGTATGAGTATGAGTTCTCCCGCTACGAGCAGGCGCCCGGCGACATTCAGAAGAAAGAAGTCGAGGCGAGAGCGGCAGGAGATCAGGATTGATCAGGAGGTAACCTGTTTTGGGGGCTGGCGTACTGCGTCGGCCCCTGAATTGTTTTTCGTGTGTACGGAGGATAAGAGATGGACGCAAGAAAACAGATTTCCAGGGTTGGCTGGTGTTTTGTGGCATTCATACTGGTATATATGGCGGCGTCCTGGTTCCTTTCCCTGGTGATTTTTTTCTCTTTTTTTCGTTTTGACATGAGATGGTACGATAACAATCTGTCGATGCTGCTTGCCGATTTGCTCATGTATGGCGTGGCGTTTCCGGTTTTCTTTCTTCTGATGCGCAGGCTGCCCTCCTGGCGAAAGGAGAAGAAAGAGGCGGTCAGCATTTCCGGATTTGTGAGACTGCTTTTTATCAGCCTGGGAACGACGTACCTGGGGAATCTGATCGGCCTGGGATTGATGGCGGCAGTCGGAGAGAGCGTGGGGCAGGATATTCTGAATCCGGTGACGGAGACCTTCGGAAACATGGAACCGGGGGCTATGTTTGTGACTACGGTGCTGATTGCTCCTGTCATGGAGGAGCTCATGTTCCGCAAGATGCTGATTGACCGCCTGGTTCCGTTTGGGCAGAAGACCGCAGTGCTTCTGTCCGGCCTTTGTTTTGGGCTGTTCCATGGGAATTTTTATCAGTTCTTCTATGCGACGGCGCTGGGCTTTATCTTTGCCTATGTGTACAGTTCGACCGGACGGCTGCGTGAGCCGGTGCTCCTTCATATGTGCATCAATTTTGTCGGAGGTGTGTTGCCGGCAATCGTGGAGAATGGCGTCAGGGCAGGAAGTCTGCCTGCCCTGTGGGCCGACGCTGGCCTGACAGGGATTCTGCTTTTCAGCATTGCGGTGGCAGTGACGGAATTTGTGAAAAGGATTCGGTTGCTTTCCTGGTTTCCGGCCTGGGAGAGACCGGAGAAGGGCATGGTTTTCACGGTTCTCACCGCACCGGGGGTCTGGGGATTTCTGATTGCGTCTGCCATGCTCTTTTTTATGAATTGATTTGACAAACAAATCGGGGTGTATTACACTGGTATCGATATGAAGACAGACGCGTTCCCGGCTGCGGGGACGCTGTACTGTTGTTCGGAAAGAAACAGGAGGATCATATGTTATGAAACATAATTTCCGGAAGATAGAAGCGAAATGGCAGAAAAAGTGGGACGACGCGAAGATCTTCCACGCGGTGGACGGAAGCGATAAGCCGAAATTTTACGGCCTGGTGGAATTCCCTTATCCGAGCGGTGCAGGTATGCATGTAGGCCACATCAAGGCATATTCCAGTATCGAGGTCATTGCCAGAAAGAGAAGAATGCAGGGATATAATGTGCTGAATCCAATCGGGTTTGATGCGTTTGGCCTGCCGACAGAGAATTATGCGATCAAGACCGGTATCCATCCGCGCAAGATTACCGATCAGAATATTGAAAAGTTTACCAACCAGCTGAAGCGGGTCGGCTTTTCGTTCGACTGGGATCGCGTCATCGATACGACCGATGAAGATTATTATAAATGGACGCAGTGGATTTTTCTGAAGCTGTTTGAAAAGGGACTGGCGTTTCGTGACACGGCGCTGGTGAATTACTGCCCGAACTGCAAGGTGGTTCTGTCGAATGAAGACTGTCAGGGCGGACTCTGTGATATGTGCCACGGCGAGGTGGTACAGCGTTCGAAAGACGTCTGGTATCTGCGGATTACGGCTTATGCGGATCGTCTCCTGGAAGGGCTTAAGCATGTGGATTACCCGGAGAATGTCAAGCAGCAGCAGATTCACTGGATTGGCAAATCGAAGGGCGCGTTTGTGGATTTCACCATTGACGGTGTGGATGAGAAGCTGGAGATTTATACCACGAGGCCGGACACCCTATTCGGTGTGACGTTTATGGTAATCGCGCCGGAGCATCCGCTGATCGATAAGTATGCAGACCGCGTACAGAATATGGAAGCGATCGATGCGTACCGGACGGAGTGCGCGAAGAAGAGTGAGTTCGAGCGTACCCAGCTGGTAAAGGATAAGACCGGTGTGAAGATCGAGGGTCTGGAAGCAGTCAATCCGGTGAACGGGAAGAAGATACCGATTTTCATTGCGGACTATGTCATGATGGGGTATGGTACGGGTGCGATTATGGCAGTGCCGGCGCATGACCAGAGGGACTATGATTTTGCGAAGGCCTTTGGCATTGACATCATCCAGGTAATCAAGGGCGGTGATATCTCAAAAGAGGCCTATGCCGGCGATGGTGAGATGATTAACTCAGAGTATCTGAACGGCTACACGAACAAGAAGGATTCCATCGAGCGCATGCTGGAAGAACTGGAGAAGCAGGGAATTGGCCGTGCGGGCGTCCAGTATAAGATGAAGGACTGGGCGTTTAACCGCCAGAGATACTGGGGCGAGCCGATACCGATTGTTCACTGTGAGTATTGCGGACCGGTCGCGGTTCCATACGAGGAACTGCCGCTGCGCCTGCCGCCGGTGGAACATTTCCAGCCGGGAGAGGACGGGGAATCACCACTGGCAAAGGTAGAGTCGTTTGTAAAATGCAAATGTCCGAAGTGTGGCCGCGATGCCAGGAGAGAGACGGATACCATGCCGCAATGGGCGGGTTCGTCGTGGTATTTTCTTCGTTATGTTGATCCGCACAACAACGAAGCGCTTGCGGATCCGGAGAAACTGAAATACTGGATGCCGGTTGACTGGTACAATGGCGGAATGGAACATGTAACCAGGCATGTCCTCTATTCGCGTTTCTGGCATCAGTTCCTGTATGATATCGGTGTGGTTCCGACACCGGAGCCTTATGCGAAACGTTCCATTCAGGGTCTGATTCTCGGACCGGATGGCGACAAGATGAGCAAATCCAGGGGGAATGTGGTCGATCCGCTGGATATTGTCGAAGACTATGGGGCAGATACACTGCGAACCTATGTTTTGTTTATGGGTGATTACAGTGCGGCGACTCCCTGGAATGACAATTCCGTCAAGGGATGCAAGCGTTTCCTGGAGCGCGTGGCCGGTTTTACCGATATTCTGTCTGAGGACGCGGATACGAAGAAGCTGGAGACACCGCTGCACCGGACGATCCGCAAGGTGACTACGGATATCGAGGATATGAAATTCAATACGGCGATCGCGGCTCTGATGGCGCTCACGAATGATATTTATGCAGTCGGTAAGATAAACAGGGAGCAGCTGCATACGTTTATCAAACTGCTGAATCCGATTGCGCCTCATCTGTGTGAGGAGATCTGGGAAGCGACCGGAGGAGACGGGTTCCTGGCGCAGGCCGAGTGGCCAGTCTGGGACGAAGCGAAGACGGTAGAAGCGACAACCGAGATCGCTGTGCAGATCAACGGTAAGCTGCGCGGCAATGTGACGATTCCGACCGGAGCCGCGAAGGAAGATGCGTTTGCCATCGCGAAGGCGGATGCGAAGATCGCTGCACTTGTGGAGGGCAGGACCTTTGTGAAAGAAATTTATGTACCGAACCGCCTGGTCAATTTTGTGGTGAAGTGAAACGAGTGAACGATTGTGGCTGTCAGGATTTCCTGACAGCCATTTTCCGTGCGAGTGCCCGCAGCGTCTCCAGACGTTTTTTCTCGTCGGGCGACATCCCTTCGCTGAGCACGGAAAGGATGCATTCGGTCTCCTCGTCGGAAAAACGGATATGTTTCCGGTTGGCGTCGAACTGCATGGCGAGAACGGAGGGGAGAATCTGGCCGGGCGGAAGCATGGAAATCCGTTGCGCGAATTCGTTCAGATAGGCGATTTTTTCCGGGTTAAGCTGACGGATACGAGGGTCTGATTCCCAGTTTTTGCGTGTCATGAATAGCCTCCTGTTGGTTTGCTGTGTCAATGGAGTGACTGAAGTGTTTCAGCCGTTTGCCTGGAACGCCTGAATCGTCAGCTGGATATTTTCCAGCATGTCGATGAGTTCCTGTTCGCGCGGGCCGGCATAAGGCCGGATGGCCTGGAGAACGCCGACCATGGTTGGACGCTGTTTTGATTCCGGGCCTAAGGACATGGCGTTCAGCGGTTCGTTTCGGAAAATCTCGCGGATGCGGGTCAGTTCCTGCAGTTTGATAAAGACAGAGCAGAAGCGCTGTTCCTGTGGACGCATAAAGGGAATGGCTGCTTTCATCATCTGGATGTGCGGGTCTGCCAGGAGATAGTCAAAATCGGTCAGCTGAACCTCTTTTTCGGATTCTTCTTTCATGGACGTCTGTTCTTGCTTTTTGAAACAGTATATGAGAGGGTCAAGAAAATCATTCCTGCTGCATATTCTGGTACTATCAGGAGGGATAAGAGATGAAAACGAGATTGATCATAGATGGAAACAGTGTATATGAGATTGATGAGGAATGCGAGGCCTGTATGAGGCGCCGACAGGGCAGTTACAGGGAGACGGATGCATGTCCCGGAGAAAATACTGGACGAAGTTCGTCCGGGAACGGGAAACAGAGGAATCCCGCGTGGCCATAGGCCATGCGGGATTCCCCGAGGGATGCGTCTGGTTTAGCAGAAACCACCGGGATTTCCACCGCCTCCGCAGAAACCGCCGCCTCCTCCGCAACAGCAGAGCAGCAGGATAATCCAGATCCAGTCACAGCCGTTATGTTCGCCGCAGCCTCCGCCAAAACCACCGCAGCCTCCGCAACAGCTTAAGATCAGGATGAGCCAGATCAGATTGCCGCAGCCTCCGCCTCCGTTCCCGCAGTCACAGCCACAGTTTGTTGCTGCCAAATCACTCATACCAGTTCCTCCAAAAATTATTTACACTTCATCATATGTCTGGCGGCATGTCACAGTTTACGAATTTCGGGAAGAATCCGATAAATTTGTTCTTTCAATTTGATGGGAATGTGATATAATGAAACAGTTCAGACGGCGCATGCGAATGGTTTCGCTGTGGCTGACAGCCGGACAGGAAGCATGCGGATGCAATTGACAGATATAAGGGGAGTGGCAGATAAAGGATGAGTCGCTATGACAGTCGGAAGAGTTCCAGGACATCACGTTCCGGAACGAAGGGAAATACACATGGGAAGACAGGCAGTTCGGGGAAACGATACTCATCTTCTTCCGGCAGAAGCCGCAGGAACAGCGGGCGCCGGGGCGGATCGGGGGGCTTTGGAAAGCTGCTGATCGGCGGCGTGGTGCTGATTGCAGCGATCTGTGGCATCGCGTTTCTGATGAAAGGATCGTCCGGAAAGGAAGCATCGGAGACGTCGGATATTCTGATTGAGACATCGGTGGAAGAGACCGAACTTCAGAAACGGGTGAGCGTGGATGGGATCGATATCACGGGGATGTCCCGCGAGGAGGCGAAGGAAGCCATTCTGGCCAATTATCCCTGGAATATGACCGTCGTCTGGGAAGAGAATACCTATGAGGTTGCTGACCTGATGGCAGAGAAGGTTGATCTTCTTCTGGAAGAGATCTTTTCCGGTGAGCCGGAAGAAAGCTATACCTTAGACACGGATGACCTGGAGGAAGCAGCTGCGGCCGAGGCTGCGAATGTAGCGGCCCAGTGGGACAGGAAGGCGAAGAACGGTTCGATTTCCAGTTACGATTCCTCATCGGACAAGTTCCTGTTTACCGGCGCAGAGAACGGACAGGCGGTGGATCAGGAACAGCTGGCTGCAGATATTCTGGCGGCGTTGGCGGACAAGGATTTTGACGCGGTGATTTCTGCGTCTGTGAGTTCGGTAGAGCCGGAGTTTTCGGAAGCGGCGGCGAGAGAAAAATATAAGACGGTTGCCACTTTTACAACGAACACGACGGCGAACAGCAAGAGAAATACCAATGTGAAACTGGCGGCGCAGGCGATCAATGGAACGGTTCTCCAGTCGGGAGAGACCTTTTCGTTCAATGACCGCGTGGGAGAGCGAACGGAAGCCAAGGGCTATCAGGGCGCGGCTGCGTACAACAACGGAGAGGTTGTGGAGGAGATCGGCGGCGGAGTATGCCAGGTATCTTCGACCCTGTACAATGCGGTTGTGAAGGCGGGACTGAAGACGACAGTCCGCCGTTCGCATACGTATGAACCGTCTTACGTAACACCGGGTACGGATGCGACCGTCAGCTGGGGCGGGCCGGATTATGCGTTTGTGAATAATTCCGATACGGCGATCGGTATCCGCGCGAGTTACTACAATCAGACTGTGACGGTCTCGATTTACGCCATTCCGATTCTTGAGGACGGAGTCAGCTATTCGCTGAAGTCTACGAAGCTCAAGGATCTGGATCCTCCTGCGCCGACCTACGAGGAAGATCCGACGCTTGAGCCGGGGACAGAAGTGACCAAAAGTTCGGGCAGTACGGGTAGCCAGTGGGAGACCAGACTGATTGTCACAAAGAACGGGGAGACAGTCAGTCAGAATGTGGATCATACCGTAACTTATAAAGGACATGCCCCGGTGATTCTGCGCAATACGTCCGGGACGGTTGCGGCGAGTGAATCCTCCACAGATGAGAACGGAACCTCCATTGACGCGAGTACGGGCGCCGATGAGGCGGAGAGTACAGAATCTGATACGACAGCGACTACGACCGCCGGGAACACTGCCGCGCCGACCGCCGGGAGTACTGTGGCGCCGACGTCCGTTTCTTCGCCAACGTCGGTCTCTTCGCCGACATCCGTCTCTTCACCGACTGCGTCTGCGGCCGAGACGACCGCATCTGTGACACCGGGCGGTTCAATTTCGACGTCGCCTTCTCTTTCTTCTTCGCCGGGGACGACTGCTTCCACGACGGCAGCAGACAGTTCGGCACCCACTTCGTCGTCGGCCGGAGAAGCGATTATTGCACCGAATCCGGAGGGCTGAGCCCAGGTGGGTATGTATTGAGAACAGAATAATTTTCCGGGAGGTATCCTTCGACAGGGATATCTCCTTTTCTTATATGGAGGAAGTCCGGATTTGTACAGAATTCCGAGGTGGAAACGTTGGCAGACCGCGCATTGTGTGGATTGTATACAAAAAAATACTTGATTTTCCTGTTTTCATATTTGCAAATTGGGAAAAAGTTGATATAATAGGTTCAGGTCAGTTCTCAGCGGGGACAGGCGGGTAGATGGATGCGGATCCGTGCTCCGGATATTCCCGGTCTGGCAGAGAATGATAACTCCGGTTTCTGATATGGTGGGTCGCTTGAATCCATACAGAACGGAGCAACATTCCGGAGGACCTTCCGGAAAGGATTATTCACATTTGTAGGAGGAAAATCAAATGGCAAGAAAAATGAAAACCATGGATGGTAATCAGGCTGCCGCTCATGCGTCATACGCGTTTACTGAAGTAGCTGCCATGTATCCCATCACTCCTTCGTCTGTTATGCCGGAGCATACGGATGAATGGGCTACCGAGGGAAGAAAGAACATCTTTGGTCGTACCGTCCAGATTACAGAGATGCAGTCTGAGGCAGGCGCGGCAGGCGCGGTTCACGGTTCTCTGGTAGCGGGTGCGCTGACCACCACCTATACCGCTTCTCAGGGTCTGCTGCTGATGATCCCGGACATTTACAAGATTGCCGGTGAGCAGCTCCCGGGCGTGTTCGATGTATCTGCCCGCTGCGTATCTACCCATGCGCTGAATATTTTTGGCGATCACTCTGATGTATACGCATGCCGCCAGACTGGTGCGGCGATGCTGTGCTCTTCCAGCGTACAGGAAGTAATGGATCTGACTCCGGTTGCTCATCTTTCCGCAATCAAGGGTCACCTTCCGTTTATCAATTTCTTCGATGGATTCCGTACATCCCATGAGATTCAGAAGATCGAGACCTGGGATTATGAGGATCTGGCTGAGATGGCTGACTGGGATGCAATTGCCGAGTATCGTGCGAAGGCTCTGAACCCGAACAATCCGAGCCAGAAGGGCTCCGCACAGAACCCGGATATCTTCTTCCAGGCAAGAGAGGCCTGCAATCCGTATTATGACAAGATGCCGGAGATTGTCCAGATGTATATGGACAAGGTCAATGCGAAGATCGGCACCGATTACAAGCTGTTCAACTACTATGGCGCTCCGGACGCAGAGCAGGTCATCATCGCGATGGGTTCTGTGAACGACACCATTGAGGAGACCATTGATTACCTGGCAAGAACCACCGGCGCGAAGCTCGGCGTTGTCAAGGTGCGTCTGTATCGCCCATTCTGTGCACAGGCACTGATCGATGCGATTCCGGATTCCGTGAAGAAGATTTCCGTTCTGGATCGTACGAAGGAGCCGGGTTCTCTCGGTGAGCCGCTGTGGCTGGATGTAGTTGCGGCTCTGAAGGGCAGCAAGTTTGATCAGGTTCCGGTTTACGGCGGACGTTATGGCCTGGGTTCGAAGGACACCACCCCGGCGCAGATCGTTGCGGTTTATGAGAATGAGACCATTCCGCATTTCACGATCGGTATCGAGGATGATCTGACTCATCTGTCTCTGCCGACCGGCGCTCCGATTGTTACCACTCCGGAAGGCACCACGAACTGTAAGTTCTGGGGTCTGGGTGCAGACGGTACGGTAGGCGCGAACAAGAACTCCATCAAGATCATCGGCGACAACACCGATATGTATGCGCAGGCATATTTTGATTATGACTCCAAGAAGTCCGGCGGTGTGACGATGTCTCATCTGCGTTTCGGACATAAGAAGATTAAGTCCACCTACCTGATTCACAAGGCGAACTTTGTGGCCTGCCACAATCCATCCTATGTAACCAAGTACAACATGGTTCAGGAACTGGTTGACGGCGGCACCTTCCTTCTGAACTGCGCATGGTCACCGGAAGAGCTGGAGACTCATCTGCCGGGTCAGATGAAGAAGTTTATCGCTGATCACAACATCAATCTCTACACCATCGACGGTGTGAAGCTTGGTATCGAGACCGGCATGGGCCCGACCCGTATCAACACGATCCTGCAGTCTGCATTCTTCATGCTGACCGGCATCATTGATCCGGACAAGGCGATTACCCTGATGAAGGAAGCGGCTCAGAAGACCTATGGCCGTAAGGGTGAGGATGTAGTTAAGAAGAACTGGGCAGCAATTGACGCTGGTGCGACCGGCACCGTGAAGATCGATGTTCCGGAATCCTGGAAGGATTGCGAGGATGAAGGTCTTGAGTTCAAGCCGGTATCCGGCCCGAGACAGGATGTCGTTGATTTCGTCAACAACATTCAGCTGAAGATCTCCGCTCAGGAAGGCAACACTCTGCCGGTATCCGCATTCAAGGATTATGCAGATGGCAATACTCCGTCCGGCGCGGCTGCTTATGAGAAGCGCGGCATCGCGGTTGATGTCCCGGTATGGAATGCTGACAACTGTATTCAGTGCTGCTTCTGCTCTTATGTATGCCCGCACGCTGTCATTCGCCCGATCGCTCTGACCGACGAGGAAGCAGCTGCTCTGCCGGAAGGCACGAAGGTTCTGCCGTTAACTGGTATGCCGAATTATAAGTTCACGATCGCGATCTCTGCACTTGACTGTACCGGATGCGGTTCCTGCGCGAACGTCTGCCCGGGCAAGAAGGGCGAGAAGGCTCTGGTTATGGATAAGCTGGCGAACCATCTCGACGAGCAGCCAGTCTTTGATTATGCAGTGACCCTGCCGATCAAGACCGACGTTGTCGCGAAGTTCAAAGAGAACACCGTCAAGGGCAGCCAGTTCAAGCAGCCGTTGCTTGAATTCTCCGGCGCATGCGCAGGCTGCGGCGAGACTCCGTATGCGAAGCTGATCACTCAGCTGTTCGGCGACAGAATGTACATTGCGAACGCAACCGGATGTTCCTCCATCTGGGGCAACTCTTCACCGTCCACTCCTTACACCGTGAACGCAAAGGGACAGGGCCCGGCCTGGGACAACTCCCTGTTTGAGGATAACGCTGAGTTTGGTTATGGTATGCTGCTGGCTCAGAACGCGATCCGTGACGAGCTGAAGGAGAGAGTCGAGAAGGTTGTGAATGGCGAGCATGCCAGCGACGAAGTCAAGGCTGCCTGCCAGGAATGGCTGGATACCTTTGGAATCGGTGCTCTGAACGGTACGGCTACCGACAAGATGGTTGCGGCTCTGGAAGGCATTGACTGCCCGAACTGCAAGTATATTGTAGCAAACAAGAACTATCTGGCCAAGAAGTCCCAGTGGGTATTCGGTGGTGACGGATGGGCTTATGATATCGGTTACGGCGGACTGGATCATGTACTGGCATCCGGCAAGGATATCAATATCATGGTCTTCGATACCGAGGTCTATTCCAATACCGGCGGACAGTCCTCCAAGGCAACCAAGACTGGTGCGGTCGCTCAGTTCGCAGCAGGCGGCAAGGAGACCAAGAAGAAGGATCTTGCCAGCATGGCGATGTCCTACGGTTATGTCTATGTCGCACAGATTTCCATGGGCGCTGATTACAATCAGACCGTCAAGGCTCTGTCCGAGGCTGAGGCTTATCCGGGTCCGTCCCTGATCCTGGCTTACGCTCCGTGTATCAACCATGGTATCAAGAAGGGCATGAGCAAGGCCCAGACCGAAGAGAAGCTGGCTGTTGAGACCGGTTACTGGAACAACTTCCGCTTCAATCCGGCTGCGGAGAAGAAGTTCACGCTGGACAGCAAGGCTCCGAAGATGGAAGGCTATCAGGACTTCCTGAAGGGCGAGGTTCGTTACGCATCTCTGGCAATGAAGAATCCGGAGAGAGCGAAGACTCTGTTCGCGAGAAACGAGCAGGAGGCGAAGGAGAGATATGAGTATCTGTCCAAGCTGGGTGCGTTGTACAACGAGTAATCTGTTTAAAAAAGGATGCGCCGTAGGGCGCATCCGCTGAAAGGGAAGTCCCTTGTGTCCGTCTGGACACAGGGGACTTTTTGTGGTATTCTTTTCTGTGATTCATGTGGGAGAAAACGACAGGAGGTTTGTGATGAAGCAGGACGCAGGACAGTTCGGCAAAAAGGCAAAAGGGAAGCTGTTGCGGCTGATATTCGGACGAACGACGGTCGTGATGGTATCGCTTCTGATTCAGATTGCTGTCTTGTTGTGGGCATTTCAGTGGCTCAGCGACAATGTGTTTTATGTGTATGGTGGATTTACCGTACTTAGTGCAGCTGTGGTGGTTTATATCCTCAACAAGAATCAGAATCCCACCTACCAGATGTCCTGGATTATACCTGTGCTGGTATTTCCGGTGTTTGGCGCGTTGTTTTATATTTTCCTTGAAGTGCAGCCGGGAACCAGGAAGATTGCCCGCCGCCTGGTAATCCTGCAAAACGAGACTGCGCCTTACCTGAAGCAGGATCCCCAGGTGATGGATCAGCTGAAGATGAAGAGCCGCGGCGTTACACGTCTGGCAACCTATATGAAGGATTACGGTGGTTATCCCATCTATGAAAACAACCATGCGGAATATTATCCTCTGGGAGATGATATGTTCCCGGCTATGATCGAGGAGCTGCGTAAGGCAAAACGGTATATTTTTGCGGAGTTCTTTATTGTCGAACGTGGCGAGATGTGGAATTCGATTCTGGAAATTCTGAAAGAGAAGGCGGCAGAAGGGGTGGAGGTACGCTTTATGTACGACGGCACCTGTTCGTTAACCTTACTTCCTTACGGATATCCGAAGCAACTCGAACAGGCTGGAATTCAATGCAAGGAATTTTCACCGGTGAAACCAGTGCTTTCGTCGTACCAGAACAACCGGGATCACAGGAAAATTCTGGTGATCGACGGACATACGGCTTTTACCGGCGGTATCAATCTTGCGGATGAATATATCAACCGGAAAGTCCGTTTCGGGCACTGGAAAGATACCGGGCTGATGATCCGGGGGAAGGCTGTGCAGAGTTTCCTGATGATGTTCCTGGAAATGTGGAATGTATCAGAAAGCCGACCGGAGGCTTATGACCAGTATCTGCCGCGTCCGGATGACTGGAAAACACAGGATCCGGAGACGGACGGTTATGTGATGCCCTACGGCGACAGCCCGCTGGACCATGAGACAGTGGGACAGCATGTCTATATGGATATTCTCAATGAGTCACGGTATTACGTGCATATCATGACGCCGTACCTGATTCTGGACAGCGATATGATGACGGCGCTGACGTTTGCGGCAAAGCGCGGCATCGAGACAATCATTATTATGCCTCATATTCCGGACAAGATGTATGCCTACATTCTGGCACGCTCATACTATGCCGATCTGATTCGTGCGGGGGTGCGGATTTTTGAATATACACCGGGTTTTGTTCATGCGAAAGTGTTTACGAGCGATTATGAAAAGGCAGTGGTCGGTACGATCAATCTGGATTATCGAAGCCTGCATCTGCATTTTGAGTGCGCGACCTTTTTGTATCGTAGCCATGCGGTCTGTCAGGCGGAGACGGATTTTCAGAGAACCCTGAAAAAATGCCAGGAGATTACCATGGAGGATTGCGATCGCTATCCGTTTCATTGGAAACTGGCCGGCAAGGTTCTTCGCCTGTTTGCTCCCCTGTTCTGATTACCCTGTTGCTGATGCGAATATTCTGATGCATAGCCATTCATTTTTGGAACAAACTAATCCACAGATTCAATCAATCAGACAGGTGGAGAAATGGCGATATGAAAAATCAGAATGAAGAAAAGAGAGAAAAAGAGCGGGAAATCGAGGAAAAAGACAATCAGAAGGTGGAGGATTTCGGGCAGATGACGTTGGACGCGAACCGCCAGAGAAAAAAGATTCATCTGCTCTCAATCATCGGGGAGGTGGAAGGGCACGAAAACATGCCGGGCAACTCCAAGACGACAAAGTATGATCATGTTCTGCCGCAGCTTGCGAAGCTGGAGGATGATGTGAGTGTGGAGGGGCTGCTGGTTCTGCTCAACACCTCCGGCGGCGATGTGGACGCGGGTCTGGCAATTGCGGAAATGATCGCTTCGCTCAGCATGCCGACCGTGTCTCTGGTGCTGGGCGGCAGTCATTCCATTGGCGTGCCGCTTGCCGTCTCAACGGATTATTCCTTTATCGTACCCACCGGGACCATGATGATTCATCCGGTGCGGCTGAACGGGGTGGTTATCGGCGCGTCTCAGACTTATGAATATTTTGATATGATCCAGGATCGGATTTTAAGTTTCATTCATGATCATTCCAGAATTGCTTACGACCAGGCAAAACGGCTGATGCTGAATACAGAAATGATGACCCGCGATCTGGGCACGGTTCTCGTCGGACAGGAGGCTGTCCGGGAAGGCCTGATCGATAAAGTCGGTGGAATTCGGGACGCACTGACCAAGCTGCATTCTCTGATTGACCGTTCACGGGCGGGCAAGTGATACGGGGGAGACTTGCAATTCGAACGAAAGTTTTGTATACTGAGTTCATTGGGAATAGGAGGCATGAATCTTGGCTACAACAAAGAAGAAGACAACTGCTGCGAAAGCCGGCGGCGGAGACAAATCTCAGACTGCCGGGAAACGCAGCACAAAGAGCGGCGCCACCGCGAACAGGACGCAGGCAAAGACGACAGGTAAGGGGAAGGCTTCGGAGCCGGACACCGGGTTTATCCGTACGGAGGCGATGATCATTCTCTCTTTTGCTCTGGCCGTGCTTTTGTTTCTGAGCAATTTCCATCTGTGCGGTGCGGTGGGGGATCTGCTGCGGAGCGTGCAGCTTGGCGTCTTTGGTATTCTGGGATATGTATTTCCGGTGGCTCTGTTTGTGGGAAGCTGTTTTGCGGCATCGAACCGGGGCAACCCGGCGGCGCACCGGAAACTGGCAGCCTCCGTTGTGATTTATCTCAGTCTGTGCACGGCGGCTCAGCTTTTCTTTGGCAGCGGAGCAATGGCCGGGAGCGGTATACTCGCGTTCTACCAGGCGTCTGCGGAGAATGGAACGGGCGGAGGGCTGATCGGCGGTGCGATCAGTATGGGACTACAGTCCCTGATCGGGACAGTCGGTACTTTTCTGGTACTGCTGGTATGTCTGATTATCAGTGCCGTTTGTATCACGGAGAAGTCGATTGTCGGTGCTGTGAGAAAGGGAAGCAGCGCGGCTTATCAGTATGCAAGGGACGATATGGACCGCCGGAGAGAGGAACGGCGGCGAATGCGGGATGAGCGTGTACGGGGCGTGGATCTTGAAGCTACAGATCTGTCCTTTGGCCTGCCGGATCAGGAGGAGGAAGATGCGGGGACGGAGGAATACAGAGACGCAGGCAGGAAAGAGACCATGGAAGAACCCGTGGCCAAAGAGCCCGCAGCTTTGGAGGCAGAACCGGTTTCTGTTTCTGCAGACAGGAAGGATGATATTTTTACCGGCAGCATTTCGCCGGAGCCGGAGGAATATGTGGATGAGGTTCCGTTTGAGGTGGATGAGGAACGCGGACCGCAGCTGGTCGGCGGTCTGATGGCGACCGCGGAACAGTTGGAAGAACGTGGTTTGGCGGATAGCAGCCGACCGACTGCTGCAGAGGAACCGGAACCATGGGAGGAGACGGGAAGAAATCCTGCTGTCGGAGAGGAGCCTGCGAACGAGATTTTTATGGACGCGGATGCGCCGGAGTATGAGGAAGCGGGCATGTTTTCGACTCCGGAAGAGACGAAGCGGATTGTGACAGCGGGCGGAAAGATCATTGAACTGGATACGGAGGCACTGCAGAAGAAGTCAGAATCGATGCGGACGCGGTGGGAAGATAAGGGCAGCTCCGGCGAGATGAGCCGCACAACAACCCGGGTATTTGCAGGAGGATTCTCTCGTGAGGCAGGGGAGACGCCCGCTTCTGATGAGAATGAGGGGGCAAATGTCGGAGAACAGATTGAACGCCAGGAGGAGCAGCCGAAGAAGGAGTACATATTTCCTCCTCTCAGTCTCTTAAAGAAGGGAACTCGTGTAGTCGGCAATCAGCAGGCGGAGGAATACAGGGAAACAGCAGTCAAGCTGCAGCAGACGCTGCGAAATTTTGGCGTGGGCGTCACTGTGACCAATATCAGCTGCGGCCCATCCGTGACGCGTTATGAGCTGCATCCGGAGCAGGGGGTCAAGGTATCCAAAATTGTTGCGCTGGCAGATGACATCAAGCTGAGCCTGGCGGCGGCAGATATCCGGATTGAGGCGCCGATTCCGGGCAAGTCTGCCGTAGGTATTGAGGTGCCAAACAAGGAGAATAATACGGTCTATCTGCGGGAACTGCTGGAGACAGACAGTTTTCGTATGCATACATCGAACCTGGCCTTTGCGGTGGGCAAGGATATCGGCGGTCAGGCAGTTGTGACGGATATAGCCAGGATGCCGCATCTGCTGATTGCGGGCGCGACCGGATCCGGAAAATCGGTCTGCATCAATACGATCATCATGAGCATCATTTACAAAGCAAAACCGGAGGACGTCAGGCTGATCATGGTCGATCCGAAGGTCGTTGAGTTGAGTGTGTACAATGGCATTCCGCATCTGCTGATTCCGGTGGTGACCGATCCCAAGAAGGCGTCCGGAGCGTTAAACTGGGCAGTGGCAGAGATGACAGACCGCTACAAAAAATTCGCGAATTACAATGTCCGTGATCTGAAGGGATATAATGCGAAAGTTGAGAACATCAGGGACATAGAAGATGAGAAGAAGCCGAAGAAGCTGCCTCAGATTGTCATCATCATCGACGAGCTGGCGGATCTGATGATGGTCGCCCCGGGGGAAGTAGAGGATGCGATCTGCCGTCTGGCGCAGCTCGCCCGCGCCTGCGGAATTCATCTGGTGATTGCGACGCAGCGACCGTCGGTCAATGTCATTACGGGACTGATCAAGGCCAATGTGCCGTCGAGAATTGCGTTCGCCGTATCGTCCGGTGTGGACAGCCGCACGATTATCGACATGAACGGTGCGGAAAAGCTGCTGGGTAAGGGCGATATGCTGTTTTATCCGGCCGGTTTCCCGAAGCCGCAGCGTGTGCAGGGAGCGCTTGTCTCGGATTCGGAAATCCAGAGGGTCGTGGATTTCCTGACGGAGCAGGGGATGACGGCGGATTATCGTTCGGATATTGAGAACCAGATGACGGCGGCGCCTGTTGCGGTAGGCGGCGGAAACGACAACCGGGATGAATATTTCAGCCAGGCGGGAAGGTTTATCATCGAGAACGAGAAAGCGTCGATTGGCTTTTTGCAGCGTAAGTTTAAGATTGGATTCAATCGGGCGGCACGGATCATGGATCAGCTGGCCGAGGTCGGAGTTGTGGGAGAAGAAGAAGGCACCAAGCCCAGGAAGATTCTGATGACGATGGAAGAGTTTGAGGAACGGATGCGATCCGAGGGTGTGGAATAGCTGGAAAATAAGGAGGATGAGTCAATGAAAACAGACATTCAGATTGCACAGGAGACTGTCATGCAGCCAATCCGGGAGGTGGCGGGGCGTTACGGAATCGCAGAGGACGACCTGGAGCTTTACGGAAAATACAAGGCGAAGCTGACCGATGATTTGTGGGAACAGGTACGGTCACGCCCGGATGGCCGCCTGGTTCTGGTGACGGCAATCAACCCGACACCGGCAGGTGAGGGAAAGACGACGACGAGCATCGGCCTGGCCGATGCGTTGAGCAGAAAGGGTAAGAAGACGATGCTGGCGCTGCGTGAGCCGTCTCTGGGGCCGTGTTTTGGCATCAAGGGCGGAGCAGCCGGAGGCGGTTATGCCCAGGTGGTCCCGATGGAAGATCTGAATCTGCATTTTACCGGTGACTTCCATGCGATCACGTCTGCGAACAATCTGCTTGCCGCGATGCTGGATAATCACATTCAGCAGGGCAATGCGCTGCAGATTGATACCCGTCAGGTTCTCTGGAAACGCTGTATGGACATGAATGACCGTGCGCTGCGCAATATCGTGGTCGGCCTGGGCGCGAAGGCGGATGGCGTGGTGCGGGAGGATCATTTTGTCATTACCGTGGCTTCTGAGATTATGGCGATCCTCTGTCTGGCGGACAACATGAAAGACCTGAAAGAGCGTCTGGGACGGATTATTGTCGCATATAATTTTGCAGGTGAACCGGTGACGGCCGCGGATCTGCATGCGGTGGGCGCGATGGCAGCGCTCTTAAAGGACGCGATCAAGCCGAACCTGATCCAGACGCTGGAGCATACCGGTGCGGTGGTGCATGGGGGACCGTTTGCGAATATCGCACATGGCTGCAACAGCGTCCGCGCGACAAAGACGGCGCTGAAGCTGGCGGATATTGTCGTCACGGAGGCCGGGTTTGGTGCGGATCTGGGTGCAGAAAAATTCATGGATATCAAATGCCGGATGGCGGGACTGGCTCCGGACGCGGTGGTGCTGGTGGCGACCATACGGGCGCTGAAGTACAATGGCGGCGTGCCGAAGACTCAGCTTTCCGAGCCGAATCTGGAAGCACTGAAAAAGGGCATCGTGAACCTGGAGAAGCACATGGAAAACCTGCAGAAATACGGCGTCCCGGTTGTCGTGACACTGAATGCGTTCCTTTCCGATACCGAAGAGGAATACGCATTTGTGCGGGATTTCTGTGAGAGCAGGGGCTGTGCGTTCGCTTTGTCCGAGGTCTGGGCGAAGGGCGGCGAGGGCAGCGGAGCCCTGGCCGATAAAGTGCTGCAGACACTGGAGGAGAAGGAAAGCCATTACCATCCGCTCTATGCGGATGAAATGAGCCTGATGGATAAGATTGAGACCATTGCGCGCGAAATCTATGGCGCGGATGGCGTGACCTACGCGTCGGCGGCTACGAAGGCGCTGGAACGAATCGAACGCATGGGATTCGGAGCGATGCCAGTGTGTATGGCGAAAACACAGTATTCTCTTTCGGACGATCAGACAAAGCTTGGCCGGCCGACCGGTTTCCACGTTCAGGTGCGGGATGCGTATGTCTCGGCAGGAGCGGGATTTGTAGTGGTGCTGACCGGTGCGATCATGACGATGCCGGGACTTCCGAAGTCACCGGCGGCGGAACGGATTGATGTAACGGATGACGGAGTGATTACCGGTCTGTTCTGAGAATGCTGCGAGGAGCGGGGCAGAAAGAGAATCGGACTTCGTGGATGCGGCAGTTTATTAAATTTGACAGCGGAGAGGACACAAACATGAAAATAAATGAGTGGTTGAAGGATCTTCCCTATACCTTTCTTCAGGGGAATCCGGATACGGAAGTCAATGAGGTCGTTTATGACTCCAGAAAGGCGGTTCCCGGAGCAGTCTTTGTCTGTATGAAAGGAAGCAGACGGGATTCTCACGATTTTATTCCACAGGTGCTTGCAGCCGGGGTGAAGGTGCTTGTGACTGAGCGGCCGGTCGAGGCTCCGGAGGATGTGACGGTCATTCAGACGGAAGACGGCAGGCAGGCACTTGCGTTGTTATCGGCGGCTCGCTTCGGATATCCGGCACGGAAACTGCGAATGATCGGTGTGACCGGCACAAAGGGGAAGACGACAACGACGCATATGATCCGGGCGATTATGGAAGCAAACGGACAGAAGACGGGGATGATTGGCACCAATGGCGTATACATAGGACAGACGCATACTCCGACGCTCAATACCACGCCGGAATCTTACGACCTGCATCGGCATTTTGCGCAGATGGTGGAAGAAGGCTGTTCCTGTTGTGTGATGGAGGTTTCTTCGCAGGCATTTAAGATGCGTCGGGTCGACGGGATTGTGTTTGACTATGCGGTATTTACGAATATCTCTCAGGATCACATCGGGCCGGACGAGCATGCGGATTTTGCAGAATATCTGGCATGTAAGAAGCAGATATTTGCGCAGAGCAGACATGCGCTGATCAATATGGATGATGAGCATGTTGAGGAGATTGTCTGCGATATACCATGCGAATGGGACGGCTTTGGCCTGCATGAGAACGCGAAGTATCAGGCGGAGCATATCCATTATGTGTCACAGCCGGATTTTGTCGGTGTGGAATTTGATATCCGCGGAAAGCATGAGATTCCGGTCCGTGTGAGCATACCCGGCCGGTTTAATGTATACAATGCGCTGGCGGCGTCCGCAGTCTGCCTGTGCGCAGGAGCCAGGACCGGACGTCTGCAGCATGCGCTGGAACATCTGAGAATCAATGGCCGGATGGAGATTGTCCATACGTCCGAGCGCTGCTGTGTGATCGTGGACTACGCGCATAACGCGGTCAGTATGGAGAGCCTGCTTGAGACGCTGCGGGATTATCATCCGAAGCGTCTTGTCTGTGTATTTGGCTGTGGAGGAAACCGGTCGAAGGACCGCCGATACGGAATGGGTGAGATCGCCGGAAGAATGGCGGATCTGTCCATCATCACGGCTGACAATTCCCGTTTTGAGAAGGTGGAGGATATCATTGCGGATATTCGTGGAAGCGTGGAAAAGGCCGGAGGAAGGTATCTGGAGATTCCGGATCGCCGGGAAGCGATATCCTACAGCATTACGCATGCCGAACCTGGCGATATGATTGCGGTGATCGGCAAGGGGCATGAGGATTATCAGGAGATTGAAGGCGTGCGTTATCCGTTCCTGGATCGCGCTGTCATCGAGGAGGTAGTGGCCAGGCTGGGAGGTCAGGCGTGATGACTCATATGACTGTGCGTGATATTCTCGCGGCAACCGGAGGCCGTATGCTCTGCGGCGACGAGAATGTCGGGTTGTCGCATATCAGTATTGATTCCCGCAATATGAAGGGAGAGGATCTGTTCGTTCCGCTGATCGGAGAGAAGGTGGACGCGCACCGGTTCATTGAGAAGGCGTTTGAGACCGGTGCCGTCGCAACGCTGACGAGCAGACACGAGGCGAAGACGGATGTGCACCCGTGGATTAATGTGGCGGATACCAGACAGGCCTTGCAGGCGATCGGCGCGTATTATCGCAATCGCCTTACGCTGCCGCTTGTGGGAATCACGGGAAGCGTCGGGAAGACGACGACGCGGGAGATGGTGGCGGCGGCGCTGGCACCGTCGCTTCGCGTGTACCGGACGCCGGGCAATTCGAACAGCCAGGTGGGCGTACCGATTACGCTGTCCGAAATCTCGCCGGAGGACGAAATTGGCGTGCTGGAGCTTGGCATGAGCATGCCGGGTGAGATGACGCGGATCGCGCGGATTGCGCGGGTGGATATGGCGGTTGTTACGAACATCGGCGTTGCTCACATCGAGCAGCTGGGCAGCCAGGAGAATATCTGCCGGGAAAAGCTGCACATTCAGGATGGAATGAAGGATGGCGGGATACTGATTCTGAACGGAGACGATCCGATCCTGAGAGAGAAGAAGGCGAAGGATGGCTGCCGGACGATTTACTACGGAACCGGAGCGAATGCTGCATACCGTGCCGAGGAGATCCGGTCCGATGGAGGGTATGCTGCCTTTACGGCCGTCTGTGAAGGGAAACGCGTGCCGGTGCAGCTTCGCGTGATGGGCCGGTATATGATTCTCAATGCACTGGCGGCGCTGGCCGTGGCAGACTTAAACGGGGTATCGCTTACTGCGGCGGCAAAGGGGCTGGAAGATTTTTCCGGTTTTGCGGGAAGACAGCAGATTTTTCAGGCGAATGGAATGACAGTGATCGATGATTCCTATAATGCCAGCCCGGTTTCAATGAAGGCCGGAGTTGACGTGCTCTGTTCGGTTCCCTGCAGCGGCCGGCGGATAGCCGTTCTGGCGGATATGCTGGAGCTGGGGCCGCAGGCGGCGGATTACCATTATGAGGTTGGGACAGCGCTGGCCGGAAAACCGGTCGATGTTCTGTTTACGTTTGGAGATTTCGCCGCAGAGATCGGGCGTGGCGCGAGAGAAGGCGGTTCACCATGCCAGTGTCGTCATTTTCATGATCTGGAGGAACTGGGCGACGCATTGTCGGCCTGGCTTTGCCCGGGCGACGCGATTCTCTTCAAAGGGTCAAACAGCATGCATCTCGGCAGTCTCGTTGCGCGGCTGAGAGAATAGCCGGAAAGGAGCGTCGGATTTTGCTGTACGCGAGCATAATTATTGATATTTCGCATGAAAATGTGGACCGGATGTTTCAGTATCGGATTCCGGATTCGCTGCAGGACAAAATCGGGATCGGGACGCTGGTCAGCGTGCCTTTCGGGAACGGGAACCGGACCAGAAAGGGTTATGTCGTGGAACTCTCCGCGAAGGCGGATTACGAAGAAGATAAGATGAAGGAGATTGCCGGGATCGTGCCGGGGAGTGTGACGGCAGATACCCGGCTGATTATGCTTGCCTGGTGGATGAAGGAGCGATATGGTTCCACGATGAACCAGGCGCTGAAGACCGTTCTTCCGGTGAAGCGTAAAGTGAAGGCACGGAAGGATGACGTGTTGCCGACCGGTTCGCTGCCGGCTGCGGGCGGGACGGTCCTGAATACGGACCAGCAGCGTGTCGTGGAAGCCTTTCGATGCGCATACGATGCGGGAGACCGGACGCCATTTCTGCTTTACGGGGTAACGGGAAGCGGCAAGACAGAGGTATACATGGCGATGATCGAGCATGTGCTGGCTGCGGGACGGCAGGTGATTGTGCTGATACCGGAAATTTCTCTGACCTGGCAGACAGTGCTGCGCTTTTACCGGCGCTTTGGGGAGCGGATTTGCGTCATGCATTCCCGCCTTTCCGCCGGGGAACGGTATGAGCAGTTTGACCGTGCGAGAAACGGAAAGACGGATATCATGATCGGCGCCCGCTCCGCCTTGTTTACGCCATTTTCCAACCTTGGCCTGATTGTGATGGATGAGGAACATGAGGGAGCCTACAAGAGTGAGATGACGCCGCGTTACCATGCACGGGAGGTGGCGGAGAAGCTGTCCCGGATGCATAATGCAGCCTTTGTCATGGGTTCGGCAACCCCGTCGGTGGAGAGTTATGACCGTGCGCGGTCAGGGATTTACCGCCTGTTTGAACTGCCAAACCGTGCCTCGAAGGAGATGCGCCCGGCAAGCGTCGAGGTTGTGGATCTGCGTAAGGAGATACAGAACGGGAACAAGTCGATTTTCAGCGACCGCCTGCGTGAACTGATGGCGGACAGAATGGAAAAAAAAGAGCAGACGATGCTCTTTATCAATCGGCGCGGATATTCCAGCTTTGTCTCGTGCCGCGCCTGCGGGGAGGCTTTGAAATGTCCGCATTGTGACGTTTCCCTGACGCTTCATAACCGCGAGAGCCAGTACGGTTTGGGCAGGAAAGAACCGACCGGGAGACAGGGAAGAATGGTGTGCCATTACTGTGGATTTCAGATGGAACTGCCGAAACGTTGTCCGTCCTGTGGTTCACCTTATCTGGCCGGGTTTGGGATCGGAACACAGAAAATCGAAACCTTAACGCGGGAACTGTTTCCGGAGGCCAGAATCCTGCGGATGGATATGGACACAACTTCAAAAAAAGGCAGTCATGACCGCCTGTTATCATCGTTTGCGAACGGAGAGGCGGATATCCTGATCGGGACCCAGATGATTGTGAAAGGACATGATTTTCCCGGGGTGACGCTGGTCGGAATTCTGGTGGCAGATTTGTCTCTCTGTGCGCCTGATTTTCGCAGCGCGGAGCGAACCTTTCAATTGCTGGTACAGGCTGCCGGACGGGCCGGCAGAGGGAACAGGGCCGGAACCGCTGTAATTCAGAGTTATATGCCGGAGCATTACAGCATCCGGACGGCGGCAGATCAGAATTATCCGGCGTTTTTTGAGAAAGAGATGGATTATCGAAGCGTCGTGGGGTATCCGCCGGTCTGCCACATGCTCTGCATCCAGGTAGCCGGAAAAGAAGAAGAACTGGTGACTCACATGATGGAGTCAATCCGTGTCGCGGTGGAGCACAATTTCGGGACTGGCGTCCCTGTCATCGGACCGGTGCCGGCGCCAGTGTACAAAATTAATGATATATACAGAAAAAATTTATACATGAAACAAAAAAACTATGATATACTTATAAGAATCCAAAAGTATGTCCAAAACCGTTGGGATGAGACGGAGAGTTGCAGGAGACTGACCGTTCAGTACGATTTTTCCTAGTGTTTTGGACATTGCTGTGAACAGATGGAATGAGAAAAGGATTTCTGTACAGAAGAAATCGTAAGGGAAAGGGAGCAAGACAACTATGGCGATCAGACAGATCCGCACCATTGGAGATGAGATCCTGACAAAACAGTGCAAACCGGTAAAAGAGATGACACCCAGGCTGCGTCAGCTGATTGACGATATGTTTGATACGATGTATGACGCGAACGGAGTAGGGCTGGCCGCTCCGCAGGTTGGTATCCTGAGACAGATTGTTGTGATTGATATCGGGGATGAGAACCAGTATGTGCTGGTGAATCCGGAGATTCTGGAGGAGAGCGGGAGCCAGACCGGAAGCGAAGGATGCCTGAGTGTTCCGGGGAAGGCAGGCAAGGTGACGAGACCCAATTATGTGAAGATCCGGGCCTTTGATGAGAACATGGAACCGTTTGAGCTGGAAGGTGAGGAACTGCTGGCACGCTGCATCTGCCACGAATGTGCCCATCTGAGCGGACATCTCTATGTAGAGCTGGTTGAGGGCGAACTGGAAGATGTTGAGGACACCACGGAGGAATGACATGAGAATTGTGTTCATGGGTACGCCGGATTTTTCCGTGCCGACGCTAAAGAGTCTGCTTGATTCCCGTCATCAGGTGATTGCCGTGGTGACGCAGCCGGATAAGCCGAAAGGGCGGGGCAGGGCGGTTGCCATGTCTCCGGTGAAGGAATGTGCGTTGGAGCATGGCATACCGGTTTATCAGCCGGTTCGCGCGAGGGATGAGACATTCATCCGCGAGATGGAGGCGCTTGCGCCGGATGTCATGGTCGTCATTGCCTTTGGACAGATTCTTTCACAGGATTTGCTGGATGTTCCGCGATACGGGTGTGTGAACATTCATGCTTCTCTGCTTCCGAAATACCGTGGCGCTTCTCCGATTCAGTGGGCCGTGCTGAACGGGGATGAGGAGACAGGGGTTACGACCATGCAGATGGCAGCCGGGATGGATACCGGCGATATTCTGGAGACGGTGACGGTTCGTCTGGATCCGAAGGAGACGGGGGGCAGTCTCTTTGACCGCCTGAGTCAGCTTGAGGGAAATCTGATTCTTTCTACACTTGAGCGGATGGAACAGGGAACGATCGTTCCGCAGCCGCAGAATGACGCGGAGGCGACTTATGTAAAGAAGATACCGAAGACCATGGGTGAGATTGACTGGAGCAGCGATGCGTCGTCGATTGAGCGGCTGGTGCGGGGATTGAATCCCTGGCCGAGCGCCTATACCCATGTGGGCGGGAAGATGCTCAAAATCTGGGAAGCGGACGTGTTGCCGGAGGATGCTTCGGCCAATATCGTGGAGCCGGGAACGGTTCTGGAGGCGTCCGGGAGTTCGCTCCTGGTCGCTGCCGGCAGGGGGGTTCTGAAGATTACCAGTCTTCAGCTTGAGGGAAAGAAGCGAATGGATACGGCCGCGTTTCTGCGTGGTTATTCTCTTAAGACAGGTGACAGGATGGGAACCCATCCGGAAAGGAGCGAATGAAATGCCTTATTATGGCTATGGCTACGGATACGGAATGATGTTCTGGGATCCGACTTATTTTCTGATTATCATCGGAGCGATTATTTCTCTGATTGCTTCGGCGCGGGTTAACAGCACCTTTCGCCGTTATTCCGGTGTGAGAAGCATGACCGGAATGACGGGAGCGCAGGCGGCGATGGAGCTGCTGCGGTCGCAGGGTATTTATGATGTATCAGTACAGCCGGTGCGGGGGCAGTTGACGGATCACTATGATCCGAGAACGAAGACGGTGAATCTGTCCGAGGCCGTGTATAACCAGACTTCTGTCTCCGCGATCGGTGTGGCGGCCCACGAATGCGGACACGCGATCCAGGATTATGTCGGCTATGCGCCGCTGCGGCTGCGGACGGCGTTTGTGCCGGTGGCACAGCTGGGAAGTACGCTTTCCTGGCCGATCATTATTATTGGAATTCTGCTTGGAATGTCACCGTTTATCGAACTGGGGATCTGGCTGTTTGTCCTGGCACTGTTGTTTCAGATCATTACGCTTCCGGTGGAGTTTAATGCTTCTTCCAGAGCGGTACGGCTGCTGGATGAGCGTGGGATTCTGTATGGAGATGAGGTGAGACAGACCAGGAAGGTCCTTGGCGCGGCGGCGCTGACCTATGTGGCGGCTGTGGCTGTGTCGCTGTTGCAGCTTCTGCGTCTCTTGATTCTGTTTGGAGGACGCCGCAGACATGACTAAACCGTCTCAGGCCAGGGAGATTGCCCTGGATGTTCTGATCGAAGTGCTGGAGCGCGGCGGACAATGTCATGTGGTACTGCGTCAGGCACTGGAAAAATATCAGTATCTGGATAAGAAGGATCGTTCCCTGATCACGCGGGTCACGGAAGGGACGATAGAGAACCGGCTGGCCATCGACGAGGTGATCAGCCGTTGTTCCAGTGTGGCCATCGGAAAGATGAAGCCCCTGATCCGAACGCTCCTTCGTATGTCTGTGTATCAGATTCTTTGGATGGACCGGATTCCGGACCGGGCCGTGTGCAATGAGGCAGTCAATCTGGCGGCCAAACGTCATTTTACCGGGCTTCGCGGGTTTGTGAACGGTGTTTTGCGCAGCGTCTCCCGGCAAAAGGAAAGCTTTGTTTTTTCTGACTGGGAGACCAGGTACTCCATGCCCGCCTGGCTGATCCGGCTTTGGGAAGAGCAGTACGATGCAAAGATGGTCGAGGGAATGCTGCAGGCCTTTCTGAGGCAGCCCCCAACCAGTGTGCGATATAACCGCAGCCTGGCGGATGCCGGGGCGATACGACAGAGCCTGGAACGCCAGGGGGTAACGGTGAAGGAAAGCCCGCTTACTTCTTCGGTTGTTCTGTTGGAAGGGTACGACAGCCTGGAGGAACTGGAGGTATTTGAGAAGGGCTTTATCCAGGTCCAGGATGCCAGTTCCTGCCTGGTCGGAGAGATCGCCGCGCCGCAGCCGGGGAGTGTGGTTCTCGATATCTGCGGAGCGCCGGGAGGTAAGGCACTTCATCTGGCGGATCAGATGGGCGGGAGCGGCCTTGTGGTTGTCCGGGATCTGACAGAGCGGAAGATACGGATGGTGGAGGAGAATGTCTCTCGTGCGGGATATTCGAATGTCCGTACGGAAGTGTGGGACGCCAGGGTGTATGATCCATCCTGGGAACAGCGTGCCGATCTGGTGATTGCGGATCTGCCGTGTTCCGGACTGGGTGTGATTGGCAGGAAGCCGGATATCAAATACCGGGTGACACCGGAGCGCCTTGCGGAACTGGCCGCGCTGCAGCGCGAGATTCTTGCAGTTGTTTCCCGTTATGTCAAGCCAGGCGGGAAACTGATTTACAGCACCTGTACGGTCAACCGGATGGAGAATGAGGAGCAGAGAGAGTGGTTCCTTGCCGGTTTTCCATTTGATCCGCTGCCGATGGAGAAACCTGCGGAGATTCTGAAAGCAGAAGAGACGACCAGAGAAGGATATATTCAGCTGATTCCGGGAAGGTATCCCTGTGACGGTTTTTTCATCGCTGCCTTTCGCAGAAGGGATGAGGGTCCGGAACCATTGTGATTGGGAATGAACAGGAATGGAAAGCAATAGGATTGATATCAAGTCTCTTTCTCTCCCCGAACTGGAGCGGGAACTGCTTGAGATGGGAGAGAAGACTTTTCGGGCGAAGCAGATTTATCAGTGGCTGCATGAAAAGCTGGCGACGGATTTTGACCAGATGGATAATCTTTCAAAGTATCTGCGCCGGAAGCTGGCAGAGCGGTTTGTTCTGACCACTCTTTGGCCCGTAGATGTGAAGATTTCACAGATCGACGGTACGAGGAAATATCTCTTCCGGTTATCGGATGGCAATGTGATTGAGAGTGTGTGGATGCAGTATCATCATGGCAATTCGGTCTGCATTTCGTCGCAGGTCGGCTGCCGGATGGGATGCCGTTTCTGTGCTTCTACGCTGGATGGTCTTGCGCGGAACCTGACCGCTTCCGAAATGCTGGATCAGGTTTATCAGATTCAGAGACTGACACAGGAGCGGGTATCGCATGTGGTTCTGATGGGATCCGGTGAGCCGATGGACAATTATGATAACGTGGTTCGTTTTATCCGGCTGATCTCCGGGACACCGGGGCTGAACATTAGCCAGAGAAATATCACGGTGTCAACCTGCGGAATTGTGCCGGGAATTGAGCGGCTGGCAAAGGAGAAGCTGCAGATTACGCTGGCGTTATCGCTGCACGCTCCGAACGATGCGGTTCGCAGAACCCTGATGCCGATCGCAAACCGTTATGCGTTAAAGGATGTGCTGGAGGCATGCCGGAATTATTTTGAGAAAACCGGGCGCAGGCTGACATTTGAGTACAGTCTGGTCCGGGGAGTCAACGACAATCTGCAGGAGGCCGGGGAGCTGGCCCGCCTTCTTTCGGGTATGCACGGACATGTCAACCTGATTCCGGTGAATCCGATCCGGGAGCGGGATTATGTGCAGTCTGACCGGAAGGCGGTCAGAGAGTTCCAGCATTACCTGGAGACACACGGGATCAACGCGACGGTTCGCCGGGAAATGGGGCGTGACATCAACGGTGCCTGCGGGCAGCTTCGAAAGAGTTATCTCGAAGAGAAAGAGCCGGGGAAGAATCCGGAAGAAAAGGAGGACAGCGGAGTATGAACGCGAGTGCCTGGACGGATGTGGGCCTGAAGCGAAGCATGAATCAGGATTATATTTTTTCTTCAACGGAACCGATCGGCTCCCTGGACAACCTGTTTATTGTTGCAGATGGCATGGGCGGCCATAATGCGGGAGATTTTGCCTCCCGTTTTGTGGTGGAAAAGCTGATTATTCATTTTCAGAAGGAATATCCGGACAAAGATATTCATGGGATCCTCAAGGAGGGAATCCGCAATGTGAACCGCGATCTGTTTGACGCGGCGAGCCGGGATGTCAGCCTGTTTGGGACGGGAAGTACGCTTGTGCTGGCAACAATTAAGGGAAACGTCCTTTATGTGGCGAATGTCGGAGACAGCCGTCTGTATCTCCTCAGAGATGAGCTCGTCCAGATTACGAAGGATCATTCCTATGTGGAAGAACTGGTCGCTCTCGGCAAGATCCGGCGTGGTAGCCGGGATTATCTGGAAAAAAAGAATATCATCACGCGGGCCATTGGTGCGGAGCGCGAGGTGGAGGCAGATCTGTTTGCCATGAAATTGAAACCGAAGGATATCATTCTGATGTGTTCGGACGGCCTGAGTAATATGGTGGATGAGCTGGAGATGGAATATATCATTCGTTCGGAAGAGGATCCCGCCCGGAAAGCAAAGGGGCTGGTAGACGCGGCGAACCGCAGCGGCGGACTGGACAATATATCGGTTATCATCATTGAGCCGCAGATAAGAGAGGTGAGCCTATGATGCTGAGACCGGGGACATTTTTACAGGATCGCTATGAGGTTATTGAACAAATCGGTTCCGGCGGGATGTCAGTCGTATACAAGGCGAAATGCCATAAGCTGAACCGTCTGGTGGCGATCAAAGTGCTGAAGGATGAATTCTGTTCGGACAGCAATTTCATTACCAAGTTCAACATGGAGGCACAGGCGGCAGCCGGGCTGTCTCACCCGAATATCGTTAATGTCTATGATGTGGTCAATGAAGGCAAGCTTCATTACATTGTCATGGAACTGGTCGAGGGAATTACGCTGAAAAGCTATATTGCCAAGAAAGGCAGACTGGAAGCGAAAGAGTCCATCGGAATTGCGATTCAGGTGGCGCAGGGAATCGCGGCTGCACACGAACAGCATATTGTTCACCGGGATATCAAACCACAGAATATGCTGATTTCCCGCGATGGCAAAGTAAAGGTGGCGGATTTCGGAATTGCTAGAGCGGTAACGTCCCAGACGATGACGTCTGCGGCGATGGGATCCGTTCATTATATTTCACCGGAGCAGGCGCGAGGCGGCTTTTGTGATGAGAGGAGTGACATTTACTCGCTGGGCGTTACCATGTATGAAATGGTGACAGGCCGCGTGCCCTTCGATGGGGAAAACACGGTTTCGATTGCGTTGGCTCATCTGGAAGACGCATTGATCCCGCCAAGTGTATATGATCCGGATATCCCGGTCAGCCTGGAGCGGATTATTGTACGTTGCTGTGAGAAGAAACCGGAGTATCGGTATCAGAATGTCAACGAACTGATTACGGATTTGAGGGAAGCTCTGATTCATCCGGATGGAGGTTCCGTGCGGGAAACGGCCAGGGCAAAGGATTTGCATGGAGAAACCGTGGTGATCAGCGATGGAGATCTGGCCATGATCAAGGGACGGGTTCATCCGGAGACGATGGAGGAAGGCACCGGAATCGGGGGGCAGGATTATCCGCAGGAGCTGAATATCATTGGCCAGGGGACGGCTTCCGGTTTATCCGATATTCGTACGCAGGGAAAAGCGGAGAATGAATTCACGGATGCGGGCAGCGACTCCGCACGGCGTTCAAAGAAACGGCAGGACAGGGATGAGGAGGAAGGCGGATCCGGAATTGAACGGTTGCTTGCCGGAGCGGGTATTGTGGTGGCAATTATCATTGTCGCGGTTCTGATTGTGGTGGTTTCGAAACTGAGCGGACTGTTCCAGTCCGGAACCGGACTGTTTGGCGGGAGTACGACTGCCGCAGTGGAAACGGAGTCGGAAGAATATTCCCTTTCGGATACGGAGGTTTACATGCCGGATGTGCGTAATCTTCCGGCAGACATCGCGGAAGACCGCCTGTCGGAGAACTTTCTGAACATGAAGTCGACCTATGACTATTTCGACGATGTGGACGAAGGACGGGTAGCCAGTCAGGACCCGGAGCCCGATACCATTGTGGCAAAGGGATCCAATGTCACGGTTGTGATCAGTTATGGAACAGACAAGATTGACCTGTCAGAATTTGAGATTGATAAGCTGGATGCCGCTACCGCGCAGAAGCTGCTGGAAAGAAAGAATCTTACAGTTACTCTGGTGGAGGAAGAAAGCAGTACCGTGGAAGCGGGAGACGTGATTCGATACGATCCGGAGCTTGTCGAGGAAGGCGGTACCGTAACGCTCTATGTCAGTACGGGGCCGCATGTGGATACCGTAGAGGTACCGGATCTCACAGGCAAAAGTGAGTCGGATGCGATTGCCCTTCTTGCTGAGGCCGGACTTTCCCCCGGTGATACGTCTACAGAAGAGAGCGATACGGTGACAAAGGGTTCCGTCATCAGACAGGGAACCGCCGCCGGAACGCAGGTAGAACCAGGGAGCAAGGTCAGTTATGTCGTCAGCAGCGGTGTGAAAGTAGTGAAACAGCGTTATGTGGCTGCCATCAATGAAACGTATGATCTGAGTAATCTGGTAGGACCGGGAGCGGGGACTTCCAGCGTCACGGTACTCATTCGTCTTCGCCAGGGCAGCGATTCGAATCCGGTTTATAAGATTCTGATGGATGCGACAACGATTAAAGGGGATTTGCTGCTGCCGGTCAGTTATACCAGCATCGAGAGTATCGATGGTTCGAGCAGCGGACAGGTAGAGATTGTTGATGTGGATTCCGGCGAAGTGATCAAGACGTATGCGTTGACATTTCTGCCGATGGATTAGTCTGCAACCGGTACGGGATGAGCGGGCAGTTACTCATTTTAGAAAAATAACAGGCAGATATGACAGGTAAAATTATTAAGGGAATCGCAGGGTTTTATTATGTGCATGATCGAAAAAGCAGGGTCTACGCATGTAAGGCAAAGGGAATTTTCCGCAACCGCGGGGTGAAGCCGGTGGTCGGAGACGATGTCGTTTTCACGGTGTTGGATGAGGAGGAAGGAGAGGGATCGATCGATGCGATTCTTCCCCGCAGAAATGTTCTCGTGCGTCCCGCCGCGGCGAATGTGGATCAGGCGCTGGTTGTGTTTGCGATTACGGAACCGGAACCCAATCTGAACCTGTTAGACCGTTTCCTGATTATGATGATGGCAGAGGATGTGCCTGTGATCATCTGTTTCAATAAGGCAGATCTGGGGAAAGAAGAGAAACAGGAGACGTATCGCCGGATTTATGAGCAGGCCGGTTACCCGGTTCTGTTCATCAGTACCTACGATGGCCATGGGATTGACGAGGTTCGAGCACGGCTGCGGGGACGGACGATGATTCTGGCCGGTCCCTCCGGAGTGGGGAAATCTTCTCTGACCAATCTGCTGCAGCCGGAGGCGGCGATGGAGACCGGAGCGATCAGCGTGAAGAATAAAAGGGGCAGACATACGACCAGGCATGCGGAATTGTTCTGGGTGGAAGCGGATACCTATCTTTGCGATACGCCTGGATTTTCTTCCATGAATGTGCAGGAGATGGAAGCCAGGCAGCTGAAACATTACTTTCCGGAATTTGAAGCACACAAGGCGGGCTGCCGTTTTGGCGAAGACTGTGTTCATATCGGTGAACCGGTGTGCGGCGTGAAGGAGGCGTTGGCTTCCGGGTCGATTGCATCCTGCCGTTATGAAAATTACAGGCAGTTTTATGAAGAATTAAAAGAACGGGAACGCAGCCGCTATCAGGGAAAAACCTGACGGGAGCAGGGGGAGCCAGAGAGGAAGGATGAAGCAGTGAGAAAGTACGTGATTGCGCCGTCAATTTTGTCGGCGGATTTTAAGCGTCTGGGGGAGGATGTCCGGACGGTCGCGGATGCGGGCGCGAAGTATCTCCATATTGACGTGATGGATGGGATGTTTGTGCCGAGTATCTCATTCGGAATGCCAGTGGTGAAAAGCATCCGTCCGGTCAGCAATATCGTGTTTGATGTACATATGATGGTGGAAGAACCAGGGCGTTACGCAGAGGACATGAAGAAGGCCGGGGCAGATATTCTTACCGTTCACCAGGAAGCCTGCTGCCATCTGGATCGGACGCTGAATCTCATTCATTCGCTGGGGATGAAGGCCGGGGTTGCGTTGAATCCGGCGACCCCGGTGGAAACGCTGGAATGGGTTCTCGGCGTGGTGGATATGGTGCTGATCATGACGGTCAACCCCGGATTCGGAGGTCAGAAATTCATCCCCTATACGCTGGATAAGATCCGGAAGCTGCGAAACATGATCGAGGAGCGCGGGCTGGATGTGGATATCGAGGTCGATGGCGGCATCACAACCGGAAATGTCTGTGAAGTTGCGCGGGCAGGAGCAAATGTATTCGTGGCCGGTTCCGGTGTGTTTGGCGGGGATGCGGCGGAGAATGTACGGACATTTGTCCGCATCTTCGAGGGGTTGAAATGAGCCGGTCATGTCTGATTCTGACAGGCGGAAGACTGGATCCGGTCTTTGCGCGTTCTTATCTGGAAGAACGTCATTTTGACGTAATGATTGCGGTGGATGGCGGGTTAGAACCGGCGTCAGAACTGGGAATGATTCCGGATTACATCGTTGGGGATTTTGATACGGTCAGTCCGATGGTTCTGGAACGTTTTCGGGCGAACCCGCATATTGTCTGGGAGCAGCATAAGCCGGAGAAAGATGAGACGGATACCGAACTTGCCAGAAGCCTGGCAGTGTCGCTGGGCGTCGATGAGATGGTTTTTCTTGGCGCGACCGGCGGACGGCTGGATCACATGCTGGGAAATATTCACGCACTGTATGAATGCTTAAAGAAGGGAATTCACGCGGAAATCATAGATCGACAGAACCGGTTGTATCTTCTGGATAAGGCGCATCGGTTCGATCGTGACCGGCAATGGGGAAAATATGTGTCTTTTCTGCCATATACGGAAGTCGTGCAGGGTATTACGCTGTGCGGATTCCGATATCCGCTCGAAGGAAAAGATATCCGCCGGGGAGAAGAAGTCGGGCTTTGTGTCAGCAATGAGATTGTGGAGGAAACCGCGTGCATACGGTTTGAGAGAGGGATCCTGATCTGTGTAGAATCACGGGATTAAGCATATGGCAGTTCCTGCCGCATGCGGTTGCACGAGAGAAAAGAAGGGGGGACGCCGTGGTGGCATCCCCCGATTTTTCCTGTCTTTGAATAACAGTGTGCTCAGCAGCATCCGCCGTCGGGACCTCCCGGGCCTCCGGGGCCGCCAGGTCCACCAGGGCCAAACGGTCCCGGTCCATTCGGCCCACAGCCGTTGCTGCAGCTGTTGCTGCATTTGCCGTCGCAGTATCCTTTCCGGTAACCACAATAATATCCGTTGCAATAAGCGTTGCAGCTATTGCCATAGCATCTTCCGCATCCGCCACATCTGTTCCATCCACACATATCTGAAATTCTCCTTTTTTGATGTTTGTACTATATCATATGCGGCAATGCGGACGGGGTGACAAGTTCCAATGGTACTCTGATACTATGATCTGCTGTCAAAAGCCGGATTGAACGCATAGAAATTCCGGCTGTCCAGATGATCCTGCACATCGCGGAGCGCTTCACCGAAACGCTGGAAATGTACGATTTCACGCTGACGCAGGAAGCGGATCGGGTCAGCAACTTCAGGGTCCTTGACCATACGGAGGATGTTGTCGTAGGTGGAGCGGGCCTTCTGTTCGGCGGCCAGGTCTTCGTGCAGATCGGTAATGGGATCGCCCTTTGACTGGAACTCGCTGGCGGAGAAAGGCGCGCCGCCTGCTGCCTGCGGCCAGATGCCGACGCCGTGGTCAATATAATAGGGTCCAAACCCGGATTCTTCGATCTCTCTGGGAGTCAGGTTTTTTGTGAGCTGATGGACAATCGAAGCGATGATCTCCCAGTGCCCCAGTTCTTCGGTACCGATATCGGTCAGAACCGCTTTTCCTTTATCATAGGGCATCGAATAGCGCTGGCTGAGGTAGCGCATGGCGGCTGCGGACTCGCCGTCGGGGCCGCCGTACTGCGAAATGATATACTGTGCCAGCTTTGGATTTGCCTGTGAAATCTTCACCGGATATTGCAGACGTTTTTCATATCTCCACATCAGTTCTTCCCTCCTTCCCAGGGCCATGGCCCGGCAATCCAGCTCCAGGATTCGTCGGCGACCCGGCCAAACATAAGCGGGCCATATTTCTGTTCATAGGCATGGACCGCGTTTTCATAAGCCTGCCGGACATAACGATAATATTCCATTGCGTCCGGGTCATCCGGATGGGTGTCAAGATACAGAAGCGCATCGTCCAGTGCGAAGCCGGTTTCATATACCGGTTTCATTGCGGTGGTCTCATTTCCGGTCTGGTTATCATGAACATTCATCATCGGCGGCTCCTTCCTGTTCCAAATGGCAGATCCAGATCCGGGAAGATGGTTCCACGCTCCAGACCGCGGTCAAGAGAATACGTCTGGGTCCATCGTTGCAATGGCACATAGCCCATTGCGTAAGGCAATCTCTCCATATCGGCAGGAGCAGAAGACTGCCGGGCGAATGTCTGCGGCATGGCCGATGAGGAATAACCATCAATTGGCTGTTTGGGCGGCCGGATCGGAGCCGGGGGCGTGTCTGGCTGCCGGGGTGGTCTGCCAGGAAGTGAGGGCATGTTTGGCTGTGGTCGTGCCGGCGTTCCGGGCCGCAACGGAAGGACATTTCCCGGTGTTCCAAAACCGTTTGGCCCGCCAAAGGTGGTGCCGTTTGTATTCCTGCATGGCGGTTCCGGTATCTGCGGCCTGCGGATACCGGAAACAGTCTGGGTGTTGCTGCAATCCATGAAATGACTCCTTTTATTTTGATATGAAACCGTCGAAACGGTTATCTGTTATATTATATGTCATGGATTCCGGTGTAGTGATTCAAAAATGGGAACCCTTTTCCTGATTGCCATACCTGGCATTTTCATAGCGGGAATGAAGAGGTTCATCCTGTACATGGGCGGTTTCTTCCAGTTCCTCGGGCGACATCCATCCGGCAGGGGGGTCTTTTAAACCCTGCTTTTTATATCCGGCTGTGATCTGTTTTCGGTAAAGTCGTCGAATCCGTTCCTGTTCGCTCATGCTGGTCGGCAGTCGAAGGCGGCGCCTGGTTTTCCTGGCGTCTGTTTTCTTCTTTTGAAAGAGAGCGGGGCGCAGGGAGATGCGTTCGTCATCGTCCCAGTCCCGTGGTCTGGTCAGAAAGTGCCAGAGACGCCGGGAAATCTGAACAAGGATGAAAAAACAGATGGCAGCCAGAAACAGAACAGCAAGAATTTCCAGCAGACGGTTGACAAGTGTGACCCAGGCCGGAGTGGCGGCGGCATTTTCGGCGAGAGCAGAAAGATCGGGCTGTTCTGGAGATTGTTCTGCGAAAAAGAGGGGTTCGTCGGAAAGATCGAAGGTTCCGCTTCGTTTTGCCAGGAGAGCGGCAAGGAAGTCGCAGAGTCGTGGAAAGAAGAGGGTTACAGTGAATATCACTGCGCCGGATATCAGCAGAAACAGCAGCACGCAGGCGGCTGAGATTTGCTGGATCTGTCGGGAAGGCAGGCGGTCCGTGCCGGAAAAATGATCCAGAAAGCGGCGTGTTCCATAGAGATTCTGATGGAGCAGGACAACCAGTGACCATATGAAAAAACCGGCGGCTCCGATTTCCCGCAGGGGCAGGTTCGCAAAGAGGCCTGCAAAACCAAGCGCATAGAGCAGTGGAAAGAAGAAGGCAGTCAGAATGTGGAGACGTTCGTGTTTCCCGGCGGTCCACCAGTTCCACAGTTTACGTTTTCCCATAAGGTACCTCCCATTCAAAAATCGTGTCTGATGCAAACCCGCTGGTTTCGCCGGGGCGAAGCAGGACGAACCATTGAGAGCCGGGACAGCAATGGCTCAGACGGTCAAATGCGTGATACATGGAGTCGGATCGGTTGACAGAAATCAGGACGTAATATGCAGGATCCATATCGGAATTCTTCTCGCTGAGAGCAGAAAGGATGGATTCCATGGAAGGGGATCCGTTTCCCTGAATATCCTGGAATGTCATATCCAGACGTGCCAGCAGTTCCATGGCTGCCTGCAGATGATTTGCGCCGGCTCCGGCCTCGAGGTAAGGAATCTCTCCGGTGAGACAATCCGTGCCGTTGGTCTGAATGCCAGTTGGAATGCCCTGAGAAGTCAGTGTGTCAACCAGTGTGGCACAGAGCCGAACCGCTTCTTCTTTCAGATCGGGATCATCCCACAGACGATAACCGCAGGCGTCCAGGAGGATGACCGTATGCAGAGAAGAGGTCGGTGCGAAGACGTTGACCTTCAGATCGCCGGTACGGGCAGTCGCTTTCCAGTTGACCGTGCGTATGGGATCGCCCCAGGCATAGTCGCGGATGGATCGGAATTCAAACGGATCCGGATTCAGGGCACGCGAAGCCGTATATTCTCCGGTCAGCTGTCGCAATGGCAGATCGAGTGCGGCTGAATCAATCAGGTGCGGATAGACATACAGGGCGGTTGAAACAGGGCAGGTTTCCACAAAGGATCCGCTCCATAAAAGATCATAGCCGGTCAGCTGAATCTGATCGATGCGATAATACCCGCGGAGGTCGCAGCGAATATTCAGAGTACGGCGGATCTGCTGCCAGGGCATGCACGAGAAAATATCACTGCGGTAGTTCTGGTCAGTTGTGCGGATATTTCCCTGCTCAAGAAAAGTCAGGCCGCGCCTGGTCTGAAACTTGACATGGAGAGCAGGCAGAGGAAGAAATTTGTCATTGGTGATGATCTCCGTCAGAGAGACGAGGTCCCCCTCCACTGCACAGGTTTGATGAAAGGAGATTTCAACAGAGAGCTTCTTCTGCCACAGCCGGTTCCAGAGAATACCCTGAATCAGCCAGAGAAGAGCCATGGCAAGCAGGATAGCGGGAAAAATGAAAACAGAAGTCATATGCGTTTACTCCAGTCTTCTGTGGGAAGCGGCACGGATGCAAGCAGGCGTGTGATGATGTCTGAACCGGTATCCTGCTTCCTGGCAGATCGGATCGGAACGACACGGTGCGTCAGAACAGGCAGAGCCAGTTCCTTGATGTCTTCCGGGACGACGTAGTCTCTTCCGTTGACAAACGCGTAGGATTTCACTGCGCGCAGAAAGGCCAGACTGCTGCGGGGACTGGCGCCGCAGATGACATCGGGCTGCTGCCTGGTAGCCTGGACCAGATCGACCAGATAAGAGCGGAGCAGAGGATGGACGAAAACCTTTGTGGCGGCGTCCTGAAGAAGGAAAAGTTCATCACAGGACGGAATTTGCTGCCTGGCAGAATCGGAAGCCGGAGCGTGCGGCCGGACAGAGGAATCCGGATGGATATTACCGAAGCGGTTCAGGATTTCGAGCTCTCCGTTTTTATCCGGGTATCCCATGTGGAGCTTCATCAGGAAACGATCCAGCTGCGCTTCCGGAAGCGGATAGGTACCAGCAGTCTCTACCGGATTCTGGGTAGCAATGACAAAAAAAGGCGGAGTCAGTGGCAGAGTTGTCCCCTCAATGGTTACCTGTCGCTCCTCCATGGCCTCCAGAAGGCTGGATTGTGTGCGGGGAGTAGCCCGGTTAATTTCATCTGCGAGAATGATATTGGCAAAAACCGGGCCTTTGCGCAGATTGAAATCACCAGTCTTCTGATTGTAATAAGAAAGGCCGGTGATATCGGAAGGCAGAAGATCGGGGGTAAACTGAATGCGGGAGAATGACAGGCCCAGCGACGCGGCCATCGTTTTGGCCAGCAGGGTTTTGCCGGTGCCTGGCACATCCTCAAGGAGAACATGGCCCCCGGCCAGAAAAGCGGTCAGAAGCAGCCGGATCGTCCGGTCCTGTCCAACGATGATCGTCCGGATCTGTTCCTCCATTTTGGAAAGGGCGCCTGTGTATTCTGAGGGATGCGCGGTTGGTTCTGTCTGCATGTTCTCGACTCCTTTCACTGATAACAGGTATCTTGCTTTTTTTAGTTTAACATATCTCGAAAAAGTCTTGAAGTTGGCTATATAGCCAAAAAAGAAGAAACGTATTTGGCTATTTTGACAGTTGAAATCAGGTTTAAATTATGTTATCTTAAAGATACAAACAAATGTATACAAGTTAAGCCGCTTGTATACAAATAAAAAATAAGGAGAATGAACCATGGACTACATCAAGAATTTTTCCCTGGAAGGCAAGATTGCTTTGATTACCGGAGCTTCTTATGGCATCGGTTTTCAGATTGCGAAGGCGATGGCGGGCGCGGGCGCGACGATCGTTTTTAACGACATCAAGCAGGAACTGGTAGACAAGGGACTCGCTGCCTATGCAGAAGAGGGAATTACGGCACACGGTTATGTAGCGGATGTAACCGATGAGGACGCGGTGAATGCGTTGGTGAAGAAGATTGAGGAGGAAGTCGGAGTGATTGATATCCTGGTGAATAACGCGGGTATCATCAAGAGAATCCCGATGCTGGAGATGTCTGCGAAGGATTTCCGCCAGGTCATCGATGTAGACCTGAACGCTCCCTTTATCGTAGCCAAGGCTGTGATTCCGAGCATGATCAAGAAGGGACACGGTAAGATTATCAACATCTGCTCCATGATGTCCGAGCTTGGCCGTGAGACGGTTTCCGCTTATGCAGCGGCAAAGGGTGGC
Organism: Clostridiales bacterium; assembly: GCA_021202925.1. Lineage (GTDB taxonomy): Bacteria > Bacillota > Clostridia > Lachnospirales > Lachnospiraceae > Brotaphodocola. The sequence goes on along the minus strand of JAJQCD010000038.1, from coordinate 147,977 downwards.
CTGAAGATGCTGACCAGAAACATCTGCTCTGAGTATGGTGAGTACAACATTCAGTGCAATGGTATTGGACCTGGTTACATTGCTACGCCGCAGACCGCTCCTCTGCGTGAGAAACAGGCCGACGGTTCCAGACATCCGTTTGACCAGTTCATCGTCTCCAAGACTCCGGCTGCCCGTTGGGGCGAGGCTTCGGATCTGGGCGGACCGGCTGTATTCCTTGCATCTGACGCATCGAATTTTGTAAACGGACATATTTTGTATGTCGATGGTGGTATCCTGGCCTACATCGGAAAGCAGCCGTAAGCCTGTTTCCGATGCGGCCTGACAGGATCGATCCTGCTTCGTCTGCAAATGAGAGTTTTGCATGACGAAGACTTCGCAGACTGAGATTTACCGCACGAGAAACGGGAGGGCTGACATGGAACAGAATCTGACTCACAGAAACCGCAGCGAAGAGGTTTTCGAAGTATTAAAACGGGAAATTCTGGATCTGACTCTGAAACCGGGGCAGCCTGTCAGCGAGAATGAGATCTGTATGCGCTTTCATGCTTCCCGGACTCCGGTTCGGGAAGCATTGCGGCGCCTGCAGGAGCAGGGATTCATTCATACGGTTTCCTATTCCGGCACCTATGTGACGCTGCTGAATCTGGACGATATCCGCCAGATGATTTACATGCGCGTCGCGGTTGAGTGGATGGTCATGAAGGATTTTATGGAGATCGAGACGCCGCTTCTTTTAGAGGAAATCCGGCATCAGATTCGTCTTCAGGAACTCCTGATCCACGAGGATGGGTTTGAACCGGAGCAGTTTTATGAGATGGATGCCAGGATGCACCAGATCTGGTTTGAGGCTACCGGGCGGCGGAAGCTGTGGAAATTCGTTCAGGAGCAGCAGCTGCATTATACGCGCTTCCGTATGCTTGATTTTGTGACGGAGACTGACTTTACACGGATCATCCGGGAACATACAGAACTGCTTCGACTTCTGACGGAGAAAGATACGGTTGGCCTGGAGGCCGCGCTGAAAGCGCATCTCACGATCAGTATGACGAGGATGAGACATGCCATTGAGGTCGAATATCGGGATTATTTTGATCAGAATGGATTTACTGGAGAAGAAATTAAAAAAAATTAAAAAAACTATTGCAATTTTTCCAACAAGTGGTACAATAGTTCTCGGAGGCATAGCTCAGCTGGGAGAGCACATGCATCACACGCATGGGGTCGCAGGTTCGAGCCCTGTTGTCTCCACTTTTTCACCTTTCAGGTGAAAGACTATCACAGATGGGGATATAGCTCAGCTGGGAGAGCGTTGCGTTCGCAACGCAAAGGTCGCGGGTTCGAATCCCGTTGTCTCCATGACGGAAAAGCTTCGAGGTGTGAAAATCGAAGAGGAATAAGGTATTCATGGAAATGGCATGACGAAAGTCATGCCATTTCCATTTTCTAACGGGAACGAAAGAAACCGCCAATGACGGCTTCTTTCGTTCGGATCCTGTCATATGGCCGGATTCCTTTCAAAACCGTTATTTCGATTTGATGCGCGGAAACGGTTTCACGTCTTTGACTGCATCAGCAGGAAGAATGACGGAATCGTTGTTGTCGATGTCAATCAGGGAGTAGCGGTCATTGCCCATGCCCAGTTCTTTCATATAGGTGAGCTGACGAAGGCCGTGGCGGGATTCCATGCGGCGCACGAGATCCCAGTGGTCGTCTTCCTTCATGGCGTAGACCAGGTCAACGGAAGCCTGATCGATCGCAAGAATGTCACGGGAAGCGAGGATACCGACGTTTGGCGTGACGACCGGCCGGGCGGCGACGCCTTCGCAGTCACAGGAAACGGACATATTGCGCATAACATTCAGGTATACGATCTGCTCACCAAAATGATCGACGATGGACTTGGCGGATTCCATCATCCGCTCCATAAATTCTTCTTTGGCGATGTCCCACTGGTCGTCAGAACCGGGGGTGGTGTGGATCATTGCCTTCCCAATCCGGCCGTCTGCGCAGCCGATGCCGATGTTCTTGGCAGAACCGCCAAAACCACCCTGTGTGTGTCCCTTAAAATGGGTCAGGACAAGCAGGGAATCGTACTTTAGAAGGTTCTTTCCGACGGACATTTCCGTAAACCATTTGCCGTTCTTCACCGGAAGCATGGCGGTTCCTTCTTCGTCCAGAATATCCACAGGGCAGAAAGTCCAGCCGTTGATTGTAAGGGTCTTGCAGTGCTGCGGTGTCGTGTAGCGGTCGCCGTCATAGTAGGTATTGGTTTCCACAATGGTTGCTGATGGCAATTCTGCTTCCATCAGCTGTCGGACCCAGTCCCTGGGGATGATATTCGGGCCGTGCGGTTCGCCGGTGTGAAGCTTGATTCCGACTCGCCCGGTCAGGGAGGAAGCAATCCGCGCATAAATTTTCTTTAATCCTTCTGCTGACAGGTCGCGTGTGAACCAGACCGTCGATTCCTCTCCGGAGCGCTCGTCGTAAGGAATGTAATGTGCGCCACCTGTTCCGGGCATGATTGTTTCAGACATAGTGATTCTCCTTTCTGTTTCGGAGAGAAACGGCTCTGTGGGACAGAGGATACCCCGAAATACGTTTCCATTATAGCACAAAAGTGATGAGAATTTCGATGTTTTTATGAAAATTGCCCCTTGAATTTTCTTCGGGAAAGGAATAAAGTAAGAGCAGAAATTGGGGAATCGACATGAAGCGCATAGCCGGGATGAATCATCGGACATGCCGGCGAACAACGAGTAGTGCAAACCATACAATGGATGGGAGGCCTGCTCTTTTTTTGTTTCTTTTCGGTTTCCTGTAGTATGAAACACCGGATCGCGGTAAAAATGGAAAAGATGGATCAAAAAAAAGAAGGAAATCATAACATGACATGGACAGAACATGCATTTGTGCAGTTTATGAAGAGATTTGATGAGCATCCGTTTGAGATGGTGGTGGAGGGCGAGACCGTTCGCATCGGAGAAGGGGAGCCGACGTTCCGGATTCTCTTTCACAAGACGCCGCCCCTGGGTGAACTGCTGAAAAGTACATCCATTGCGCTCGGTGAGGCCTACATGGACGGCGACCTGGAAATTGAGGGCGATCTGTATACAGCGTTGAATCAGTTCCTTGGTCAGATGGGGAAATTTTCGACAGACACCAATGCACTGAAGAAGCTGATCTTTTCTTCAACAAGTAAGGAGAATCAGAAAAAAGAGGTTTCTTCGCATTATGATATCGGAAATGACTTTTATCAGCTGTGGCTGGATGAAACGATGAGTTATTCCTGTGGATATTTTGAACATGAGGATGATACGCTTGCCCAGGCGCAGCGCGGCAAGGTGGATCGCATCTTAAAAAAGCTGCATCTGCAGGAGGGCATGACGCTCTGTGATATCGGCTGTGGCTGGGGGTTTTTGCTGCTGGAGGCGGCAAAGCAATATGGAATTCACGGCGTCGGCATTACACTGAGCGAGGAACAGAAAAAGAAATTTGAGGAACGGATCGCAGAGAATGGGCTGGAAGAGAAACTGGAGGTCCGGCTGATGGATTACCGCGATCTTCCGACAGCCGGAATGCAGTTTGACCGGGTCGTGAGCGTCGGTATGGTCGAGCATGTGGGAAGAGAGAATTACCGCACGTTTATGGAGAGTGTCCGGCAGGTGTTGAAGCCGGGCGGCCTGTTCCTGCTTCATTTTATCAGTGCTCTGAAGGAGCATCCGGGCGACGCCTGGGTGAAAAAGTATATTTTCCCGGGTGGAGTCGTGCCGAGCCTGCGTGAACTGATTCAGATCGCCGGAGACGAGAGTTTTTATACGATCGACGTTGAGAGCCTGCGTCGGCATTATAACAGGACACTGCTTTGCTGGAATCATAATTTTCAGGAGCATCGGGCTGAAGTGGTCGCGATGTTTGGCGAACGCTTTGCACGGATGTGGGAGCTGTATCTGTGTTCCTGCGCGGCGACCTTTATGAATGGAATCATCGATGTGCATCAGGTGCTGTTCACAAATGGAGTGAACAATGAGTTGCCGATGACACGGTGGTATTGATCGGAATTCTGGACGGGGAAACCAATGATAACGGAAGACGCGGCGGGTGAGAAGGTTGCTCACCCGCCGCGAAGCATATTAACCGTATAATTTTACGTTTGGATTGATGACAAAACCATTGCGGTCACGGGCCGGACTCGGCGGCATCTTCCAGGAATTGTGATCCGTGTGGAGAAGCTGATGCGCCTTGTGACTTAAGGGTTCTCCAAAGAACTGTTCGTACAGCGCCAGTACATCCGGATTCCGGTGGGAGTGACGGATGGGGGAGCGGCTGTCCAGGAAGTAGAGATTTCTTCCGCGCTCGAACGCCATCTCGCAGCCATCGTGCTGGGGCTGACCGCCGCCGCCCACGCAGCCGCCCGGACAGGCCATAACCTCCACAAAGTCATACTGCTTCTTTCCGCGGCGGATATCTTCAAGCAGGGCGCGGGTGTTTGCAAGGCCACTCACAGCGGCGACGCGCAGTTTCGTTCCGTTGAGCTCGAAGCTGGCCTCCGTGACACCGGTCTCCTGGGAGGAGGCGCGTACGACCAGAAAAGCGTCGGGAGAGCAGTCACGTCCCATGATCTTGAAATAGGCGGTACGCAGCGCCGCTTCCATAACGCCGCCGGTCGCGCCGAAGATTACGCCGGCGCCGGAAGTGTCGTGGAAGAGCCGGTCCGGTTCGATATCCTTCAGACGGGAGAGCAGAATGTTGGAGCCGCGGATCATACGGATCAGTTCCCGGGTGGTGATGACACAGTCGGTATCATGGCCGACGTATTCCCCGTAGTAGAAATCCATTTCGGCTTCCCCTTTTTTTGCCATGCAGGGCATGATGGCAACGGAGTAGATGTCCTGCGGCTGTTTGCCGATTGCCTCAGCAAAATAACTCTTCATCACGGAGCCGAACATCTGCATGGGTGATTTGGCGGTGGAAAGCTGCGGTACAAACTGAGGAAATTCTGCTTTGACAAAGCGAACCCAGCCCGGGCAGCAGGAGGTAAACATTGGTTTGCCATTGAGATTGCCGGAGGCCATGCGCTCCAGAAGCTCATTGGCTTCCTCCATAATGGTCAGATCCGCGGAGAATACCGTGTCAAAGACATAATCCGCGCCCATTTTTTTCAGTGCATCGAAAATTTTCCCAACTGTGGCTTCTTCCGTGGAGAGGCCGAGTCCCTCGCCCCAGGCCGCGCGGACTGCGGGAGCGACCTGGACGACGACGGTTTTCTCCGGGTCTGCAAGCGCGCGCCACAGCTTTTCCGTGTCGTCGCGCTCATGCAGGGCGCCGACCGGGCAGTGGGTGACGCACTGTCCGCAGAGAGAACAGTCGGCTTCGCGGATGGTGCGGTTGCAGGAAACGTTGACGGTCGTGCGGGCGCCGGTTCCCTCCAGGTCCCAGATGTTCTGTCCCTGAATCTTGTCACAGACCTGAATGCAGCGCATACATTTGATGCATTTCTGGGAATCACGGATCAGTGGAAAGGTCCGATCCCAGTCCTGACGCTCCAGACGTTCTTCGAAGATATCTCCCTGAATATTCAGATCGTTGGCGATCCGCTGGAGCGGGCAGTTGCCGCTGCGCACACAGGTTGCGCATTTACAGTCATGCTGAGAGAGGATCAGCTGCACATTCAGCCGACGGCCGAGGCGGACTTTGGGGCTGTTGGTGTGAACGACCATGCCTTCCTCCACATGGTTGTTGCACGCGGTGATGAGCTGTTCCTTCCCCTCAATTTCTACCACGCAGACGCGGCAGGCGGCAATTTCATTTAATCCCTTCCAGTAGCACAGGCGTGGGATGTTGATGCCGACGGAAGCGGCTGCTTCGATGATTGCCGTGCCTTCCTTTACGGTGACCGGCTGATTGTCGATAGTCAGATTTACCATATGTTCTCACGTCCTCCCCGGAAGATTCCATAGCCAAAGTGGTCGCATCGGAGACAGCGCCCCGATTCCTGCGCAATTTCGGTATCCTTCATACAGTTCTCTACGGCGTCGAAGTCAAATTTGCGTTCGCCCGCTTCGCGCTCAGACAGCTCCACACGCCCACAGGGAACATGGTCACTCAGGTTTGGAAGCGGGATATCAATGTCACAGGTGATATCATGGCGATAGCCTAAGTATTCGTCGATGTTGGCTGCGGTTACCTTGGCTGCGGCGACCGCTTTGATGACGGTCGCAGGACCGGTGGCGCAGTCTCCGCCGGCGAACACGCCGGGGATATCTTCAAAGCCGCCGTTCGGGAGCGTTACGATCTTGCCGTGGGAAACCGGAATGCCGGATTCCTCGTAGTGACGGGTCTCAATATTCTGCCCGATGGCGACGATCAGGGTCTGGCAGGGAATGACGCGATCCGGTTCGCCGTTCGCGCGAACAGAAGCCCGGCCGCCGCGCACGGTGCTGATCATCTGTGGAGTGACGCGCAGGCCGCATACATGCCCCTGTTCGTCCAGTTCGATTCCGGTTGGAGCCAACAGGGTCAGAATCTCGACGCCTTCGGACTCCGCTGCCGTGATCTCGACCGGCAGAGCGGTCATGTCAGCCACACGGCGACGATAAACGATACTGACTTTCTTTGCGCCCAGGCGGATTGCGGTGCGGACGGCGTCCATGGAGACGTTGCCGCCGCCGATAACAGCGACCTCCTGTCCGGTTAAATCCGGCATGATTCCCATCGAGATATCCCGCAGGAAGCTGACGGCGGGCATGACGCCCGGGGCGTCCTCGCCTTCGAGGCGGAGCTTTTTGTCCGTGGAAGCGCCGACAGTGATCAGCACTGCGTCGTATTCGGAACGCAGATCGTCGAGCTTTAAGTCGATACCGACTTTGATATTATAGCGAACCTGAACACCCGTGGCGAGGATCGCGTCAATGTCTTCTTCCAGGCGATCCTTCGGGAGACGGTAATTGGGGATGCCATATCGCAGCATGCCGCCGAGCTTGGGCAGCATTTCGTATACCGTGACCTGATGCCCCATCAGTTGCAGATAGTAAGCGGAAGAGAGCCCGGAAGGACCACCGCCGACGACTGCAATCTTCTTGCCGGTGGAAGGGCCGCAGGCAGGCGGAGCAACCGGACCGGCCAGATCGGCGGCTACGCGTTTCAGTCCGCGAATATTGACCGAGGTATCGACCATGTTGCGGCGGCAGCGGGCCTCGCAGGGATGCTCGCAGATAAAGCTGCAGGTGGTCGGGAACGGGTTGTCCTTGCGGATCAGCTGGATGGCATCCGCATAGCGCCCGGCGCGCACCAGCGCGATGTATCCCGGCACATCGACATGGGCGGGACAGAGCGTGACACATGGCACCGGTTGAGAAGTGGTGCAGGTGCATCGTTTGTTACGGATATGGCCTTCGAAGTCATCCCGGCAGGTGCGGCAGACCTTCCATACCATCTGAGCCGCTTCCTGTCCGATGGCGCAGTCCGCGGTCTGCATAATGGAATAGGCGGTGTCTTCCATCAGGTCGATGCTGTCGAGCGTGGCCGTTCCGTTCAGAACATCGGTCAGCATGTGCTTCAGATGATGGAGGCCGACACGACAGGGCACGCATTTTCCGCAAGTTTGTGCGTGACAGAGTTCAATGAAGGCTCGTGTGATATCCACCGGACACAGACCGGGTGGACTGGCGACGATTCGCTGTTCCAGGTTTTTGTAGAGGCTTTCCACAATCAGCTGGTCAGCACTTGGTGTGAATAATTCCAGACGACTCATACGCTTCTCCTGTCCTGCCCGGGAAACTTCCTGAAAAAATGGGTTCCGGGCGAAATGATAGTAAACAGCTATGCTAAGCTCAGTCTGCGCCTGCGGCTTGACTTCGCTAAGCGCCGCTGCATACATGAAAGTTGCCAATCATCCTGCGCCTTGCGGCTTGGATTCTTGGACTTTCATAGTAAACAGTTAAATGCTCAGACGGTTCAGGCGGTTAAAGTCTGAACCTTCTTTAAATATATCACATAATTGAGAAAACGTCACTCAATTTCTGTATTTGAGAGAGGAATCCTTGCATGTTCTTCATAAAACAGTCAGTAAAAATTAAGGGACGAGATCATAGTTTTGTCACAGGTTTATGGAATACTGTCCCGTATACAAAAATCGAAGGGCGAACCGCCCGATATTCGAGAGACAGCAGGGAATCAACCTGCCTGGTCTGGGAAGGAGTGGAAATCTATGAATCGAAATCAACGATTAAAATATGGAATGAAACGGGTGGCGGCGGGCATCCTGACCGCAGGGTATATTCTGACGGCGGGGGTATTTCCCGTGTATGCGGCAGATGGCGGCCCCGGTACGGGGGCGCAGCAGATCGATCTTACCTCGGGTGGTTCCTTTTATTCTTATCAGTGGGCTTTGAAGAATAACGGAAACATTCAGCGTGTGACATCCAGCCTCTCCATTCCGATCAGTCGTGCGCCGGGTGAGCGTTCCTGGAGAAATTCTTTCGGCGGGGTGATGGGAATGTCGATCACCCAGACTGTCACAAATGCAGTGGAGGGAATGGACATCAACATCGAACCGGCCTGGGAATACTATGAATCCACCTCTGAGAGGCGGACGGTGACCGTGGCGCTGATCGATACCAGTGTGGATATTACGCATTCCGAGCTGCAAAACGCGATCTGGATCAACGAGGATGAGATTCCGGGAGACGGAATTGACAATGATGGAAATGGTTATATCGACGATGTGAACGGATGGAACTTTTTTTCCGGCACGAACGAAGTGTATGCCGGAAGTGAAGACGATCATGGAACGCATGGAGCCGGAACGATTGCGGCGGCCTGGGACGGAACCGGAATCAGTGGAATCGCGGACAGTGATTATGTGAAAATCATGGTGCTGAAGGCGTTGGGGACGGATGAGGGCTACGGCACAGCGGACAGCATCATTGAGGCGATCCGGTACGCAGAGACGAACGGGGCGGAGATCTGTAATCTGAGCCTGGGAACGGTTGCTTACAGTGAGGAGCTGAAAGCGGCAATTGAGAATTCTTCGATGCTGTTTGTGATTTCGTCCGGGAACGGTGACAGCCGGGGCATTGGCTATGACATTGACGTCTGGCCGGTGTATCCTGCTTCGTTTGACAGTGATAACATCATTTCCGTGGCGAATCTGATGTTTGACGGAACGCTGGATGAGAGCTCCAATTTCGGTGCGGCCAGCGTCGATGTGGCAGCGCCGGGAACCTATATCTTAAGTACGGTCAGCGGAGGCGGATACGGATTCATGTCCGGGACATCGATGTCGGCACCAATGATAACCGGTGTGGCGGCGCTGGTGTATTCCTGCCGGACCGATATGACACTTTCCGATGTCAGAGAGGCGATTGTGTCATCCGCGAGGCAGGTGGACGGGCTGAGTGGCAAACTGGTGTCCGGTGGTGTTGTCGATGCTTACGCGGCGATCACCTATGGCCGTTAAGCTTAACCAGCAAAAAGAAGATGGGGAAGCAGCCGGAATCGTTTACAGAACGATTCCGGCTGTACAGATTCCAATCATGAACGCACTCCACAGGAAGTCGGCCGGATGAACGGAGGTAGTCAGATACCAGGTTCGTTCTCCGTTCTCGTCAAATCCTTTGGATTCCATTGCCATGGCAATGTTCTCGGCCCAGTGCATGGCGTTAACCAGAGCCGGGAAAGCCGGTTTGAGTGACCAGGGAGCCAGGTGACAGCCCCGCACTTCGAAGGCCAGGCGGATCTGCCGGTATTCGCGCAGGGCAACCGGCAGAAGATGATAAGCCGCGAGCACGCCGTAGGCAAACTTCGGAGCCAGATGGCATTGCTGCATCAGACTGTAGAGGAATTCATTGGCGTCTGTAGTGAAGGAAAACAGCATGCCCAGTGCCGCGTAAGCGTAGATTCGCAATGCCAGCGCCGCTGCGTCGGAAAGCTTTCCGGCGCCTGCCGAGACCTGCAGAAAGTTTTTGGAGTCGGTCGCGATCGATACGGCCTCTCCGTTTCCGTGAATGACGAAAGCCATGAAGATGCTTGCCGCCGCCAGAGTAGCCGGGAGCAATACCGCCGCAATTTTTTTCGGACTGACTCCGGAGACGAACAACAGGATCAGACAGATTCCGATGATGATGCTGTTCCAGAAAAGAGAATAGCTGAAAGAAATGATCAGGCCGCAGAGCAGAATAACCGCAGCCTTTATGGATGGGTTAATGTTCCTCACAGATGGTTCCCTCCTTTACACGCCAGATCCGGTCAGCGTATTCGTAAGCCAGAGTCTCGTCGTGTGTGGAAAAAATGACCGACAGACCGTTCTGCGCCCGTTTCCTGAGCTGATCCATGATCGCTTTTGTCGTGCGCCCGTCCTGCCCGTAGGTCGGTTCGTCCAACAGCAGAAGCGTTTGTCCGCCGGCGAGCATGGAGAGGACGCCGAGACGTCTCTGCTGTCCCTGACTCAGCATATAGGGAGAATATTTCCCGTAATTTTCCAGGCCGTAATCGGCGAGCAGTTCCCTTACATGACGTTCCGCTTCGTCGGCCGTACATTTCTTCCAGATACGCAGACTCTGCCGCATATCTTCCGAGACGGTCTGGGCAATGAACTGATTTCCGGGATTCTGGAAGACGATGCCAATGCGGGAGAAGCGGTCTCGCCGGTTCAGGCGACGAAGTTCCTGCCTGTCAAGCAGAATGGAGCCGGAGTAGGGCTTCTGCCCCAGAAGAGTCAGAAAAAAGGTGGTTTTTCCGCTGCCGGAGGGCCCCAGACACGCAGCGATCCGGCCCTTCGGAAGTGAGAGCGTCACCTGGCGAAGAAGTGCGGTGCCGTTCTTTTTGTGGAAAATGGAAGCCTGCTGCAGGGAAAGAACCGGTGGAATGTCCGGATCGTTCACAGCAGAAGGGTGTGGTGTCCGATGCGGGGTTGCGAACGGATCGTTCAGCCCCTGTTGGATCAGAAAGGCGCGTTCCTTTCGCAGGTCGGCAGCAGAAATCCGATCCCGCAGCACGGCGCCTTTTTCTCCGAGTACAAGAAAGCGATCGGCCAGAGAGAGCCAGTTAGAGGCCTGATGATCGATGGCGATAACGGTTGTTTCCCCTTCCCGGATTTTTTCCCCAAGGAGGAGAAGAAAAGCGTCTCTGGAATCCGAATCCAGGTTTGCGAACGGTTCGTCGAGGATCATGACCTTCGGATTCACAAGAAAGAGGCAGCAAAGCGCTGCCTTCTGTTTTTCCCCTCCGGAAAGACTGGCAAACGGGCGATCCAGGAGGTCGGCGACCAGATATTTGTCAGCAAACAGAGCGATTTTCCGGTCCATGTCCGCCTGCGGTACGCAGGCATTTTCCAGGCAGAAGCAGAGTTCCTCCCTGAGACAGCCCATGGTAAACTGCAGATCCGGATTCTGGAAAAGCTGGGCGATCTCACGGCTCCGCTCGCGATAAGGCAGGGAGGCGAGTGTTCTTCCATCCACGGAGACCGTGCCGCTTTCGAGAAAACCGCCGTTCTCCGGATACAGCCCACAGAGAACAGCCGCCAGTGTGCTTTTGCCGCAGCCACTGTTTCCGAGAATGACGGTGGTTTCGCCGCGTTCAAAGGAAACCGTCGCCTGTTCAAGAATATTGTGACTGGAATGTTCAAAATAGCGGAAGGTAATCCCTTCCGCCAGACAATACGCACACATATGGATTACTCCCCATAATGATCGGTCGATTTGCGGCTGATCTGGTATCCTTTGAGAACGCCGGCGGCGGCAAGTCCGTCAGCCAGAGCCTTGCTTCCGAATGCGCAGAAGATGATGGCGCTGATTGTGCGGATGATCAGAATGGCGATGACGATCTTCATATCCATGTTCCAGTAGGCCTGACGCAGACCGGTCCAGAGAAAGCTGAAGACGGAGGCGCCGATGGCGGAGAGAATCATGGTAAAGGTATTATAGAAACGGTACTTTGTGAGAGCGAAGATGAGTTCGCAGCCGACTCCCTGAATGAAGCCGCTGATAAAGACGATGGGGCCGAACATATTGCCCATCAGAACCTCCAGCAGCGCGGCAAGCATTTCGGCGACGATACCGATACCCGGTTTGCGGACGACGTAGGTGACAAAAGCGGCGGCCATGAACCACACGCCATAGATCGGTTCATATCCCAGAATCCCAAGGCCGATGGGCGTGAGAATGCCGGTGAGTGCGGCGCCGAGATAGACCATGCCCAGATATACCGCGCCAAAGATGACGGCGCTGATTGCCATAAACAGTACCTCTTTTAATTTCCAGTTCATTGTTTCCTCCTATTCCGCCGTCGGGCTGTTGACCGAGAGCGTGGCTTCCAGTACATAGTGACTCAGTTCGTTTGCGCAATATTCATTGACCCAGGCGAAGTAGTCAAAAAGTGCGTGGACATCTCCTTTCAGTACCGTTACATAATGGGTGGAACCCGCGTAAATTCCCAGATCCACTGCGTGATTGACTACATGCGCGATGAATTCCATATAGTTGGAGACGCCCATGGGATACAGGGAAATCTTGCAGTCCACCGGGAAATGGATCTCTTTCATCGATGACTCATTGCGAAGTACGGTATCTTCCGCGAGATAGCTCTCGGCGTCCGTATCTCCCGGACATCCTTTGGAAAAGGTCATCTCCATCGTCATGTGAACATCCGGCTGCCACGCATGGACGAAACAGGCCTTTACCGCGTCAATCACATGCTCCCGTCTGCCACGGTACAGGGTAGAGAGCCGCTCTGTTTTGCTCCAGACCTTTGAAACATCGACCTGTTCAATCGCGCCGAGGATGATCTCTACATACCGGTCGGACATGGGCGAGAGACTGAAACGGCAGCCGGTGATATCCTTTGAGGCGCCGCAGCTTCCTGCACAGCAGGAGCCGTACTGGACATATTGCTTCTCTTGCATAAAAAAAGAACCTCCTTTATCTGTTGCTCCCCCGGAATCATTTGGTGTGTTATGATTCTCAGTGTAGCAAACGAAAGAAACTCTGTCAACCGATAAGCGGATGAAAAAAGCGCAGCAGAAGGAGTGGAAGTTTGTTTTGACAGGTGTATGGCATTTGTGTTATGATGGTGGCGGTAATGGAAAACTGTTTTGAATCTGAACCGGAGGAAGCGGAAAATGAATGTTTTGGTGATTGACGGTCAGGGCGGCGGATGCGGAAGGCAGGTTATTTCCGCCCTGAAAAAGGACGCTGCCTTTCAGGGAACCATTACAGCAGTCGGGACGAATGGCGTTGCTTCCACAGCGATGGCGAAGGCGGGAGCCGATCGGATCGCGACCGGGGCCAATTCGATTGTCGTCTGTTCGGCAAGAGCGGATGTCATTATTGGTCCGGTTGGGATTGTGATTGCGAATTCCATGCTGGGGGAGATTACCCCTGAGGCCGCCCGGGCGGTTGCTGAGAGTCCGGCGACGCGGCTGCTTCTTCCGATGAACCAGTGTGATACGGTTGTCGTCGGTGTGCCGGATCCGTCATTGAAGGTGACGATCCCGGCGTTGATGGATGCGCTGCATCGTTTACAGGGGAAGTCAGACTGCAAGGTCTGACAGGCGAATCACCAGGAAGGTGGTGCGCTGGCTCAGAAGAGCCGTGATGCCGGAGCGGCTTTCGGTGCGAAAAGAAGTTATGATTCGGGAAAATTGCCATGAAGGTAATTGCCCTCTTTTGAAAGGAGGCAGATTATCTTCATTTTTTTGACTTTGCTGCAGAGAGGAGAACAGGATGAATAAGAAGCAGTTGTATTTGGAATGCAATACTGGTATCAGCGGAGACATGACGGTCGCGGCGCTTTTGGATCTGGGCGCGGACGTGCAGGCACTGCGTGCGGCGCTTGCCAGTCTTCCGATCGGAGGGTTTACGATTCGCATCAGCCGGGTGAAGAAATCCGGGCTGGACGCATGCGATTTCAGCGTGCTGCTCGACCAGGAACATGAGAATCACGATCATGATATGGAGTATCTGCACGGGCATGACCAGGAGCATCCTCACAGCCATGAGGCCGACCATCCGGAGCACGATCACGATCACGAACACAATCATGAACATCCTCACGGTCATGAGCATACGCATCCTCACGAACATCGGGGGATGCGGGAGGTTCGTGAGATCATCGGTAACTCGGCGATCTCAGATAAGGCGAAGAAAACGGCGCTTCGCATTTTTGAAATTCTCGGTGAAGCCGAGGCAAAAGCGCACGGGGAGACGCTGGAGAGCGTTCATTTTCATGAGGTCGGCGCAGTGGATTCGATTGTGGATATTGTGGCGGCGGCAGTCTGTCTGGACAATCTGGGAATTGATGAGGTGATTGTGCCTTTTCTCTGCGAGGGCGGCGGGACGATCCGCTGTGCGCATGGAATCCTGCCGGTGCCGGTACCGGCGGTGACAAACATTGTCGCGGCGCATGGCCTGAAGCTGCGTCTGACGGGCGAAGCGGCTGAGTATGTGACGCCGACCGGCGCGGCGATCGTGGCAGCGGTGCAAACGTCCGACCGGCTGCCGGAGGAATTCACAGTGGAGCGGGTCGGTCTGGGCGCGGGAAAGCGTGAATATCAGAGGCCGGGATTGCTGCGTGCGATGCTGATCCGGGATACTGCCCGCGATTCGCTTTCGGATGAAGGAATCTGGAAGCTGGAGAGCAATATCGATGATGCGGACGGGGAGAATTTCGGCTATGTGATGGAACGGCTTCTGAAAGCTGGCGCACGGGATGTGTTTTATGTCCCGGTTTATATGAAGAAGAATCGTCCGGCATATATGCTGAGTGTCCTCTGCCGGGCGGAGGATGTTCCGGTTATGGAACATATTATCTTCCGGGAGACTACTACGATTGGGATCCGCAGAAACCGGATGGAGCGCACAGTCCTGGATCGCAGAATCGAAGCTGTGCAGACGCCGCTTGGGGAAGCGATGGTCAAGCTGTGCGATCTGCCGGGGACGCAACCGGCAGATGCGAGCGGAAAGCCGGGAATCCGTTGTTATCCGGAGTATGAGAGTGTTGTGCGGCTGTGCCGGGAGCATGACAAACCATACCGGGAAGTTTACAATATGGTTTGCCGGGCATATCGGGAACAAAATTGAGACAGGAAAAGAGGAAATCCATGGATGTAAGAGAATTGCTGGAAGGCGTGAAGGCCGGAACCATCGCCGTTGAAGAAGCGGAGAGACAGCTCAGACGACAGCCATTTGAAGAGCTTGGTTTTGCGAAGCTGGATCTGCACCGGAAGGTACGTTCGGGTTTCGCCGAGGTGATTTTTTGCGCCGGAAAGAGGGACGAATATCTGGTATCGATTTTTGAAAAGCTGTATCGGACGGAAGGAGAAGTTATGGGTACCAGGGCGACTCCGGAACAATACCGGCAGATCCGCGCAGTCTGTCCCGAAGCAGTCTACGATCCGGTTTCGAGGATTGTCCGGGCGGAACGGCCGGGTAAGGAATTCATCGGTAATATTGCCGTCTGTACCGCCGGTACGTCGGACATTCCGGTGGCGGAGGAGGCGGCACAGACAGCGGAATATTTCGGTTCTCATGTAGAGCGTTTTTATGATGTGGGCGTCAGCGGTCTGCACCGCCTGCTTGCGAAACTGGACGCGATTCAGCGCGCAAACTGTGTGATCGCCATTGCGGGCATGGAGGGAGCGCTGGCCAGTGTGATTGGCGGTCTGGTGGATAAGCCGGTGATCGCGGTGCCGACTTCAGTCGGGTATGGAGCGAGCATGAACGGATTGTCGGCGTTGCTGACGATGATCAATTCCTGTGCCAACGGGATTTCGGTTGTGAATATTGACAATGGATATGGCGCGGGATATATCGCGACGCAGATCAATCGCCTGGCGGAAAAACCGCCGGCAGACAGGAACAGAAGGAAATCGGGAGGAAATGAAAATGACATTACTGGAACAGAAGCTGCAGAGGCTTGAGTCATACTTAAAGGAACTGGGCAGCGTGGTCGTCGCCTTTTCCGCAGGCGTCGATTCAACTTTTTTGCTGAAGGTGGCGCATGATGTACTGGGCGATCGGGTGATCGCGGTGACGGCTCGTTCCTGTTCGTTTCCCGAGCGCGAGCAAAAGGAGGCAATGGCTTTCTGTGAGCGGGAGGGAATCCGGCATGTCATCATGGATTCGGAAGAGCTTTCCATAGAGGGGTTTCGCCACAATCCCAGGAACCGGTGCTACCTGTGTAAGCGTGAACTCTTTGCGAAGATTGGCGAGGTTGCAAGGGAATATGGGATCGCCTGTGTTGCGGAGGGTTCCAATCTGGATGACAACGGAGATTATCGTCCCGGTCTGCAGGCCGTGGCGGAGCTTGGCGTGAAGAGTCCGTTGCGGTATGCGGGGATGACGAAGGCGGATATCCGGGCGCTTTCGAAGAATCTCGGGCTTCCAACCTGGGATAAACCGTCCTTTGCGTGTCTTTCCTCCCGGTTTGTGTATGGAGAGGAAATCACCGAGGAGAAGCTGCGTATGGTTGATGCGGCAGAGCAGTGGCTTCTCGATCAGGGCTTTCATCAGGTACGGGTCCGGATCCATGGGATGATCGCGAGAATCGAACTGGAACCGGCGGAATTTATGCGCTTGTTTGAGGACGGAAGGGCAGCGCAGGCCGACGCGTATATGAAAGGCCTGGGGTTTGATTATGTGACCCTGGATCTTGGCGGATATCAGATGGGAAGCATGAACCGGACGCTCGATCAGACTTCCTGAAATATTTATTTTTGATAAAAGTGGTTTTATCTTGTCTTTGAAAGGGAAAACAGGTAAAATAATGCTTAACAGCAGGCAGAACCAGCAGATAAAAGGAGGACAGGATGAACGTTGCGGAGATTAAATCATGTGATATTGCAAACGGGCCGGGAGTAAGGGTTTCCCTGTTTGTCAGCGGATGTCCCCATCACTGTCTGGGCTGTTTCAATGAAGAAGCCTGGGATTTTGATTACGGAGTTCCGTTTACCGGCGAGAAAGAAGACGAGATATTGCGTTTCCTGAGCCCGGATTATATTGAGGGACTGACGCTTCTCGGCGGGGAACCGATGGATCCGCGCAATCAGGCGGAACTGCTTCCCTTCATCCGTCGTGTGCGCGCCCAGTTTCCGAAGAAGACGATCTGGTGTTTTACCGGATACGATTTTGACCGGGATATTCTCGGACGTATGATGCGGACGGAGGTGACGAGACAGCTGGTGTCGATGTTTGATGTGATGGTGGACGGGCCGTTTGTGATCGCCAGGAAAAATCTCTCCCTGCAGTTCCGCGGCTCGGAGAACCAGAGGATTCTGGACGTTCCGCGTTCGCTTGCGGAAGGCCGGGGCGTGTGGGTAGAGACCTACCGGAAATGATTTTTTGAAAAAATATATTTGACTTCCCGCAAACCTGTCATATAATTGATGTAACGTTTTCTCAAAATGCATCAATATTATCGTACATCAGGAGGAAAGTTCAAATGGAAATGGAATTGCTGAAGGAGAGAATCCGCAGAGACGGCAAGGTGAAACCGGGCAATGTTCTGAAAGTCGATCAGTTTCTGAATCATCAGATGGATACCGATCTGTTTATGGAGATTGGAAGAGAATTCAAGCGCCGGTTTTCCGATGTGGAAGTCAACAAAATTCTTACGATTGAGGCGTCCGGTATCGGTATCGCCTGCGTGGCAGCCCAGAGCTTCCATGTGCCTGTTGTCTTTGCCAAAAAGACGCAGACGAAGAACATTGCGGGTGACGTCTATACGACGCGTGTGGAATCTTTTACGCATGGGCGCATCTATGATGTGATTGTATCAAAGGAATATCTGGGTCCTGGCGATAAAGTTCTTCTGATTGATGATTTTCTGGCCAATGGCAAGGCGCTCGAAGGTCTGATCGATCTTGTGAAGGAAGCCGGGGCCGAACTGGTCGGAGCCGGCATTGTAATTGAGAAAGGGTTTCAGATCGGCGGCGATATCATCCGCAAAAAAGGCGTCCGTCTGGAATCGCTGGCGATCGTGGAGAGCATGGATGCAGAGACGGGAAAGATCGTATTCCGCGACGAGATTCCTCAGCTGTGATTCGTTTATGATAACGGGAAGAGCGTTATGGAATTAACAATGAAAATGCTTTCATTCCCTCCTTAAATTTGATATAATTATCCAAAAGAGACTCGGAAAATCAGGAGGGAACATGCATGGAACATTCAAATCCGCTGTTACAGGGCAATGATACCAGCAAGAAATTTTTTACAATCGGCGAGATTATGCTCCGCTTAAGTCCGCCGAACTATGAGAAGCTGCGTATGGCGAGCAGCTTTGAGGCCAGTTACGGTGGCAGCGAGGCGAACATTGCGCTGGCGCTGGCGAATCTGGGAGTGGACAGCACTTTTTTCAGTGTAGTACCGAACAACAGTCTGGGCAAGAGTGCGATCCGTATGCTTCGAAGCAATGATGTACATTGCACGCCGATGATTTTGAGTTCTCCGGAGGAGACGCCGACCCATCGGCTTGGTACTTATTATCTGGAGACAGGGTACGGGATCCGTGCCAGCAAGGTGACCTATGACCGCAAGAACAGTGCCTTTACGGAGTATGATTATGACAAGGTGGATCTTCGTGCGATGCTGGAAGGCTTTGACTGGCTGCATTTGAGCGGCATCACTCCGGCGCTTGGCGCGAATTGTGCCAAGATGATCATGAGTGCGCTGAAGACGGCGAAGGAACTGGGGCTGACGGTCAGCTTTGACGGCAATTTCCGCAGCGCTCTGTGGACCTGGGAGGAAGCGCGGGATTTCTGTACGGAATGTCTGCCTTATGTGGATGTGCTGTTTGGTATTGAGCCGTATCATCTCTGGAAGAATGACGACGATCACAGGCTCGGAGACTACAAGGACGGCGTGCCGCTGCAGCCCAGCTATGAGCAGCAGGATGAGATTTTCCAGGCATTCGTCCGGAAATATCCGAATATCAAGTGCATTGCGCGTCATGTGCGTTACGCACACAGCGGCAGTGAGAACAGCCTGAAGGCATTTATGTGGTATGAGGGACATACCTTTGAGAGCCGGTTGCTGACCTTCAATATTCTGGACCGCGTCGGAGGCGGGGACGCATTCGCCAGTGGCCTGATCTATGCCATGATTCACAATTACCGCCCGATGGATATTGTCAATTTTGCGGTGGCCAGCAGTGCGATCAAGCATACGATTCACGGCGATGCGAATATTACCGATGATGCGCAGAGCATCCGCAACCTGATGAACATGAATTACGATATCAAGCGTTAAGTTCCGCTTGACCGATTCCGGATTTTGGAGTACAATGACGGACAGAAAAGCAGTGCATACAGGTGCACCGTATGATTTGGGGAGCATAGTGATTTGCTGAGAGGGAGTTCGGCTCCGACCCATGACCAGATTCGGACAATGCCGACGTTGGGAAATCAAACGCCATGAGTTTACAAAGCAGACAGCCGATTCTGGTTGCCTGCTTTTTTCATGCACGGGTTTGCGTCAGGTACGGCTCGCTTCTGGCCGGATGCAGACCGTGCGGACGGGCAGGGGAATTCCCCGCCCGGTGATCTGGTTTGTCGGCAGAGAAAACGGGCAAAGGGGGAGCTCCCTGGGTCCGGCCGGAAGACCGTTGCGATGGGAGCCCGTGTGCCGGGCTGAGAGGAGGCCAGAGTTCTCGACCGACCGTAGCCTGTCCTTAAAGAGGGACGAGTGCGGTTTTCCCGCAGGGGGAGTCGCGAATCCTCTTTGCGGAGACTAAACGAAAAGAGGAATCTGTTATGAATCGAAACCCATCACTTCTTCGCCTGACCACATTGGCTATGCTGGTCGCTCTCGGAGTCATTATTTCCCCGATTCTGCGTGTGGAGGGGATGTGCCCCATGGCGCATCTGATTAATATTGTCTGTGCGGTTTTGCTTGGCCCCTGGTATTCGCTGCTTTGTGCAACGGTAATCGGCATCCTGCGCATGATATTTATGGGAATTCCGCCGCTGGCACTGACCGGCGCGGTTTTCGGCGCGTTCTTTTCCGGCGTGTTTTATCGTGCTTCCAATGGCCGTCTGATTTTCGGTGTACTGGGAGAAATTTTCGGAACCGGGATTATTGGCGCGATTGTGTCGACGCCGGTGATGACGGCGCTTTGGGGATACGAAGGGCTGACGTTGTTCTATTATGTGCCGTCGTTTATCTGCGGTACGCTGATCGGCGGAAGCGTGGCATTTCTGTTGCTCAAGCAGCTTGCGAAAAACGGCATGCTGTTTCAGATGCAGGCGCAGCTGGGCGCGAAGGTATTTGACACCCCGGTCAGCGCAGCCGGCGAAGCGCTGGCGATTGCCGCGGTGGGAATGATTGCCTGGCTGGCGGTGAAGGTGGCGCTGCGGTCATTCTTCGGGCTGAGCGGTGCATTTTTTGACGCGATGCCGATGATCGTCCTCGCTCTGTTCCTGATCGGCGCTGTTTCTTATTATATTTCCAGCCGAAAGGAAGCTGTTCATGGAATTTGAATTTCTGAAAAGGACCGCTCTGACGGAGCGGTCCCGTCTGATTCACTGCATCACAAATCCCATTTCCATCAATGACTGCGCGAATCTGATTCTGGCGATGGGGGCACAGCCGATGATGGCGGAGCATCCGGCGGAGACGGAACGGATCACCGGGATGGCCGATGCGCTGGCGCTGAATCTGGGAAACATCACGGATGTGCGGATGGAGTCCATGCGGATTTCCGCTGCCTGTGCGCATGCGCGGGGAATTCCGAGTGTCCTGGACTGTGTCGGCATAGGTGCGAGTCGATTGCGTCTGAATTATGCCGGATCTCTGATCCGGGATTTTGGGCCTTCGGTGATCAAGGGAAACTTAAGCGAGTGGAAGGTGCTTTGCGGGCTGGAGGAAAGAACGCGCGGGGTTGACCTGACTGAGGCAGACCGGTTGACGCGGGTGACGGATTGCCTGGATGAATTTGCGCGGTTTGCGAGGGAACATCGTGTGGTCGCGCTGGTCAGCGGTGCGGAGGATCTGGTGACGGATGGGACGCGGGCTGTTCTTGTGGCAAACGGCCATCCGATGATGAGCCGTATCACAGGAACGGGATGCATGCTGGGTGCGATGACAGCGACCTGGCTGGCCGTGGCAGCGCCGTTTGCGGCAGCGGTTCAGGCGTGCGTGACGTTTGGCCTGGCCGGTGAGATTGCGGCCGGGCGCAGCCGGGGGCCGGGGTCTTTCCGGACGGAGCTTCTGGACGCGTTATATAACCTGACCGATGAGGCGCTTCGTCAGAACGCGCAGATTATGGAAATCGGATCCATCCCAAACCGCACCGGTGCGGCCGCGGATCGTGCGGGATATGGGGATGCGAATTCGTTGTGAGACGAAAAGGAGATTATATGAGACCGAAATTTGATTTATCGCTGTACCTGGTGACGGACAGTTCCTACCATGAGGAACCGGAATTCCTGCGCCGGGTGGAAGCGGCATGCCGCGGAGGTGTGACGATTGTACAGCTCCGCGAAAAAAATCGAAGCAGCCGGGAGTATTATACGCTTGCCTGCCAGGTGAAGGCGATCACGGATCGGTACGGGATTCCGCTGATTATTGACGATCGGGTGGACATCGCCCAGGCGTGCGGCGCAGCCGGGGTTCATCTGGGAGCGGCGGACCTGCCGGTATCCGTGGCGAGACGGATTCTGGGGCCGGACCGGATCATCGGAGCCACGGCGAAGACGGTAGCCTGGGCAATGGATGAGAAAAATCAGGGCGCGGACTATCTGGGAGTCGGCGCGATGTTTCCGACGGCGACAAAGGTCAATACGGTGCTGACTCCCGTGTCTGTACTTGCGGATATCATTCGTGAGGTACGGCTTCCTGTGGTGGCGATTGGCGGACTGGATGCGGAAAACTGCAGTGTGCTGGAGGGCATACCGGTGGACGGAATTGCGGTCGTGCGTGCGCTGATGCTGGCGGATGACCCGGAACGGGCTGCGTGCGAACTGCGTGGTCGTGCCGAAGAGCTGTGAGCGGCGAAGAAAGAACTTTCCCGGGCGCA
>JAJQCD010000038.1:0-125869 GCA_021202925.1 Clostridiales bacterium | reverse complement strand
GAGGAAGCTTCTGCGGAAGACGAGACAGAGAAGAAGTAACGCAACCTCGCAGGAACAGAAGAACCGATTGGAGAAAAGGACATGACCGGAGACGGCTGTGTCCTTTTTTTGTCTGAGCATATGACAGAAACTGCGGCGACGGATTCTGCAAGCTGTATGATTCTGATGCATTTTGTCAATAATAACGGGAAGGGCAGTTTATCTTATGTTTACATTGCGAATAAAATCGTAAAAAATCGAAGAATTTTTATAAAAAATATAAGAAAAAAAGCTTTATAAAATTTTAATAATATTGTAAAATAGATAATATCTGGCGTGGCCGTGGTGTGTGACATGGCGGCTGCGACTATTCTATAAAGGAAGGGGAATTACAAATGGTTGGAATTATTCTGGCTAGCCATGGCGAATTCGCGAAGGGCATTATGCAGTCTGGTTCGATGGTCTTCGGGGAACAGCCCAACCTTGCAGCCTGTTGTCTGCAGCCCAGCATGGGTCCGGCAGATATCAGAAAGCAGATGGAAGATGTGATCGCGTCTTTCGAAGATCCGGACAATGTTCTGTTCCTGGTCGATCTCTGGGGCGGCACTCCGTTTAACCAGGCAAGTGCACTGATTGCCGGACACGAGGATAAGTGGGCGATTGTCACCGGCCTGAACCTGCCAATGCTGATCGAAGCTTACGCGGACCGGATGGGGATGGAGACCGCGCATGAGGTGGCAGCAGCGATTCTTCAGCCCGGCAGAGACGGCGTGAAGGTGAATCCGGAGTCGCTGGAGCCGAAGAAAGAGGAGCCGAAGGCGGCCGCAGCGGGTGGACCGACGGGCAGATTGCCGGAGGGAACCGTGGTCGGAGACGGCAAGATTAAGTATGTTCTGGCGCGTATCGATTCCCGTCTGCTTCACGGTCAGGTTGCGACTGCATGGTCGAAGACCGTACAGCCGACCCGCATCATCGTCGTATCAGACGGTGTGGCGCACGATGACCTGCGAAAGAAGCTGATCACGGAAGCAGCTCCGCCTGGTGTGAAGGCGAATGTCATTCCGATTGACAAGATGATCAAGGTTGCAAAGGATCCGCGCTTTGGCAATACGAAAGCGCTGCTTCTGTTTGAGACCCCGCAGGATGCGCTCCGCGCGATCGAGGGCGGCGTGGAGGTCAAGGAACTGAACGTTGGTTCCATGGCGCATTCGGTCGGCAAGGTAGCCGTGAACAAGGTTCTGTCTCTGGGACCGGACGATGTGAAGACCTTTGATCGTCTGAAGGAACTTGGCATCGGCTTCGATGTCCGCAAGGTGCCTTCTGATTCCAAGGAAGACATGAACGCGATCATCGAAAAGGCGAGAACCGAATTGAATATGTAAAGAAGGAGGAAAATCATGTCACCTATTTCCGTAGTTCTGGTATTGATTGTTGCCTTCCTCGCTGGTATGGAAGGTATTCTGGATGAGTTTGAGTTTCATCAGCCGTTAGTCGCGTGTACGCTGATCGGACTGGTAACGGGTAACCTGGAAGCGGGCATTATCCTGGGCGGGTCGCTGCAGATGATCGCGCTCGGCTGGGCGAACATCGGCGCGGCTGTGGCGCCGGATGCTGCACTGGCTTCAGTTGCGTCTGCTCTGATTCTGGTCAAGGGCGGCCAGGGTACGGCTGGTGTTGCGACTGCAATTGCGGTTGCGATTCCGCTGGCGGTAGCCGGTCTGTTCCTGACGATGATCGTCCGTACCCTGTCTGTTGCCTGTGTCCATCGGATGGATGCAGCTGCTGAGAATGGCAATTTTGCCGGTGTAGAAGCCTGGCACATCATTGCCATCATTATGCAGGGCCTTCGTATTATGCTGCCGGCAGCTGCCTTGCTGTTTGTTCCGACTGAGACGGTGGCCGGTCTTCTGAATTCCATGCCGGCCTGGCTGACCGACGGAATGTCCATCGGCGGCGGCATGGTCGTGGCAGTTGGATATGCACTTGTCATTAACATGATGGCGACCGCAGAGGTTTGGCCTTTCTTTATCATTGGATTCTGCCTGGCGGCGGTTTCCGAGCTGACTCTGATCGCTCTGGGCGCGATTGCGGTGGCGATTGCTCTGATCTACCTGAAGCTGTCTGAGGGCGGCGGAAGCGGATCGGGATCCGGTGGCGGAAATGTCGGTGATCCCCTGGATGATATCCTGAATGATTATTGATAGAGGAGGAGGGAAAAGAAATGGCAGATAAGAAAATCACATTATCGAAAAATGATCGTTTGGCGGTTGCACTTCGTTCCACCTTCATTCAGGGTTCCTGGAACTACGAGCGAATGCAGAACGGCGGCTGGTGCTTTGCCATGATCCCGGCGATCAAAAAGCTGTATTCGACGAAAGAAGATCAGACGGCGGCCCTGAAGCGTCATCTGGAATTCTTCAATACACATCCATACATTGCCTCTCCGATTCTCGGCGTTACGCTGGCGCTGGAAGAGGAGCGTGCGAATGGCGCACCGGTTGACGATGTTGCGATTCAGGGTGTGAAGATCGGTATGATGGGACCGCTCGCCGGCGTTGGCGATCCGGTATTCTGGTACACGGTACGCCCGATTCTCGGCGCTCTGGGCGCGTCTCTGGCCATGAGCGGAAATCTCCTGGGACCGGTTCTGTTCTTTGTCCTCTGGAATGTGATCCGTTGGGGATTCATGTGGTATACGCAGGAGTTCGGTTACCGCGCAGGAAGCAGAATCACGGAAGATCTGACCGGCGGTCTGCTTCAGAAGGTGACGAAGGGTGCATCGATCCTTGGTATGTTCGTGTTGGGTTCTCTGATTGAACGGTGGGTGTCGATCAACTGGACGCCGGTGGTTTCGACGGTTCAGTTGTCGGAAGGCGCTTACATTGAATGGGATCAGCTGCCGAACGGCGGCGCCGGTATCAAGATGGCTCTGCAGCAGTATCTCTCCGGTATGTCACTGGAGCCGACGACGGTCACCACGCTGCAGGATAACCTCGATTCTCTGATTCCGGGCTTCTCTGCAGTTCTGCTGACGTTGCTCTGCATGTGGCTGCTGAAGAAGAATATTTCCCCAATCGTGATCATTCTTGGCCTGTTCGTGGTTGGTATCGTTTTCCATTTAATCGGACTGATGTAATGGATTATGGCGCAGTCGTTAAACACAAAGGTTGATTTTGTCACAGATGCCACGTCCTATTCGGGACTGAATTCCTATGGCAAGATCATGATCGGTGATCGTGCGTTTGAGTATTACAATAACCGGAAGGTGGAGGATTACATTCAGATCCCGTGGGAGAATGTGGATTATGTGATTGCCTCGGTGATGTTTAAGGGGAGATATATCCCGCGGTTTGTCGTCCGCACAAAGGGGAAACGGGATTTTTCGTTTGCGGCCAAGAAACCGAAGGAGATGCTTCGGGCAATGAACCGGTATGTACCATCGGATCATATGGTTCGGTCGTTGACGTTGGCTGGTGTCATCCGAAAAAGGCTGAAGGAAGTGCTTGGAAAGCGGTAATACAAAGCAGGAAGCCGGGACACGGTGTCGTGTTCCGGCTTCCTGCTTTATGTAATAAAAACGTAAACAATTCGGAAAGGTTTGTTAATTGACCGTTCATCTGGAATCCGGTACAATGGAATCATCAACAGATTGACATATTCTGTTTACTATTTGGGGATGAGTTTTTCATAGAGAAAAGGGCCATCGGATTCCGGTGGCTCTTTTCTCTATGCAGCGATTCAGGAGATGACAAGGACAGATTTTGTGTATTCGTTTTTCATTGTGCGCCCCTTCTGAAAGACCAGCGACTGATACAGATGGGAGGCATGAAGTTCCTGCCGCAGCATGCTGGCGCCAACCGCATCCAGTGAATCTTGTGCACCGGCGATGCGGGTGATCAACGGCAACGTACACTGCCTGGAGAGAGCAGAAAGCAGCGGGGCGGCACTCCGCCGGAATCCGAGGACCCGGACGTAGGAAACGAATCCCTGTTCCTTGTATTCGCGGATCGAATCGAAGGTGATTCCGAGAAGTAGATGGAGCAAGGCGCGGCTTACCCGGGTGTAGGTGTACGACCTGGTTTTGAGCTGTCGGATACGACCGGTGAAACTGTCAAAGGACAGGGCATACTGCAGCAGGCGGTTTGCCAGGTCGGTGGTCAGATCAGCAAAACGGGAAAAATCCTCACCTACATGGAACAGTCGGATGATCTCGGCATTTAACAGGATGGAGAGATCATTGGTAAAGACCGGCGCCCGGAGTGCATCTTCCGCCAGCAGCGCGTCCATTGCCGCCTGGGGGATATGCCGGGCCAGCAATTCCGTAAGGGAAGCGGAGGATGCGTGGGAGTGGAGAAGGGATTCCAGAGCAGTGCGAAGACCGGAGGCGGAAGCATATTCCGTATCCGAAAGAGTCGTATGGTGATATCCTTGTCCACATCGCCGGATTGTATATGGCTGAATGGTGCTTTGCAGGCTTTGAAGCGCATTCAGATAGGAGAGGGCGAGAATGTTGTTTGGTCCGGCGAGAAGGTGCGTGAAGTCGTCGACCGTTACCTTTGGAACAGCATCATCCGGCTGCGTCGTTTGTACGATGGCGGAGAAGGCGGCGCTGCGAGCTGCGGGATAGGTCATTCCCTGCCGGAGTCCCTGCCGGATTTGCGCGGAGACCGCTTCGGATTCCGATGAAAGCAGGCCGGCGGCTGCTTTCAGAGATTCCAGGTCGCCAGATTCACTTCCGAAGCAGAGCAGATCGACGACGCCAAGGGAGTCGAGAAGGGCAGTCGCTCCGGCTGCGAAATCGGCCGCGCTGCCGGTTGCGTAAGCGATTGGCAGTTCCAGAATCAGGTCGGCGCCGCCGGACAGCGCCATGCGCGCCCTGGTGTACTTGTCAAAGACGGCCGGTTCACCGCGTTGCACGAAATCGCCGCTCATGACAACGATGATAAAGTCCGCGCCGGTCTGGCGGCGGATTTCCTGAAGCTGATAAAAATGGCCGTTGTGGAACGGATTGTATTCGGCGATGACAGCAGCGGTCTTCATAATGGGAACTCCCTGTGAGAAAAAAGTCAGGCAGGGGCCTGTCTTGTGCCTCCTGCCTGGATGCTTTGATATGGGCTGCGACGAAGCGAAGCGCCCGGCTTCGTTTCGCTCAGGTTTCACAGTAAACGACTATACTATGCTCAGCTCAGTGCTGCGGTGATGATCGACATGGAATAGACCTCCAGAGCGTTGCATCCTCTGGACAGATCGTTGATCGGTGCGTTCAGACCCAGAAGGATCGGTCCGTATGCGTCGAAGTTACCGAGACGTTGCGCGATCTTGTAGCCGATGTTGCCGGCATTGATATCCGGGAAAATGAAGGTGTTGGCATGTCCGGCAACCGGATTGTTCGGGCATTTTACCTTTGCTACGTTCGGAGCCACGGCGGCGTCGAACTGCAGCTCGCCTTCGCTCGGCAGATCCGGATGCGCAGCCTTCATCTTCGCAGCTGCGTTGCGCATCTTGTCAACATCCTCGCCCTTGCCGGAGCCAAGCGTGGAATAGCTCAGGAAGGCAATCCGCGGATCAACGCCAAAGATTTTGGCGCATTCTGCAGTCTCCGCTGCGATCTCGACCAGCTCATCCTCGGACGGATGAAGGTTGATCGCGCAGTCGCCCATCGCCAGAACTTCGTTGCCACCGGTCGCGGAAGGACGAACCATGATGAAGCAGGAAGAGACGATCTTATTGCCTGGCTTTGTCTTGATCAGCTGCAGAGCCGGACGAACGGTGTCAGCGGTGGAGTAGGTAGCGCCGCCGAGCAGGCAATCAGCGATACCCATCTGAACCAGCATGGTTCCGAAGTAGTTGGCATGCTTCAGTGCATCGCGGCACTGCTCCTCGGTCATCTTGCCCTTACGCAGTTCAACCATGCGGGCAACCATCTCATCCATCTTCTCATATTCTTCCGGATCGATGATGGTCGCGCCATTGATGTTGTAACCGATCTCCTCTGCAGCATCCCGGACCTCCTGCGGCTTGCCGATCAGAATTGGCTTTAAGAAAGTACCGGCGAGCAGACGGGAAGCAGCCTCCAGAATACGGCCATCGGTACCCTCCGTGAAAACGATGGTCTTCGGATCCTGTCTTAGCTTTTTGATTAACAGTTCAAACATAAATACCTTACCTCCATAAATGATTAATTTGCTTTATCTGTCTGTGTTATTGCTGCGAAACAGATAAGGAACAATTTTATTGTAAACGATTCTGTTTAAATTTCAAGTTCTTTTTGCCGAATCCGACCCCGAAATCATCGTATTTCACAAAAAAATACAACTTGTTAAAAAAAAGACGAAGATTTGCGAAATACTCAGAAAAAGAATGATAAGAATTTATCATTTATTGACGCTATCAGAAAACTGGGATAAAATGAAAGCGATTTTGTATGTGGGACAAGTACGGAAAAAAATACAATTTTTTTGGTACGAATAGCTTGTATACAATAAACATGTGCGGTATAATAATTGCAGCAGATGTTGCAGGTGTGATGATTTCGGTCATTGCAGAATATCAAAGATAAGGAGAAGTATAAGTATGAAGATTTTGGTTATCAACTGCGGAAGTTCCTCTCTGAAGTATCAGCTGATTGACATGGATGATGAGAGTGTCATCGCAAAGGGGCTCTGCGAGAGAATCGGTATTGATGGTTCTGTGCTGACGCAGACGGTTCCGGGCAAGGACAAATATGTGATTGAACAGCCGATGCCGAGCCATAACGAGGCAATCAAGCTGGTTATGGACGCTCTGGAAGATCCGGAGCACGGCGTGATCCGCAGCACCGACGAGATTTCCGCGATTGGACACCGTGTCGTACATGGCGGCACCTCCTTCAGCGAGTCCTGTGTGGTTGACGAGAATGTGAAGCAGGTGATTCGTGATCATTTTGATCTGGCGCCGTTGCACAACCCGGCCAACCTTATGGGTATCGAGGCCTGCGAGGCCGGTATGCCGGGCAAGAAGAATGTGGCGGTGTGGGATACCGGCTTTGGTATGGCGATTCCGGAGAAGGCATATATGTATGCAATCCCGTATGAGTATTATGAGAAATACGGAATCCGCAGATACGGCTTCCATGGTACCAGCCATATGTTTGTGTCGGGAGAAGCGATCAAGTTCGCCGGTCTGGATCCGAAGGCAGCGAAGGTGATTGTCTGCCATCTGGGCAATGGCGGCAGTGTATCGGCATCCATCGGCGGCAAGTGTGTGGACACCAGCATGGGTCTGACTCCGCTGGAAGGCCTGATCATGGGAACCAGAAGCGGTGATATCGATGCTTCGGTTGTGCAGTTCATCTGCAATAAGGAAGGAAAGAGTGTGGATGACGTTCTGACGATTCTCAACAAGAAGTCCGGTATTCTCGGCCTGAGCGGCGGCGTATCCAGCGATTTCCGTGATGTGGAGGCTGCGGCAGCCGAGGGCAATCATAAGGCAGAGGTCGCTCTTGAGGCATTCGCTTATCGTGTAGCGAAATATATTGGCGCTTATACGGCGGCGATGAACGGCGTAGACGCGATTGCATTTACTGCCGGTGTCGGTGAGAATGACAAGAAGACCAGAAAGAATATCTGTTCCTATCTGGGTTACCTGGGCGTCGAGATCGATGATGAAGCGAACGACGTGAGAGGAAAGAATGCGGTAATTTCGACTGCGGATTCGAAGGTGAAGGTCCTGCTGCTTCCGACGAACGAAGAGCTGGCAATCGCCCGCGAGACAAAGAGACTGACCGAATAAGGGACGGACACTTGTTTGAAAAACTGGTTGACAAATGGAACCCACCTGTGTATAATGATTTGGTGCGTATTAGGAGAATAATATGCTGATTCAATTAAATGAGTTGTTTACCAGAGATGGGAAGGAAAAGAATTGTACCTGTGAGATCGAGATGGAGCGCTTCAGGACGCGAAGAAGCTCGTTCGATATTATCCGCAAGGAACCGGTACATTTGCAGATTCGGAACCTGGGAGGAAGGAAGCTTCTTCTGGAAGGACAGGCGAATCTTCACCTCAGTATGCCATGCGACCGATGCTTAAAGCCGGTGGACGTGCCATTCGACCTGGAATGGAGCGAAGAACTGGATTTGAGCAGAAGCGGGGAAGAACGCGCGGCTGATCTCGATGAACAGCCCTATGTAAGCGGTTTTAATCTGGATGTAGACCGGTTGCTCAGTAACGAACTATTGCTGAATCTGCCTGCGAAAATCCTCTGCAGGGAAGATTGTAAGGGCATTTGCAATAGATGTGGTGCGAATCTGAATGACACGTCCTGTACCTGTGATCAGACTTCGCCTGACCCCAGAATGTCAGTAATCCAGGATATATTTCAAAAGTACAAGGAGGTGTGAACCATGTCTATCTGCCCGAAGAATAAATCGTCCAAGGGAAGACGCGATCAGCGCAGAGCCAACTGGAAGATGAGCGCGGTGAATCTGGTAAAGTGCAGCAAGTGCGGTGCACTGATGATGCCGCATCGTGTATGCAAGGCCTGTGGGTCCTACAACAAGAGAGAGATCATTTCTGTCGAGGATTGATCGAAGAGAACCAGAAGAGAAGCAGGATAACGGTTTCGGATTTTCCGGAGCCGTTATTTTTTTGACCGGTCATATGGAGAGCCGCCAATGACCATTTCGGTGGCCGTTTCTTAATGTGCTGTAAGAAAGCAGTCAGGGTTTATTTATTCCAGTTCGGTATGATAGCATCATCAGAGTCAGAAATGCTCTGGAGATGCGCGCGTGTAACAAAAACGATCCAAATACGAATGAGGGGGTAAAGAATGATTGCATTAGTCGGTTTCTTAATGATTGTTCTGATCGTGGCACTTCTGCTGAAAGGAAAAATGTCGCCCATTGTGGTTCTTTCGCTGATTCCTACGATCGCCGCATTGATTCTCGGACATGGTCCGATCGAGGTGGCCGGTTTCATAAAGGATGGAATTGGTACAACCACCAGCAACGGTATTCTGTTTATTTTTTCGGTCATTTATTTTGGTGTGATGTCCGATACGGGAATGTTTGACGTGATCGTAAACTTCCTGGTGAAACGGGCGGGAAACAGCGTCATTGCCGTAACGGTAGCTACGGCGATTATTGCGACGGTTGCCCATCTGGATGGAACGACGGCAACGACCGTGTTGATTACCATTCCTGCGCTGTATCCAGTTTACAAGTCGATGAAGATCGACCCTAAAATTCTGCTGTGTCTGACCGGAGCCTGTATGGGCGTGATGAATCTGCTGCCATGGGGAGGTCCGGTTGCCAGAGCAGCTACGGTGCTTGCCATGGATGCGAACGATTTGTGGCATATTCTGATTCCGATTCAGCTGATCGGCCTGGTATTTAATATTGTGGTCGCGGTACTTTTGGGAATGATGGCTGTGAAACAGGGCGCCGGAGCCGGAAAGGGTGAAACCGTAGTTACGGATCAGAAAGCAAAGGAAGAAGAGGATGCGCTGAGACGTCCGAAGTTGTTGCTGTTCAACTTGGCTCTTACGATTGTCCTGATTGTCGTATTGTCGATGGGACTCATAACCAGCTATGTATCCTTCCTGCTTGCGTTGTGCCTTGCCCTGGCAGTCAATTACCCGGATCTGAAGCTGCAGGACAAGCTGATCAAAAAGCATGCGCCGTCCGCCCTGATTATTTCTGCAACGTTGTTCAGCGCCGGCGCGATGGTAGGTATTTTTGACGGAACCGGAATGCTGACGGAACTGGCCGGTGTTATCATTGCGATTATTCCTGGTTTTCTCGGTCGGTTTATCCATATTATTTTCGGTGTGCTGGCGATGCCGCTGGGACTGTGTATCGGCACAGATGCTTATTTTTACGGGATCATGCCGCTGGTTATGGAAGTGGGAGAAACGTATGGTGTCGCTTCCTTAAGCACGGCAGTGACCATGATCATCGGTAAAAATCTGGCTCTGATGGTCAGCCCACTGACCCCGGCTACCTATCTCGCGATTGGACTCGGAGGAGTGGAATTAAAGGATCATATGAAGTTCAGCATTCCGGTTTACTGGATTGTCAGTCTGTGTATGCTGGTGATCGGCATTGTGATCGGACTCGTGCCGATTTGAGAAGGATGACTCCTGTTAACGAATGACTTTGGGAAAAATTGCTTGTATTCCCGACGGCCGGAGATTATAATAATAGATATTATGAACAAAAGCCGGGGGAATGTCAGATGGCCAATGAGAAAATTTTGATCGTAGATGATGAATTATCCGTCCGGATGGCTTTGCGTACCGCATTTGTACGGGAAGGAATGGAGGTGGCAGAGGCTTCCGGCGGATATGAAGCGATGGTCATGTTGGAGAAGAAGCGATTTGATCTCATCGTACTCGACGTGATGATGGACGATATGGATGGGTACTCGATTTTGCAGTGACTTCGCGGAAGCGGCGATATGACGCCGGTGCTGATGCTGAGCGGCAGACAGGAGGATGTCGATCAGGTACTGGGACTGGGAATGGGGGCGGACGATTATCTGACGAAGCCTTTTCATTTGCCGGTACTGATTCATAAGGTAAAGGCTCTGATCCGCAGAAATCGCATTTACAGTCAGAATCGAACCAATGTGATTGTGGTGGGACCGTTCCGTTTTGACCTGATGAAGCTGGAGTGCAGCAGAGATGGGAAGCCATTGAATTTTACGGCACGGGAACTGTTGCTGTTTCGGTTTTTTATGGAGCATCCCGGTCAGGTGTTTACGAAGGAACAGATTTACCATCAGGTATGGAATGAGAATCTGGTGGATGACAATACCATCATGGTCTATATCAAACGAATTCGTGACAAAATTGAGGAAGACAGCAGAACCCCCAGGTATCTGAAAACGGTTCGGGGGATTGGTTATCGGTTTGATGCAAATGGTCTGTCGTAGAATGGAGGCATAGGACTACCCTATGCCTCTTATCATATCTACTGTGCCTGGCTGTCGGCAAAGCGTTGCGGCTGCCGGAAGAAAGACAGGATCGGAAGGACGGAATGTGAGGGAACACAGATGAAAAAGAGACGTTCGGAGTTAAAAATAATCGGAATCGCGGCGGCCGCAATTGTCGTTTTGCTGCTCTGTAACCTGCTGATTTTCCGGAATTTCCGGAATCATCTGCTGGCGCAGCAGGAGGATCATTTGGTGACCACGGCAAAGGCAGTGGGAAACAGCCTGCAGAATTATTATGACGGACAGCTGGACAGTTTCGATCTGTTGTTTCAGACGAAAGCAGATCTGGATCGTGCGAGGGAATATCTGAATCGATATCCGGCGGTTTCATCCGTGAATGTGGTGGAATCGGACGGAAACGTATCCTGGTGTCAGGGGACAGAGTACGCGGACCTGTCGAACTGGATTTCCGAACCGTGCGCGAACTGGGAGGAAGGAGCCGGGCTGTTGCCTCCGTTTCTGGTCGGGGAGGGACATTTTGTCCAGTTCCTGGTGAAACCGCTGTCGATGGCTGATCGGCAGGCGTGGCTTGTGGCCGTGATTGAGACCGAACGGGTTTACGAGCAGATTGTCAGGCCGATTCAGATTGGCGCGTATGGATATTCTATGGTAAAGACTTACGATGGAATGATTCTGATGCACGGATCGAAATCTCAGATTGGGTTGGACGCGGTAGAAGGCAGGCGGCAGCGTTACAGTGAATATGATTTGGATCTGGAGGATCTGGAAGCCTGGGTGGAGGAACAGCGGCAAAATTCCAGTGGGAGCAGAATCCTGGAAAGCTACTGGTGGGATGATGAAAAGGAACCGGTCAGCACGAAAAAGGTGGTTGCCTATACACAGGAACAGATTGGCGGAGAAATCTGGATTGTCAACTGTACGCTGGATTATGAAGAGCTTCAGCAGCCGATCTCAGACGCGCAGTGGTATGTGATCTTTACCTCCCTGGTGATTTTTGCCGGTTTTGGCGGGCTGGCCGGTTTCAGTCTTCAGAATATGCAGAAAAGCAGAACGTTGGAACTGGAGATGAAACATCTGATGGAGATGAATGCCGCCTGGGAAGAGCTGCATAAAAGAGAAGAACAGATTCGCCATCAGGATAAGATTCAGACTCTGGGTACGATGACAAGCCGGATTTCTCATGAGTTTAATAATTTCCTGACGCCGATTATCCTGTATGGCGATATCCTGGCGGGTGACGAACAGATCAGTGAGGAAAACCGCGTTCTGGTAAAAGAAATGGTGAGCGCGGCCGAGAAGGCGAAGGGCCTGACCGGAGAATTGTCCCGCTACGGGCACAGCGGCAAAGGGAGCGGGAAGAAAACTGTGCTGCATGTGGTAGAGGAAATAGAGCGAAGCCTGACGATGCTGGTTCAGACGCTTCCGGCAGGTATTCGCCTGGAGCAGAACCTGGAACCGGACGATGGTTATGGGATGATGGGAAGCGCCGGCATGGTAAACCAGATTATTGTGAATTTATGTAACAATGCCATTCAGGCGATGGAACATACGGGCGGTTGTATCACGGTAAAGGGAGAGCTGTTGAGAGACGGAGATTCCATCAAATATGCGTTTACGGTCGCTGACGATGGCCCTGGGATGTCGGAAGATGTACAGAAGAATATTTTCACTCCGTTTTTTACGACTAAAAGACAGGGAGAAGGGACAGGACTCGGATTGTCTGTGGTGCAGGATCTGATTCATGAGGCGTCCGGCGATATCAACGTGGTATCAGTAGAGGGAAAAGGAACCCGCTTTGATATCCTTCTGCCCTTATTCCCCCTCTGCCAGGAGGAACATGAGGAGTCCGGTCAGCATTGTCTGGAGCATTGTACGGTTCTGGTTCTGGATGATGACGCAAAGACTGCGGTAGCCTATGGAAAGGCTTTGCATTCGGCCTGTCGGCATTGCGAAGTGTTTACACGACCGGAGGAAGCGCTGGCTGAGATTCGCCGGGATATGACAAAATGGGATCTGATCATCACCGATTATATTATGGAAATGATGAATGGGCTTGAGTTTTCGGGAATTCTGAGAAGCCTGGGATATACGGGGCGGATTTTGCTGATTACCGGAAATCCGGACGATAATATTGCGTGGTATCTGGATAACGGTATCGTGGATGCGGTTCTGGAAAAGCCGACTTCTGTGGCAGATATGGAAGAGGCGTTGCATACGGCCGGCGGAGCAGGATATGGAACGGACTGTGTTTCAACGGCTAAAGATTTATAAATGAGGGGTTGACATTTTCGAAAATTTTTATATAATTAACACAAACAGAATATTTTGAAACCGATGAGGCGGATATCAAACCGTAGGGAGCATCTACAGAGAGCAGGGGTGGCTGAGAGCCCTGTGTTAAGCCGGACGGCAAATGGACCGCTGAGGGAAAAGTGAACAGCAGACGTGAATCGGATCATGGATGGCGGCTGCCAAGTACCCGGACCGCTGGCCAGCGTTAAAGGCGGAGAATGTGTTGGCATTTTCGCAAAAAGTTTCTTTGGTGAATCAGATAAGGTGGCACCGCAGGAATCACATCAGAATATGATGGCCTGCCCTTTCGTAGGGCGGGCTTTTTTTGTTCAGAGGGAACCTCCGGTGAGGCAGAGCATTCCATGTGAATCTTATTTCTTTATCGATTCCCAGCAAGGGAAACCGCAGGTTCCGTAAATGCCGCGAAAGAAATAATTTCATCAAAGAAAGGAAGAAAAAATTATGGAAAACAAGAGAGTTATGACAGAATCCAGGCAGCAGGGACTTCAGATTTCGGATCTGATCCTGGTGGCCGTCCTGCTGGCGGCCGGTGCGGTGCTGAAAATGTTTGTCGGCAGTGTGATTAATTTCTTTGGCATGAAGCCGAATTTTATCATCGCCATGTATTGCCTGGCGATTCTTCTGATTCGGCCGCGGCTGATCGAGTCGGTGATCATCGGCTTTCTGGCCGGTCTGGTGTGTCAGTTCCTTCCCGGCACCCCGTATATCAATATTGTTTCTGAAGTAGTGGGTGCGTTCGTGATGGGGCTGCTGATCAACGCTCCGCTCCAGGCAGGGAAGACAGACCTGAAGCCGGTAGTCGCTACATGGGCGTCTACGGTGGTCAGCGGCTCGACTTATACGATCTGCCTGTTCGTGCTGATGGGCGCGGATGTGTCCGGTCTGGTGGCGTATGTGCCGATCGTGTTCTTTACCGCGATCATCAACGCGGTGATCGTGCAGGTTCTGTACATACCGATGAAGGCAGCTCTCAAGAAATAACGGAGAATCAGAAGGAGCGTGACGGGGATGAAAGATATGGTTGTGGTAAAGGGACTTTCGTTTCAGTATGCGAACGGTGCCCGCCAGGTGCTGAAACAGTTGAATCTGACTGTGCCGGAGGGCGGTTTCCTGGGGATCATCGGACCGTCCGGCGCAGGAAAGACGACCCTGATTCAGGCCATGAACGGCATGATTCCCCATCACTTTCCGGGTGATTATTACGGCAGTGTGACGGTGGACGGCAGAGACGCGTTTGATTCCAGTGTGGCGGAAATCTCCAGGAGTGCAGGAACCGTGTTTCAGGATATCGACAGCCAGATGGTGGCGATTGTGGTGGAGGATGAGATCCTCTATGGACTGGAAAATTTCGGAGTTCCAAAAAAGGAGATGGAAGGCCGGATTACGGAGAGCCTGGAGCTGGTGGGAATTTCGGATCTGAGGTACCGCAGCATCCGTTCTCTGTCGGGCGGGCAGAAGCAGAAGGTCGCGATCGCGGCGATTCTGGCGCTGAAACCGAAGCTCCTTCTGCTGGATGAGCCGACCGGAGAACTGGATCCGGCCAGCAGCCGTCAGATTTTCAGCATTCTCAGAGAACTGAATGAGACACAGAATATCACGGTGATTGTGGTAGAGCAGAAGATTATGCTGCTCTGCGAATTTGCAAAGGAACTGGGGGTGCTGTCGGACGGAGAACTTCTGTTCCATGGCTCGGTGCGGGAAGTGCTGAGCCACAGTGCAGAGCTGGAAGAAATCGGTGTTCAGTGTCCGCGGGTGGCAACTCTGTCGGCAGCCATGGCGGCTGCAGGAATCGGGGACGGACGCATGAGCCTGAACCTGGACGAGGCGGAAGAGATGGTCAGGAGGTGTCTGGCATGATCACATTTTCCCACGTATCCTTCGGATATGGGAAGGAAGGCGCCGAGATACGAAATCTGAATTTTCACATTGACAGGGGCGAGTTTGTGGCGATTATCGGAGAGAACGGCGCCGGTAAGTCGACCACATCCAAGCTGATGAACGGTCTGCTGAAGCCGGATTCCGGCAGCGTGACCGTGAACGGGATGGACACGAAAGAGGTCAGAGTGAGCCAGCTGGCGAAGCACATCGGCTTCCTGTTTCAGAATCCGGACCGCCAGCTCTGTCAGAATACGGTGAGAGAGGAATTGCGATTCGGTCTCAGGCTTGTCTCGAACGAGAGTGAACAGATGCAGGCCGAAAAGGCGGAACAGATGATGGCGAGGCTTTCTCTGGACGGGGACAGCGATCCCTTTTTGTTAAGCCGTGGAGAACGGCAGCGGGTCGCGCTGGCGTCGGTGCTGGTGATGGAACCGGAGATTCTGATTCTGGATGAGCCGACGACGGGGCTGGATTACCGGGAATGCATCGGAATTATGGATGAGGTACAGCGCCTGAACCGCGACCGTCAGGTGACGGTGGTGATGGTCTGTCACGACATGGAGATTGTCCTTGATTACGCCTCGCGCATCCTGGTGATGGCGGGCGGGACGCTGGTAGCGGACGGACCAACCAGGGAAATTTTCCGAAACATTCCGGTTATGAAACGGGCGAGCATTGTGCCGCCGCAGATGATCGCTCTTGCTTCAAGGCTGGGCGACCCGTTTGCCGACGTGGATCATGTAGATGAAATGGTGTCCATCCTGAAAGAGACACAGAACAAGAAAAATAAGGAGGATTCCTGATATGCAAGGTGTGTTAGAGTATGTTCCCGGAAATTCCATTCTTCACCGCTGCAACCCGGTGACCAAGCTGTTGCTTTCCCTAAGCATCTGTATTGCGTGCTTTATGTCAGGAAATGTGGCGGTTCTGCTTGGTTTTCTTGCCGTCGATCTTGCCATCGGGTATGTGGGCGGCATCTTTGAAAAGGCACTGACGCTGCTTCGGGGGATGGCGAAGGTCTGTGCGTTTCTGTTTGTTCTGCAGGTGATTGTGGTCCGTTCCGGTGAACCGTTGTTTTTCTTTGTGACGGACCGGGGGCTGTGGCTGGCCGTAAGAATCAGTCTGCGCCTGATGGGAGCGTCGATCCCACTTGCTCTGGTGCTGGCAGTGACGCAGATGAACGATCTGTCGAATGCCCTGGTGGCTGTGCTTCACCTTCCATATAAGTATGCGTTTACGCTGACAACGTCCATTCGCTTCATT
Organism: Clostridiales bacterium; assembly: GCA_021202925.1. Lineage (GTDB taxonomy): Bacteria > Bacillota > Clostridia > Lachnospirales > Lachnospiraceae > Brotaphodocola. Next base: position 109,502 of record JAJQCD010000038.1, on the reverse strand, counting down.
CCGGTGTTTATGGAGGAGCTGGCGGGGATCATGGAAGCGCAGACGGCGAGGGGCGTGGAGTTCGACACAAAGAATTTCTTCCGAAAAATGCAGTTGATTCTGCCGTTGTGCCTGCCGTTAATGATTACGTCTGTGAGAAAGGCCGACGCCAATGCAGTGGCGGTGGAAGCGCGCGGATTCAACCTGCGGACGCGTACATCCGCCTATAAGACGTACCCGTTTACGGCGATGGACGCGCTGGTGGCAGTGTTCAGCCTGTGTGCCCTGGTGGTAGGATTTGTATGTTAGCAGCATAAAAATGCCGGAATAAAAAATGAAAAAAATTTAAATTTGTGGTTCCCATATTCGGAATCGTGTGTTATAATGATGCAGTCGGCAGATGCCGAGTGGATTGGGGATATAGCTCAGTTGGGAGAGCGCTTGAATGGCATTCAAGAGGCCGTGGGTTCGAGTCCCATTATCTCCATGATGAGACCCTTGAATAGTCAGGGGTCTTTCTTTTATGTTTACAATGCGGACGGAGGTATGATTTTTTCCCGTTCCGTTCGGCACAAAAAGCAGATAAGGGGAGGGAGATTCTCTTATCGGATTGTATGTTGACCAGTCAGGAGGAGGATGCATCACATGGAGAAGATTGCGAGCTTTACGGTAAACCATCTGAAATTGCTTCCGGGAATTTATGTGTCGCGGAAGGACCGGGTCGGAGAGCAGATCGTGACGACATTTGATATTCGCATGACGAGGCCGAATGAGGAGCCGGTGATGAATACGGCAGAGGTACACACGATCGAACATCTGGGCGCGACGTTCCTTCGCAATGAGGAACAGGTAAAGGATCGGGTCATCTATTTCGGACCGATGGGGTGTTGGACCGGATTTTATCTGATTCTGGCAGGCGATTATCTGTCGCGTGATATTGTCTCGCTGATGAGGGAGATGTTTTGTTTTATTCGCGATTATGAGGGGGAGATCCCTGGTGCAGCAGCCCGGGACTGCGGCAACTATCTGGATATGAATCTGCCCATGGCGAAATATTATGCGGACAGGTATATCCGCGAAGTGCTGGACGGGATTGATGAATCAAGGCTGACTTACCCGGAATAGGATCACAGGGATTGACAAAGATTCAGGAGGATGAAGATGAGCGTAAGACGTGTGTATGTCGAGAAAAAGCCGGAGTTTGCAGTAAAGGCACGGGAGCTGCGGGAGGAGATCTGGAATGATCTGGGAATTGGAACCGTGAAGCAGGTGCGGGTTTGCATTCGTTATGATATTGAGAATCTGTCGGAGGGGACGTATCGGGAGGCGTTGACGACGGTTTTTTCCGAACCTCCGGTGGATGATATTTATGAGGAAGAGTTTCCGAGAGAAGAGAAGGATGTCTTCTTTTCGGTTGAATATTTGCCGGGGCAGTTCGACCAGCGTGCAGATTCGGCAGAGCAGTGTGTGAAGCTCCTTGCTGAAAATGAGGAGCCGGTGATCCGTTCCGCGACGACATATGTCCTGTCCGGTGAACTGACGCAGGAGCAGATTGCGGCGGTCAAGGCGTACTGCATCAACCCGGTGGATTCCCGTGAGGCGTCCGTGGAGAAGCCAGCGACGCTTCTGACTGTGTTTGATGTACCGGCAGACGTGGCGGTGTTTGATGGATTCTGTGATCTGGCTTCGGACGGACTGAAGCAGCTGTATGATTCGCTGAATCTTGCGATGACGTTCCAGGATTTCCTTCATATTCAGAAGTATTATCAGAACGAAGAACACCGGGATCCGACGGTGACGGAGATCCGGGTGCTGGACACCTACTGGTCGGATCATTGCCGCCATACGACCTTCTCTACGGAATTAAAGCATGTGGAGATAGCCGGGGGCGATTATGTGCAGCCGATCCGCGATACGTATGAGGAGTATCTGGCCGATCGTGAGGAGATCTATAAAGGAAGAGACGATAAGTTTGTCTGCCTGATGGATCTGGCTCTTCTGGCAATGAAAAAGCTGCGTGCGCAGGGGAAGCTGGAAGATCTGGAGGTCTCGGATGAGATCAATGCCTGCAGCATTGTCGTACCGGTGGAAATTGACGGTGTGACGGAAGAATGGCTGGTAAACTTTAAAAATGAGACGCACAATCATCCGACGGAGATTGAACCGTTCGGCGGCGCGGCGACCTGCCTGGGCGGCGCGATCCGTGATCCGCTTTCCGGCCGTACTTATGTCTATCAGGCCATGCGTGTGACCGGTGCGGCGGATCCGACGCGCCCGCTGTCCGAGACGCTGAAGGGCAAGCTGTCTCAGAGAAAGCTGGTGAATGGGGCTGCGGGCGGTTACAGTTCGTATGGCAACCAGATTGGCCTGGCAACCGGATATGTGAAGGAGATCTATCATCCGGATTACGTGGCGAAGCGGATGGAGATCGGCGCGGTGATGGGCGCGGCGCCGAGAAAATCCGTACAGCGTCTGACGTCGGAGCCGGGGAATATCATCGTCCTGCTTGGCGGCCGGACCGGCCGTGACGGGATTGGTGGGGCGACCGGTTCTTCGAAGGTGCATACCGAGGCGTCGATCGAAGTGTGCGGCGCAGAGGTGCAGAAGGGCAATCCACCGACGGAGCGCAAGATTCAGCGCCTGTTCCGTCGTCCGGAAGTGAGCCATATCATCCGCAAGTGCAACGACTTTGGAGCAGGCGGCGTGTCGGTCGCGATCGGCGAGCTGGCTCCGGGGCTGAAGATTGATCTGGACAGGGTTCCGAAGAAGTATGCAGGTCTGGATGGTACAGAGATCGCGATCTCCGAGTCTCAGGAGCGGATGGCGGTCGTGCTGGATGTGGCGGATGTGGATATATTCCTTGGCTATGCGGCGGAAGAGAATCTGGAGGCGATACCAGTCGCGGTTGTGACGGAGAGTCCGCGTCTGGTCATGGAATGGAGAGGAAGGACGATCGTTGATATCAGCCGCGCCTTTCTGGATACGAATGGCGCGCATCAGGAGGCGGATGTGATTCTGGAGACGCCGGCCAGAGAAGGGACGCCGTTTGCCCGCCATGACGTCGGTGATGTCCGCGAGACTTGGCTGAACGTGCTGTCCAATCTGAATGTCTGCTCGCAGAGAGGCCTCGTGGAGCGGTTTGACAGTTCGATTGGCGCGGGCTCTGTGTACATGCCTTACGGTGGAAAATATCAGCTGACGGAGACCCAGTCGATGGTGGCGAAGCTGCCGGTTCAGAACGGGCATACGGATACCGTGACGATGATGAGTTATGGCTTTGATCCGTATCTGTCGAGCTGGAGTCCCTATCACGGCGCGATTTACGCGGTGGTTTCGTCAGTGGCGAAGATTGTGGCCGCAGGCGGGGATTATCGGAAGATCCGCTTTACGTTCCAGGAATATTTCAAGCGGATGACAGAGGACGCGAAACGCTGGGGTGCCCCGTTTGCCGCGCTGCTTGGCGCTTATCGTGCGCAGCTTGGCTTCGGTCTCCCGTCCATCGGCGGCAAGGACAGTATGTCCGGAACCTTTAACGATGAACAGCACGGGGAAATCAATGTGCCGCCGACGCTGGTTTCGTTTGCAGTGGATGTGGAGGACTGGCATCACATCATCACACCGGAGTTCAAACGGCCCGGCAGCCGCATCGTTGTGTTCCGGCTGGAAAAGGACGACTATGACCTTCCGGATTACGGACAGATCATGGACGGCTACGATAAGCTGCTTGCCGATATACGGGCCGGCCGCATCATTTCCGCCTACGCGGTGGAGCGCCACGGACTGGCAGAGGCAGTCAGCAAGATGGCGTTTGGCAACCGGCTGGGTGTGAAGATTGAACACAACCTGGATCCGCGGGATTTCTTCGCGCCTGGCTGGGGCGATATTGTCTGTGAGGTGCCGGATGGAAAGGTTGGCGAACTGGCGATCACTTATACGGTGATTGGTGAGGTGACGGATCGCGGAACGCTGGAGTATGGTCCGGTGCAGATTTCGCTGGATGAGGCGATTGGCCGCTGGACGGATACGCTGGAGGATGTATTCCCGACCGAATCCGATGTCGAACCGGCAGAGGTGCCGAACGAGCTGTACCGGGCGGATCGGATTCATGTATGCACGCATCCCATCGGACAGCCGAATGTCTTTATTCCGGTATTTCCGGGGACAAACTGTGAGTATGACAGCGCGAAAGCGTTTGAACGGGCCGGGGCGAAGGTCGTAACACGGGTCTTCCGTAACCTTTCGGCGGCAGATATCCGTGAATCGGTTGCGGAATATCAGAAGGAGATTGCGAAGGCACAGATTGTCATGTTCCCGGGTGGGTTCTCAGCCGGTGACGAGCCGGAAGGCAGCGCGAAATTCTTTGCGACGGTCTTCCGCAACGCGGTGATTCATGAGGAGATTGACCGACTTCTCAATGAGCGCGACGGTCTGATGCTTGGCATCTGTAATGGATTCCAGGCACTGATTAAGCTGGGTCTGGTTCCGGAGGGGACGATCACTCGGCAGCATGCGGATTCTCCCACACTGGCGATGAATCATATCGGCCGTCATATATCGAGAATGGTCTACACAAAGGTAGTCACGAACAAGTCGCCGTGGCTTTCCGGAGCGGAGCTGGGCGGTGTATACTGCAGTCCTGCTTCTCACGGAGAGGGGCGTTTTGTGGCGAACGACGAATGGTTGGCGAAACTCTTTGCAAATGGTCAGGTGGCGACCCAGTATGTGGACGACCATGGCGTACCGACTATGGATGAATTCTGGAATCCGAATGGCTCTTATCTGGCAATCGAGGGCATTACCAGCCCGGATGGCCGGATCCTTGGCAAGATGGCGCATGCCGAACGGCGCGGTGAGGCAGTGGCGGTCAATATCTGCGGTGAGCAGGATATGAAGCTGTTTGAGAGCGGCGTGAAGTATTTCAGGTAAGGCTTGACAGCTACCTGGGATTCGGGTATCATTGCCATGGACGAGGAGAGAAAAGAAATGAAAAAAGTAGTGAAGTTTGGGGGCAGCTCGCTGGCGAGCGCCCGCCAGTTTAAGAAGGTTGGCGACATCATCCGTTCGGATAAGGCAAGACGTTATGTGATTCCGTCCGCGCCCGGAAAGCGCAACAGCAGGGACGAGAAGGTCACGGATATGCTGTACGCCTGTTACGACGCGGCGTCGACGGGCGCCAGCTATAAGAAGATTCTGGAGAAGATTCAGTCCCGTTATACGGAGATCATCGATGGCCTGGAGTTAAATCTGAATCTGGACCATGAGTTTGGCCGTATTGAGGAGAATTTTGTAAGCGGAATCGGCCGGGATTATGCGGCTTCCCGCGGCGAATATCTGAACGGTCAGGTGATGGCGGCCTATCTGGGATATGAGTTTATTGATGCGGCAGAAGTGATTTTCTTTGACGAAGAGGGGAATTTCGACGCAGAGGCGACGAATCAGGAGCTTTCCGAACGCCTGGAGCACGTCGAACGTGCGGTCATTCCCGGATTCTACGGTTCAAAGCCGGATGGTTCGATTAAGACTTTTTCGAGAGGCGGGTCGGACGTCACGGGTTCGATTGTCGCGCGGGCGATTCATGCGGATATGTACGAGAACTGGACCGATGTGTCCGGATTTCTGGTAACGGATCCGAAGATTGTGGAGAACCCGGAGGTGATTGAGACGATCACCTACAAGGAACTGCGCGAACTGGCGTATATGGGAGCCGGCGTACTCCATGAGGATGCAATCTTTCCGGTGAGAAAGGAAGGCATTCCGATCAACATCCGCAATACCAACCGACCCGAAGACAAGGGCACGCTGATTGTAGAGAGCACCTGCCGCAAGCCGCGCTATACGATTACCGGCATTGCGGGCAGGAAGGGATTCTGTTCGGTCAACATCGAGAAAGCGATGATGAACGCGGAAGTTGGTTTTGGAAGAAAGGTACTGCAGGTCTTTGAAAATTACGGCATTTCTTTTGAACATATGCCATCCGGTATTGATACGATGTCCATCATGCTGCACCAGGATGAGTTTGAGGAATACGAACAGTCGGTGATTGCAGGCATTCACCGTGCGGTGCATCCGGATGCGGTGGAGCTGGAATCCGGCCTGGCGCTGATCGCGGTTGTGGGCCGCGGCATGAAGGCGACGCGCGGTACTGCGGGACGGATTTTTTCTGCACTGGCGCATGCGCGCATCAATGTCAAGATGATCGATCAGGGTTCCAGTGAACTGAATATTATCATTGGTGTAAAGGATGCCGATTTTGAGCAGGCGATCCGTGCGATTTATGATATTTTTATCCTGGCGGACATGTAACCGGGTGACGGCAAAACCGAACAACGGAAGCGACAGCAGGAAGCCCGGCGTGATCTCATGAGGGAGAACGTCGGGCTTTTCCATATGTGGGAAGGAATGAAACAGATGAACCAGAGAAATACATTGCACAGGCATGGGCGGACTGTGATCGGTGCGCTGCTTCTGGCGGCGCTGCTGGCCGGATGTACGGGGCCTTCGACCAGGGTTCTTTCGCGACAGGGCGATGGCCAGGGGCTTTCCGTTCATGAGGATATGCCTGTGCCGGAGGGCGTCAGCGCAATTGATATTCAGGAGGAGCTGGCGAATCTGACGACAGCGCCGCGTCCCAGTGGCAGCCGACAGGAGAGTGATACGGCAAAAAATATGCAGGAGAGACTCCTTGAATATGGGTATCAGGCGACACGGCAGCGATTCCGCTATGAGCTGCAGGATGGAGTGGTTTCGGGCAGTAATGTGGTGGCGATTCGTGACGGTTCCTCTCCGGACAGTGATATTCTGATCATCTGCAGCCATCATGATACGGTCGAGAGCAGCGTAGGGGCGAATGACAACGCCTCTGGTGTGGTTGTGCTGCTCGAGACAGCCAGATTGTTGTCAAAAGCGCATACGGATACCGAGATTCGCCTGATCAGCTTCGCAGGCCATGAGCAGGAATTGCTTGGTTCCCGTCATTATGCCGAATCGCTTTCAAGACGGGAAAAGGAACGCATTATCGGCGTAATTGATCTTGATCAGCTGGGGTATGTTTCCTGCGGGGAAGTGACGCTTGGAACCATAGACGGAAAGGGAACGATGCTCGGCGATCTTCTTCGCGACGTTTCGAAGGCGGTTCTGGATGAAACCTGGAATTACAGTGTCGTTTATGGCGGAGATGCCAGCTCATTTCGCAGAAACCGGATTCCGGCTGTCACCCTGACTCAGACTGCCCGCGCCTATGAGAATGGAACCCCCTTTGATCAGGCTGCTACCATTGATGGAGACCGGATTTCCCGGCTGGTGGAAGTGGTCTGTCAGGCGGCCCTGCAGATCATGAATCCGGACACGCCGTCCATGACGGCCAAAGCCCACGCGCAGAATGACCTTCGCCAGGATATTTACGTTCAGGAGGAGGATACGCCGATCTTTTTTGGAGCCGACCTGGAAAAGACCGCATCCCAGATCGGACTGGATGGACGTCTGGTTGCGGAAAGTGTCGATGAAGAAGAAAACCCGACACAGACGTACCGGTTTTCGATGAAATGGTTTGGATTTGACGTGGTGATGCCGACGGATTACCGGTTTGTGAATGGCCGCCTGAGCGAGGTGGAACTGAACGCGGATAACGCGGCTGTTTCATTTGAAGAGATGAAGGAGCGCATGTCAGAATGGTACGGAGATTCCATGGGACAGGATGCGGGACCGAGCGGGACGGAATATAGCTGGCTGGATTCCGTTCATCGCAGGCAGGTTCAGGTGTGGCAGACCGAAGACGGTTTTCATGCCAGGCTGACGGCCTGTGATCCGGGCAAGACCGTTCTGGAACTGCAGAACCTGGATGGAACGCGAATCAGCGGAAGTTCCGGTGATTCGCGGGTGGAGCCGACGCTCGCTTTGATACAGACCCTGTTTCCTGACAATGATGCGGGCCTGATCCGCTGGATCACGTTTTATACAGACGGAGTCGGCGGTTCCCTGGGGGAGGCGCTTCCGGCTGTGCTGGAACATGTTTCTGTGGATGCGGATACCGAGGCAAAAGAGGCCGAGGAAGATCGTTCGGAAAGCGAACCCGGTCAGCAGAGCGGCGGATGGGAATTATGGTTTGATCTGGATGATGCCCTGGACGAGGACGGCAATTTCAGGGACAAAGTATCTACTGTGGAACTTCTGGTCGATTTGTATGGCCGCATGCTGGATGGTACATATCAGGAATCGTTTGAGGATCGGTTTGTTACTGATGCGGAGGAGACCGATTTCACAGCGGGTGAGAAGAATTCTGATGTGGACGGATCCGAATCAGAGAGGCTGGAGTCGGAAGAAACGGATTTTGTTTCGGACGAATCAGAGAGCGATGCGGCGCTCACGGATGAGACGGCTCCGGCAGACTGGTCGATTCCGGAGTGGGAATCGCAGCCGGATATCCGAACCTTGCCGGAGGATGAGGAGGCGCAGACAATTGAGGCACCGGATTTCACGGAGAGCTTTCGTATGTTTGTCCTGGCAGCGAACCAGGAAAGCGGTATGGCGGAGTGGGACAGCCGGATCGGATTCTTTTATGAGTTCGATGAATTGACGGCATACCGCAGTCAGGTCAGAAAGGGTCTTGGCTTATCCGTGGATGATACGACATGGAGAAGGCCGGAAGGAGAGGAAGAATGAGCCGGGTGGTGATTGTTGGAGGCGGCGCGGCGGGGATGATGGCCGCAATCGCGGCGGCGGAGGCGGGGCATACGGTCCGGCTCCTGGAGAAGAATGAGAAGCTGGGGAAGAAGCTGTTCATCACCGGTAAGGGACGTTGTAACCTGACCAATGCCTGTGATACGGAGGAATTGTTTCGCCACGTGGTCAGTAATCCACGTTTTCTCTACAGCAGCTTTTACCGGTTTGGCAATTCCGATGTGATGGATTTCATGGAGAAGGGCGGCTGTCCGCTGAAAACCGAGCGGGGGAACCGGGTATTTCCTGTCTCGGATAAGTCTTCGGATGTGATTCGCGTGCTTGCAAACCGTCTGCATGAGCTGGGGGTGCAGGTCAGCCTGCACACAGAGGTGTCGGATATTCTCACGGAGCAGGGACGGGCCTGCGGAGTACGCCTGAAGAAGGACAGGCGTGTGATTCCGGCGGACGCCGTGGTTGTGGCGACCGGCGGCCTTTCCTATCCGTCCACCGGTTCGACGGGCGATGGATATCGGTTTGCCCGCACGCTCGGACACACCGTGACGAAGCTTTCGCCGGCACTGGTGCCGTTTGAAACATTAGAGCCGACGGAAAAACTGCAGGGGCTTTCTCTGCGAAACATCCGCGTGAAAATATTAAACGGATCCAGGGTGTTATATGAAGAATTCGGAGAAATGCTGTTCACCCATTTTGGTGTCAGCGGTCCGGTGCTTCTCTCTGCGAGCAGTTACGTCGCGGCGGCACTTCGAACCGGCCCCCTGACGCTTTCCATTGACCTGAAACCGGCACTTTCTGCAGAGCAGCTGGATGCACGGATTCTGCGCGATTTTGAAGAAAGGAAGAACCGCCAGTTTGGCAACAGTCTGGGACGCCTGCTGCCGTCGAAGCTGATCCCGGTTGTTGTCGATGCGACCGGTATCGATTCGGATAAGAAGGTGAATGAGATCACGCGCGGGGAGCGGGAACGCCTGGTTTCGATTGGGAAGGATTTTCGCCTGACGCTGACCGGCCTGCGCGATTTCAATGAGGCGATCATCACACAGGGCGGCGTGTCGGTGAAGGAGATTAATCCGTCGACGATGGAATCCAGAAAGGTTCCGGGACTTTACTTTGCGGGAGAAGTGCTGGATCTGGATGCCGTGACCGGTGGCTTCAATCTCCAGATCGCCTGGTCTACCGGGCGTCTGGCGGGAGAGTCGGTTTAAGAAAGACTTGCATAATAGCAATATCATGGACGTTTCTCTGGTTGCCATCATAGGCCTGACCGACCTGACGAAGGTGACAAGGGCGATCAGTTCGTCTACCGGGACAGCCATTGTCTACATTCCGGCGATGATCCGCACGAAATGGGATTTGCCCGCGAAGTGGCGGACAAAGTCGTGTTCATGTCGGATGGAAGAATCCTGGAGGAAGGAACACCGGAGAAGATTTTCAGCAATCCTCAGACGCCGGAGGCGAAGCAATTTCTGGGAAGCGTGCTGTAACCCTTATTTCTCAGACAATCCGGTGTCAGGATTGATTGGTAGTTTTAAGATGATGGAAGAGGAGCCAGGCGGCTCCTTTTTTCTTTGTCATAGTTCAGAATTTTGGATAATTATGCGAATATCGGGATGGAAAAATCACGAAAAACTTACTATAATGAACACAGAAATTGGTAAAAATGCGAGAGGGAGGAGACAACATGGACAAGAAAGAGATTTTGCGTCATGTGGACCACACGCTGTTGAAGCCGTATTCCACCTGGGCGGAGATTCAGAAGATCTGTGAGGAGTCGATCGAAAACGAGACGGCTTCGATCTGTATCCCGCCGGCTTATATCAGGCGGATCGCCGAAACCTATGGAGATAAGATCAATATCTGTACGGTAATTGGATTTCCGTTAGGATACAATAGCACGGCCGTGAAGGTTTACGAGGTACAGCAGGCGATTGCGGATGGTGCGAATGAAGTAGACATGGTCATCAACATCGGTGACGTCAAGAACGGCGATTTTGACAAGGTGACGGCGGAGATTCGTGCGTTAAAGGAAGCGGCCGGTTCCCATATCCTCAAGGTGATCGTCGAGACCTGTTATCTGACGGAGGAGGAGAAAATCCGGGTCTGCGGCTGCGTAACCGAAGGCGGAGCGGATTATATCAAGACTTCGACCGGGTTCGGTACGGATGGCGCACGGATTGAAGATATCCGTCTGTTTAAGGAACACATCGGCCCGAATGTGAAGATGAAGGCTGCCGGCGGCGTCAAAACCAGAGAGGATCTGGAGATGTTCCTGGAAGCGGGATGCGAGCGGATTGGCACCAGTTCTGCATTGAAGCTCTTACAGGACTGATGGCGGTTATGATGTCGCAGGAAAACCGGAATCAAAAATGAAACATATTTTTTTAAAGGAGGATTTTATCATGAAAAAAACAACCCTGGGTGTATTGTGTCTGGCGGCGATGGCAGTAGGCCTGGCTGGCTGCGGCGGTTCGAGCAGCTCCACATCGACAACGGCTGCCGCAGCGACTGAAGCAGCAACAGAGGCGGCTGCAGAGGAAACAGAGGAGAAAGAAGAAGCAGAAGAAGGCGCAGAAGGCAAGATTGAGGGAAGCGGCGAGGTGATTATTTACAGCCCGCTGACCGAGTCCATGATCGATTCCATGCTCTCCAAGTTTGAGGAAGACACCGGAATCCATGCAGAATGCCTGGCGATGGGCACCGGCGACGCGTTGAAGCGGATCCAGACAGAGGCAGATTCTCCGCAGGCGGACGTTCTCTGGTCCGGTACAATTGGCACGGTTAAGAATCAGAGTGAGAATTTCGCGGATTATGTCTGTGTGAATGAAGATGCATTCTATGATGAGTACAAGAATGTGGAAGGAAACCTGACTCGTTTTGATACGGTTCCTTCTGTGATTATGGTCAACACGGATCTGATTGGCGATATCGAGATCAACGGTTATGAAGATCTGCTGAATCCGGAACTGAAGGGCAAGATCGCATTCGCCGATCCGGCAGCTTCCTCATCTTCCTTTGAACATCTGGTCAATATGCTCTATGCAATGGGCAACGGTGATCCGGATGCCGGCTGGGATTATGTGAGACAGCTGTGCCAGCAGCTGGACGGCAAGCTGTTAGGTGGCTCATCTGCTGTATATAAGGGCGTAGCCGATGGAGAATACACGGTTGGACTGACCTTTGAGCAGGGCTCCGCGCAGTATGTGGCGGCCGGTTCTCCGGTCAAGACCGTTTACATGGAAGAGGGAGTCATTTTCCGTGGCGATGGTGTGTACATTATCAAAAACTGCCTGAATGAGGAGAATGCACAGAAATTCCTCGACTGGCTGACCAGCAAGGATGTACAGGAATACATGAACAACACGCAGTTCAGAAGAACCATCCGTAAGGATGTCCCGGCAGGCGACGCGATGGAAGCCATGGAAAACATCAATATCATCTACGATGATGAGACCAATACGGCAGAGCACAAGTCTGAGTGGCTGGATCAGTTCAAGGATATCTTTACCGAATAACGCATTCGGGATACAATCACGCGAAACAGAATAAGAACAGCGAAAGGTCATGCTTTCCGGACGGGTGGCATGGCCTTTTAAAAATCAGGGAAGGTGAATGAAAATGAGTGTTTCAATCGGAATTGAACATGTTGTAAAAAAATATGGTGATCTAACGATTATTCCGGATTTATCGGCTCAGATCAAAAACGGAGAGTTTTTCACGTTGCTGGGACCGTCCGGCTGTGGGAAAACGACGCTTCTGCGTATGATCGCCGGCTTCAACAGCATCGAAGGCGGCCAGATTACATTCGATGAAACCGTGATCAACGACATTCCGGCGCAGAAACGGAATATCGGTATGGTATTTCAGAGCTATGCGATTTTCCCGCATCTGACGGTGCGGCAGAATGTCGAATATGGACTGAAAATCCGCAGGCTGCCGAAGGATGAGATGAAAGAGAAGGTGGATGATATTCTGCGGGTTGTCAAGATCGAGGAATATCAGGACCGCCTTCCGGAACGCCTCTCCGGCGGACAGCAGCAGCGGGTCGCTCTGGCCAGAGCCATTGTCATTCACCCGCAGGTGCTTCTGATGGATGAGCCGCTGTCCAATCTGGATGCAAAGCTGCGAATCGAGATGAGAAGCGCCATCCGCGAGGTGCAGAAGCAGGTGGGAATTACGACGGTTTATGTCACGCATGATCAGGAGGAGGCACTGGCAATTTCCGACCGGATTGCCGTTATGAAGGAAGGCGAGATTCAGCAGATCGGAACGCCGCAGGATATCTATGCAAGACCGTATAATGTGTTCGTGTCGACCTTCATTGGCCATTCCAATCTGTTTCACGCGAAGGTTCGTCTGCAGGCCGGTACCAGAAATGTGGTCTTCCGGAACGGATATGAGACGGAGATGCCAAACCTGGTCGATGAGGTGAAGGATGGGCAGGATGTCGTGATGTCCGTGCGGCCGGAGGAATTTTCCATTCAGGATCAGGGACTGGCCTGTGAGATCATGAACCGTACCTTCCTGGGGAAATATACCAATTATTTCCTGAAATTTGGCGAGGGCATTGCACTGGAAGGTCAGCCCAGTCTCGAATATTCTCAGGATCTCGGACATGTGGACCGGATTCTGGAGGTGGGAGACCGGATCTTCCTTCGCCCGAATCCCAACAAGATCAACGTGTTCACAAAGGAAATGGATCAGAGTCTGATAAAGGATGTGACAAAATATGAGTAAGAAAAAAATCAGATGGGATTTCTGGAATATCATCACGTTGCTGATCATCGTGGTATTTGCAATCTGTTTGATTTATCCGCTTCTGAATCTGTTTCTGAGCGGTTTCAAGGACACGGAGACGCAGGCCTGGAGTCTTGCAAATTACGCGAAGTTCTTTTCCAAGAAATACTATACCAGCGCTCTGGCCAATTCGTTTAAGCTGACCATCTGCGTCACGGTGGTGGCGATCATTCTGGGTGTTCCACTGGCCTATTTCATGTCCTTTTACAAGATTCGCGGCAAAGGACTGCTGGAAATTTTCTTTATTATTTCCATGATGAGCCCGAATTTCATCGGCGCCTACTCCTGGATCCTGCTTCTGGGCAGAAGCGGCACGGTAACGCAATTTCTGAAAGGGATTGGCATTGACATGCCTTCCATCTATGGCTTTGGCGGTATGCTGCTGGTGTTTTCTCTGAAGCTGTACCCGTTCATTTACATGTATGTGTCGGGCGCTTTAAAAAAGATCGATGTAGCGCTCACGGAGGCGGCGGAGAGTCTTGGCTGCGGCGGGATTCGAAAGGTTTTCACGCTCATTATGCCTCTGGTCACGCCGACGCTGGTTGCGGCAGCCCTGCTGGTATTTATGAACTGTATGGCGGATTTTGGTACGCCGGCTCTGATCGGCGAGGGATACCGTGTGATGCCGACGCTGGTCTATTCGGAGTTTGTGGGAGAATCGGGTGGTTCCGCTAACTTTGCGGCCTGCATGGCGACGATCATGGTATTTGTCACGGCGGTGGTTTTCCTGCTGCAGAAGTGGTACGTCAACACGAAATCCTTCACCATGAGTTCCATGCGTCCGATCGTGCCCAAAAAGGCCGGCGGTCTGCAGGGGTTCCTCATTCATCTGTATATTTACCTGCTGGCCGGTCTTTCCATCATTCCGCAGTGCATGGTTATTTACACTTCCTTCAAGGCGACAAAAATGCAAGTGTTTGTCGACGGATATTCACTGGAAAGCTATGAGAAAGTATTTTCAACGGCGATTCAGTCGATCAAAAACACCTATCTGTATTGCTTTTTCGCAATCCTGATCATCATCGTGGTCGGTATGCTGGTCGCTTATCTGGCGGTGCGCAGGAAGAGCTGGCTGACGAGCCTGATCGATACGATTGCCATGTTCCCGTATATTGTACCCGGTTCTGTCCTGGGTATCACATTGATGATCGCCTTTAATAAGCCGCCGGTTCTTCTCGCAGGAACTGCGGTGATTATGATTATCTCACTGGTCATTCGCCGTATGGCGTATACCCTGCGCTCCAGCTCGGCCATCCTTTATCAGATCAGTCCGAGCATGGAGGAAGCAGCCATCAGCCTGGGCGACTCCCCGGCCAGTTCCTTTGTAAAGGTGACGGCGAAGATGATGATGCCGGGCGTACTGTCAGGCGCAATCCTCAGCTGGATTACCCTGATCAATGAGCTGAGTTCTTCGGTTATGCTTTACACCGCCCGCACAAGGACGATGTCCGTGGCAATTTACAACGAAGTCATCCGGGCAAGCTACGGGACGGCGGCGGCGCTGGCTACCATCCTGACGCTGACTACCGTTGTTTCGCTGCTGATTTTCTTTAAGGTATCGGGAAGCAAGGACGTAACCATGTAGGAGCGCAGGGAAGGTCCGGAGCATACGTTCAAAAACAGCTTGTACAACAGAGACGGATTGTGCTACAATGAGTCTGTTTTTGTGACACAAAAATAATCAGATGCAGGGTATGTGTATGAAGGAAAAGAAGACTTCTTTTAAGAATGAGATCAGAGAAAGCTTAATTCATCATGCACTGGTACCCTGCATTTTATCAATCCTGATTCTGGTCTCGGCAATTTCGGTTGCCGGGATTTTTCTGGTTATGCAGCAGAACCGGCGGGAGTGTGAGAGCTTTTCTTCCTGGTTTGGCGGATTGATTGAGGCTTACTGCGAAGAGGGAGAGCGCCTGAGTGAAAATCTGTCCATTCGGGAATTTCAGGAGACCTCGTCCTATCGCATTGAACAGCTTTCCGATATTTACCGCTTCCTCAATGCGAACGATCGCATCGGCGAGTTTTATCTGCTGGATGCGGATTGCAACCGCCTGTTTTCCAGCAATCGCGACCCGATGATGGATGATTATGTGCAGAACTGTATCCGCTGGAACACCAACCGGGATTTCACAGAGGCCAGGCACATGATTTTTAATTATGAAATCTATGATATCGAGGGAAACACCTCCTCGTGCCTGCTGTTCTGGAAGCTCTGGCAGGGAGAGACTCTGAGCGGTTACTGTGGTTTTGCGCTCCCTTCTGACCGGTTTGAGACAATGGCCATGCAGCAGGAGATTTCTTCGATTCTGGTTACCAACCGCTTCGACCGGATTCTGATCAATCGCACAGGCGGGTTCGATGACGGTATGAAAAAGGTCATTCCGCAGTTCCGCAATCGAAACGGTCTGTTGTCCCTTTCCGGCCGCTGGTATTTCCTCCGCACTCAGCAGATTCTGAAAGACGAGGTGAAGGTGCTGGCTGTCTCGGACTGTACGGAATTTGTGCACCTGATCGCGATTTCGCTGCTGCTTCTGGCGCTGGTCGCTGTCGTCATGACCGTGATGATTTTTGTCAGTGCCGGCAGCATTGCAGAGAAGGAAACGGATATCGTTTATGAGCTGGTGGAAGCCCTGAAACAGGTGGAACATGGAAATCTGGACGTCAGGCTGGATATTCATTCCAACGATGAATTTGAGGGAATCGGACAGTCCTTTAATATGATGCTGGGAAGCATTCGTCATCTGTTGAGCCGGCATCAGGAACTGGCGCGGGAGAATACGCTGGCAATGGTCCAGGCGATGGAGTCCCAGTTCAACCCGCATTTTCTGTTCAATACGCTGGAATCCATCCGTTATATGATCCGCTTTGAGCCTCAGTCGGCGGAGCGGATGATTGTTAATCTCTCCAGGCTTCTACGCTACAGCATCCAGAGGGGAGAGGAGCTGGCCAGTCTGGGGGAAGAACTGGAATTTTCCGATAAATATCTGCAGATTATGTATTATCGTTACGGAGAACGTCTGCAATATCAGATCGATCGCGACAAAAGTCTGGAGGATATTCGCATGCCACGGATGATTCTGCAGCCGATTGTGGAAAATTCAATTAAGTATGGCTACGGGGATCAGAAAGAAGAGGTTCTGAGCATTTTCATTCATGCAGAGGTCAATGAGACGAACCTTGAGATTGTCGTGGAAGATGATGGAATCGGCATTCCTCCGGATCTGCTGATGGAATTGCGCGAAAACCTGGGTCACAGGCAGAATCATTCCGGGCATATCGGGATTTATAATGTCCATCGAAGACTGTATCTGCTGTACGGAAAAGGCAGCGGAGTGGAGATGGAAAGCAGGGTGGGCGAAGGAACCCGTGTGATTCTGCGTATGCCCATGATATATGATGAAAAGACGCAGGGATAGAATGATGTTAAAACTATTGATAGCGGAAGATGAAGAGATTATCCGGAAAGGTCTGGTCATGTCGCCGGACTGGCCGAAATACGACTGTGTGGTCGTGGGCGCGGCGAGAGACGGCGTGGAAGGCCTGGAACTGATACGAAAAGAGCATCCGGATATTGTGCTGGCGGACATCCGGATGCCGCGGATGGACGGTATTCGTATGATTCGGGAAGGATTGAAGGACTGGGATTTTTACAGTATCATTCTTACCAGTTATTCTGAGTTTGAACTGGCCAGGCAGGCCATTCAGGTGGGAGTATCCGCTTACCTGCTGAAACCGGTCGATGAGGATGAACTGGCAGAGACGCTGAATGATCTGAAGAAGAAGATCCAGCATGCCACGAAGTCAGAAAAGGCAGAGAGAATGGCGCGGGAACCTGTCACGCCGGAGGACGGCTCCTGGCAGGTATTTGAGCTGGCGAAGCATTCCACGGATTATTATGTCAGAGAGACCTGGCGGCTGGTACGGGATCATTATCAGGAAAAGCTCAGCATCAATGACATCGCGGAGACGCTTGGAATCAGTGCCAGTTTCTTAAGTCGGCGACTCAAAAAAACATTGAATGTGAGCTTTGTGGATCTGCTGAACCAGTATCGTATTCGGGAAGTGATCGCGTTGCTCAGACAGGGGAACCGGCGGATTTATGAAATCTCCGATCTGACCGGGTTCAGCGATTACAAATATTTTTGCAGTGTGTTCAAGAAATATACGGGAAGCAGCCCGACTCGCTTCATCCAGAACGGGGAAGTGGCAGCCCGGCCGGAAGCTCCGGCACAGGGAATTTCTGGCAAAGGAGAAAGCGGAGGATATCACTGTGAGTAATACGTTCGACAGAATTTATGAAGTGGTCAGGCAGATTCCGAAGGGCTCTGTCGCCTCTTACGGTCAGATTGCTTCTCTGGCCGGTAACCGTCGTTGGGCAAGGGTGGTCGGCTATGCGCTGCATGCAGTTCCGGATTCGGAGCAGATTCCCTGTTATCGGGTGGTGACAAAAGAGGGCAGAGTGTCGAGCGCGTTTTCTTCCGGTGAGGGAAATGAACAGATTCGTCTGCTGAGAGCAGACGGAATTGAGGTATCCGAGGACGGGGTTGTCGATATGAACCGCTACCAGTGGGAGACCCCATGGATGCTTGGCTGGGATGAGAGACAATGATGCCGATTTGCGTTGACTTTTTCTCAAAAAAGTGGTACTTTAGTGAGTGAAAGAGTCGAAGTTTAACGCGCAAAATTTTCGACGGAATACGGGGAGAAAGGAAACGAATTATCATGCCAGTGACAGAGTATCTGGAGAGAAACGCCAGACTGTACCCGGACGAGGTCGCGCTTGTCGAACTCAATCCGGAGGAGAGAGACACACGGAGAATGACCTGGAAGGAGTTTGACCTCATTCAGCCGACCGGGTTCAAGCCATACCGGAGGGAGATTACCTGGAGCGTATTTGATGAGAAAGCCAACCGGTTTGCCAATATGCTGATCAGCCGGGGAATTAAAAAGGGCGATAAGGTAGCGATTCTGATGTATAACTGTCTGGAGTGGCTGCCAATTTATTTTGGCGTTCTGAAGACCGGCGCGATCGCCGTGCCGTTTAATTTCCGCTACAGTGCGGATGAGATCCTTTACTGTGCGGAGCTTGCGGAGGTCGATATCATTGTCTTTGGCCCGGCGTTCATCGGACGCTTGGAGACCAATGCAGACCGTCTCATCCAGCATCGTCTGCTGATCTATGTGGGCGATAACTGCCCCAGCTTTGCGGAAAGCTATCTGGAACTGGTGGCGGACTGCTCCAGCCTTTCGCCGGAGATCGAGATCACCGATGACGATTTCGGCGCCATTTATTTCTCATCGGGGACGACCGGCTTCCCGAAGGCGATTCTGCATAAGCATCAGAGCCTGACGCAGGCCGCCCAGATGGAACAGATTCATCATAAGACGGGCCGCGACGATGTTTTCCTGTGCATTCCACCGCTCTATCATACCGGCGCGAAATTCCACTGGATGGGCAGTCTGGTCGCGGGCAGCAAGTCGGTACTCCTGAAGGGAACCAAACCGGAGACGATTCTTTCGGCGGTGTCGAGTGAACAGTGTACGATTGTCTGGCTTCTGGTGCCGTGGGCGCAGGATATTCTGGATGCGTTGGATCGCGGGGATGTGAAGCTTTCCGATTATCAGCTGGATCAGTGGCGTCTGATGCACATTGGCGCGCAGCCGGTTCCGCCGTCTCTGATTCGCAGATGGAAGGAATACTTCCCGCATCATGACTACGATACCAATTATGGCCTTTCTGAGTCGACCGGCCCCGGCTGTGTCCACCTCGGCCTGGAAAATATTCATAAGGTCGGCGCGATCGGTGTGCCGGGCTATCGCTGGGAATGCAAGATCGTGGACGAGGACGGTAATCCGGTCCGACAGGGTGAGGTCGGTGAACTCTGCGTGAAGGGTCCTGGCGTGATGACCTGTTATTACAACGATGAGAAGGCCACGGCGGAAGCATTGCGGGACGGCTGGCTCTTTACCGGAGATATGGCGATGCAGGATGAGGACGGATTCTATTTCCTCGTCGACCGCAAGAAAGATGTGATTGTCAGCGGCGGAGAGAATCTCTATCCCGTACAGATTGAAGATTTCCTGCGCAGCTTCGAGAAGGTCCGGGATGTCGCGGTCATCGGTCTGCCGGATCGACGGCTGGGCGAGAAAGCGGCGGCGATCATTGAGATTCGGGAAGGGATGACCTGTACAAAGGAAGAAATTGATGCCTTCTGCAATCAGCTCCCCCGCTACAAACGTCCGAAGGAAGTCATTTTTGCAGACATTCCGAGAAACTCCACAGGGAAGATTGAAAAACCGAAGCTGCGCGAGCGGTATGGTGCGGATCGGCTGGTTGCGAAGGAAAATATGGCGTAAGATGACAGGAACGAAACACATGGCATGGCTCCTGGTCGCCGCTGCGGCCGTGATCTGGGGGACGATGGGAATCTGGGTGCGGGGACTGCGGGAGTACGGTCTGACGACGATGGACATTGTGGCGCTGCGAAGCATAGGTAATACCGTCGTCATGGGGATCGGTCTGTTTGTTTGCGACCGGAGTCAGCTGAAACTTCACAGGAAAGATGTCTGGTGTTTTCTGGGAACCGGAATTGCCAGTATTCTTTTCTTTAATGCCTGTTATTTTAAGTCCATTGAAATACTGGATTTATCAACTGCAGCGGTGCTTCTGTATACGTCACCGATTTTCGTGGCGCTGATTTCCGCGGTATGCTTTCGGGAGCGTCTGACATGGCAGAAATGTGCGGCGGTTGCCGCCGCGGTCGTGGGCTGCGGTCTGGTCTCCGGTCTGGGGACAGAGACGGGTCATCTGAACGTGACGGGGCTCCTGATTGGTCTGGGCGCGGGTCTTGGCTATGCGCTCTACAGTATTTTCAGTCGTTTCGCGCTGAGACGGGGATATGGTACGCTGACCATCACCTTTTATACCTTCCTGGTTGCCGGAGTCTGCATGATTCCGCAGTGCTTCCTTGGCGGCATGACGCTTCAAAGCTTCGCATCGCCAACCTTCTGGTTCTTAAGCGCCGGGATGATCCTGCTGGTGACAACGCTGGCCTATGTTCTTTATACGGCGGGGCTTTCGCGGATGGACAATACCAAAGCAGCCGTGATTGCGACGGTGGAACCGGTGACGGCCTCCCTGATCGGTGTGTTCCTCTATCAGGAAACCATGGGGGCGGCGGAAATTGCCGGGGTCATGATTGTACTGCTGTCCGGCTGGCTGGTGGGCAGAGTGTGAAAGAAAAACAGAAAATATAAAATCCGGTATGAAAACCTGTTTACAAGCAAGCTTGACACAGGGTTTCATACCGGATTTTCCGCCGTCCTGGCTTGTTACGTTCAATAGTTCTCTGCGCGTACTTCGAAATAGCTCTGCGGATGATTGCAGACCGGGCATACCTTCGGCGCTTCTGTGCCAATGACAAGATGACCGCAGTTGCGGCACTCCCAGATCGTCACGCCGCTTTTGGCAAAGACAGCCTGTGTCTCTACGTTGGTCAGCAGTGCGCGGTAGCGATCCTCGTGGCTCTTCTCGATAGCCGCAACGCCGCGAAACTGCTCGGCCAGCGCATGGAAGCCTTCTTCATCCGCTTCCTTTGCCATCCGATCGTACATATCGGTCCATTCATAATTTTCACCTTCGGCTGCGTGGAGCAGGTTCTCCGGCGTATCGCCAAGTTCGCCGAGTGCCTTAAACCACAACTTGGCGTGTTCTTTCTCATTCTCTGCAGTCTTCAGGAAGAGCGCCGCAATCTGCTCATAGCCTGCTTTCTTCGCAACAGAAGCGAAGAAGGTATATTTGTTGCGTGCCTGGGATTCACCGGCAAAAGCCTCCCAGAGATTTTTTTCTGTCTTCGTACCTGCGTAAGGATTCTTACTCATGTTCTCAATGCCTCCTGTTGAGTTGGTGTTCAGGAAACTGCGCCTGACGCTATCATATTAACGCGAATCGGAACGGTTGTCAAACCGTTTGTGTCGAATAAAAAATGGGATTTTCTGGATCATATTTGTACGAGGATGAATGATAATGGATGTATATTCTGCTTACGAAGATCTGGCTACAGAATCGTCAGGCGCTTTGAAGTGATTTTCTATTTTGGGTGGATTCTTTTGCCTGTTTATGTTATGATACGGATATAAAGGGGATTATGCAGTGATCTTTATTTATAGTGAACGACAAAATTCTTTTGTCATTCACTATAAATGATGCACACTGACGCACAAGGGATGGCAGCTTACGCTGCCTTGCGTCAGGCGCAAAGTAAAACGACTTACGTCGTTTACTATAAAGAAGGGAGAAAGATATTATGAAGCGTTCAAGAATCAATCAGGTCATCCGGGATATGGAAGCGCTGGCAAAGGAGCAGGGCTTTTCCCTGCCACCGTTTTGCAGCTGGACGCCGGAGGAGTGGGCATCGAAGGGGCCGGAGTGCGACGAGATTCGTGATAACATGCTGGGGTGGGATATCACAGATTATGGCCTTGGCAAGTTCGACGAGGTCGGGTTCGCCCTGGTGACCATTCGCAATGGGAATCTGAAGATGCCGGTTTATAAGAAACCTTATGCGGAGAAGATTCTGATGCTTTATCCGGGGCAGACGGCGCCGCTCCATTACCATTGGAGCAAGATGGAGGATATCATCAACCGGGGCGGCAATGATATTGATATTACAGTGTACAATGGCGCGGAAGACGGCAGTATTCTGGATACGGATGTGACGGTTGTGACAGATGGTGTGAAGCGGGTGGTTCCGGCGGGAACGAAGATCCGTCTGACTCCGGGTGAGAGTATCACGATTACGCAATATCTGTATCATGATTTTGTCACGCAGACGGAGGGTGGTCCGGTGCTTCTGGGAGAGGTCTCCATGTGCAACGACGATGAGAATGACAACCGCTTCTATGAGGAGATGGGGCGCTTCCCGGAGATTGAGGAGGATGAACCGCCGTATCGGTATTTGTGTACGGAATATCCAAAGGCAAAGGAGCAGTGAGACCAGCCGCAAAATTATGGTTGTTTTGCTCCTGTAATTCGGATATAATGAAGCGGGCGGTTTTGCCGTGGCGTTCTGACGCTGTGGGAGACGGCTGAGACGGACAGGAGTGAAATACGATGAGACGGAATACATTTAATATTGCGATTGACGGCCCGGCGGGTGCGGGCAAGAGTACGATTGCAAAGCTGACTGCGAAGCGGCTGGGATTTGTCTATGTAGATACCGGCGCCATGTACCGTGCGATTGCGCTTTACATGCTGCGTGGCGGCATTGACCCGGCGGATGGGGAACGGGTGTGCGCGGCCGTAGCCGGGGCACAGATTACGATTTGCCATGAGGAGGGGGCGCAGCAGGTCCTTCTGAATGGAGAGAATGTGACCGGAGAGATCCGCACGGAGGAGGTTGGCGCCGCGGCTTCGAAGGTGAGCGCATACCCGCCGGTGCGGCAGCATCTGACGGGGCTGCAGCGGTCGCTGGCAGCGGCAGCGGACGTGATCATGGACGGAAGGGACATCGGAACCTGTATCCTTCCGGATGCGGATGCGAAGATTTATCTGACGGCGGATGCCGGAGTGCGGGCCAGACGCCGTGTGAATGAACTGCGGGAGAGAGGAATCGCGTGCGATCCGGAGGAAATTGAGCGGGATATCATTCGCAGAGACGAACAGGATATGAGCCGTGAGACCGCGCCGCTTAGGATGGCTGAGGATGCCGTGCGGATTGACAGTTCCACGATGACGATCGCTGAGGTGGTGGATGCGATTATCCGGACAGCAGTCGCTCATGGCCTGGAAAAGCAGGCGGAGGTGGACGCAGGATGAAGCTGACGGTGGCGAAGACAGCCGGCTTCTGTTTCGGTGTAAAGCGGGCGGTCGATACGGTGTATGAGCAGATCGGAAAGGCAGAGTGGCCGGTCTGTACCTTTGGCCCGATCATCCACAATGAGCAGGTGGTGGAGGATCTGGAGAAGAATGGCGTCCGGGTGCTGGAGACCGTACAGGAGTTGGCGGAACTGGAGCAGGGAGTCGTTGTGATCCGTTCCCATGGCGTCAGCCGGGAGATTGACCGGCTGCTCGACCGTCCCGGAATCACGGTAGTGGATGCGACTTGTCCCTTTGTGAAGAAGATTCACCGCATCGTGGAGGAACAGAATGCGAATGGCCGCCGCGTGATTATTGTCGGTGATCCGACGCATCCGGAGGTCGAGGGAATCCGTGGATGGGGAGACGAACGTACGCTCGTTGTGCAGGATGCTTCCGAGGCGGAGAATCTGCCTGTCCCGCCGGGGGAGCCGCTGTGCGTCGTGGCACAGACGACATTTAATTACAATAAATTTCAAGATTTAGTTGAAATATTTGAGAAAAAGGGTTATGATATACTTGTTTTAAATACGATTTGCAATGCAACACAGGAACGACAGGTGGAGGCGAAGCGGATTGCTTCTGAAGTAGATGTGATGGTTGTTATCGGGGGAAAGCACAGCTCCAATACACAGAAGCTTTACGAGATCTGCCGACGCGAATGTCAGGACACTTATTTTATTCAGTCACCAGACGATTTCAACCCTGAATGTGTGAATTCTGTGAGCAGCGTAGGTATTACAGCCGGGGCGTCCACCCCAAATCAAATAATCGAGGAATTGAGGAGGTTCATACTAATGCCAGAATTAAACGAGTTTGAGCAAATGCTGGAGGAGTCTTTGAAGACGATCCATACGGGAGAGATTGTCACTGGCAAAGTGATTGATGTAAAGGAAGACGAGATTGTCCTGAATATTGGATACAAGTCAGACGGTATTATCCCGAGAAATGAATACACCAATGAGTCCAACGCGGATCTGCGCAGTCTGGTTCAGGTCGGCGATGAGATGGAAGCCAAGGTCGTCAAGGTGAACGACGGTGAGGGTCAGGTAGCGCTTTCTTATCGGCGCCTGGCTGCGGACAAGGGCAATAAGCGCCTGGAAGAGGCGTTCGAGAACAAGGAAGTTCTGACCGCGAAGGTTGAGAAGGTACTGGATGGCGGTCTCAGTGTGAGCGTCGAAGATATCCGTGTCTTTATTCCGGCCAGCCTGGTATCTGACACGTATGAGAAGGATCTGAGCAAGTATGCAGATCAGGAGATCGAATTTGTAATTACCGAATTCAATCCGAAGAGAAGAAGAGTCATCGGTGACCGCAAGCAGCTGATGATTGCGAAGAAGAAAGAGATGCAGGAGGCTCTGTTTGCCCGCATCCATCCGGGAGATACCGTGGATGGTGTAGTGAAGAATGTGACCGATTTCGGTGCCTTTATCGATCTGGGCGGAGCAGACGGTCTGCTTCATATCTCCGAGATGAGCTGGGGACGTGTGGAGAACCCGAAGAAGGTCTTCCACTCCGGTGACAAGGTGACCGTGCTGATCAAGGACATCAACGGAGAGAAGATCGCCCTGAGCAAGAAGTTCCCGGATCAGAATCCGTGGGTGAAGGCTGCTGAGAAGTACGCGACCGGCAATATTGTCGAGGGACGGGTTGCCCGTATGACCGATTTCGGTGCGTTTGTTGAACTGGAGCCGGGCGTGGATGCGCTGCTTCATGTGTCACAGATCTCCAGAGAACATGTCGACAAGCCGTCGGATGTTCTGAAGATCGGTCAGCATATTGAGGCGAAGGTCGTTGATTTTAACGGCGAGGATCACAAGATCAGCCTGAGTATCAAGCAGCTTCCGAACCGCAGTCATGTGGATGACGCAGACGTGGCGGACGTGGATATTGAGGCAGTTGCCGCACAGCAGAAGTAGATTGTGCCGCAGGAATAGGATGTGAGAGCAGGGTACTGTGAACAGACGGTATCCTGTTCTTTGTATCATGGAAAAGTGTATGCTTCATGACATGCATAAACGATGGAAAAATGGACAGAATGAGACGGAAGGCGCGTATGCGGCGAAGAAGGGAGTGTGTCTGTTTATGCCATCGAAGAAAGAAAAGAAACCATTTGATGTGGAACATATGACGCCGGAGGAACAGCTGAAATTTGAAATTGTGGAAGAACTGGGGCTGAAGGATCGGGTGCTTTCCGGCGGATGGAGAAGCCTGACCTCCAGGGAGAGCGGACGGATCGGGGGACTTATGACGAAGCGCAGGCGCGAGATGCGGGAGAATAAGAGTGAGTGAGCGGAAGCTGCGGAACGGTTATACGACAGGAACCTGCGCATCGGCGGCAGCCAGGGCGGCGGCGGTATTTGCCATAACAGGAATGATACTCCGGGAAGTGACGCTGACGCTTCCGGATGGAATGCGTGACAGATGGAAGACGGTCGCCTGTACGGGAGAGGACTCAGAAGTCTGGTTTGGGGTACGCAAGGACGCCGGAGATGACCCGGATGTGACGAATGGCGTCTGGGTCTATGCCAGAGCGGAACGAATTGATATGGACGGTTTGGAGACCCTGAGACGGGATGGCTCCGGTTACTGGCTGGAACAGTACCCATTGTTATATCTGACCGGCGGCAGGGGCATTGGTATGGTGACGAAGGACGGTCTCTCCTGCCCGGCAGGGCATTATGCGATCAACCCGGTCCCCAGAAGAATGATTCTGTCCGCGGTGGATGCGATCTGCCGGGAAACGGATTTTAAGGGAACGTTAAAGATTACGGTGGCGATTCCGGAGGGAGTCGGACTCGCAGCGAAGACGTTCAATCCGAAGCTGGGCATCGTCGGTGGAATTTCCGTTCTTGGTACGACCGGCGTTGTGCGACCAATGAGCGAGGAGGCTTTGCTGGAGACGATCCGCCTGGATATCCATATGAAGGCCGTGGCGGGGGAACGGGTCGCGCTGATGGCTCCGGGAAATTACGGGGAAGGATTCCTGCGGGAGCGCCTGGGTGTGCCGGTGGGCGAGGCGGTTATCTGCAGCAATTTTGTCGCTGAGTCGGTTCGAATGCTGGCAGAGGAGGGCTTCCCGGATGTGCTGTATGTCGGACATATAGGTAAGCTGATTAAGGTATCTGCCGGTATGAGGAATACGCATTCGAAATACGGAGACGGACGGATGGAAGAGATGGCGCGGCTGGTGCCTTTGACACAGTGTCCTCTGCAGGAGCGGATTCTTGCCTGCAACACGACGGAGGAGGCGGTGCAAGCCTTTAGGGAAGCAGGGATTGCAGAAACGGTATTGAATCAGGCCGCGGAACATGCGAAGGCTCATATGGAGACTTGGTCGGACGGCAGGCTGCACGTCGAGGTGATGACGTTTTCTTCCTCCTGCGCGGTGACTGGTCAGACAAAGGGAGCGGAGACGCTTCTGCAGAGATGGAAGGATGCGCATGGAGATGATCCGGCGGATGAGCCCCTGGACATAGACCGGGAGGGAGAGCGATGAGACTGGCGGTGATCGGATTTACCAGAGCCGGAGCCCGACTTTGCGGACAACTGGTGAAGCAGTTCGGGGAGCAGGGCGAGGATTGCCGGGGCTACGTCCGTGAGCGGTTTCTGAAAGAAGCGAAAGGGACGCCGGGGGTGGTTTCGTCTGATGTTCCGGTAACGGAATGGACCGGGCAGGTGTTCGGAAAGGTAGACGGCCTGATTTACATAGGGGCGGCAGGAATTGCGGTTCGTGCGATTGCTCCGTGGCTGAAGGATAAGATGACCGATCCGGCCGTGTTGTGTGTGGATGAACAGGGACATTTCGCCATTTCTCTGTTGTCAGGACATGTGGGCGGAGCCAATGCGCTGGCCAGAAGGACGGCTGGGATGGTTGGGGCAGTACCGGTGGTGACGACGGCGTCGGACGCACAGGGGCTGTTGGCGGTGGATGAGTGGGCGAAGGCACACGGCCTTTCGATTGCAGATCGGGAAGAGGCAAAACGGACGGCAGCCGCCCTGGTAAACGGAGAAGCGGTTGGATTTTACAGCGATTTTGCCATCGAGGATGGGATACCGGAAGGATATACGAGCGGACAGATGTGCCGGCGAAACGTATGGGTGACAGCCGGTCTGCGTCCGGATTCCGGAAGCTGGATTGCCATGTTTCTGCGGGAGAATGCGGCGTTTTTGCGACTGGTCCCGCGTGTGCTGACGGTCGGAATCGGCTGCCGGAGAGGGACGGCCTGTGCCGGGATCGAGAGCGCCGTCAGGCAGACTCTGGAATCGAACAATCTGGATATGCGGGCGATCCGTTCGGTGGCGAGTATCGATTTGAAACGGGAAGAGGCAGGTATGGTGGAATTCGCCCGGAATATCGGCGTGCCATATCATACATTCCCGGCTGCCATACTGGCGGACGCAGAGGGGGAATTTACCGAGTCCGATTTTGTGCGCCAGGTGACCGGCTGTGGTTCCGTATGCGAACGGGCAGCTGTAATCGGGTGCGGAGCCGTCTGCGCAGACGCGTTACTGGTTCGAAAAACGGTGCATGGCGGTGTGACGGTTGCGGTGGCTGTCGAGGATGCGGTTGTGATCCGGAAAAAGGAACAATTCAGGAAGGCTGATGTAGATTGAGCAAGATAGTGATTCTTGGCGGAACGTCGGAGGGAAGGGAACTGGCAGAGTATGCGAGACAAAAGAGGATACCGGTTGTCGTTACGGTTGTATCGGAATACGGGGAACAGCTGTTGCCGGAGGATTCCTGCGTACGGATTCATCAGGGCCGGCTCGATCATGCCGGAATGGAGCGCTTCCTGATAGAGGAACGGCCGCAACTGGTTCTGGACGTGACTCATCCTTATGCGCGTGAGGTGACAGAGACCGCGCGTGAGGTCTGCAGTCGCCTGGGCCTTTCCTGCCGGCGTGTCCTGCGAAAGGCGCAGCATACGTCGGGGGAATCGCTGGTTGAGGTTTCCTCCGCCGCAGAGGCGGCTGCCTTTCTGGCTGAACGGGAAGGCGCCGTGTTCCTGACCACCGGAAGCAGGGAACTGGGGGCGTTCGCTTCAGATGAGCGCCTGAGAGAGCGGTTGTATGCGAGAATCTTGCCGGACAGCAAGGTTGTTGCGGCGTGCGAGTCGCTGGGGGTAAGAGGCTCTCATCTGATTGCCATGCAGGGCCCTTTTTCCATGGAAATGAATGTGGCCATGATCCGACAGACTGGGGCGAGATGGCTAGTGACCAAAGAATCCGGCAGCCGGGGCGGGTTTGCGCAGAAGCTGGAAGCAGCCGTGTGCTGCGGCATCGGTATTGTGGTGATCCGCAGACCATTGCGTGAGGAAGGAATTTCTTTGCGGGAGGCGCTGCGGCTGCTGGATGAATTTGCCGCAGATGAACCGGTTGCAGGCGAGCCGGTTGTGCGCCGCGTCTCTCTGATTGGGATGGGGATGAGCGGCAGGCATCTGACCATGGAATCGGTGGAGACGCTGAAAAGCTGTGACGCCCTTCTCGGGGCGCAGAGGATGCTGGATGCGGCCGCGGAATTTGTGGGAGCGGTTCCCCGGGCCGCGCGCTACCGGGCAGAATCGGTTCTGGAGTGGCTCACGGAGCACCCGGAATGTGTAAATGCGGCGGTGGTTTGTTCCGGCGACACCGGCTTTTACAGTGGGAGTTTGTCGCTGGTGAAGGCGCTCAGAGAAGAGGGATTTTGTGTGCGGATTTGTCCGGGAGTTTCTTCGGCGGCCGCGCTTGCCGCACGGCTGGGCTGCGGCTGGGAGGACTGGCATCTGGCCAGTGCACACGGGCGGGACGTTGATCCGGTCCTGCTTTTGGGAGAGTATGAGAAAGTATTCCTTTTGCTTGGTGGCATGCACGCCATCCGTGATGTCTGTCTGCGTCTGACGAACGGCGGTTGGGGAACGGCGCGGGTGACGGCGGGAATACGGCTGGGATATCCACAGGAACAGGTGCTCTCCGGGACGGCTGCGTCGTTTACGGAATACGCGGGAGACGACGGGCTTTCCTGTATCCTGTTGGAACGGACAGGAACGGTTCCTGAATATTTGCCGGATGACATCGGGCAGGAAGGGAAAGACAGTTATGAGAGATGAACGGTATATGCGGGGCGAGATCCCAATGACAAAAGAGGAGGTTCGGGCAGTTTCCCTGTCAAAGCTGGAGATACGGGATGACAGTGTCGTCTATGATATCGGGGCAGGAACCGGGTCGGTGACGGTAGAAGCGGCTCTCGCGGCGCGAAATGGACATGTCTATGCGTTTGAGCGCAGAGAGGAGGGATGCCGTCTGATCCGTGTAAACTGCGAGCGGTTTGATGTGAGCAATGTCACGGTGGTTCCCGGGCATGTTCCGGAGTCTCTTGCCGGCTTTCCGGTTCCTGACTGTGCTTTTGTCGGAGGCAGCGGCGGTGAGATGGAGACGATCCTGGATTTTCTGTATGAACGCAATCCGCGGATCCGGGTGGTGATCAATGTGATTGCGCTGGAAAGCCTGACGCGGGTGATGAAGTATTTTCAGAACCGGGGGATCGAACCGGATGTCACCTGTATCCAGGCGTCGAAGGCACAGGTAAGAGGAAGATATCATCTGATGCAGGGGCAGAATCCCATCTATGTGATTGCGGCTGGAGAGGGAGGAGGGCAGGCAGCCGGCGAAACCGCGGCGGTTGCTACGGCCCGCCCGAAGATTCCGAGGGTGATGATCGCGGCGCCGGCAAGCGGCGCCGGCAAGACTGTTATCACCTCTGGTCTTCTTGCTCTTCTCTCCAGACAGGGACTGAAATGTGCTTCCTTCAAATGTGGGCCGGATTACATAGACCCGATGTTTCATCGCTTTGTGCTTGGCATTCCGGGATGTAATCTGGACAGCTTTTTTCTTGAAGAGAAGGATCTGGACGGTCTGTTCGTGAATTATTGTAAGGACGCGGACATCGCCGTCATTGAGGGTGCGATGGGATTTTATGATGGCGTGGGCGGCTGCACCAGCCAGGCAAGCTCCTATGATATCGCCAGAATTACGGATACGCCGGTGGTTCTGTTGCTGGACGGACGAAAGAGCAGTCTTTCGCTGGCGGCAGAACTGAAAGGATTCAGGGAATACCACAGAGACAGCCGGATTGCGGGGGTGATTCTGAACCGGACGCCGGTGTCTACGCTGGAAAAAATCCGTGCCCGTCTGGAGGAACAGGGGGTTGTTGTTCTGGGCGCGATTCCGGAATGCGAGGAGGCGCAGCTGGAGAGCCGTCACCTGGGGCTGACCATTCCGGCTGAACAGCAGAACCTGCGGACGAGCCTGGAACAGTACGCGGATCGGATGGCGGAAACGCTGGATGTCGGTAAGCTGCTGACTCTGGCCGGCTATACCGGGGAGCGGCAGGAGCCGGAGATCGAATGGAAAGACCCGTTACCCCATGTAACTCTGCAAAAGGGCGAAAAGCCGCGCCGCATGGGTATTGCGAAGGATGAGGCATTCTGTTTTTATTATCAGGAAAACATGGATTTTCTGCGGAAAAACGGCTGGGAACTGGTGCCTTTTTCTCCTTTGCGCGACGAACATCTGCCGGAACATCTGGACGGGCTGCTTCTGGGAGGCGGGTATCCGGAAATTTATGCGCAGCGTCTGTCAGGCAATCAGGGAATGATAGAAGACATCCGTGCGGCTTATGCGCGCGGGGTGAAGATTCTTGCGGAATGCGGAGGCTTTCTGTATCTGCATGACCGGCTGCAGGCGGCCGGCCGCATGGAGTATGATATGGTCGGGCTGATTCATGGCCGTGGTTTTCGCACGGAGAAGCGGTCGAAGCAGTTTGGCTATATAACCATTGCGGCAGCCGGTGCAAAGGATTCGATTCGTGGACACGAGTTTCATTACTGGGAGAGTACGGAGCCGGGAGAGGCCATGCTGGCAACGAAGTCTGTGTCGGGAGAATCGTGGCCGTGTATGCATATCGAAGAGAACCTGATTGCCGGATTCCCGCATCTGTATTATCTGTCTAACCCGGACTGGATCCGGAATTTCCTGAATCGATGAGGAGCGAACAATGCTGCATTTGATTTTCGGAGGAAGCGACAGCGGCAAGTCGGCCTATGCGGAGCGTTGTGTCATGGAAAGTGGCAGTCCGGTTCGGTATTATGTCGCTACCATGAAGGCAGAGGGAGAGGAAGGCCGCAGGCGGGTGCAGAGGCATCGCCGGATGCGTGAGGGAAAGCATTTTATCACTGTGGAATGTGGCAGCAGACTGGAGGAACTCCGGCTGCCGGTTTCCGGAGAGGAGTCTGCGCTCACGCATGCCGAAAAACGGACAGACGCGGCGGCTTTGCTGGAATGCATGACCAACCTGACGGCAAATGAGCAGTTCGATGTGGGCGGAACCGATGAGACGATCGTGGAGCGGATTGTGGGCGGGGTCGGGCGTCTGTGCGCGCAGGTGCAGACGCTTGTCGTAGTAACCGGCGATGTCTCGGCGGACGGAGTGCTTTATGACGAACCGGTCATGCGCTACATTCGTCTGCTGGGGATGGTGAACCAGCGGCTGGCACAGATGGCCGATCAGGTGACGGAAGTGGTATACGGAATACCGATTGCGATAAAAGGGAGACAGATATGATGGACGACACGGAAAAATCTTCCGATGGGAGGAGAAAAGAGCGGACTGAGACCAGGGGAAACCTGGCGGAGAGTTTTGTGATCGCTTTTTCCATGTATTCCAGGATTCCCATGCCGACCATCGAATGGAGTGACGCGGGAATGCGGTACGCGCTGTGTTTTTTCCCGCTGATTGGTGTCGTGATCGGAGCGGCGGAGACATTTTTTTGTGCCGTGCATATACGGGCAGCATTCGGAACGGTCGCGTATGCCTGCATTGGCACGGCGATCCCGTTGATCATCACGGGGGGCATCCATATGGATGGTTTTCTGGATACGGTGGATGCGAGAAGCTCCTTTGCCGAACGGGAAAGAAAGCTGGAAATATTAAAGGATGCACATACGGGCGCTTTTGCCGTGATCGGCGGCTGTGTCTATCTGCTGCTTTACGCGGCTGCGTTTTCGGAATTGGGGGCAGACGCCTTTCCGGCAATTGGCGGAATTCATGTGATGGCGAGAGCCTTCAGCGGCCTGTCGGTCACACTGCTTCCGAAGGCGAGAAAGGATGGCCTGGCGAGCACATTTGCCGCACATGCGGGTGTGCGTGCCGTTCACGCAGCGATGGGCGTATGGATTCTCGTTTCCTTCTGCTTTTTGTATAGTTGCACTGCGCCGGTTGTTGCGCTGGCAATTCTGGCGGCCGTCCTTCTCGTATTTGCGTGGTATGCCTGGATGGCGATGAGGGAGTTTGGCGGAATGACCGGCGACCTGGCCGGTTTTTTTCTTCAGGTGGCGGAACTCGTCATGGTGGCGGTACTTGCGGTCTGTCGATAGGAAGGAGGAAGCGGGAATGATTTTGATTGTCGGAGGCAGAAATCAGGGAAAAGAGGCCTTTGCGAGACAGTTGCTCGCAGATCAGGAAGCAGGAAGGACGGATAGCTGGCTGGTTTCGCTCGTGGATGGCAGGACGGATTCCTGGGTTTCGGCGGTTGGGGCCAGATGCATCCTGAATTTTCATGAGATGCTTCGTCAGATGGCAGCAGAGGGAATCAATACGGATGATTTTCTGCGGTTGCTGCTCAGACAGCCGCCGCAGGTTATCACGATGGATGAGGTCGGATGCGGGATTGTGCCGGTCGATGCGGGAGAACGACGCTATCGTGAGCTCTGTGGAATGGCCGGGCAGACGCTGGCAGCGCAGGCGGATACGGTGATTCGCATGATCTGCGGGATTCCCACGTATATCCGTGGAACGCCGGAAACGATGTGTGCCGGTTCATCGGATTCACAGGAAGAAAACTCAGATGGGCAGACAGGAGCGAATCAGAGAAAATGACAGGATGTTGGAAGGAATTTCTGGCGGCAGTCTGGATCGGAGTTCTTCTTGATGCCTGGATCGGCGATCCGCAGGGATGGTGGCATCCGGTGCGCTCAATCGGCTGGCTGATTGTCAGACTGGAAGCTGTCCTGCGCCGCCTGTTTCCGCGAACGGACGGAGGGGAACTGGCTGCCGGGTGCGTACTGGCGGTTCTGGTTCCGGCGTGCAGCATGGCGGCCGCGGCTGTGGTGCTTGCTGTAGCTGGCTTCCTACATCCGTATCTGCGTTTTGGTTTCATGTGTGTGATGTGCGGACAGCTTCTGGCGGCAAAGTCGCTTCGAACCGAGAGCATGAAGGTCTGCCGGGCGCAGGAAGCGGGGGATGTAGAAGGCGCCCGGGAGGCGGTGTCCATGATTGTCGGACGCGATACGAAGCGGCTGACGGAAGCCGGGATCACGCGGGCGGCGGTGGAGACGGTGGCGGAGAACACGTCGGACGGAGTGACGGCGCCGCTTCTGTGGATGCTGTTTTTCGGCCCGTTGGGCGGTTTTTTCTATAAAGCTGTGAATACCATGGATTCCATGGTGGGATACCGCAATGAACGCTATCTGTATTTTGGCAGAGCTGCCGCGCGGCTGGACGATGTGGTGAACTGGATTCCGGCACGGCTGACTGCGCTGGCGTTCGTATTGGCGGCCGGTCTGCTGCCGGGCTGCAGCAGTATGGGCGCATGGCGGGTCTGGCGCAGGGACCGCCGTTGTCACGCGAGCCCGAACTCAGCGCAGGGAGAGAGCGCCTGCGCAGGCGCTCTCGGCATCCGGCTGGCCGGGGATGCCTGGTATTTTGGTGAGCTTCGCCGTAAACCATACATTGGAGACGACAGCCGTCCGGTCCGGCCGGACGACATCCGGCAGGTCAACCGTCTGATGGGAATGGCGTATCGAATTGTCCTTGTGCTCACAACGATGGGGATTGTTGCCATGCGGATGGGATACCCGGGATGAGACGGACAGGCAGAGACAGGAGCTTGGTATGAATGAGAGAACGCATGGCGGAGAGCGTTACGGAAAGAAAATCCGATATGATTTCTCGGTCAATGTCAATCCGCTCGGACTTCCGCAGGAGGTGCAGGAGGTTCTGCGGCGTGGCGCGGCGCACTGGGACCGCTATCCGGATCCACAGTGCAGTGAACTGACGGCGGCGATTGCCGGATATCACGGGATCCCTTCTGAATGGATTTGCTGTGGAAACGGTGCGGTGGAACTGATCTGGCAGCTTGTGCGGGAGCGGATGCCGGGATGTGCAGGGATCGTGGAGCCAACGTTTTCCGAGTATCGGAGCGCACTGAAAAGCGTGGGCTGCCGGGTGCGGACAATCGCTCTGTCTGAGGCGGATGGATTCGCGGTTCCGATGGAAGAACTGATGTATGCGATCCGTGGGACGGACATGATGTTCCTTTGCAATCCGAACAATCCGACCGGCCGCCTGCTGCGTCCGGATTCGCTGCGGCAGCTGGCAGATGCCTGCCGCAGGGCCAATGTCACACTGGTCCTGGATGAATGCTTCCTGCCATTTCTTGCGGAAGAAAAGGAATACAGCGCGCTCTCCCTGCTGGGGGAGAATCCCCATCTGATCGTCATCCGTGCGTTTACAAAAATCTATGCCATGGCGGGCCTGCGGCTGGGGTATGCGCTTTGTTCAGAAGCGGGCCTGTGGGATCGCGTGCGGAAACAGAATCCGCCCTGGTCGGTCTCTCTCCCCGCGCAGGAGGCTGGTGTGGCAGCCTTGCGGCAGACGGAGTATCTGGAACAGACAAAAGCATTCCTGCGGCGGGAGCGGCCTCACCTGGCCAAAGGACTGTCGAAACTGGGGCTGACCGTCTATCCCGGTGAAGCGAATTTCATTCTCTTTTCCATGCCGGGGGAGCCGGAGCCGGGATGGTTGTATCGCCGAATGCTGGAAGAGGAAATTCTGATTCGTGACTGTATGAATTTTGCCGGTCTGGGGGCGGGATATTACCGGATCGCAGTGCGCACGGAAGCAGAAAATCAATATATTCTGGATAAAATGGGAGGGAGAATCAGGAATGAGTCTGTACCGTCTGTTTCTGGTGGATGATGAGGAAGAGATCCGCGAGGGCATTATCCGCAAAATTTCCTGGGAAAAGCTGGGATTTGTGATTGTGGGAGACGCGGCAAATGGCCGTGATGCGTTGGAGACGATTGAGCAGCTGGAGCCGGACGTCCTGATGACGGACATCCGGATGCCATATATGGATGGACTGGAGCTGACCAGATGCATCCATCAGAAATATCCTTCCATGAAGGTGCTGATTTTCTCCGGATACGATGATTTTGAATATGCGAAGCAGGCAATCAAGCTGGGAGTGACCGAGTATATTCTCAAGCCGGTCAATGTGGAGGAACTGAGTCAGATTCTGACGAAGGTGAGGGAAAATCTGGATGAAGAAATCCGCCAGCGCCGTGACCTGGATCGCCTGAGGAAAAGCTACCGGGAAAGCCTTCCGATCCTGCGGGAACTGTTCCTGAATGAACTGGTCAGCGGGAAAGTCAGAGCCAGTCAGATTCCGGAGAAGCTGACGGAGTATGGCATCGATCTGGCCGCCGCGCGCAAATGGATCGCCGCGGTCATCAGCGTGGAAGCGAACGATGCGGCTGGTTTTACGGATTTTCACCAGAAGGAACTGGCGATGATTTCGGTGTCGGCGTTGATCGAGGATAATCTGAAAAACTGGTTTCGCTTTGCTCTGTTTCGTTCGACCGAAGGCCTGGCGCTTCTGATTACCATTGACGGGGAAAATACGCAGACCGGACTCATCGATCAGCTGGGAGATATCTGTAAGGAATGCCGGAAAATTCTGGAGATAACCGTGACGATCGGCATCGGGCACAGCTGTCAGTCGCTGGATGAGGCGCTCACGTCGTACCGGTCTGCGTTGGACGCATTGGGTTACAAGGCGATTGTGGGAACAGGAGAGACCATTTATATCAACGACGTCGAACCGGTAAGCCGGGGGAATCTGCAATTTGACAGAAAGGATGAAGACGACCTGATCGCGGCAGTCAAGTTTGGTTCCCGTCGGGAAATTGAGGGTGTCATTCATCGTCTGATTGCGCGGATGGATGATGCAAAGGTTCATATCCGGCAGCATCAGCTCTACATGCTTTCGATTCTCAATATCCTGATGCAGATGGTTCAGCAGTATGGGCTGGAGGAGAGTGAGATATTCGCTGCCGGTCTCCAGTATATGGACGTTCAGCAGCTGATTCGACGTGGGGAAGAATATGAGAAATGGACGGTTGAAATTGCGTTTCGGATCAGTGAGAGACTGAACCGGGAACGGGACAATACGAGCAAGCGGGCGATTCTGGATGCGAGAAAATATATTCAGGAAAACTACCAGAACCCGGATCTGTCTGTGGAGATGATCTGCCGCGAGCTGCATATGAGCCAGGCATATTTTTCCACGCTGTTTCGAAAGGAAACCGGCCAGACCTATATCGCTTATCTGACCGAATTGCGTCTGGATCGGGCGGTGGAGCTTCTGAACACCACCGATGACAAGACCTATGTGATTGCGCAGAAGGTGGGATATCAGGAGCAGAACTATTTCAGTTATGTATTCAAGAAACGGTATGGCATGTCGCCAACGAAATATCGCGGGATGCAGAAGCGGGAGTGAGGAAGATGGACAGGAGAACCGGCGGACTGTCGGGAAATGCCGGTATCCGGCAGACAATTTATCTGTATTTCACGGTCAGTGCCCTGGCTGCAATTACCCTGATTGGCGTATCTTTGTATGGAAGACTGTCAGGTCAGTTTTCTGCGAGCCTGCAGGAGGAAACCAGGGTGCTGATGGGACAGGTCAACCTCTCGGTTGACACCTGGCTGCGCACGATCATGAAGCTGTCGGATTCTCTGTATTACGGCGTCATTAAAAACGCGGACGTGACGACAGAACGGGTCAATGAGGAAATCACACTTCTGTACGACAGCAACCGCGACAGCATTGCCAATATTGCCCTGTTTTCCAAAGAAGGAAAACTGCTACAGGCGGTGCCGGCGGCGAGACTGAAGACGGATTACGACGTCCGCATGGAGGAGTGGTTTGAGCATGCCCTGGAGCGAACGGACAATCTGCATTTCACCACGCCGCATGTGCAGTCCGTTTTTGACAGCGGCGACAATCAGTACCGCTGGGTGATATCCATGTCCCGTGCGGTAGAGATTACCAACGGAACCTCGACCGAGCAGGGTGTGCTCCTGATTGATATGAGTTATACGAGTCTGCGACGGCTTCTGGAGAACATTATGCTGGTGAATGACGGGTATCTGTATATGATCAGCAGTACAGGAGAACTGATTTATCATCCGCAGATGCAGCTGATCGGCACCGGTCTGGCGGATGAGGATCTGGAAGCCGCCATGCAGTATTATGACGGTTCCTATCATGAAAATTATCAGGGAGAACGGCGCGAAATTTCGGTGAAAACCGTGGGCTATACCGGCTGGAAACTGATCGGTGTCATGCCGGAACGGGGAATTGCGCTGAATAACCTGAAGACAAACCTGTTCATGGTGTTTCTGATTGCTTTTTTCCTGTTTATCCTGGTCATCATTAATGCGCTGATCTCAGCCAGAATCACAACGCCGATTCAGAATCTGAAAAAATCGGTGAACGCGATCGAGGCGGGGGCTCTGGATACAGAAGTGTATGTAGGCGGTTCTTATGAGATTCAGCACCTTGGTCGTTCCATCGGCAATATGGCAAAGCAGATTCAGAAGCTGATGAAGGATATCGTCGAGGAACACGAATCCAAACGGAAGAGTGAGTTCGACACGCTGCAGTCGCAGATCAACCCACATTTTCTTTATAACACGCTTGATATTATCGTGTGGATGATCGAAAATGAACAGAAAGAAGAGGCCGTTCGCGTCGTTACGGCGCTGGCACGGTTCTTCCGGATCAGTCTCAGCAGGGGGCGCAGCATCATATCGGTCCGGGATGAGCTGGAGCATGTTCGCAATTACCTGATGATTCAGCAGAAGCGGTTCAAGAACAAGTTTACCTATGAGATTGAAGCGGAGCCGGAGGTTCTTGATCTGGCCAGCCTGAAGCTAATGCTGCAGCCGCTGGTGGAGAATGCGATTTATCATGGGATAGAGTTTATGGACGGTGACGGTGAAATCCGGATCCGGGCTTTCCTGCGGAACGATGGTCTGGTTCTGTCAGTGGAAGATAACGGGCTTGGCATGACAGAGGAACAGGTGGCAAATCTGTTCTCCGGGGCGTCTCATGTGTCGTCGAAGCGGGGATCCGGAATTGGCGTAAAGAATGTCCAGGAACGCATCCGGCTGTATTTTGGCAGGGAATATGGGCTTACGATTGATTCGGAGCCGGATGAGGGCACCCGGATTGAGATTCATCTTCCTGCGACACCGTATGAGTCCGTATTGGAGAAAGAGCAACATGATCAGTAAAAAGGAAAAGATACTGTGGGTTTTGTATGCGGCTGTTCTTGTCGTCCTTTTTCTTCTGTCTTCTACCAATCTGATCATTAAGGAACAGGAGAGACAGGTATACCGGATTTCCGTGATTATAGACGATGACACGGACGCCAATTACACCAATTTTCGCAAGGGAATGGAGCAGGCGGCCATGGAGTGGAATGCGGACGTCAGTTTTCTGACCCTGTATGAGGCGGGCAGTCACGAACAGCAGATGGAGCGGGTCAACCGGGAACAGCAGGACGGAGCCGACGCGCTGGTTGTGGTTCCGGTTGATGAGGAACGATTCGCGGCGGAAATGTCCGGCGGCGCGGCGACGGTTCCCTTCGTGGCAGTCAATACCGGAACGGGCGGAAGCCGGGCAGCGGCGCTTCTCTCCGTTGATTATGAAGAGATGGGGAGACTGCTTGGCAGACAGATCGAGGTGGGTCATGAGAAGGGAACACCTGTCTGGATCCTTTCCGCGTCATACAAGGACTCCGCATCCCGCCATTTCTCAGATGGGATCGTGGAGGTTCTGAAGGATGCGGGATTTCCGGTGACGTATTCCGTGAATGCGCGGGAACCGTCTTTTCTGGCGGAGACCACTTCTCTGACCGCTGCCAGGCGAACGATTCTTGTCGCGGCTGACCAGCAGAGTCTGGAATGGGCGGCCTCCCTGCTGCGTCTGGATCGCGCGGGGGCATCTAGTGTGGAAGAGCTGTATGGACGGGGGACCACGCTGTCGGTTTTAAATGATCTCGATCGCGGATGGATTACGGGTATCTGTGTGACGGATGATTATACGATGGGATATCTAAGCATCCGGCAGGCGGTTGCAGCAATCCGGGGAGACGTCTCGCAGGGCGAGACGGAATTTCAGAGCTATTATATTACAAAACAGGAACTGTATCAGCCGCAGTATGAGAAAATGCTTTATCCGGTGGAGTAGAAAGGAATCGATATGTTGCGCGGAACTATCCTCAGAAGATCAGTAGCAATCCTTTTGCTGGCGGCATTCTGCCTGTGTTCTGCCTGCAAGGCAGAGAAAAAGGAAGAAAAGAATTCGATTCGCATCGGTGTCTGTCTGTATCGTTCGGACGATACCTTTATCAATAATGTCCGCGCCGAACTGGAAAAGCGGGTGAAAGAATACGAACTGGAAACCGGCGCCCGTGTCACGCTTGATTTTCAGGACGCCAAAGGAAACCAGAGCACACAGAACAGTCAGGTAGAACGGCTGATCTCCCTGGGTTGCGACGCGCTGATCGTCAATCTGGTGGATCGTATGGACGCTTCCGGTGTCATCGACCGCGTGTCTACGGCGGAGATACCGACTGTGTTTTTCAACCGGCAGCCGGTTGAGGAGGATATGAATCGATGGGACAGACTCTATTATGTCGGTTCGGACGCCAAAGAGTCTGCGGTTCTGGAGGGCGGCATGATCGCCGATCATTTCCG
This sequence comes from Clostridiales bacterium, assembly GCA_021202925.1. Lineage (GTDB taxonomy): Bacteria > Bacillota > Clostridia > Lachnospirales > Lachnospiraceae > Brotaphodocola. The sequence continues at coordinate 69,330 of JAJQCD010000038.1, read as the reverse complement.
GAATACCCCTGAGGATGTCGATCCCAATGGCGATGGTGTGATCAGCTATGTGCTCCTGGAAGGCGAATCCAGCCATCAGGACTCGCTGATCCGCACGGAATGGTCGATCCAGACGCTGAAGGATGCAGGAGTTCCGGTCGAACGGCTGGCCGGCGGGATTGCCAACTGGGAGCGGACGCAGGCTTCCGCCCTCATGGAACAGTGGCTGAATCAGTATCCGGAACAGATTGAGGTCGTCATCAGTAACAACGATGATATGGCGCTCGGTGCGGTGGATGCGCTGGAGAGGGCGGATATCGATTCCGTCTTTGTTGTGGGAATCGATGGAACCACCCCCGCCCTGGATGCCATTGCGCGCGGGAGGCTGGCGGGAACGGTGCAGATTGATCTGAAACAGTACGCGAGAGTATTGTTCGCTATCGCCATGAGTGAAGTGACCGGTGAAGAAATTCCGGATACGATCGAACTGACGGAGGGGAAATATTATATGTGCCCGCAGCGGGTTGTGGAGAGAGAGGCAGTGAGGACAGAATGATCAGAAAAGTGACATGATTTGAAATAGTTGAAAAAAATCTATAAATAAAAAAATAAAATTATATGGATTTTATTTAGTTTTCACAGTATAATAGGCTTGTCAGCTTGGAAGACAGGCAATTTTGACAAAATAATTGCAAAGGGAGGATTTTAGAACATGAGACTGACAAAGAAAGCATTGGCACTCACTATGGCATCCTGCATGGCATTATCCCTGGCGGCGTGTGGAGGAAGCAGTTCTTCTTCAACGGCAGAGACAACGGCGGCAGCGGCAGAGACGACAGCTGCGGCAGCAGAGGCTGAGGCGGCGGAGACGGAAGCGGCTGAGGTTACGGAAGCGGCTGAGACAGCAGGAATTGACGGCGAGATTTCCGTATTCTATTACACCTATGGTGATACCTACATCTCCAGTGTTCGTTCCGCACTCGATGCCGATCTGGATGCGAAGGGCGTTTCCTATCAGGATTATGACAGCAACAACAGTCAGACAACGCAGACGGAGCAGGTCAATACCGCCATTGCGAAGGGCACCTCGCTTCTGGTTGTGAACCTGGTAGACAGCGGCTCGGACGATGCGGCGAAGAACATCATTGACCTGGCAAGCGCACAGGATATTCCGGTGATCTTCTTCAACCGTTCCGTGAGCGAGGAAGCAGTCAGCAGCTATGACAAGGCTGTGTTTGTTGGAACGGATTATGAGATGGCCGGCCATATGCAGGGCGAGATGATCGGCGAGTATCTGGTAGAGAATTATGATGCGGTAGATCTGAACGGTGACGGCGTGATCTCCTATGTGATGTTTAAGGGTCAGGAGGGCAATGCGGAAGCGATTGCACGTACTCAGTATGGTGTGGAAGATGCCAATGCGGTTCTGACCGCGGCCGGCAAGCCGGAGCTTTCCTTCTATGACAGCAGCAATACAAACCTCTATCTGGTTGACCAGGATGGTGCATGGTCCGCAGCGGCTACCAACAATTATATGCAGACCATTCTTTCTCAGTACAGTGAGGCGAATGGCAATATGGTTGAACTGGTCATCGCGAATAACGATGAGATGGCGATCGGTGCTGTAACTGCTCTGCAGAATGGTGGTTACAACCTCGAGGATGGCAGCGCTACCGTGATTCCGGTATTTGGTGTTGACGCTACGGACGCAGCAAAGGATGCGATTGCCAAGGGAACCATGGTTGGAACCATCAAGCAGGATGCGGATGGTATGGCTGAGACGATTGCTCAGATCGTCGTGAACTACTCGACCGGCGCAGACACCTTCGCGGATGTCGATGCGGATAACGTAGTAGGCACCTGGCGCGTCAACATTCCGTATGCTACCTACACTGGCGAGGAATAAGTTCTGGCAATGATTCAGGAGAATGTCCTGTTATTGTTGCAGACGGGAAAATGAATGATTGACGATACGCAGCCGTGTATTTCATGCGGCTGCGTATTCTGTAGGGTGAGATAAGGAGGTGCCAGTTTGGAAGCCCTTTTAAGAATGGAAAATATCTGCAAGTCGTTTCCCGGTGTTAAGGCGCTTGACAATGTATCCCTGACGGTAAAAGCCGGGACGGTTCATGCACTGATGGGAGAGAACGGCGCTGGGAAATCTACGCTGATGAAGTGTCTGTTCGGTGTGTACAGCAAGGACAGCGGCCATATTTATCTGGATGGGAAGGAAGTCAGTTTCCGGACTTCAAAGGAGGCGCTTGAGAATGGTGTTGCCATGGTGCATCAGGAGTTAAACCAGGCTCTGAAGCGCAATGTCATGGATAATATGTGGCTGGGACGTTTCCCGAAGATTTCGAAATGGTGTCCGTTAACCAGTGAGAAAAAGATGTACGACGCAACAAAGGCTGTTTTTGATAAACTGGATGTGCATGTGGATCCGAAGACGGTTATGAGCACGATGCCGGTTTCACAGAGGCAGATGGTCGAGATTGCGAAAGCGGTCTCCTTCAATTCCAGGGTCATTGTATTTGACGAACCGACTTCTTCCCTGACAGAGGAAGAGGTTGAGCATCTGTTCCGCATCATCAATATGCTTCGCGATCAGGGATGCGGTATCATCTATATTTCCCACAAGATGGAAGAGATTCTGCGGATTTCCGATGAAGTGACAATCATGCGCGATGGTCAGTGGGTCGCAACAAAGGCTGCGAAGGATCTGATGATGAATGAGATCATCCGGCTGATGGTCGGACGCGAACTGACGAATCGGTATCCGGAAAAGGACAATGTGGTTGGCGAACCAATGCTGGAAGTAAAGAATATGACCGCGGAATATTCGCTGTTGCGGGATGTCTCATTTGTGGCAAGACAGGGCGAGGTGCTTGGCGTGGCGGGACTGGATGGATCCGGTCGGACGGAACTGTTAGAGAATATTTTCGGTATTGCGACGCGCAGAAGCGGAGAAGTCTGGTTACATGGAAAGCGGATGATGAATCGTAACGCGAGGGAATCTCTCAGAAATAAGTTCGCGATGCTGACGGAGGAACGGCGTGCAACGGGAATCTTTGGAATTCGTGACATTCAGGCGAACACAACGATTTCCAGCCTTCCCAAATATAAGAACGGTCCGTTTTTAAGTGATAAAAAAATGTATGACGCGACTGAGTGGGGAATCAAAGCCATGGAGACCAAGACTCCGAGCCAGAAGACGCAGATCCGCTCGCTGTCCGGCGGCAACCAGCAGAAGGTCATTCTGGCCAGATGGCTCCTGACAGACCCGGAGGTGCTGCTTCTGGATGAGCCGACGCGTGGTATCGACGTTGGCGCGAAGTATGAGATTTATGAACTGATTCTGAATCTGGCAAAGCAGGGGAAAACGGTAATCATGGTGTCGTCCGAGATGCCGGAGCTTCTGGGCGTATGTGACCGGATTCTGGTTATGTCCGGTGGAAGACTGGCCGGTGAGGTAGACGCACGCAACACATCGCAGGAGGAGATTATGACGCTCGCTGCGAAGTATGTATAAAGGACAGGAGGGAAACAATCGTGGCAGACAACAAATCATCCGCGAAGGAAGCTTCCAAAGCTGCTTCGCAGAACAAGAAGAAAATAGGTGATATTCTGCTGAATAATGCGATGTATATTATTATTCTGCTTGCAGTTATCTACATATCCTGGAGAGTGCCGGCATTTCTCGGCCTTTCTTCCATTGTGAATATCATTTCTCTGACGGCGGCAAAGCTGCCGATCGCGCTTGGAATCGGCGGCTGCATTGTGCTGACCGGTACTGATATTTCTGCAGGTCGTGTGGTCGGCCTGTCGGCCTGTATTTCCGCGTCATTGCTGACGACAACATTCAAGGTGTTCCCGGATATGACCAGTGCGCCACCCATTATCGTAGTATTTCTGATTGTGATTGTGGTCGGCGGTGTGGTCGGCCTGGTCAATGGTTTCAGTGTGGCGAATTTCAAACTCCATCCTTTTATTGTAACACTTTCCACACAGCTGATCACCTATGGCGTGATTCTGATGTACCTGAAGAATGGTACGAACAATGGACAGACACTTTCCGGCCTGACGGACAGCTATCGTTCGCTGGTCACTGGTACACTGTTCAAGATCGGGAACGTGGCTGTTCCGATGTATGTGCTTTATGCAGTGATTTTGACTGTGATCATGTGGATTATATGGAATAAGACAACATTTGGCAAGAACATGTTCGCGGTCGGTTCCAACGAGGAAGCAGCGAATGTGTCCGGAGTCAATGTGACGAGGACCATTATGATGGTTTTTGTCCTGGCGGGAGTTATGTATGCGATTACCGGATTCTTCGATGGTGCGCGTATCGCGTCTGCGAACGCAAATACCGGTCTCAACTATGAGTGTGACGCAATTGCAGCCTGTGTCATCGGCGGCGTCTCCTTTGTCGGCGGTATTGGCCGGATCAGCGGAATTGTAGTCGGTGTTCTGTTGCTGCAGATTATTTTCGCCGGTCTGAACTTCCTTTCCGTTGATGCGAATATGCTGTATATCATCAAGGGTCTGATTATTCTTATTGCCTGTGCAATTGATATGAGAAAGTATCTGGTTCGCAAATAAAGCCATCTCCTGTATGATACAAAGAGACAGCAAGAGACAGCCGACAGAAAGACTGGTTGGCTGTCTCTTGTGCGTACGGGACGGAGACGATGTTCTGTCTGATTGTGAATAGAAAAAACGAAAAACGGTGACGGAGAGGAGACGGATCCATGTCGAGTGAGGAGAGGGATGGGAAGAAGCCTTACGAGAGACAGATGCGCGGACTGTATGACCGGGTAAATCTGTCAGTCGGCACACTGAATAGGATTATCATTGTTTTAAGTATTTTGCTTGTGGCAGTGATCGCTTTTGCGATTTCAAAGAGCGGTTATACCGTAACGTTTGATTCGCAGGGTGGAACGGCTGTTGAAAGCCAGGAGCGAATGTATGGAGATTTGCTGGACGCACCGGAGGATCCGACCCGGCAGGGCTTTGTTTTTACCGGGTGGTATCGGGATCCGGATTGTACGGTGGTCTGGGATATGGAGGGGGAGGAGGTTGCAGAGTCACTGACGCTGTATGCAGGATGGGCAGAGGAACCGTCTGACGTCGGGAATGATTCCGTGTTGCCTTAGAGGTCCGTCTGCAGCTTCTGGCTCAGGCGGGAATTCTGATATTTGCCGGAGAGTGTGACATCTTCTCCGAACCAGGCTGGCGGAACGAACGCGTTTGCCTCTTCGAGAGATGGGAATTCCACTTCGGCAAGCATCAGCCCTTCGTAGACGCCTTCAAAGATATCCAGTTCGATGGTAAGAGCGGTTTTCTCGATGGGGATGCGGTATCTGCGCTTGGTGATGCGGATGCCGTCGGCTTTGTCCCGCAGATGTTCATATGCTTCCGCCGTCAGCGGCAGATTGTATTCGGCGCGGGCCAGCAGGCCGCCGGATTTGTACGTCAGATAGTATTCGTCGCCGTCGCGGCGTACACGGACAACCGGGGCGGTACAGAGATAGGCCTGTTCCATCTGCGTGCTGGGCCAGGATGCATAATCCTCCGGCAGATGTTCGATTTTGTATTTTCGTTCAATTTCCATATGATCCATGATCGATTTCCTTTCTGATGCTTTTATGTTTTCATTTTGGCATAAAAATTCACAAAAAATAATACTGGTAATTGAAGAAACACTATGCTATAATGGTAACTTGAAGTGTGACGCCATGCCGGGACGACCACACACAGATTTAAGGAGGAACTCATGAGATGAGCTTACAGGTAGAGAATTTAGAGAAAAATATGGCGAAACTGACCGTTGAGGTGTCGGCGGAAGATTTTAATAAGGCTTTGACTGCTTCTTATAAGAAGAACAGAAGCAGATTCAATATTCCGGGATTCCGCAAGGGCAAGGCTCCCCAGGTGATGGTCGAGAAGTATTACGGAGTGGACGTCCTGTATGAGGATGCGATTCAGGAAGCACTGGATCATTCCTATCCGGATGCAGCGGAAGAGAGTGGACTGGAGATTGTGTCCAGACCGGAAGTCTCGATTGTGCAGGCAGAGAAGGGAAAGCCATTTATTTATACAGCGGAGGTGGCTGTGAAGCCGGAAGTGACCCTGGGTGAGTACAAGGGCATTGAGGTGGAGCGCGCCAGACCGGAAGTGACGGATGAGGACGTGGACACCGAGCTGAAGAAGGTTCAGGACCAGAATTCCCGTTTGGTGATAGTGGAGCGTGCCGTGGAAGATGGCGATGAGGTGACGATCGATTTCGAAGGCTTTATTGATGGCGAGCCTTTTGAGGGCGGCAAGGCTGAGGATTATTCCCTGAAGATCGGCTCCCATTCCTTTATTGATACGTTTGAGGATCAGCTGGTTGGCAAGAACGCCGGAGAGGAAGTGGAAGTGACCGTGACCTTCCCGGAGGAGTATCATGCGAAGGAACTGGCCGGCAAGCCGGCGACGTTCCAGGTGACGGTCAAGGAGATTCGGACCAAAGAACTTCCGGAGCTGGATGATGAATTTGCCGGTGAAGTTTCTGAATTTGATACCCTTGATGAATATAAGGCGGACATTCGGGCAAAACTGGCAGAGAAGAAGCAGGCGCAGGCAACCGCGGAGAACGAGGACAATGTCGTTAAGAAGGTAGTCGAGAACGCGACGATGGATATTTCGGAGCCGATGATTGATCAGCAGATCCGGAGTATGGTGAACGATTACAGTGCCCGCCTGCAGTCGCAGGGCATTACGCTGGATCAGTACATGCAGTTTACCGGTATGACTCTGGATACGCTGAAGGAGCAGATGCATCCGTCAGCCGAGTCACGGATCCGCACCAGACTGGTGCTTGAGGCGGTAGCGAAGGCGGAGAGCCTGGAAGCGACCGAGGAAGCGGTGAATCAGCAGATTACCAGCATGGCGACGAATTACAAGATGGAAGCAGACAAGGTCCGGGAGGCTCTCGGTGAGGACGGTCTCGACCAGATCCGGGAAGATATCAAGTGCCAGGAGGCCATTGACTTCCTTGTCGCGGAAGCGAAGCTTGTATAAATGAATGGAATGGGCGCCCGGCGGGGCGCCGGGACAGATAGACGGATGAGCGATATCCCGGCCGGAGGAAGAGGAATGTGTGCAGGCGCGTTCTGTTCCTGTCGGGAATCGTTATGTCCGCTGACAACCTCATAGGAAAGACGGAGGAATTTGCAATGCCATTGGTACCTTATGTGATTGAGTCGACCAGCAGAGGAGAGCGCTCTTACGATATTTATTCCCGGTTGTTAAAAGAGAGAATCATTTTTCTTGGAGAAGAAGTGACGGACGTCTCTGCCAGCCTGGTGGTTGCGCAGCTGTTATTTCTGGAGTCAGAAGATCCGTCCAAGGATATTAATTTATATATCAACAGCCCCGGCGGTTCCGTGACCGCGGGAATGGCGATTTACGACACGATGAATTATATCAAGTGCGATGTCTCTACGGTCTGCATCGGTATGGCGGCCAGCATGGGCGCTTTTCTTCTCGCGGGTGGTGCGAAGGGCAAACGCTTCGCCCTGCCGAATGCGGAGGTGATGATTCATCAGCCGTCGGGCGGCGCCCGCGGCCAGGCGACCGAAATCCAGATCGTAGCGGAGAATATTTTAAAGACCAAGAAGAAGCTCAACGAGATTCTTGCCGCGAACACGGGACAGTCGTATGAGACGATCTGCCGCGATACGGAGCGGGACAATTACATGTTGGCCGAGGAAGCCATGGCTTATGGACTGGTCGACCGGGTGATTGCGAACCATTGACAACGAAAGGATAGAGGTGCAGCATATGGCGAACAGATCAGAGGACAGAGTGCGGTGCTCCTTCTGCGGCAAGACACAGGATCAGGTGAAGAAGCTGATTGCCGGGACCAACAATGTGTTTATCTGCGATGAGTGTATCGACTTATGTGCTGAGATCCTGGAAGAAGAATTTGACGAACACGATGACGAAGAGGTGGATTTCAGCGGGATCAATCTGCTGAAGCCGAAGGAGATGAAGGCGTTCCTGGACGAATATGTGATCGGTCAGGAAGAGGCGAAGAAGGTTCTCTCGGTATCCGTCTACAATCATTACAAGCGCATTACTTCTGCCAGGGGTTCTGATGTGGACGTACAGAAGAGCAATATCCTGCTGCTTGGCCCGACGGGATCCGGGAAGACCTATCTGGCGCAGACACTGGCCAGAATATTGGGTGTACCGTTTGCCATCGCAGATGCGACGGCGCTGACAGAGGCCGGATATGTGGGCGAGGATGTGGAGAACATCCTCTTAAAGCTGATTCAGGCGGCTGAATATGATATCAGCAAAGCAGAGTACGGTATTATATACATTGATGAGATTGACAAGATTACAAAGAAGTCGGAGAATGTTTCCATCACCAGGGATGTATCCGGCGAGGGCGTTCAGCAGGCGCTACTGAAGATTCTGGAGGGCACGGTAGCCAGCGTTCCACCGCAGGGCGGCCGCAAGCATCCGCACCAGGAGCTTCTACAGATTGACACGACGAACATTCTCTTTATCTGCGGCGGCGCGTTCGACGGTCTGGAGAAGATTGTTGAGAATCGTCTGGGCGCTGGTTCGATCGGTTTCAACGCGGAAGTCGTGGAGAAGAACCGGGAGGATATTGATGCGCTTCTGAGTAAGGTAGAGCCGCAGGATCTGGTCAAATTCGGGTTAATCCCGGAATTCATTGGCCGTGTGCCGGTTACGGTTTCTCTGAAGCTGCTGGATGAGAAGGCGTTGGTTCGCATCCTCTCGGAACCGAAGAATGCACTGGTGAAGCAGTATCAGAAACTTTTTGAGATGGATGATGTAAAACTGGAATTCACCCGCGATGCATTGGAAGAAGTGGCGAAGCTTGCGGTGAAGCGCAAGACCGGAGCCAGAGGCCTCCGCTCGATCCTGGAAGACGTTATGATGGATCTGATGTACGAACTGCCCTCGGACAATAATGTCGGGATTTGCACGATCACGAAGGCGGCGGTGGATAAGACCGGCGAAGCAGAACTGGTTTACCGTGATACGGCGGTGCCGCGCAAGGGGCTTGCCCAGCGGTTGAAGAAAGAACGGCCGGGTGAGATCGCCTGATCCTGGCATATGGATGAATGGATAAAATGGGAGCATGCATCGGTGGCTCCCATTTCTTTTACACGGAGGAGACAGAATGGAAGATACGATTCGGATAATGCCGGCGATTGCGTTGCGGGGGCTGACGCTCCTGCCAGGCATGACGGTCGGTTTTGACATCAGCCGTCCGAAGTCGATTGCGGCGGTAGAGAAATCCATGGTGAGTGATCAGGATGTGTTCCTGGTAGCCCAGCGCGATCCGGATATTCAGGATCCGGATCTGGAGCAGCTCTACCATGTAGGGACGATTTCCCATATCAAACAGCTTGTGAAAATGCCGGGCGGCATTGTGCGGGTGATGGCGGAGGGCCTTGCACGCGCAGAGTTGATCGCTCTGGACAGCGTTGACCCCATGCTGATGGCGGAGATTATCGGTTCGGAGGCGGACGGGGAATCGGACGAAGTGACATCGGAGGCGATGCGTCGGATTCTGAAAGACAAGGTCGAAGAGTATGGCCGTCAGCACCCGAAATTTGCCAAGGAGGTATTGCCGAATATTCGTGATGCGGCTTCGCTGGAGGATCTGATGGCCCGGATTGCGTGTGAGCTGCCATGGGATTATACGGTTCGTCAGCAGTATCTGGAGGCGGCTCATTCGGAGGGAAGGTACCAGGTTCTGGTCATGGCTCTGGTGAAGGAGATCGAGATTTCCAGAATCCGCAGAGAATTTCAGGAGCGCGTGAAGGCAAGTGTCGACAAGAATCAGAAAGAGTACATTCTTCGCGAGCAGATGAAGATCATTCGCCAGGAACTCGGCGAGGATATGATTTCTGATGCGGATGAGTTCGCGAAGCAGCTGAAGAATCTGAAAGCGGATAAAGAAGTCAAAGAGAAGCTGCAGAAGGAAATCGACCGGTTCCGCGGTATGCCAGGCGGCAGCCAGGAGGCGAATGTGATCCGTACCTACATAGAAACGCTGCTGGATCTTCCCTGGAATAAGATGTCGAGGGACAACAATGATATCCGGCATGCAGAGCAGATTCTGGAGGAAGATCACTATGGGCTGGAGAAAGTCAAGCAGCGGGTACTGGAATATCTGGCAGTCCGTATGCTGACCAAAAAGGGCGCCGGTCCGATCCTCTGCCTGGTTGGCCCGCCAGGCACCGGCAAGACTTCGGTTGCGCGTTCGGTTGCGCGGGCATTGAACAAGAAGTATGTGCGCATCAGCCTGGGCGGCGTGCGGGACGAGGCAGAGATTCGTGGCCATCGCAAGACTTATGTGGGCGCGATGCCGGGGCGTCTGGTGGAGGGATTGCGCCAGGCCGGCGTCTCCAATCCGCTGATGCTTCTGGATGAGATCGATAAGGTCAGCAGCGATTACAAGGGTGATACCTCTTCTGCATTGCTGGAGGTGCTGGACAGTGAACAGAACTGCCGCTTCCGCGATCATTATGTCGAAGTGCCGATTGACCTTTCCCATGTGTTGTTTATCGCCACGGCGAATACGACGCAGTCAATTCCGCGCCCGCTTCTCGACCGGATGGAGATCATCGAGGTGAACAGTTATACGGAGAATGAGAAGTTTCATATTGCGGAGAACTATCTGCTGGGCAAGCAGCTGGAACGAAACGGACTGACCAGTGACGTGCTGTCCATTTCGGACAGCGTTATCCGCCGGATTATTCATAATTATACAAGAGAGGCCGGCGTGCGCAACCTGGAGCGTCGCATCGGCGATATCTGCAGGAAGGCGGCAAGGGAGCATCTGAATGACAGGGAGAAGCGCATCCGTGTGACGGAGTCGAATCTGGAGAAGTATCTGGGCAAGCAGCGGGTTCATTTTGAGGATGCGAACGAGACGGATGAGATCGGTATTGTGCGCGGCCTGGCCTGGACCAGTGTCGGCGGCGATACGCTGCAGATCGAGGTAAATGTCATGCCGGGTAAGGGGACGCTGCGGATGACCGGCCAGATGGGCGATGTCATGAAGGAATCCGCGGAGATTGCACTGACCTATGTGCGTTCGGTCTGTCCGCAATATGAGGTGGCAGACGACTATTTTGAAAAGCATGACATCCATCTGCACATCCCGGAGGGAGCGGTGCCGAAGGACGGACCGTCCGCCGGTATCACGATGGCAACGGCGATGCTGTCGGCAGTGATCGGGCGCAAGGTGAAGGCGAAGGTCGCCATGACCGGTGAGATTACGCTGCGTGGGCGTGTGCTGCCGATCGGCGGCCTGAAGGAGAAGGTGCTGGCGGCGAAGATGGCGCACATTCAGACGGTTCTGGTACCGGATCAGAATCGGCCGGATATTCAGGAGCTTTCCAGAGAAATCACAAAGGGGCTGGAGATCCGCTATGTGAAGTCGATGGACGAGGTTCTGGCAGCGGCATTTGTGTAAGGAGCAGAAATATGAATATTCAATCGGCTGAACTGGAGACAGTCTGTGGCGTGACCAGCCGTTTCCCGGCGCATACGATTCCGGAGTTTGCCTTTGCGGGGAAATCCAACGTCGGCAAGTCTTCATTGATTAATGCGTTGATGAACCGCAAAGCGCTGGCGCGGACTTCCTCGCAGCCGGGGAAGACACAGACCGTGAATTTTTATAAGGTGAACAACGCGTTTTATTATGTGGATCTTCCTGGATACGGATATGCGAAGGTCTCGAAGGAAGAAAAGGAAAAGTGGGGCGGGATGATTGAGCGTTATCTGAGACGTTCGACGGTGCTGGCAGCAGTATTTCTGCTGATTGATATCCGGCACGATCCGACTGCGAACGATAAGCAGATGTACGACTGGATTGTGGCAAACGGCTGGCATCCGGTCGTCATTGCGACAAAGCTGGATAAGCTCAAACGGAGCCAGGTTGCAAAACAGGTGAAGGCCGTCCGGGAAGGACTGGGGATGGATCGGGATGGCATTCTGATTCCGTTCTCTGCCGAAACGAAACAGGGCCGGGAGGAAATCTGGGCGCTTCTGGAACAGATGATGACTTCGATTCCCGGGACGACAGGTCCTGCCGGAGTCGGATGACAGACAGAAAAATCAAAAGAAAGAGAAGCATTGCGTAAGCCATTTTACGGTAATTTTACGCAATGCTTCTTTTTGATTTTACAGAGTTTTCGTAAGATACCAATTGTTATTTCAGGAAAACCGGAAAGAGAAAAGGGAAGGAAGTCTGTTATGGCAAATGTATCATTGGTTGAGGTGGAAAAATCGTACGAAAACGGATTTCAGGCGGTCAAGCACTTCAATCTGGAAATCAAAGACGGAGAGTTTATTATCTTTGTCGGTCCGTCTGGTTGCGGAAAATCCACGACGCTGCGCATGATTGCCGGTCTCGAGGATATTTCTTCGGGAGAGCTGTGGATCGATGGGAAGCTGGCCAATTTTCTGGAGCCGGGGGAGCGGGAGCTTTCCATGGTGTTTCAAAGCTATGCATTGTATCCGTATATGAGCGTTTATGAGAATATGGCGTTCGGGCTGCGGGTGCGTCACACCGATAAGGAAGAAATTGACCGGCGCGTCCATCAGACGGCTAAACTGTTGCAGATCGACCATCTGTTGGACCGGCGCCCGGCTGCGCTTTCCGGCGGGCAGAAGCAGCGTGTGGCGATTGGCAGTGTGCTCGTGCGCCAGCCGAAGCTGTTTCTGATGGATGAGCCGTTGTCCAATCTGGACGCGAAGCTGCGCACGCAGATGCGGGTGGAGCTGGCAAAGATTCATCGTCAGTTTGGAGCAACGATCATCTATGTGACGCATGATCAGGTCGAGGCGATGACGCTGGGCGATCGGATTGTTGTGATGAAGGCGGGGGAGATTCAGCAGGTGGCGTCGCCCAATGAGCTCTACAATAATCCGATCAATCAGTTTGTGGCCGGTTTTATCGGTTCGCCATCGATAAATTTCCTGACCGTGCATGTTGCGGTAAAAGACGGAGACTGCGTCCTGGAATTCGGTGAAAACCGGCTGGCCGTATCGAAGGTTCTGCAGCGCAAGCTTCAGGAACGCGGGTATATGGGAAAGCAGCTGATTCTGGGAATTCGTCCGGAAGATTTAAGCGCACAGGGTGATGCGAACTGCCGTCTGGCCATGGATGTCATGGTTCGTGAGGGTCTGGGTGCGGAAGTGCTTCTGCATGGCGAGGTATGCAGCGAGAAGGTCTGCGCGAAGATGGAGCCAGGATGCACCAGCAAGGCGGGCGAATCCGTCTGGCTGTATCCGGACATGAACAAGGTAAAGCTGTTTGACGAGACGACGGGCGAAAATTTGCTGTATATTGCCGCTGACCGCAAGTCCGCCTATGCAGTGGCAAACTGAGGAGGCAAATGAGAAAATGAAGACAAGGAAATTTTCAGTCGGGCCGTATCTGTACATCGTGCCGGCCATGCTGGTATTCGCAGTGTTTCTGTTTTATCCGTTTTTTAAGACGATTTACCTGAGTCTGTATAAGACCAATAAAATGGGAGAGGCAAAGCTGTTTGTGGGTCTGAACAATTACATTGACTTGCTTCAGTCTTCTTCCTTCCACAACAGCCTGATTGTAACGGCGATCTTCGTCGTAATCGTGGTGGTTGGCGGCATGGCGCTGGGGCTTCTGGGAGCAGTGCTTTGCAATAAGGCATTTCCTGGTATCCGCATATTCAGTACCTCCTATGCGTTGCCGATGGCGATTGCGTCGAGTTCGGCGGCCATGATCTTCAAGATCATGCTTCATCAGTCGATCGGAATTGTGAATAAGATTCTGCATCTCAATATCAACTGGATCAGCGATCCGCGCTATGCCCTGATCTGCGTGGCGATCCTGACGGCCTGGCTGAACAGCGGTATCAACTTCCTGTATTTTTCCGCCGGACTGAGCAACATCAGCGAGGATATTTATGAGAGAGCATCGGTGGATGGGGCGAATCCGGTGCAGAAATTCTTTCGTCTGACGCTGCCTGGCTTAAGCCCGATTATGTTTTATACGCTGGTGGTGAATATCATTCAGGCCTTTCAGTCCTTTGGCCAGGTCAAGGTATTGACCCAGGGCGGACCGGGCGAATCCACCAATCTGATTGTTTATTCGATATATCGCGACGCGTTCTTTAACTATCGGTTCGGAAGTGCAGCCGCTCAGTCGGTGATTCTGTTTGTTATTATTATGGCACTGACCCTGATTATGTTCCGGGTCGAAAAGAAGGGGGTTCAGTATTAATATGAGCGAGATTGCAGTCAAACGGGAAGAACGCATGAGCCGCGAAGAAATCCTGCAGCTCCAGGAGGCAGCGAATCGCAGGGCGAAGGCAAAGCGGCGCAATCAGAAAATCCTTCTGATTGGTCTCAACACCATTGTGGCGTTAATCATTCTGCTGCCATTGCTGTATGCGGTGAGCATCGCCTTCATGCCGTCGAGCGAATTGTTTACCACGGAATTCAATCTGCTTCCGAAGCATCCGACACTGGAAAATTTTCAGCAGGCGCTGATTAAGATTCCGCTGGCAAAGTTTGTGCTGAATTCCTTTATCGTTGCAGGATGCATTACCTTCGGACAGATTATTTCCTGTTCGCTGGCTGCTTTTTCCTTTTCCTTCCTGGATTTCAAGGGAAAGGACGTTCTGTTCATGCTGGTGATGGCGACGATGATGATTCCCGGAGAAGCGACCATCATTTCGAATTATCTGACGGTTGGCAGCCTGGGATGGCTGGATTCCTATCATGTGCTGATTATCCCGTACCTGACGTCGGCCATGGGAATCTTCCTCTTCCGCCAGTTTTATATGACCTTCCCGATTTCGCTGTACGAATCGGCGAAGATCGACGGATGCTCGAATCTGTATTTTATCTTTAAAATTCTGATTCCGCTCACCAAGGCGGCGATCGGAGCGATGGCGGTTTATACATTTATCAACGCCTGGAATATGTACATGTGGCCGCTTCTGGTTACCGGTTCCAACAACTATCGCACGGTTCAGATTGGAATCAGTATGCTGGACAGCGTGGATTCCCAGACGATCACACAGATGATCGCAGGTGTGGTGCTGATCATCTTTCCGTCCATCTCCATTTTCATCATCGGACAGAAACAGCTCATTCGCGGCATGTTCTCAGGCGCAGTCAAGGGCTGACGTCTGTATAATATAGGAAACATTCCGGGCGGCGTGTTGGGTCGTCGTCCGGAAACAAAAAGAAATCGGAGGATCAGAAAGAAAATGAAAAAAGAGAGAATTCTGGCGGCCATGCTGGCTGCTTCTATGGTGACCGGACTGACCGCCTGCGGCGGCTCGCAGACAACCAGTGGGACATCTGCGGCCTCGACTACAGCAGAAAATACACAGGCGGCGGAGACTGCGGCCGTACTCACCGGCAGCGGCGAAGGACAGACCATCACCTTCTGGCATTCCATGGGCGGTGTGAATGGCGAGGCAATGGAATATCTGATCAACAAGTTCAATGAGGAAAACGAGAAGGGGATCACCGTGGAGGCACAGTATCAGGGTGCATACGATGACGCCATCAACAAGCTGAAGAGCGCGCAGATCGGTAATATGGGCGCGGATCTGGTGCAGATTTACGACATCGGCACCCGTTTCATGATTGATTCGGGCTGGATCATTCCGATGCAGCAGCTGATTGATGCAGACGGCTGGGACGAGAGCGTGATCGAGCCGAATATCGCGGCTTACTACTCGGTGGACAATGAACTGTATTCCATGCCGTTCAATTCTTCAACACCGTTAATGTATTACAACAAGGACATGTTTGAAGCGGCCGGGATTACCGAGATTCCGGACAGTCTGCCCGGTATTGAGGCAATCGGCGACGATTTGCTGGAGAAGGGCGGTGCGGATGAAGTGATTGCGCTGGCGATTTACGGATGGTTCTTTGAGCAGTTCACCTGTAAGCAGGGCGAGCATTATGTCAATAACGGAAATGGCCGTGAGGGTATTGCGACGGCGGTCGAATTTGACAGTAACGGATCGGGTCTGAAAACACTGACCGCCTGGAAGTCGCTGGCGGACAAGGGCTATGCGCCGAACGTCGGCCGTGGCGGAGATGCCGGACTGGCAGATTTCAGCTCCGGAAAGGCAGCAATTACGCTGGCTTCGACGGCTTCTCTGAAGCAGATTTTAAATGACGTCAATGGCAAGTTCGAAGTTGGCACAGCTTATTTCCCAAAGGTATCGGATGAGGATCAGGGCGGTGTTTCCATTGGCGGAGCTTCACTCTGGGCGCTGAACAATGAAGACCCGGAGCGCGAGGCAGCTGTCTGGGAGTTCGTGAAATTCCTGGTTTCCCCGGAGAGTCAGGCCTACTGGAATGTGATGACCGGTTACTTCCCGGTTAATGTGGAGGCGCATGACGAGCAGCTCTTCCTGGACAACATCGCGGAGTATCCGCAGTTTGAGACCGCGATCGATCAGCTGCACGATTCCAGCCCGGAATCTGCCGGTGCGCTGGTCAGTGTCTTCTCTGAGGCGAGAAGCATTGTGGAAACGGAAATTGAAAATATGATTAACAACCAGGTCAGTCCGGAGGATACGCTGAATAAGATTGCGAATCAGATCAACAGCTCCATCGAGGAATACAACCTGCTGAATAATTAGGAGAAAACGATATGACGAAGGTTTGGGCGCATCGAGGCGCATCCGATTATGCGCCGGAGAATACGCTGGAGGCATTTGACCTTGCCGTCCGCCAGGGAGCGGACGGCGTCGAACTGGACGTACAGATGACGAAGGACAGGAAACTGGTTGTGGCGCATGATGAGACCATCGACCGGGTGAGCAACGGCAGCGGCCGGATCATCGATTATACGCTGGAGGAGCTGAGACAGTTTCGCTTTAATCGCACACATCCGGAATATCCGGACGCAAGAATCGCAACGTTGAAGGAAGTGTATGAACTTCTGCGGCCAACGAATCTGACCGTCAATGTGGAGATCAAAAGCGGAATCGTTCTATATAAAAATATAGAAGAAAAGACGTTGAAGCTGACGGCGAAGATGGGGATGGAAGACCGGGTGATTTACTCCTCCTTCTGGCACAAAAGCCTGATGGAACTCAAAAAGATCGGCGGTTCTGAGGTGAAAACGGGCATCCTTTACTCGGATGGCTGGCTGGATATCATTGATTATGCGCGCCAGTTGGGAGTGAACGCGCTGCATCCGGCGCTCTATCATCTGCAGGATGAAAAGCTTGTAAAAAGGGCGCATAAGCGGGATCTGCGTGTGCATGTCTGGACCGTGAATGAAACGGGGGATATGGAACGGCTGGTGCGGATGGGCGTGGACGCGATCATCACGAATCGCCCGGATATCGGTCGCAAAGTGGCCGAACACGTCGGTGCCTGAAGTCCGATTGACGAAAACAGTTACACAAAATTAATAAACAATGAACACAAAATGAACACAATCGGGTGATACAGTTGTTACAGTCGCCGGAGAATGTGCGTGAGGCGCATTCCCCGGCATTTTACGTTTGTTGACCAGTCAGGATATCAGAATAGAAGCGCTGCGCGCGACAGGAGGGAAATATGAGAACACGACAAATAGCGGCGACCATGGCAATGGCAGTTGCGGCCACAGCTGTGCTTCCAATGGTGTCGCAGGCGGCAGATACGAATGATTCTTACCGGAGAAGGGTCGTCGGCATAGCCGGAATTATTAAGAATGTCAGCACCAATCTGACGGAGTCTGTGACGAGAGGATATTTTGCTGAGATGCTGGTGAATGCGTCGACCTATGCGGATTACCTGCCGGTGACCAGTAATGTGTCGGTGTATTCGGATGTGCCGGCGACGCATGAGTACGCGGCCAGCATCCGCATTGCGGCAGAACAGGGCTGGATGGTCGGATATCTGGGTGGTCTGTTCAAGCCGGATCAGCCGATTACCCTGCAGGAGGCGGCTCGGGGAGTTCTCGGGCTGCTCGGCTACACGAACGATGATTTCACCGGCAACACATCCTATTCGAGAATGGCATTGTTTTATTCCCTGGAACTGAACGAGAATATGAACCGGGAACCGGAAGAGATTCTCACAAAGAATGATTGTGTGGATCTGTTCTATAATCTGCTGAAGACGGAAAATACGAACGGCATCACCTATGCGACGATTCTGGGCGCGACGCTGAATTCGGACGGCGAGGTCAATCCACTGGAACTGGCGGATACCGATCTGGTGGGACCGAAGCTGATTCCGAAGGGACGGGTTCTGGGAAATTATATTCCGTTCAACGTGCAGGAGGCCAGCATTTTTATCGACGGCGAGTCTTCCTCTTACGAGATCCTGAAACAGCATGTGGCAAACGACTATGTGGTTGTCTATTACAATCAGACGGCGAAAACCATCTGGGCTTATATTGCAGATTCCGTGACGGAGATTCAGGAAGGGCGCTGCGCAATCCGGGGCACAGTTGAGAATATTTATTACAGTTCGACGGAGGTTATGACGCCGACGTCCATCTATTTGTCCGGTGATGACAATGAGTACACTCTGGGAAATTCAGAGATGCAGTTTGCGTTTTCTGTCTATGGCTCTTTGCGTGTGGGAGATACGGTTACGCTGATCTGTGAGAAAACAGTCAGCTCCAGCGGCGATGAGACCTACAGCATTATTGATTACGTAGAAGATTAACGGGAGAACGGAAAAATGTTGTTCAAAAAGAAGAATTCAGAGACAGAAAAGATTGCAGTCTCTCAGAAGGACGTGCCGGCTGCGCAGAAGGAAGAAAGTGTGGCAGAAGGGGAATCGTCGCCGAAAGGGCTCGCGAAATTTTTTAAAAAGAAGAGCGGACGCAAAAAGAAGGGCGGACGAGTGAAACAGATCGTCATCCTCGTGCTGGTGATCGCGGTCGGTGCAGGCGGATTCCTGTTCTGGAGAAGGAAAAAGGAGCAGGAGGCGATGGCGACGGCCATGGCCAGTGCGAGTACGACGGCGCAGGTGACGAGAGGCAATCTGGTCTCCCAGCTGTCTTCTTCCGGCACCATCGAGGCAAAGGATACCTATACGATTACTTCTCTGGTTGAGGGCGAAGTGATTCAGGCGGACTTTGAGGAGGGAGATCAGGTGGAGGAAGGACAGATTCTCTATCTGATCGATTCGTCTTCCATGGATTCTCAGATGAGGCAGGCACAGAATTCTCTGGAACGTGCCCAGAAGAATTATGAGGACGCGGTTGAGGATTACAACGACGCGGTCGTGGATTACAGCGGCAATACATACAAATCGACTCGCACCGGATATATCAAGGAACTGAATATCGATGTGGGCGACAAGGTTTCATCCAATACCCAGCTGGCCACGATTTATGATGACACGACGATGAAGATCCGGGTACCGTTCCTTTCAGCGGAGGCGGCGCTCATCGGCGTCGGTAACCAGGCAGTCATTATGCTGGAGGACACGGCGGAGCAGCTGGTCGGCACAGTCACTGCGGTGGCAAATCTGGATGAGGTGTTAAGTGGTGGGCGGATGGTCCGCTATATTACGGTGCAGGTAGCGAATCCGGGAGGCCTGAGTTCGGATTACACGGCGACCGTGAGTGTCGGCGATTTCCTGTGCGCGGTAGAAGGAAGCTTCGAGCCGGTTACGGATACGACGATGGTCGCTGCAATGACCGGCGTGAGCGGCAGTGTCGAGGTGGAATCGCTTCTGGTCTCGGAAGGCGATTATGTCGCGGTCGGCACACCGATCTTCCAGATCAGCAGTGAGGATGTCCAGGATATTCTCGATGATTTCCAGGATGCGATTGACAACGCAGAATCCTCCGTGGAATCGGCTCAGTCCAATCTGGATTCGAACCAGGAGACTTATGATAATTATACGATCACGGCACCGATCTCCGGAGAGGTCATCTCCAAGGATGTTAAGGTCGGAGACAAGATCAGCCGCAGCGGAAGCAGCGATACGACGCTGGCTGTGATTTATGATCTGTCGGAACTGACCTTTGAGATGTCGGTCGACGAACTGGATATCGGCAGCGTCGAGGTTGGCCAGTCTGTGACTGTCAGCGCGGACGCTTACGAAGACATGACATTTACCGGCTCTGTGACGAAGATCAGCCTGGTAGGAAGCCAGTCGAATGGCGTAACCAATTATCCGGTCACCGTTACGCTTGATGAAGAAGCGCTGGATTATCTGCTTCCGGGTATGAACGTGGATGGCCTGATCACGACGGGCGAATCGAACGATACGCTTCTCATTCCGAGCGGGGCGCTGATGCGTGGCAACCGGGTCTATCTCAAGGATGATTCCGTGACGGAATCGACCGGAGGTGTGCCGGCCGGGTATACGGCGGTCGAAGTCGAGATCGGCATGAGCAGCGACGATTACATTGAGATTTTGAGTGGCCTCGAGGAAGGCGACACGGTTTACGTTGACGAGTCCTCTACCAGCACCACCGACATGTTCCAGATGGGCGGCATGGGCGGTATGGGCGGCATGGAAGGCGGCGGCATGGGCGGCGGCAACATGGGCGGCGGCGGCAACAGCGGCGGCGGTCCCGGCGGCGGAGGCGGCGGAGGCGGTATGCGCTGATACGCAGCCGTCGATCCACGGTCTTGCTCTTCACATGACAGGGATGTGTGCAGCGAATCCTGTGTTTGCGCACATCCCGGATACAGACAGAGACAGGGGAGGTTATTCTTTATGGCAGAGATCGAGATGGGTGCGCCACTGATTCAGCTGACCGATATCTACAAGATTTATACAATGGGATCGGAAGAGGTCCGTGCCAACGACGGCATTACGCTGACGATCAACCGTGGCGAATTCGTGGCGATCGTCGGTAAATCCGGAAGCGGCAAGTCGACGCTAATGAATATCATTGGCGCTCTGGATGTGCCGACATCCGGCAGTTATCTGCTGGGCGGAGAGGATGTGGATCAGATGACGGATGATGAACTGGCGGACATCCGCAACCGCATGATCGGCTTTATCTTTCAGCAGTATAACCTGCTGCCCAAGTCAACGATCCTTGAAAATGTGGAGCTTCCGCTTCTCTATGCGAAGGTTTCGAAAGAAGAACGCCGGGAGCGGGCGATGAAGTCGCTGGAGCGGGTCGGCCTTGCAGACCGCTGGAAGAAAATGCCCAACCAGCTGTCCGGCGGCCAGCAGCAGCGTGTCTCCATCGCGCGGGCACTGGCCGGGAATCCTTCGTTGATACTGGCCGATGAGCCGACCGGTGCACTGGATTCGCGAACCAGCCGCGAGGTGCTCAATTTCCTGAAGCAGCTGAACGAGGAGGGCAATACCATTGTCATGATCACGCATGATAATTCCATTGCTGTCGAGGCAAAACGGGTTGTGCGGATTCACGATGGGAAAATCAACTTTAACGGAGATGTGAAAGACTATGCTGCAATCATTTAGACTGGCGATCAAAAGCATCTGGGGCAATAAGATGCGTTCCTTTCTGACCATGCTTGGCATTATCATCGGCGTGGCGTCGGTGATTATTCTGGTCAGCATTGTCAATGCGTATATGTCCTACATGACCGAAAGCTTCTCCAGCATGGGCACGAACCGGATCACGGTCAATATCATCAACCTGACTTCGCGTAATGTCAGCGTTGATGAGATGTATGAATTTTACGATGAGAATACGGACGTGTTTGATAATATGTCCCCGACGGTGAGCGTGAGCAGCACGGTCAAGCACGGCAATGATAATCTGACTTCGACGTCGGTCACCGGCGTCAGCGAGGACTATCGCTCCATCGTGGATTATGAAGTGGAGTATGGACGCGGCATTCAGTATATCGACATTGCAGCCCGTCATAAGGTAGCAGTGATCGGAACCTATGTGGCGAATGAACTCTATGGCGGCGCGCAGGCCGCTTACGGTGAGACCATTAAGATCAATGGCTACGCCTTTACTATCATCGGCGTGATCGAGCAACAGGCGGACGATGCGGATCTGGACGAAGGCGGAACGGATGATTTCGTCTGGATTCCCTATACCTCTGCGACCAAGCTGGCGCGAAGCGCTTATGTCAACAACTACACGTTCACAATTACCGACCTGACGGATGCCTCAACCTACAAATCGATGATCGAGGATTTTCTGTATGAGAAGATGAAAAACGAAGATTTGTATACGGTAACTTCCATGAGTGAGATGCTGGATGAACTGAACTCCATGATTTCCATGGTGTCCATGGGACTGGGCGGTATCGCGGGAATCTCCCTTCTGGTGGCAGGCGTCGGCGTCATGAATATCATGCTGGTGTCGGTTACCGAGCGTACACGGGAGATCGGTATCCGCAAGGCGCTGGGCGCCAGACGGATCGTAATCATGCAGCAGTTCGTGATTGAGGCGGCCGTGACGAGCACGTTGGGTGGAATCATCGGCATCATTCTGGGAAGCATTGCAACTTCTGCCGTGGGAAATCTGGCCGGGCTCTCCGCAACACCGACTCCGGCGGCAGTCATTGTTTCATTCAGCGTGTCGGTCGGCATCGGACTGCTGTTCGGTTATATGCCGGCCAGCCGGGCGGCAAAGTTGAACCCGATCGATGCCTTGAGAAGCGAATAGAATAAATATCAGATCAGACAGCAAAGAGGCGATGGATGACATCGTCTCTTTTTCTAGTGTGCCGGGCATGGCGCAGATGGCAGCCTCTGCAGTCATGTTGACGAACCAAAATTTGTGAGAATCAGGAGAAAAAAAGCAACAAATGTCCTATGAAATGATCGAAATCAATCGGAATAAAATGGTAAATATGTTCATTTATCTGTAAAAATGTTGGTAATATTTTGTCTGAATCGGCCATACCACAATTTTTTGAATGTGATAGCCACAATTTTTAGGCTGTACAAACGACTTCAAATGAGGTATAGTACAAAGGGGACGATAAAAAAGAAAAGACCGGTGGTCGACAGAAAGGAGACGTTGCGTTGTTCAAAGGGAAATATCTGGCTCAGTTTTATGGCAAATCACAAAATTACACGGATATTCCAAATGGGCTTTTTAAAACGTATAATGTGAAAAAAGGCCTGCGGAATGAAGATGGTACGGGCGTCCGGGTGGGGCTGACGCGGGTATCGGATGTAGTCGGGTATGATAAGAATGAGGAGACAGGTGAAGTCAGAGCAATTCCCGGCAGGCTGTATTATCGTGGTTACGATGTGAAGGAACTGGTGGAAGGAAAATGGAACAGTCATTTTGGCTATGAAGAAGTCTGTTTCCTTCTGCTGTTCGGTTATCTGCCGAAGCGTTCCGAACTGGATGCGTTCTGTGAACTGCTGCGGAATTTCTACCAGCTGCCGGATGAATTCGTGGAGATGAATCTTCTGCGGATGCCGGGGAAGAATCTGATGAATAAACTGCAGGACGCCGTGCTGACGCTGTACAATTATGACGAGGATCCGGATAATATTGATGTATTCGAGACGCTGGTCAAGGGTGTCAACCTGGTGGCAAAGCTCCCATCCATTGCTTGCTACGCTTACCAGAGCAAGGTGCATTATTACAATCGGGAAAGCCTGGTTATACATTATGCGAATCCGGAATATTCGATCGCGGAGAATTTTCTCAGTCTGCTTCGCAGGGATCAGAAGTTCACGGATAAGGAAGCGCGGCTTCTTGACACCCTGTTGATGCTGCACGCAGATCACGGCGGTGGTAACAATTCCACCTTTACGAATGTGGTGATCGCTTCGACCGACACGGATATTTATTCTACCATGTGTGGAAGCATTGGTTCCATGAAGGGACCACGCCATGGTGGCGCTAACATCAAGGTAGCGGAGATGATGGACACGGTGCTTACGGCGGCGGGCGGTTATTCGGCGAATGATGCGAAGCTGCGGGAGATAGCAGGGCTGCTGCTGGATGGAAAACTGTATGACCGCAAGGGGCTGATTTATGGTTTCGGGCATGCGGTTTACACCATTTCCGATCCAAGAGCGGAGATGCTGCGCAGCTGGTGTGAGGCGGTTGCGCAGGAAAAGGGGAAAATGACTGAGTTTGATTTCCGCCTGCGGTTTGAACAGGCGGCTCTGGAAGTCATGAAGGAGCGAAAGGGAGTCAGCATCCCGACAAATGTGGATTATTACAGTGGTTTTGTTTATGAGCTGCTGCAGATTCCACGCGATCTGTACACACCGTTGTTCGTCTGCAGCCGGGCCATTGGCTGGCTGGCGCACAACGTGGAGAACAAGCTGTACGACGGGAGGATTATGCGCCCGGCGACGAAGTATGTTGGTGAGAACATGAATTATATCAGGATGGAGGAGAGGTAGAGATGAGCACAACAATTACCGTATTTAAAGGGGATGGAATCGGTCCGGAGATCACAGATGTGGTGATGGAGATCATGGATGCAGCGGGCGCTGATCTGGATTATGAGATTTTTAATGTAGGAGCAGCGGAGTATGAGGCGCACGGGGAGCTGGTGCCGAAGGCCGCATATGCGTCCTTTGACCGGACGCACGTTCTGCTGAAGTCCCCGATTACGACGCCGCTTGGCAAGGGGTTTCGTTCCCTGAATGTTACGATCCGCAAAAAATATGACCTTTACGCCAATATCCGCCCGGCAAAGTCCAACAAGGCGGTCAAAACCCACTATCATGATATTGATATCGTTACGTTCCGTGAGAATACGGAAGATCTGTATATGGGCATTGAGGAGATGGTGAGTCCGGATGAGGCGCATTCCATTAAGATCATCACCAGAAGATGCAGCGAACGCATCATCCGTTCCGCCTTCAACTACGCAGTGGCGCAGGGCAGAAAAAAGGTGACCTGTGTACATAAGGCAAATATCATGAAACTCTCCGACGGACTGTTCCGTGATACCTTCTATCAGATCGCAGACGAGTATCCGGAGATTAAGGTCAATGACATGATCATCGACAATACAGCCATGCAGCTGGTGATGCATCCCAATCAGTTTGACGTCATTGTGACGGAGAACCTGTATGGAGACGTTCTTTCCGACCTGATCAGCGGTCTGATCGGCGGCCTGGGGCTCCTGCCGTCCAGCAATCTTGGCCACGATTATGCGATGTTTGAGGCAGTACACGGCAGCGCACCGGATATTGCCGGACAGGGTATCGCGAACCCGACGGCACTGCTGCTGTCCGCATGTATGCTTCTGGATCATATCGGGAAGCCGGAAGTGGCGGATCGGATCCGGGGCGCCATTGACGCGGTTCTCCTGGATGGCACGATCAAGACGCCGGATCTGGAGGGAACTTCCACGACGAGAGAGTATGTAGACGCCATCATTGCCAGACTGTGATATTTTGACAGGAGATAGAACCCTTCTATGGCTGTATCAGTCATGAGAAGGGTTCTTTTCTGTTCACCATAGCAGGTAGAGGGGACTCTCACTTTAGAACTTTAAAATCCAACAAAATTAACGCTTTAAAATTGACTATAAATGAAAAATGTAGTATGATAAGGGCATTCGGGGCTTAGGGCTCCGAATCAATCTATAAAAGCAGGGAGAGATATAATTATGAGAAAATCAGTAAAAGGGCTGGCGGTTGCGCTGACAGGTGCGCTGGCATTTTCCATGACGGCGTGCGGTGGTTCTGCGACTACAGAGACGACGGCTGCAGCTGATACGACCGCAGCGGCGGAGACTGCCGGGGAAGAAGCAGCGACCGAAGCAGAGGCGGCAGAAGAGACCGAAGCTGCTGCGACGGACGGACAGACCTGGACCGTGGGTATCTGCCAGCTGATGCAGCATGTGGCTCTGGATGCGGCCACACAGGGATTTAAGGATGCAATCACCGAAGAACTGGGCGATGCGGTGACCTTTGATGAGCAGAATGCACAGGGGGATTCGAATACCTGCTCGACCATCATCAACAGTTTTGTCTCTGCGGATGTGGACCTGATCCTGGCGAATGCGACTCCGGCTTTGCAGGCGGCACAGGCCGGTACAAATGAGATTCCGGTTCTCGGTACTGCCGTGACGGAATATGGCGTGGCATTGGGAATAGATGATTTCGACGGTCTGGTCGGGACCAATATTTCCGGCACTTCGGATCTGGCTCCTCTGGATGAGCAGGCGGCTATGCTGCACGAGCTGTTTCCGGATGCAGAGAAGGTTGGTCTCCTCTATTGTTCGGCAGAAGCGAATTCTCAGTATCAGGTAGATGTAGTGAAGGCAGCGCTGGAGGGACTGGGCTACACCTGTGAATACTATGCATTTTCCGACTCCAATGATCTGGCAACGGTGACGACGAAGGCGGCGGACGCCAGCGATGTGATTTATGTTCCGACGGATAATACCGTGGCGGCCAATACCGAGATCATCAACAACATCTGCCTGCCGGCGGAGGTTCCGGTCATTGCCGGTGAAGAGGGTATCTGCAGCGGCTGTGGCGTTGCGACCCTTTCCATCAGTTATTATGATCTGGGTGTTGCAACCGGTAAGATGGCGGTGAAGATTCTGACCGGTGAAGCGAATGTTTCTGAGATGCCGATCGAGTATGCGCCGCAGTTTACAAAAGAGTACAATCCGACCAATTGTGAGGCACTTGGCGTGACGATTCCGGATGATTATGTGGCGATTGAAGACTGATTGATGTGTGTGGCAACAGGCGGAGATTCCCCGCCCGCTGCTTTTTTCACAGGAAACAGCTATGCTAAGCTTAGTCTGCGCCTTTGGCTTGACTTCGCTAAGCGTGCTGCATACATGAAACTTAGCGCTCAGCTTCGCTTCGCTGAGTTTCATAGTACTGTACAGGGAGAATGCAAGGATGACAAGTTTATTGAATGCTCTGCCGGGGGCAGTGGCGCAGGGATTGATCTGGGGGATTATGGCAATCGGCGTCTATATCACATACCGGATTCTGGATATTGCCGACCTGACCGTGGACGGCTCCATGGGTACAGGCGGTGCCGTCTGCATTATGCTGATGCTGTCCGGACAGAATGTCTGGGTGGCTATGGGAGGCGCTCTTGTTGCGGGGATGGCCGCCGGATTTGTGACCGGCTTTTTTAACACGTTTATGGGAATCCCGGCAATCCTGGCCGGTATTCTGACCCAGATTGGGTTGTATTCCGTGAATTTGAAAACAATGGGCAAGGCCAATCAGGCAATCAATGTTGATAAATATGATTTGCTGGTTTCCCTCCGTTTTATCAAGGGGGTGGCTCTTTACAAGAATACAATTTTCGTGGTGGCTGTTGCAATCATCCTGCTGATTGTGATTCTTTACTGGTTCTTTGGAACTGAACTGGGCTGTTCGCTGCGGGCGACTGGCTGCAATGACCATATGGCCCGGGCACAGGGCATCAATACGGATTTCAACCGCGTCCTTGGTCTGATGCTTTCCAATGGCCTGGTCGCGCTGGCGGGTGCGCTGCTTTCCCAGTATCAGGGTTTTGCCGACGTCAACATGGGCAGAGGAGCGATTGTAATCGGCCTGGCTGCAGTCATCATCGGGGAAGCCGTGTTTGGGAAAATTTTCCACAATTTTGGTCTCTGCCTGCTGGCGGTGGCGCTTGGCTCCATCATTTATTATCTGGTTCTGCAGCTGATTATCTGGATGGGAATCGATACCGATCTGCTGAAGCTTTTGCAGGCACTGGTTGTCGCGATTTTCCTGGCGGTTCCGACCTGGAAGAACCGGTACCTGACAAAAGGCAGAAAGGGGGACTGAGCGCATGCTGGAACTGCGAAAGATATGTAAGACATTCAATGCCGGTACGGTGAATGAGAAACGGGCACTTCAGAATCTGAGCCTGACGCTCAATGATGAAGACTTTGTGACGGTGATTGGCGGCAATGGCGCAGGGAAATCAACCCTGCTGAATGCGATTGCCGGCGTGTGGCCGATTGATGAAGGGACGATTCGCATCGATGGGCAGGATATTACGAATCTCCCGGAGTACAGGCGCGCGGCCTTTCTGGGACGGGTATTTCAGGATCCGATGACCGGCACGGCCGCAACCATGGGAATTGAGGAGAATCTGGCGCTTGCCCTGCGCCGGGGGCATGTCCGTTCGCTGGTTCCCGGAATCCGCAATCACGAAAGAAAGCTGTACCAGGATATGTTAAAGAGACTGGGCCTGGGCCTGGAGAATCGCCTGACCTCCAAGGTGGGGCTTTTATCGGGCGGACAGCGTCAGGCGCTGACGCTGCTGATGTCGACGCTGCAGAAACCGAAATTACTCCTCTTAGATGAGCATACCGCTGCGCTTGATCCGAAGACGGCAAGGAAGGTGCTGGATCTGACGCAGGAGATGGTGGAAGAGCAGAAGCTGACGACGCTGATGATCACCCATAATATGAAGGACGCGATTCAGATGGGGAATCGCCTGATTATGATGCACGAGGGAAACATTATCTACGACGTGTCAGGGGAAGAAAAGAAGAACCTTACAGTGGACGATCTGCTGCGTAAATTTGAAGAGGCCAGCGGCGAGGAGTTCGCCAATGACCGGATGATGCTGGCAAAATAAACAGCTGTCATAGAAAGGACAAGGGGAGCGCCACTTACGGCGCTCCCCTTGTCCTTTCTATGACGAAACTTTGTGAATCGTCTGTCTCTGTTATGGTCAGATGCCAGTCCGGTGTCAGTCTACGTACAATGCGACAATCTCTTTATCCGCGATGGAGCCGGTATAGAAGATCTGAAGGATTTCACCTTCTTCAAAATCGCCAAACTCGATGTCAGAATCGTTCGCCGGGATGAAGGTAAAGAAATCTCCCTCCGCGGATTCCAGGACGATGCTGTTGCTGTCCGCATTGACCTGTGCGACTTCACCGGTGAATGCGAACTGATCCGCTTCGTCGGAATCATAGGAATCCTGCATGACAATCTTGACAGCCATGGGTTCGTCATCCAGATCGCCGAGATAAGTGACGGTGGCATTCTGGTCCACACGGATGCCGTCTTCGCCGACAATGTAAGCGTTGGCGGTGCTCATGGAATATTCCTCCCCATCCACTTCAAGAACCAGATGCTCGTTCGTCGCGTCGATGACCTTGCCCTCCACGGACGGGTCGCTGTTCTCACCGATGACCGACTCCAGAACCTCCAGTGAAATGGCCGGAATCGGATCATCCGTGGATCCTTCCGGGAAGATGACCTCGACCCAGTCACCTTCTGCGAAATCGAATTCCTGGATCACTTCTGCATCTGAGATGTCATAGTCTGCTTCCGTGCCGTCTTCATCACTCTGGATCGTCAGTACATTGCCGTCGATGGCGGTGATCAGGCCATCCACATAATCCTCATCGATATCTTCTTCGGTGTCCTCGGTGGTCTCTTCTTCGACCGCTGCAGTAGTCGTTTCCGTGGGAGTCGTGTCATTGCTCTTCGAGCAGGCTGCCATGCCAACGGCGAACGTCAGAACAGCCGTAATCAGTAATGCTTTCTTCATAATGTTCTCTCCTCTTTACTGAGAAAGCCCGGCGGTCATGCCAGAAGCAGGAGCCGACTGGCCGGTTTCTCGTATTCATACGACGCCTGACGAAACCGAACCATGGAAAGCGGCCGGACTCGCAGAGTCGTCCTCAAACAGTGACAAACATGAGTGTACTACATCAAATGAGAAAATGCCAGTCCTTTTTTCTTAATTATTTGTGGAGATTATGTGAAATTAAAATGTTCCCATGCCGGTCGGCGCGGGAGCAGCTTTGAATTGACGAAAAATGGAAAAGAGAGTATGATGAAAGGCAGCGAGAGGCACGAAGCAAAGGAAGGGTGGAGACGGACGAGATGGATTTTTCTGGATTGTTTGAAACACAGGGAATGCTGTTTCTGATTATGATGACGGGCTGGCTGCTGGTTCGAATGGGGATTATTCAGAAAAGCGGAAGGGCACTTCTTACGGATCTGGTCATTGATGTGACGCTGCCGGCTTCGATTCTGAAATCGTTTCAGATGGAATTTAACCGGGAGATTCTGATTAGCTGTATGGTGATTGCGATCGTGGCCGTGCTGATCCAGCTGGGCGCCTATGGTCTGGGGATGGTTCTCTACCCGGGATTCCGGGACGATCGGAAGAAGGTACTGCAGTATGCGACGATCTGCTCGAATGCGGGCGTTCTGGAAAATCCAATCGCCGAAGGGATCTTCGGCGGCCTGGGTCTTTTGTATGCGTCGGTTTATGTGATCCCGCAGCGCATATTCATGTGGTCGGTCGGACTGACCTATTTTACGGAAGCGCCGGATCGAAAGACATTGGTGAAGAAGGTAGCGACGCATCCCTGCATTCTTTCGGTTGTGATCGGACTGGTGATTATGGTCACGCAGATTCGTCTGCCGGGAGTTCTGAGTCTGACGATTCAAAATGCGGCCAGTGCGAATACCTTTACGGCCATGCTGCTGGTGGGAACGATCCTGGCAGAGGTGCCGTTTCGTGATCTGGCAGACAGTCACGCTGCCTATTATTGTGTGATTCGTCTGGCTGTGATCCCGATGCTTGTGCTGCTCGGGTGCTACCTGGCTTCGGTAGACGTCCTGGTCACGGAAGTCGCGGTGACGTTATTGGGAATGCCTGCGGCCAGCGTGACGGCAGTGATGGCGGAAAAATATCACAAGGATTCGATTTTTGCGACAAAATGTGTGGTTTTGTCTACGCTGCTGTCAATCGTGACCATTCCGCTCTGGTGCGTGTTTCTCCATGTTGTATTGGGATGATTCCGAAACGTAACACAATTTTCATATTTTCTTCATACTCACGTCTTAAAATTTGTAATCTTTTGTGCTATACTGGTTCTTGATTTGCAGATAGAAACAGATACTGGATGGCGTAAGGAGACCGGAGAATGGCGGAAGAAAAGGACTATATTCGAATACTGGACAAGGCCCGTAACAAGAGGAATCGGAAGCCGGACTGGCGATGGATTCTGGCGGGCATCGGGGTTGTGGCCTTGCTTGCCGTGGCTGTTGTCGTGGGCAAGCGCCTGGGCGGCCGGTCGGATGAGGCGATTCATATTGAGGCAGAGAATGGCGGACAGGAGGAGGACGCAGAGGTTGCTGCGCAGGATGTCCAGGTGCAGTCGGAACAGGATTTGCGTTTGCTTGAGGAGCAGAAACAGATGGTCATTGATTCCTATGCGAATCTGGGACTGGTGCGGGTGGACGGCGGCTATCTGAATGTGCGGCGCGAGGCCGATGAGGATGCCGACGTAATCGGTACGATGAGCGCGAACAGTGTCTGTGAAATTCTGGGTACGGAGGGAGACTGGTATCATATCAGCTCCGGTGGAGTGGATGGATATATCAGCAGCCGGTTCGTGATCAGTGGAGAGGAAGCGCGGGAAACTGCGTTGGAATATGTAGTGGAGCGTGCGATTGTCCATGTGGACGACAGCCTGAATATCCGCTCTGGTCCGGATGCTTCCGACTATACCAATATCGTCGGCCAGGCGCTGGACGGAGAACGGTATGTGGTGACCGGAGAGACAGCAGACGGCTGGGTGCCGATCGAGGAGGGCTATGTCTCGGCGGATTACGTTACGGTTGCGCTGGCGTTGAACGAGGCGAGGAAGATGGATCTGAAGGCGCAGGCGGTGGAAAAATACGACAACCTTCTGATATCCAGGGTGAAGAATTATCTGAACGTCCGCAGTGATCCCAGCATGGATGGAGACAGCAACATCATCGGCAAGATGACGAGCAATGCGGCGGGGGAGATCCTGGAGACGCTGGACGGCTGGTACAAGATTCAGTCCGGGTCGATTACCGGTTATGTGACGTCGGATCCGCAGTATGTGGCGACCGGACAGGAAGCAGTTGACCTGGCGATGCGGTCGGCGACACTGATGGCGATCGTCAACGTGGACGGACTGCGGGTACGGGCAGAGCCGTCGACAGAGGACGGCGTGAAGATCTGGACGCAGATTTCAAAGGATGAGCGGTATGAAGTGCTGGATCAGCTGGACGGCTGGGTGCAGATTGAACTGGATACCGGAGACAGCGAGGGCGGAGAGGAATCCGCGGATAAGGCATATATTTCCACGAGAGACAACAATGTCCAGGTGCGGTATGCGCTGAATGAAGCGATCAAATTCTCTCCGCTTGAAGAGGCGGCGAACAAGACGTCCTCGCTGCGCAGAAGCGTGGTGAATTACGCGCTGAAGTTTGTCGGCGGACGCTATGTGTGGGGCGGCACGAACCCCAATACCGGCGCGGACTGCTCCGGATTTGTGCAGTATGTCCTCCGCAACGCCGCAGGCATCAGCCTTCCGCGGACGTCGAGGGAGCAGGCGAAGACCGGGCGCTCGATCAGTTCCAGTGAGATGCAGCCAGGTGATCTGATCTTTTACGCGAACAAGAGCGGGACGGTCAATCACGTCGCCATGTACATCGGAAACGGACAGATCGTACACGCGGCAAGCCGCAGGAGCGGAATCAAGATTTCCACCTGGAATTATCGTACTCCGAAGACAATCCGGCGGTTTATCGAATAGAGAATCCTGACTTGCATTTTTGTGTGCATGTGTTATACTTACAGCAACGGAAGGACCTGTCACGGACAGTTTCTTCCGTCTGTTACGGCAAATCGAAGGGGCGGATTCCCGCCCGGTTTTATCCATTGTTCTGTGGATCAGGTACGTTTCGTACATCATTACAGGAAGAGTGAAGAAAGATCCGGGAGGAGGGATATCTGTGTTTTCGAAGACTTATAGCGGCGGAATTTTGGGTATCGAAGGATATCTGGTGAGGGCGGAAGCCGATGTCAGCGATGGACTGCCGCAGTTTCGCATGGTCGGTTACCTGTCGTCAGAGGTGAAGGAAGCGGAGGAACGGGTGCGAACCGCGATCCGAAATTCCGGTTTTCGCCTGCCACCCAAGCGTGTGACGGTGAATCTCTCACCGGCGGACATCCGCAAGGAGGGAACCTGTTGCGATCTGGCCGTTGCTGTGGCGGTGCTGGCATCGCACGGCGTAGTGGATCCGCAACTGCCCGGGAAATCGGGGTTTCTTGGTGAACTGAGTCTGGATGGGCGGATAAGGGCAGTGCATGGCGTGCTGCCGATGGTGATTGCCATGCGGGACGCAGGGCTTCGTTATTGCTTCCTTCCGGAGGAGAATGTCTGCGAAGGGCTGGCGGTGGAGGGAATCGGCATCGTGAAGGTGAGCGATTTGGCTGCTCTTGTGACGGTTCTGAATCATCCGGGTGAGTTGCCGTTGGAACCTCCGGAGAAGATTCTGTCCGCAGAAGAGGAACCGGTCTATCCGGTGGATTTTGCGGATGTGAGTGGCCAGCGGCTGGTGTTGCGTGCGACCGAGATTGCGGCGGCCGGGATGCACAATCTTCTTTACATCGGCCCGCCGGGGAGCGGAAAGAGTATGATCGCGCGGCGGATTCCGACGATTCTGCCGGAGATGTCCGGAGAGGAACAGCTGGAGGTTTCCAAGGTATACAGCATTTGTGGAATGCTTCCGCCCGACCGTGCGTGGATGCGGACCCGGCCTTTTCGGGCGCCGCATCACACGGTCAGCGCACAGGCAATGACCGGCGGCGGGAGGAGGCCGAAGCCGGGTGAGATTTCCTTGGCTTCGCGCGGGGTTCTCTTTCTGGACGAACTGCCGGAATTTCAGAAACATACGCTGGAGATTCTGCGGCAGCCGCTGGAGGATCACCGCGTGATCGTGGCCCGGGTTCATGGGACATTTTCCTTCCCGGCGCATTTTATGCTGGCGGCCGCGATGAATCCCTGCCCCTGTGGATATTTTCCGGATCGGAACCGTTGCTCCTGTACGATCAGCCAGGTACGGAATTATCTGGGGAAAATTTCGCGCCCGCTTCTGGACCGGATCGATATCTGCGTAGAGGCGGCGCCGGTGACCTATCAGGACCTTCGTGGCGGGGCGGAGAACGAGACGTCGGCTGAGATTCGGGCGCGTGTGGAGCGGTGTCGCAGGGTGCAGCAGCGTCGGTTTGCGGAGAGTGGAATTTATTTTAATGGAGAGATGGGGAGTCGGGAGATTGCGGTTTACTGCCGTCTGGGAGAAGCGGAACATACATTTTTGGATCAGGTATATCGGAAACTGGGGTTGAGTGCCAGAGGCTGTCACAAGATACTCAAGGTCGCGCGGACGATTGCGGACATGGCCGGAAGTGAGGAGATTCGGAAAGAACATCTTTCGGAGGCAGTCGGCTACCGGGATCTGGAAGAACGGTACTGGGGAGGTGCGAGATGACAGAGCGGGAAACGGAGCGGCGCTATCTGCACTGGCTGTGCCGGAATCCCCAGCTGGGCGCAGTGACGATCCGGACACTGGGGGAATATTTTGGCGGCTTTGAAAATACATACAATAATATAGAAGAAAAAGAGTTGCGTCAGATCAAAGGCATGAGACAAAAGCAGGTCGATGCGCTGCTGGAATGGAAGCGACATTTGCCGGAGACGGAAGAGCAGTATCAGGAACTGGCGCGTAGAATGATTCGATTCGTTACGCCGCTGGATGTGGATTATCCACAGCGACTGAGGGAAATTCACGGATATCCGATGGGGCTTTATGTGCGGGGAGAACTTCCGTCCGGAGACAGACCGGCGGTGGCAGTCGTTGGCGCCCGGGGCAGCTCGGCCTACGGGGAACAGCTGGCTGAGAAATTTGCGGCGGCGCTGGCCACGGAGAATGTGCAGATTATCAGTGGACTGGCGGCAGGGATCGACGGGGCGGCTCATCGCGGAGCCCTGCGTTCCGGGAATCCTTCTTACGCAGTTCTGGGATGCGGCGTCAACATCTGCTATCCTTCTGCGAATTACGGATTGTACCGGGAGATGACGGAATGCGGCGGAATTCTGTCGGAATTTCCTCCGGATGCAAAGCCGCTGGCACGGCATTTTCCCATGCGCAACCGAATCATCAGTGGACTGGCGGACGCGGTGCTGGTTGTCGAGGCAAAGAAGAAGAGCGGATCCCTGATCACAGCCGAACTGGCTCTGGAGCAGGGACGGGAAGTATTTGCTGTGCCCGGGCGTGTGACGGATCTTTTGAGTGAGGGCTGCAACCGGCTGATTCAGGATGGTGCGCAGATGGCGATTGCTCCGTCCGACATCCTGGAATATCTTGGTATCAAATGCCGGAAAGAGTTAAAAATAAGAGAAAAAAATGTAAATGGGCTTGCAAAGTCGGAAAAATTGTTGTATAGTTTCTTGGATTTCAAACCGAAACATCTGGATGATATTGCGGCGGAAAGCGGGCTTCCGGTCAGCGAATGCATGGGGACATTGCTGGAACTGGAGCTTGGCGGGTATGTGTACCGTTCGGCAAATCATTATTACGGGAAAAAGATCTGAGGGAGTTAGGCAATGGCGAACAATTTGGTTATCGTAGAGTCACCCGCGAAGGTGAAAACGATCCGCAAATTCCTCGGAAGCACATATGTGGTGGATGCTTCCAATGGACATGTGCGGGATCTGCCGAAGAGCAGCCTGGGGATCGATGTCGAGCATGATTATGAACCAAAGTACATTACGATCCGCGGGAAGGGGGATATTCTCGCGAAGCTGCGAAAGGAAGTGAAGAAGGCGGACCGGATCTATCTGGCGACGGACCCGGATCGTGAGGGAGAGGCGATTTCCTGGCATCTGACAAAGGCGCTTAAGCTGGATGAGAAGGGAGATAAGAAAGTATACCGGATCAGCTTTAATGAGATTACGAAGAGCGCGGTCAAGGCGTCTCTGAAGTCGCCGCGGGAGATCGATATGAATCTGGTCGACGCGCAGCAGACGAGACGGATGCTGGATCGCATGGTCGGCTACAGCATCAGTCCGCTTCTCTGGGCAAAGGTCAAACGGGGGCTGAGCGCGGGTCGTGTGCAGTCGGTCGCGCTTCGCATGATCTGTGACAGGGAAGAGGAAATCGCGGCATTCATTCCGGAAGAATACTGGAGCCTGGAGGCGAAGCTTGTCCAGAAGGGAAGCCGGAAGGTTCTGAACGCGAAGTTCTATGGCACCAGATCGCAGAAACTGGCGCTGCACACGAAAGCGGATGTCGATCGGGCCCTGGCAGGTCTGGACGGCCAGTCCTGGCAGGTGGATGAGGTAAAAACCGGAGAGCGGACCAAGCGGCCGCCGATTCCGTTTACGACCAGTACGCTTCAGCAGGAGGCATCCAAGGTCCTGAATTTCTCTACGCAGAAGACGATGCGGCTGGCGCAGCAGCTTTATGAAGGCGTCGATGTCAAGGGGAAGGGAACCATTGGCCTGATTACCTACCTGCGTACCGATTCCACCCGTATCGCGGATGAGGCAGACACAGCGGCAAGAGATTATATTAAGAAGACATACGGCGAGTCTTATGTCCTGAAATTCGAGACGGCGAGAAAGAGCAATGGCAAGATACAGGATGCACACGAGGCGATTCGTCCGACAGATATTACGCTGACGCCGACGATGGTGAAGGATTCCCTGCAGCGGGACCAGTTCCGCCTGTATCAGCTGATCTGGAAGCGATTTACGGCGAGCCGGATGGAACCGGCGGTCTATGAGACGACATCTGTTCGGATTGGTGCGGGAGAGTATCTGTTTACGCTCGCTGCTTCCAGGCTCCTCTTTGAAGGATTTCTGTCTGTGTATGTACAGGATGAGGAGAAAGAAGAGGCGAACAGCCTGACGGCGAAGCTGGAGAAAGGCGATGTATTGACGCTGTCTGAGTTGTCGCCCGACCAGCATTTCACACAGCCGCCTGCGCATTACACGGAAGCGTCCCTGGTGAAGGCGATGGAGGAACTGGGGATTGGCCGTCCTTCAACTTACGCACCGACGATTACGACCATTCTCGCCCGCCGTTATGTGACGAAGGAGAATAAGAATCTGTATTCGACAGAGGTCGGAGAGGTCGTCAACGGGATTATGAAACGCTGTTTTCCGAGTATTGTGGACACCAGCTTTACAGCCAATATGGAGCTTCTGCTGGATAAAGTGGCGGATGGCACTGTGAAATGGAAGACGATTGTCGAGAATTTCTATCCGGATCTGGATGAAGCGGTGAAGCAGGCGGAACAGACGCTGGAGACCGTAAAAATTGCCGACGAAGTGACAGACGTCGTTTGTGACCTGTGCGGCCGCAACATGGTCATTAAGTATGGTCCGCATGGCAAATTCCTTGCCTGTCCGGGCTTTCCGGATTGCCGGAATACCAAACCGTATCTGGAAAAGATCGGCGTGACCTGTCCGAAGTGCGGCGGCGAGATCGTCATCAAGAAGACCAAGAAAGGCAGACGCTATTTCGGATGCGAGAACAATCCCAGCTGTGAGTTTATGTCCTGGCAGAAGCTGTCCGCAACCAGGTGCCCGAAATGCGGCGGCCTGATGGTTGAGAAGGGGAATCGCCTGTTCTGCACGGAAGAGTCGTGCGGACATCATATGGACCGAAAAGAATGACAGAAGGATGATTGCCCCCGATTATTACCCATTGGGTGTGAAAACCAGATCAAAATCTGTTTATAAGCCGGGTTGGCGCAGATTTGATCTGGTTTTTTTAATGGAACTGTTACCGAATATTTTAAAATTTCAAAAAATTTCAAAAAACTATTGTTATTATCGAAAAATCGTGTTAATATTTATGTGACATGGTGGTTTTGCGAATGAACAGCAAATAATCGAGGAGGTTTTTTGAAATGAGCGTTCAACTGCTTGATAAGACGAGAAAAATCAATAAGTTATTGCACAACAACAATTCCCATAAAGTCGTGTTCAATGATATCTGTAAGGTATTGAGTGAGATCCTTCTCTCCAATATTCTCGTGATCAGCAAGAAGGGAAAGGTGCTGGGCGTGGGGTTATGCCCGGGTGTCGATGAGATTGAAGAACTGATTGAAGATCAGGTCGGCGGCTATGTGGACAAGATGCTCAATGAGCGTCTTCTGGGGGTTCTTTCAACCAAAGAGAACGTCAATCTGGCGACGCTGGGCTTTGCTGAGGAGAATGTGAAGAAGTACCAGGCGATCATTACGCCCATCGATATTGCAGGGGAGCGGCTGGGAACGTTGTTCATCTACAAGACGGATGAACAGTATGACATCGATGATATTATTCTGGGCGAGTACGGCACGACCGTCGTCGGCCTGGAGATGATGCGCTCCGTGAATGAAGAGAATGCGGAGGAGACGCGGAAGGTACAGATTGTCAAATCAGCGATCAGCACCCTGTCCTTTTCTGAACTGGAAGCGATCACACACATCTTCGAAGAACTGGATGGCAATGAGGGCATTCTGGTGGCGAGCAAGATTGCGGACCGGGTGGGAATCACCCGTTCGGTCATTGTCAATGCACTGCGGAAGTTCGAGAGCGCCGGCGTGATTGAGTCGCGGTCCTCCGGCATGAAGGGAACCTACATCAAGGTACTCAATGACGTTGTGTTTGACGAACTCAAGAATATCAAGGTATCGAAATAGAAGCGAAGCATGGAGGGCGGTATTTCTCCCGGATAGCGGCAGGCTGTGCGGACAGAGAAACTGCCCTTCTTTTTTTGCCCCGGTTTCTTTGCCAGTCTGTCAACGCGTACGGAGAAAAACGGCCGGTGGCTGTTTCTGCTGTCATGGCAGAAAACAGAACGAGAATCATTAAATCAGCTCTTGCCAAAGTGAAAAAGATATGCTATTATGAAACGGTTGGAAATGGGAGAAGTGCGTTCATTCCCCATGTATTCCGACAGAAATCACGTCTGCCGATTCTGACGGCGGTGCCCGCGGTGCGGGTCCCGGAGGAAGCATGAGACGCGGACGGAAGAATAAACCAAACTGGAGGTATTATCATGAGCGTTATTTCGATGAAGCAGCTGTTGGAAGCAGGCGTCCATTTTGGACACCAGACAAGAAGATGGAACCCGAAGATGGCTCCGTACATTTACACAGAGAGGAATGGCATCTATATCATTGATCTGCAGAAGTCTGTCGGCAAGGTGGACGAGGCATACAAGGCCGTATCTGATATCGTGGCAGACGGTGGCACGATCCTGTTCGTTGGTACCAAGAAGCAGGCACAGGATGCGATCCGGACCGAAGCGGAGCGTTGCGGCATGTTTTATGTCAACGAGAGATGGCTGGGCGGCATGCTGACCAACTTCAAGACCATTCAGAGCCGTATTACAAGACTGAAAGAGATCGAGACCATGTCTGAGGACGGTACCTTTGATGTACTGCCGAAGAAGGAAGTTATTGCACTGAAGAAAGAGTGGGAGAAGCTGGAGAAGAATCTGGGCGGTATCAAGGAGATGAAGAAGCTCCCGGATGCAATCTTCATCGTTGATCCGAAGAAGGAGAGAATCTGCGTACAGGAAGCACATGCTCTTGGTATTACGCTGATTGGCATCGCAGATACCAACTGCGATCCGGAGGAACTGGATTATGTGATTCCGGGCAACGACGACGCGATCCGTGCGGTCAAGCTGATTGTATCCAAGATGGCGGACGCTGTGGTCGAGGCAAAGCAGGGCGAGGCCGTTGATGAGGCATATGCGGAGTCCATGGCAGCAGACGCAGAGACAGCCGAGGCCTGAGGGTCCGGATATCATAGGAACGGAGGAATGGAATCATGGCAGTAACAGCAGCAATGGTAAAAGAATTGAGAGAGATGACCGGAGCCGGAATGATGGATTGCAAGAAGGCTCTTTCCGCGACAGATGGCGATATGGACAAGGCGATCGAGTTCCTGCGTGAAAAGGGACTGGCTGCAGCCGCGAAGAAGGCCGGCCGCATCGCGGCAGAGGGAATCGTCAAGGCCGCTCTGACTGAAGATGAGAAGAAG
Source organism: Clostridiales bacterium (assembly GCA_021202925.1). Lineage (GTDB taxonomy): Bacteria > Bacillota > Clostridia > Lachnospirales > Lachnospiraceae > Brotaphodocola. The sequence continues at coordinate 29,581 of JAJQCD010000038.1, read as the reverse complement.
GCAGTGGTCGTCGAAGTGAATGCGGAGACGGACTTTGTCGCCAAGAATGAGAAATTCCAGAACTATGTAGCCGATGTGGCGGCTCAGGCACTGAAGACAGAGGCGGCCGACATCGAGGCATTCCTGGCCGAGAAGTGGGAGAAGGATCCGTCCCTGACGGTGAAGGAAGAACTCTCCACCCAGATCTCCGTGATCGGAGAGAAGCTGGATATCCGCCGCTTCGAGCAGGTGGTCGAGGAGAATGGTTTTGTCGCATCCTACATTCATGGCGGCGGCAAGATCGGCGTCCTGGTCGATGTGGAGACCGACGTGATCAACGACGCGGTAAAAGAGATGGCGAAGAATGTGGCGATGCAGGCGGCGGCTCTGAAGCCTCAGTATACGGACCGCAGCGAAGTCAGCAACGAGTTTATCGCGCATGAGAAGGCGATCCTGATGGCTCAGGTTCAGAATGACCCGAAGGAAGCAGCGAAGCCGGAGAAGGTGATCGCGGGCATCATCCAGGGTCGTATCAATAAGGAACTGAAAGAAATCTGCCTGCTTGATCAGGTCTATGTCAAGGCAGAGGACGGCAAGCAGTCCGTGTCACAGTATGTCGCACAGGTTGCGAAGGCGAACAACGCCAAGATCAAGATCAAGAAGTTTGTCCGCTTTGAGACCGGCGAAGGCATCGAAAAGAAGAAAGAAGATTTCGCGGAAGAAGTAGCGAAGCAGATGGGAATGTAAATTCTTTTTTACAGAACAAGCCGAAAGGCCCCCGAAAATGCTGAGTTTGCAGCATTTTCAGGGGCCTTTTACTGTCCGGATTGAAAACGGAGACATGAGACTGTATCGTGGCGGGATGTGGGATGTACAGAAGATACGGTTGTGTTGCGACAGAAGATGATCCGCAGCTTATGTCAAACGATAATCAACTCCTTTGGCGAATGAGTCAGATCGATGCATCCGTTTTCTGTCATGACAACGACATCCTCAATTCGCACACCAAACCGGCCGGGAAGGTAGATGCCCGGTTCTGCGGATACCACAGCTCCGACTGGCATGGGGGTTTCATCCATGGTGTTTGCCAGAGGAAGTTCTTTCCCCTCGATTCCCAGAGAGTGACCATATCCGTGGACAAAGTATTCTCCGTAACCAGCGTCATCGATCACCCTGCGGGCTGCTGCGTCGATGCTCTTTCCTGTGACTCCGGCGCGGGAGGCGGCGATTCCGGCTGTTTGTGCCTGTAACACGGTATGATAAACCAGACGCATTTCCTCACTGGGCTCTCCGATGGCGATGGTACGGGTCATATCGGAGCAATATCCTTTATAGATGCAGCCGAAATCCATCGTGAGAAACTGTCCGGATTCGATTTTCGTATCACCGGGAATTCCGTGAGGAAGACTACCGTTACGACCGGTAACAACGATAGGATTGAAGGAGATTTTATTTGCACCGAGACAGAGCATGTTGTATTGCAGCCGGGCGGCGATCTCTTGTTCGGTCATACCGGGACGCAGGTATTCCAGAATCTGAGAAAAGGCTCGATCGGTTATGTCCTGGGACTGTTGCATCAGCTGGATTTCCTCTTTGTCCTTGGATGCACGCAGGCTGGCAAGCAGATTCTGGCAGGGAAGAAGCGCACAGTCGACAGCACTTTCATAACGTCTTAACTCCTGAACAGTCATGTATCCATCTTCAATTCCCATTTTCGTAATACCAAGCTCTGTAACAGCGCTGCGAATCATTGGCAGGAAATTCTTTGCGACTGCTGTGACAAATATTTCGCAGTTTTCTACCTGTTTTCTGGCTGCTTCCATGTATCGACTGTCTGTGTAATAACGGCATACCTTCTCTGTGACGATAAGTATTCCCTCACCACGAAAACCAATCGAATAAAATTCGCCGGGAGTGCTGCTGACCATCATGGCGTCGATGCCATAGGCAGGAAGAAGCTGCTGGATTTTTACAAGATGGTTCATCTGATTTCCTCCTTTTTATTTTGTAAAGTGTGTACTTATTATTATAAATGATATATCGATTTGAGCAAATGTCAAGAGACATCTTTGGAAAAATAATGAAATAAAATGAAATAAACGTTGACAATTCAAGAATATATAGATAAAATGAACTAAATTGATTGCATATTTTAAACGATTAAGAAACGAATCATTGTGTAACATATAATGACAAGTTATTGAGAAAATTTGTCACTTATCGAAATATGACAATCAGGGAAAGGGGAAATGGAGAACGGTGACGGAGAAAAAAGAAAATTTGCTGAAGAAAAAACTGTTTGAAGCGATGGAACTTCAGTTCAGAAAGCCGGGTTATCGGTTTTTTATGTTTATTCTGGGGCTGCCTACGTTTCTGGTCGGGTTGGTGTCCTATGGGATATCCAGAAGCCAGGAGACCGATGGTTCGCGTAAGTGCCGGGAAGCTGCGGAAGAGCGCCTGCGAAGCGAAGGAGAACTGGAACGTGTCAGACAAGAGGTAAGGGAGCATCTGGAAAACAAATATCGGTTTTTCCAGAAGGACTGTCATGGTACGGCGTTTGAGAGAGAACTTGCCAGTCTGACAAAGAAGGCAGAGCAGGAAATGATTGATCTGCGCACGAAGGCCATGATGGAAGAGGCCGGGATATCCGCCCGGACGGGTTTTATCCGTTACCTGACAAAGCGGTTGGATAACAACGGGGTTCTGGTTTTATCTGTTATCAGTTCCCTGCCGCTTTACCTTCTGATGCTGCTTTGTGTCAATCCATTCTCACGTTATGCGTTGGAACGGGCGGCTATGATGATCTTTGTCATATTTGGCGTTGTGTTTGTCGTATTTACGATCCTGCACTTTTCCTCCAGTGATCCGGCAACCAATGTCCTGGGAGAGACCGCGACCATAGAACAGAAAGCGGAGTTCAATCGCGCCTATGGGCTGGATCAACCGTATGTTGTGCAACTGTTCAATCAGTTCAAGAAGGTAGTAACCTTTGATATGGGGAAATCCTATTCGGGAAATGAGGATGTTCTGGATGCACTGATGCGGAAATTCCCTACTACGCTGGTTTTATCTGTCTGCGCAATCATTTTTGGACTTGTTGTTTCGCTCCCGCTGGGGATTATAGCAGCGATCCGACCAAACACGGCCTGGGATTACATTACAATGTTTATCGCAATGATGCTCTTATCTCTGCCTCAATTCTGGTTTGGTATGATTATGATCCTTTCGTTTTCCATTAAAACGAAAATTCTTCCGGCGACGTTTTCTGCGGATAATCCATGGACTTATATCATGCCGAGTATCGTAATGGGTTCTCAGTTCCTGGCCAGTGTAACGCGGATGACGCGTTCTTCCATGCTGGAGGGTAAAAAGTCAGGATTACATTATTACAGCCAGGGCAAAGGGGCTGAGCAACTGGAACGTTGTTCTTCGACATACGCTCGGGAATGCTCTGATTCCGATTATTACCGTGGTTGGTCTCCAGTTTGGGCAGATTCTCGGTGGTTCGGCTGTGCCGGAAAAGGTATTTTCTGTAAAAGGAATCGGGAGTCATATCATTGACAAACAGTTTTTACCGGATATTCCGGTGCTTTTAGCCGGTGTGGTATATCTGGCGATTGTAGTCAGCATCGTCAATCTGGTGATTGACCTGCTTTACGCATTGCTGGACCCACGGATCAAGTCGAGTATTAAGAACAGATAAGCAGGAGGAGCTTATGAAACAGACAAATAATGTGTCTTCGGAATCTCTTCTCGAAAAAAAACAGATGAAGCGCATGATTCAGCAATCTCAGGAGTATGCCGCGCTCGGATTTGCCGCGGTGTTGTCCGTTGCGCTGGCATTCTTAGCGGCACTGGCTGGATTTGATTTTGTTTCCAGGTCGGTAAAGACCGGGCCGATGCTGGTTGCTGGAGCATTTGCGATAGAAGCAGCTATTGTTTTTGTGGTACGAGCGCTTGTAAAGCGAGATTATGAAAAGTATCACGATATTCAAAGAGGGGTACGACTTTTGGGTATTGTTCTGATTCTCATGGTCTTAACCTGCAATATTTTTGCCTGTGAAGCGGGTTTCCTGCTTGCAAAAAAGAAAAAATCTCTGGAGTATCGGATTGGCGTATATATGCTTTTGACGGATATTATGGTGATGTTCATTTCCAGTATTAATATTCTTAAGGGCTATGTGATCAGCACATTTTTCCCGGCTATGGGAGTCCTCGCCCTGCTGACGCTGCTGCATTTTGTCGCCCTGTTCCCGCTGGCGGAAGCAGTTACACCGACGCAGGCGCCGAAGAAGATGCGGGTGGTTGCGGTGCTTCTGCTTCTGACGGGTCTTTGCGGAAACCTTTTTGCCATTTTGGCCGGTTTGATCATTCTGAACAAGAGTTTTAACAAAGATTCGGAGGTTTCCATCAGCTGGATTGATGTGTTTAAACGCCTGTTTCGCAGCCAGGTAGCAGTCTGGGGAGCATTTGTTATTATTTTCCTGATTACCCTGACTATTTTTGCCCAGTACACCTTCGATTATGATCTGGCTGTCAATAACAATTATCAGGCGATTTTGCAGGGACCGTCACTGGAATATCCTCTGGGTACGGATGATCTGGGGCGTTGTATTTTTACAAGAGTTGTTTTCGGCGCAAAAATCTCTCTGGTGGCCGGTCTTCTTTCCACGATGTTTTCTGTTGTGATCGGAACAACCCTTGGAGCAATCGCCGGATATTATTCCGGCCGGATTGACGATATCATTATGAGAATCCTCGACATTTTTATGGCAATGCCCGGTTTGCTTCTTCCGATTGCCATTATCACGGCGGCAGGAAACAGCCTGACATGGATTATTATCGCTCTTGGAATGGGAGTGATTCCGGGGTATGGGCGTACGGTGCGGGCATCGGTCATGACACTTACAGGCTGCGAGTTTATTGAGGCGGAAAGGGCCATCGGTGCAAAGGATAGCTGGATTATTCTGAAGCACATCATCCCAAACAGTATGGCTCCGGTTATTGTCCGTGCAACAATGAGCTTCGGAGGAAATGTCCTAGCAATCAGCAGCTTGAGCTACCTGGGTGTCGGTATTGAATCCTATATCCCGGAATGGGGGAATATCCTTCAAACCGGAAGTACATATCTGGAAACGGCTTCTTATATGGCGATTTATCCGGGCATAGCCATTGTTCTCATGGTGTTGGGATTCAATTTCCTGGGTGACGGTTTCCGGGATGCTCTTGATCCGAAGCTCAAATAAAAGGGAGGCGTTGCTATGACAGAAAATGATATGCTGCTTCAGGTGAAAAACCTGCATGTACATTACGTTACGGATGAGGCAGATGTTGCGGCAGTAAATGGCATTTCCTTTGATGTGAAGGAAGGGGACACGATTGGCCTTGTAGGGGAGACCGGGGCAGGTAAGACGACAACGGCCATGGCCATCATGCAGTTGATTCCGGATCCTCCGGGTGTGATTCGAGAAGGAGAAATCCTTTTTAAGGGAAAGAATCTCCTTGAGAACAGTGAGCGAGAGAACCAGAAAATCCGCGGCAACGGAATTTCCATGATCTTCCAGGATCCGATGACAGCACTGAATCCAACGATGACAATCGGTGAACAGCTGATGGAGGTCATCCGCAAACACGACCGGGTGTCCAGGGCAGAAGCAAAACGGCGTGCGGTGGAGATGCTGGAGATTGTTGGCGTGAAATCGGATCGTTTTGATGACTATCCTCATCAGTTTTCAGGAGGGATGAAACAGAGAGTTGTGATTACGATGTCTCTTCTGTGTCATCCGGATCTGCTGATTGCAGACGAGCCGACAACCGCGCTTGATGTGACAATCCAGGCGCAGGTGCTGGAAATTATTGCGGATTTGCAGAAAAAGTATAAAATGTCCATTATCCTGATTACCCATGATTTCGGAGTGGTAGCGGAGATCTGCAACCGAGTCGCGGTGATTTATGCGGGAGAGATTGTCGAGATGGGAAGCATCGAGGAAGTCTATCTGAATCCCAGGCATCCCTATACGCAGGGACTGTTTGATTCCACACCGAAGCTGGATTCGGAGGTAGAGCGTCTGATTCCTATTGAAGGGCTGATGCCGAATATGGCCAATCCCCCGCAAGGCTGTTACTTCCATCCACGCTGTAAATATTGTCAGGCGGTTTGCCGGCAGCAGGCGCCACAGCTTCAGGGAGATGGGCATGTGTATAAATGCTATTTTCCGCTTGGCGAGGAGGTGCGCAGATGAAGACTCTGTTGGAAGTCAGCCATTTGAGTAAATATTTTCCCGTCGCAAACGGAGGTCTGCTCCATGCGGTAGAAGATGTCAGCTTTCGTGTAAATGAAGGAGAGACACTGGGGATTGTCGGGGAATCCGGCTGTGGAAAGAGTACCCTGGGCCGTACCATTCTGCGTCTGCATGAACCGACCAGCGGCCGCATCATTTTTGATGGTATGGATATTGCCAGTTTTAATGTCAGAGAACTGCGACAGATTCGTAAATATATGCAGATTGTGTTCCAGGATCCGTACGCTTCACTGGATACACGTTATACGATCAAAAAAATCATAGAGGAACCGCTGATCATTCACAAGGTTTATAAAACGCAGGCAGAGTGCAATGCGCGCGTGGAGGAGTTGATGGAGCTTGTCGGCCTGGAAAAACGCGTGAGCAATATGTATCCACACGAGTTTGACGGGGGACGCAGACAAAGGGTCGTCATTGCCCGCGCACTGGCGATGAATCCAAAATTCATTGTCTGCGATGAGCCGGTCAGTGCACTGGATGTATCCGTGCAGGCGCAGATCCTGAATCTGATGATGGATCTGCAAAAGAAATTAGGGCTGACGTATATTTTTATTTCTCATGATATGTCGGTGATCAAGCATATTTCCACAGACGTAGGTGTCATGTACATGGGGCTGATGGTGGAAAAAGCACCAAAACGGCATATTTTCTCGCGACCGTTGCATCCTTATACGATTGCACTGCTATCCGCCATTCCTTCTGTTAATATTCTGGAACGGAAAAAGCGGATTGTATTACAGGGAGAGATTACTTCACCGGTTAATGTGAAACCGGGATGCCGGTTTGCACCCAGATGTCCGTTTGCGACGGAAGCGTGTATGAGGATCACGCCGGAGTTGCGGGAGGTGGAAGAAGATCATTTTGTCGCCTGTCACAGAGTATCGGAGATTGCGAAAGGCACTCTTTATTATGAAACTCAGCGAAGCTGAACGCTAAGTTTTATGTATACAGTAAAGCTTGTTTCTTATACATAAGTATAGAAATGGTAAAAGCAAATGACCCGTAAATCCAACGGGTTCTGGCATTTCATAAATGCCCATTATAAAAGAAAAGGAGAGGAACTATGAAAAAAAGAAGAATGATTGCCCTTAGTCTTGGCCTGACTATGCTGCTGTCCACTGCGTGTGGCAGTGTGGAAGTGAAGGAAAAGACACAGAGTAACGCACCGGATGCGGCGGTCACAGAAAACACAGAGACCCAGGAGCCGGTTGCACTGCAGTTGCTCTGCCAGTCCAAAGATGAGAAGCTGGCAAATATTGTACGCGATTTACTGACCAAGCAGGGATTTGATGTGACAGTCAATATGCAGACCGATTTGAGCGGATTTTCCAGTCAGACCGATGCGGGAAATTATGATATTACAGTCAGCAGCTGGGGAGTTCCCAACGGAAGCCCGAATTACGCCATCAAAGCGCTGGTGCAGAGTGATGGTTCCTACAATTACTGGAAATATAACGACGCGAAGATCGATGAAATGATTGAAACTGCTGCCGCGGCAGATGTAAGCGAATGGGAGACTGTCTATGGAGATCTGGAACGTTACCTGGTCGACGATCTGTGTTATCTGACCCCGCTCTACCGGGAAATCAAGGGAAGGGGTGTGGGCAGCGAACTGGATGCGGATTCGACCCGCGTTCTCAGCATCTGGCAGGATTTTACTTATAACGATGCAAGCCTTAATACAACCCGGCCGGTCGTTCACGGAACTTACAGTTTCAGCCTGTCAACGTTTGATCCGATTCGAGCGGATAATTCTTCGATCGGTACGCCGGCCAACAATCTTTATATCCGCCTGATTGATTTGACCGATGATTACGAATTTACAACCAGCGGGACGCTTTCCCGTAACTATGCAATCTCAGAGGATAACCAGAATTTCTACTTTATCCTTCGCGATGACTGTTATTTCACGAGAGTGGATGCAAACGCGGATCCGGTCCTTACCGATCAGATGGTAGCCGGAGAGGACGTGGTGTTTTCCGTAGAACGGATGAGAGACAAGAACAGTGTGCCTCTGCATGCCGCTTATGATAATTTTACCACCATTGAGAGCGTTGAGATGATTACCGACATGGAGGAACTGAAAAATACGGTAACAGCTGATGGCGGCAGTATTTATGATGATCTGAATGACGGGCTTTCAGCTAGCCTGGAAACGCTCGCATCGACCAGAGATGAAGTGGACAATGCTGCGGGCAGCTATCAGGTGATCTGCATTCGTACCAGCTATCCATTCCCGCAGATTCTGAACAGCCTTTGCCAGCATGTGGCCGGTATCGTTGACAGTGAATGGGTTGGTGAGATTAATGCGAATGTAAATGTAGAGAACTATGATGCAAGCAAAGATGTCTGCTATGCAGACACGAATACCATGTACAAGGGTTCCGGTTTTAACAATACCATTTCCTGCTCTGGCCCCTATGTGCTGACCTACATGGATGATTATGGACTCTATATGGTTAAAAATGAGGGTTACCACAAGGAAGACGGCGGAGCAAAGATCAGCACACTCAACTATCTGACGATGAGTGATGTCGATGCCTGTGTTTCTGCATTGCGCAGCGGCGAAATTGATTATATCTGGAATCTTTCGACGGATAAGTACAGTGTGGTTGATTCGGATCCAAATCTGACCCTCTGTCAGAATCCTGGCAACCGGGCTTACTATATGGGATACAATATATCAGAGAGCTCTCCGTGTTCAAGCGAAAATGTCCGCAAGGCTATCGCGGCCAGCATCAATCAGGATGATATCATCGCGGGAATGTCCGGATATGCCACCTACGCATACAGCCCGATATCGGCCGTGCTTGATTGTGGCAATCAGCTTATTTATGAAGAAGGAAAGGCTCAGGAATACCTGAATGCCTACTATGCGGAGTAAGAAAGACTATGAATTATGATTTTGACACACCGGTAAGCCGGCGCGGCACCTGCTCGAATAAGTGGGACGGGGCTGCCGGGCAGTTCCACACGAATCGTGTGGAACTGCCATTTTCAGTGGCAGATATGGATTTTGCCTGTCCGTCCTGTGTGACGGATGCATTGCAGGAACGGATCAGACACCCCATCTTCGGTTATTCAACAGCAGGAGACCGTTTCTATCAGGCGGCACAGGGATGGTTTGCACGCCGACATGGGGCATTACTGGAAAAGGAATGGATGTATCCGACAACAGGAATTATCACGGGGCTTGCTTTCAGTATGCGTGCACTGCTTCAGCCTGGGGATCGGGTAATGGCATTTTCTCCGGTTTATCATCCGTTTTTTGCCATTATCGAATCCGGTGGCTTCTTACTGGAGGAATGTGAACTGCTTTGCCATAACGGACGGTATACTCTGGATTATGAACGGATTGAGATGCTGTTAAAGTCCGGGGTAAAGGGAATTTTATTCTGTAATCCGCACAACCCGGTGGGACATGTCTGGAGCAGGGAGGAGATGCAGAGCCTGGTAAGCCTCTGTGCAAAATACGGAACCTGTTTGTTTTCCGATGAGGCACATGCCGATTTCTCACTGTTTGGGAATACCTATACTCCGGCCTTCTCTTTTCCGGAGCTTCACGGGCAATGCGTAACTTGTATATCCGGCAACAAAAGCTTTAATATACCAGGCATCAGTACGGGGATTCTGGTCATTCCTGATCCTGCAAATAAGGAGAAAATTGCAGCTGCGCTCAACGGAGTCTGGATTAAAACGCCGACGATTCTCAGCATTGTAGCCTGTGAAGCAGGATTTTGCGGCGCAGATGAATGGTTAGACGCGGTTCACGTTTATCTGGAAGGAAATTCTCTTTTCCTGCGGGATTTTCTGGAGCGGGAGACGCCTGGAATCACAGCAGCAGAACACCAGGGAACCTATTTGATGTGGCTGGATTGCAGTTGTTTTCGCAGAGAAATGGGGGAACTCAGTTATCTGTTGGCAGACCATTACGGAGTGGGATTGCCTTCCGGGGAGAATTTTCGGGGAGACGGTGGACATCATTTGAGAATTAATATTGCCTGTGCCCGTTCTGTACTCGGCCAGGGTATGGAACGTCTGGCGGAGTGCTATCGGGCGGAGGTCGGATAAAACCTATGCAATGGGATGATTCAGTAAAAGAACGGGCTTTGGAGTATATCCGGGCTCACTGGGAGGAATTCCTCAGGGACTTATATGAATTGGTAGCAATTCCCAGCGTCGGCTGTGAGGATGACAGCGGTTATCCTTATGGGAAGGAATGTGTGCGTGCTCTTGATTATGTGCTTGCACTCGCGAAGAGGAAGGGCCTTGAGGTGTATAATGGCGGATACCATTATGGGCTGGCTTCCTGGGGAAGCGGAAGTCACCATATCGGAATTTTCAGTCATGTGGATGTGGTGGCAGCCGGAGAAGGATGGATATATCCAGCGTTTCAGTGTACACAGGAACAGGGGTGGCTGATTGGACGGGGCGTTGGCGATGATAAGCATGCGGCTTTGCTCGGCATTCTTGCCTTGTGCGCGGTGCGTGATCTGAATTTATCAACGGACTGTCGTTTTACCGTCTACTTTGGCTGTTGTGAGGAACGGGGAATGATGGATCTGGACATATATTTAAAAGAACAGGCAGAGCCAGAGCTTTGCCTGGTTCCGGATATCCGCTTCCCCGTATGTATCGCGGAAAAGGGAAGGTTCCATTTTTCACTGAGCAAAGAGTTGTGCAACACACATCTGACAAAAGTCTCTGGAGGAATTGCGGCCAACATTGTACCGCCATCCGCTACAGTGGAATTTCTGGCAGATTCGGTACAGGCGAACTATCTTACGGACTATGAGAAAGACCCGGAGGATCCTATTGAAATAAAGGACTGTGGTGAGAAGAATTCGGGGATGACCTGCTTTCGTATTACCGGGCATGGAAAACAGAGTTCGTCGTCCATGGCATTTCATGGAAGAAATGCGGTCGGTGTCCTGTTTCATTTTCTTGAGAGCCTGCCATCCCTGTCACAGGAGGAAAAAGCGGATCTGGCCGAACTGGACAGGCTTGGCACACAGTGGGACGGAGCTGTTTTTGGCCTGGCCTGTGGCGATGAAACGATGGGAGCGTTGACCTGTTCATGCGTATTGGCATCGTTGGAGCAGGGAAGGATTTGTATGGATTTTGATCTTCGTTATCCGGCCATCCTTCAGCGGGAAGAGGTAAAAACGGCGTTGGAATCCTATGCAGAGGCACACGGCTGGTCTCTTGCACTTCGTGTTGATTCCCCGCCGCATTGCCTGGATCTCCAGGACGGGATGGTTCAGCTTCTGTATGACTGCTGGTCCCATGTCACCGGAAAAAACGGCAGGCTGTTTGGAATTGGTGGTGGCACTTATGCACGCAAGCTGAAATATGCGATCGGTTTTGGACCACATGATGGAGAGCAGTGTCCATTTCTTCCGGAAGGGCATGGTTCCATTCATGGCCCGGATGAAGCGCGAAGCCTGAAAAATCTGATGGAATCGGTACAAATTTACATCACCGCACTTTGGGCGATTGACAGGTATTTGTAGTTTGCCGGTTCCGAAAGGAAGGGCAAAGGCTGGGGAGCAGAACGCTTACTTGAATAATGGGAAAAAATGCGGTAAAATCATAGCCGTGACCAAATTAACAGGATACCGTGCGCTTGCTGCGCAGTAAATGAATAACAGGAGAGAAGAATGTTTCAAAAGGTTACTACAAATACTCTTTACGAAAATGTAATAGCACAAATATGTCAACTGATACTTGATGGGAGCATTAAAAAAGGGGATTTACTACCGTCAGAAAAACAATTGTGTGAACAGTTCCAGGTGAGCCGCACAACTGTACGGGAAGCACTCTCTGTACTTTCAAGAAGAAAAATCATAAAGACGATCCGTGGAAAAGGTTCAATCGTTATATCGGATAGCTTCAGTTATTTAAATGAAGGGCTGCGCTCCAAGATTCACCAGTTTGAAAGTGATTTTGAGAACGCATCACAGGTGCGCCTGCTTTTTGAGCCGCAGGTTGCTGCACTGGTGGCCCGCATTGCGACAAAAAAAGATATCGATGATTTGCAGAAAATTGTGGATATGTGCAATGAAAAAGAAAATAACGGCACACTTACAACAGATGATCTGCGGATGTTTCATTATCGAATGGCGGAAATTACAGGTAACCCGGTGATTGTAAATATTGTCGAGCTTATCGTATCCATGTGTGATGCGTCTCCGGAGACGGAGATTACGGTGCCAAATCCAAATGATGAGTCCAAAGAATACATTAACTACAGCCATGCCCAGGTGCTTCAGGCGATCCGGGCGCATAATAGCGAAGATGCATATTTTTACATGAAAGAAAATTTACGGCACTTCCATGACAGTTGCCTGACGGAATATTAGGACGTGAGGATATCTGTGAGTGACACACCAAATAATCCTGCCATACGCATTATCAATCTTCAGGGGAAAAGACATATCCTTTTCCAGGAACACTGCGCAAAGCTTGTGGGCGTGATGGATCGTCTTCCAGCTTATTTCTTAAATTGTGAATATGAACAAGTACGGTTCTGGTATCGCCGTAACTTGGCTTACCCCAGATTTTCCGATAGAGCTCCGCTGACGTGAAATACTGATTCGGGTGTTCCATAAAAAAGGAAAGGATGCGAAGCTCCATGTTGCTAAGAGAATACTGGCGAATGCCAGTATCCAGTTTTTTAGCATCAGGGTCAATGGAATACCTTCCTGCAGAAAGACGCTGAGCCTGAATCTGTCCCTGATCAATGCGTACCCGCCGCAGATTCGCCTGAATCCTGGCATGGAGAATCTGTGGTTCAAATGGCTTGACGATATAGTCGTCACCGCCTTTTTCAAGGGCGTGGATAATCGTGTTGCTGTCATCGATACAGCTGACAAAAAGAATCGGGCACACTAATTTTTCCCTGATTTTTTCGCAAAGACTAACACCATCGAGATCCGGGAGCATGATATCCATCAGTATGATATCGATAGAAAGATTACAAAGCGCCAATGCCGTTTCCGCGTCACCGGCTATTGTCACTTTGTATTCTTCCAGGTCGTGTAAATATCCATAAATGATCTCTGCAACGACAGGATCGTCTTCAACGAGCAGTACATGAGTCATGATATATTTTCTTCCTTTTTGTTTTCTTCTATTGATAAAAATGTCAGTAAAGAGAAAAGCTTATTCCCACCTGAAAGCTTCCTCTAAATCATGGGGCGGCGTTGTGCATGGGATAATAACGGTAAAGGTTGTTCCGTATTGTGGTTTGCTTTGAACAGAAATTGTGCCGCCATGAAGACGGATCAATTCATTTGCGATAGACAGCCCCAAGCCGGTTGCAGTGTTTTTGCGAGAGGATGCAGAGGTATAGTATCGCTCAAAAATATGAGGCAGGTCTTCTGTCGGAATACCTGATCCATTATCTGTAAAAAGACAGACAGCATGATTTTCCTCCTGCCGGAGAGAAATGGTAAGCTGACCATTTTGCGGGAGGTGAGACAAAGCGTTTTCTGTCAGATTTTGAAACGCCTGAAGCAAACGAAGGGAATCACCCCATACAAAACATTCAGTTTCTATAAACAAAGAGACAGAAATATTGACGGAAGCAGAGATTCTGGCACTATCAGCCACTGTTCTCATCAGGTTTGGAAGAAACACGTGTTCTTCACATAAAAGCAATTGTCCGGTCTCCAGTTTTTCTGCCAGAAACAGATCTTCAACCATTTTCTCCAACTGAGCGAGCCGGGTTTCCGCCAATTCTTTATAACGTTTTTGCGTACTGTTTTCTGCTGAAATATTATGCAGACAGCCTTTCATGACAAAAACCGGATTGCGGAGATCGTGGAATATGTTCATCATAATGTGTTGTTTCTACTGCTGCGATTCTACAAGCTGGTTTGTTCGCTCAATTACCCGTCTGTCCAATTCCTGGTTGATCTCCACTAATTCCGCGGACAGTGTTTCTACTTTATGAAATTGTCGAATCAACCTGATATCGATACAGGCCATGCAGGAGAGCAGGGTAATCATATAACTGAAATGAGTAATGCTTATTGCGGTCAGGAGCTGTCCGGCCGGAGCAATATAAAACACATTCACCAGATACACATACAAAATGATAGCTGCTGCGGCGGCATATCCTGCCATGAGAAGCTGACTTCCCTGGATTTTCTGGCGGCAAGCGCGATATGCGATCCAGAAGAAGAATCCAAAACAGATTGCCTGGATCATATGATACCAGTTTCTGGAAGAAATTTGCTGCAAAAACAGAGCGAAAGTGGTAAGAGTCAGGAGTGTAAATGGAGAAAAATATTTCACTGCCTGCTTTGGAATCGCATCTTTCAGGAGGTAGATTCCCATAGCAGCATGAAAAATCACCGGACATGTTACCAGCGTTGGGCGAATCAGATAATATAATTCCATGGAAAGCGAGAAAATGGAATCTGGCACATTGATTATCATGGTAAAAGCACGCAACAGAGCAACCAGAGAAAGCAGCAGAAAACTGATTTCCTCCATGCGATAGAAAAACAGAAGCAGGCTGCTTCCTGTCAGCAATATACACATTCCAACCATAAAATATATAGTTTCAGCAGAAGATCGGTTTGCTTTTTCAGCAGAAAAAGCTGGTCCAATCAATACTTTAGGCGGAGCATTTAACCGGCCGGTGACGATTTCTGCTGTTCGTTTGCCCCAGCTGTCCGATTGAAAATAAATCGTAAGAACGCCGTCATTCCGGAGATAACTTATGGGAATAACAATGCAATGAGACCGGCTGAAGATACTTTGTTTTTCATAACTGAAAAGCTCCCGGTCATTAACAAAAAGATGATATGTCCCCATGTCCGATAATGTGAGAGCCAACTCAATGTCGACCGGAGTATCTGTAAAGCGGATAGTGACGCCATCCTGTTCTTTTATCATGTCATATCCGGTAACGGAATAGGTCTGTCTGTTAACATCCGTCGGCATAGAGGAACCGTTTGCCAGTGACGGGGTTTGCAGGTTTATCATATGAAAGAAGAGTAAAACAGCTATAAAGGTAAATGCGAACAAAACGAGGATATTTCTTTTATTCATAGTACCATAACCATTCCGGAATTTTTTCAGATACGTGGCGCAGGGTGTATATATCAAAAATCTCTTATCATTATAGCAATGCCGGGAAATCTGTGCAAGAACAAATCAACTTAACCCAGACAATTGAAAATTTAATGTCTTCTTAACCTTGTGACATTCCTGTCAATATGAAATAATCAATAGTAGAAACAGGGATGTACTCCAGAGTGTACGTGAAACTTAAGAAGGGAGAAAAAAGAAATGACAAAACGATGGAAAAAACGATGGATGTCCCTGCTCTTGCCGTTGGCTTTGATATTGTCTATGGTGGGGTGTTCATCGGAAACTGTTCAGGAAGAAAGTGTCGAAAGCACACCTGCACTGGATGAGACTGTTGATCAGGGGCGCAATGAAAAGACGCAGGTTGTAATCGTGGGAGCAGGTGGCGCAGGAATGTCCGCAGCCATAGAAGCAGTTGACCAGGGGCTTGACGTGATCCTGCTTGAAAAGTTGTCAATTGTAGGAGGGACAACAACAATGGCTTCAACGGCCTATAATGCAGGAGGCATGGAGATACAACTTAATGCGGATCCGCCATACACGGCGGATGATGCTTATGATGCCTGGATCGGAGATGGAGAGGATGATCCTTACCTTCGTTTGTTGTCAGATCGTTCAGGTGAAACTGGCGACTGGCTGGTTGCTATGGGAGCAGACCTTGGCCAGTTTAACGGAAAACAGGTAATGACTTCAGATGGCAGCGCTTTAGGCAACATGCTTGTCACTGTACTCAATAATAATATAAAAGACAAAGGAGTTGATCTTCGCACCAGGAGTGAAGCAGTTGCGTTAATCACAGACAATTCAGGAGCTGTTACCGGAGTCACAGTAGAAGACGCAGATGGGACTTACGATATTTATGCAGATGCGGTAATTCTGGCAACAGGCGGATTTGCTTCTAATCCTGAGATGGTAGATGAATATTGTCCATCCTGGTCAGGATATCCTTCTACAGCGAGTGTTGGCGCGACCGGAGATGGTATTACCATGGGACTGGACGCAGGGGCAGCGATAGCCGACATGGGCAATGCCGGTCCTCAGTCCGTGGCTTATGATACCGGTTCCGGAGCTATTTCTCTAACGAATGTCCGTTATAACGGCGCGATTTTAGTTAATAGATCCGGAAATCGTTTCGTAAACGAATCTGGCCCGTCCATGCCGATAGCTGCTGCCATAACAGAACAGGATGGTGGGTATGCATATCTGATCTTTGACCAGGCATCTGTGGATGGAGCGGCATTGATGCAAACATACAAAGACCGTGGATATTTTACCCAGGCTGACACGTTGGAAGAATTGGCGGATGCACTGGAACTGGATGCAGAGACACTGGCGGCTACAGTGGAAAAATACCAGGTTGTATATGATACAGGTGTAGATGAAGAATTTGGACGGAGCAATCATATTTTCAGCCGCTTGGATCAGGCTCCCTACTATGGGGTACAAATCAGTCCGGCGAATCAGACTACATATGGAGGTCTGGTAATTGACCTGGAAACCAGGGTACTGAGAGAGGATCAGACTGTGATTGCCGGACTGTATGCTGCTGGAGAGGTGACTGCCTGCCAAGGCTCAGGGACAACCATTGCAGCGGTGCTGGGGAAATTGGCTGCAGAGACAGTGACAAATGATATTGCTGAAAACAGGATCGGAGAAGAGGAGCGGTTCGTACCAGGAACTTATAAATCCACTGCACAGGGGAACAATGGCCCGGTAACCGTGGCTGTTACCATGAGCGCTTATAACCTTTGCCAGATTATGATAACCGATCATCAGGAAACGATCGGAATCGGAACAGATGCGTTTGACATTCTATCCAAAGAGATGATCGAAAAGCAAAGTGTAAGTGTAGATTCCATATCCAGTGCTACAATGAGTAGCGCTGCTCTGCGGCTTGCTGTGTCCGATTGTGTGGAACAGGCAGGCGGTGTTGATCTTTTAAGGGAGACTACATCGGAAGAAGATAAAATTGTATATGGGGATGATCAGGCAGAGTTTGTTATCATAGGCGCTGGTGGAGCGGGAATGTCCGCAGCAATTCATGCCGGCGAATTAGGTCTGGATGTTATCTTGGTAGAAAAAATGGATTTGGTTGGAGGGACAACCGCTATGGCCGGCGTTGGCGTAAATGCTGGTGGAAGTTCTGTTCAGACTGATTATACAACTGAAGATTTTTATAATTATCTGATATCCATTGGAAAAGGGGTTGATGAGAAGGGGAAATCGGTTGTTCCTCTGAGACAGGATTACGCAAGAGCATTTGCCGATCATTCTGCGGAAATGGTTGACTGGATGATCGAGATCGGCGTGCCGTTATATGCGTTGGACAACAGTCATTCTCATCAGATGACAACTACGGAAAATGGACTATTCGGCGAAGTTCTGGTTGAAAAATTGAAAGAACAGCTGGATAAACAATCTACGGTGGAGGTTCGCACTGGTAATGAAGCAGTTGAGATTATTATGGAAGATGGCGCAGTCTCTGGGGTTGTAATCGAATATGATGGCGGGAGTTATACCATAGCTACAAATAATGTTTTGATTGCTACGGGTGGTTATGGATCCGGATCAGATGTGATTGCAGAATATGCACCTGACTGGGTTGGCTATCCGTCTACCGAAGCAATCAGTGCAACAGGAGATGGCATCCGGCTGGCATTGGAAGCTGGAGGTACCGTGAGTGATATGGATGCAATAACAAGTCGGCCTCTGGCTATTGGTTACGATGAAATGGGAGGAGCCATTGGTGCGCAAAATGCGCCAAAAGCCGGTGTTATTCTGGTAAACCAGGATGGGAAACGATTTGTCAACGAATTGTCTGCCACCGATGTACTGACAAATGCGGTAAAAGAACAGGAGGGAAACTGTGCCTATATTATTATCACACAGGAAATGCTGGATGATAGTACGGTTCTGCAGGAATTCTCTCGAAAAGGAGTCTTTAAGCAGGCTTCCAGTCTGGAAGAGTTAGCCGGGATTCTGGGAATTGATCCGGATGGCTTAGTGGAAACAGCAGAGGCCTATAATCTGGCAGCAGAATCTGGGAATGATGCAGATTTTGGTCGGACAGGGATCACCTGCAATCTTTCCTCTTCAACATATTATGGCGTGAAGGCCAAACCGTCCAGGCATATTTGTACCGGAGGCATTGATATCAATGGAAATGCACAGGTGCTGAATGCAGGTGAGGAAGCAATTCCGGGATTATACGCAGCCGGAGAAGTAACCAACCACGGAAATCATCCGGTATCATCTGCTGTGGTATTCGGACGAATTGCAGCAGAAGAAGTGGCAGAGCGCGTCAGGTAATCCATTTAATCAATTTTGTTGAGCAGGTTTTCTGATTTAATATTGCAATAGTACAAGCAAATATTACGGGCTCCGGCGATTGCCGGAGCCCTTCCTGACGGGAAAAATTCTTATGCGAAAAATCTGAAAGGTAAGTACAGAGGTTTCTGCAGGCGAAAAAGAAAATTATGTTGATTAAAGGGTTGATTTTGTCCGGTTTCTGGACATAACTGCATAGAAATGAGATAATGACGGTCAGAAAGAATCGGGAAGGTAAGAAGGCGATGAACATGAAAAAGAGAAAATTTTTCCAAAAAAGACTGCTTGTCACAGCAATCATTCTGATGGCGGCATGTATGCTGGACGGTTGTTTTATCAGACAGGTGGATACAGCAAAAAACGTGCTGGTTTCCGAACTGAAAGAACGGCTGGAAACGATGCTTGCCGGAAAAGAGCGGCTGACAGCGTTGGTGACTGGTTCCGGGGAGCAGGAAGAAAATGTACCGGGTGCAGAAACGATTGTCGAGGAGTCCGGAACGAATCCGGAGATACGTCACAATGAGGCGGCCGTCCTGGAAGGGTACGATGAGATTGCGGAAGCAATGGATTCTGTCATGGCGGAATATATAGACGAGAATGCGGAAGATGAATCTGTGACGATGGAGGAAGCGGCACAGATGGCGGAGGAGTTCTATCAGACTGCGTTGGAATGGGAGGGAGAGGGAAAGATTACTTCCTGTACATGGAACGAGGTGTCTAACAGTGTCGGCATGACGTTGCCCACCGGTGCCAGAATCCTGTTTGCACCGCATGTTGCGGATACATATAGCGGAGATTACAGTCTGGACACGGTGAACGAGTCTTCCTGGCTGGATACCGTCGAGCTTTCTGTTCTGAATGAAGGGTCGATAGAAGGGCATGGAAAGTATATTTACGACACCATGGATGACTGTACTGGTTGGAGACATCTGGAAAGAAAAGAGGTCACGGTAGATCGTGTAGTGGAACTGTTAGAAAATGCTGAGGAAAACCATTGCAGACTGATTCTATGGCTCGGACACGGGCAATATGACGATGGAAAAAGTGTTCTGGAACTGACCGAAAAAGTGAATGACGATACGACCGAGCGCTATGAGGAGGATGTCCATGACGGGTGTTTGATTGCGACCGGTAAACAATATGGTATTACGCAGGAATTTATCAATCGTCACATGGCAGAGGTTTCAGACGGTGGATTTTTTGTCTGTGGAGCATGCTATTCCGCTTCGGATGGCGGAGAACTCGCCCGGACTTTTCTGAACAAAGGATTTCGGGCCTATACCGGGACTTCGGGAGCAGTGAACCGGTTTTATTCGGATAAGATGATGAAAACCATTGCAGAGGCTCTGTGCGAGGCAGATCCGTCGTCACCGGGGGAGACGATGACAGCCCGGGACGCTTAAAAAAAAGCAAAGGATGAAAATGGGGATATTGATGATTTGCTCTGGAAGCAAACGGAATTCAGGCTGTTTGAGAAAGTCACCGAAGAGAACGAAGGCATACGGACAGACAATCTGTCAGAGGATGATACAGCCTATGTGGAAAGCGGGCGTACGATCACTCCGTTTCGTCTGACGGAACATTCGATCATCCATAATGGTTCTTCCGTTGTCCGTTATAATGGAAATGACTATTACTGGAAATACAATGGGAACAGCAAGATGGCGAACGGGTTGTTTGCGTATTTTTCTGACAATACGGAAACAGAAAATCAGATGATCTGCCGTCATGCGGACGGTACGGAAGAAGTGCTGTTTTCAGCAAAGGGAAACGGTGATTTCTATATTATTGGCGAGCGGATGTATCTTGGTTTTGGAGGTTCGCGGGAAATCAGTGGTTTGTATTCGGTTCGCCTGGATGGGAGTGATCGCGTGGATTATCCGGACTTCTATCTGCAGACAGCGGATGCCAGAAGCGGGCTGTTGATTGGAACCAACGGAAATAACCTGCAGGTAATTAATACACAAGATGGCAGCAGTCAGGTTATCGGAAATCAATACTATAAATATTGCGGGACGATAGGCTGATACGCATATTTTTCGGCAACATATGGGGATACGATGCAGATTGGTTTGTACCGGTTCCATATGTATGAATCCGGAAGTCTGGAGGAAATCGATCGCTTTACGCTTGACGAGGATTACCGGTATGAAAGCTCCAATGTCGCCGTGATGGAGGTTTCCATGCTGGACAATGTCCTGTACTATTCCTATGGCTACTATTCGGGGACTGCAGGAATGTTCCAGCAGGGAGGAATTAACTGTGTGGAACTGGGCGGAAACGGCAAGCCAGTTTCGCGGAAAAACTGTGTGAAGGAAGTCCATGCGGAGGAATTCCTGGTAGAAAAGGAAGGCGGGAATATCCAGATCTATTATGAGGACGGTGATGATTATTATGGTTCTTATATCGGTTACTGGAATGATTACGTTTACCTGGAATGCAGTATGAAGAATTTCACCACAGGACGGGTATCTGACCCTGCTTTTGCGTTAAGCCGTGCCGGATCGTATGTGTATCTGGATGGAAGAATCGTCATGATTGAGGAGCATCAGGCGGCATATACGACAGTGATCCCGAAGAATCTGGTAAGCAGTTACGGGTGCAAACGAAATTATGATAACGAAGATACAGTAACCCTGATTCGGGATCTGGAACGTGTTGGAGATGATGTTTACTACACGGTAGAAAAAAGTGTGAGGAATCCAGAGGCAGATATGGGATGGCGGCCAGCCTATCAGAGGCAGGAGAGCGTCCGGTATAAGATAACGATCGGAGCAGATCAGGCAGAGAGATTGTATTCTTACTAAAGGATGAGGAGGACCAGACAGGATGAATGAGAAACTGTTTACACCGATTCGAATTGGAAACGTGGACATTAAGAACCGTGTCATTCAGCCGTTCATGTGCGTATATTTTAACGCGGATACCGTCACTTCCACCGGTTTCTTCCAGAAGCTGTGTGTGCAGTAATAAAATCTGTTCCTTTGAAAGAATAATCATTTGGCCAGTACCCCGTAAGCTTCACGGTTTTTTGCGAGCAGTCGTTTGGATACAGCAAGGACATCTTCATCGCGAGCTGTCTGTTCATCTTCTGCAGAACTGAACTCAATAAGCAGATAGCGTGGTGTGTTGTTCTTTAAAATGACAACGGCTCCATTCTCATCAACCATGCGTGCAACACGTGAGAAGTTCTGGTTGGCTTCTGTGATAGAAACGAGATTACTTGTGTTTACATTCGTGTGTAGAACCTCCTGTATGTGATACCGTTAGTATACGCAGGTTTTAGGAGAAATTCAACCTATTTTTGACATTTGTTTGAGGGTAGGGGCGGTTCGAATCTCTGTTCGCTTCGTCCCAGGGAACGGTGCGGGGGTCACGCGCACAAAATCGCGAAAGTTTTTAGGGGAATAGCCCCTTGGGGAAGGAGGTGCTTTGAATCATGGGTACAAGAGGACCAAAACCGGGTTCCGGCGGCAAGAATGGATCCGATATATTTCATTGCTTAACCCCCAAAAATCCGATATAATCTTTATATTGCATACAGCATGAGGGAGGAACACATATGAGGAGAACAAGCATAGCCATCTGTATCATTACAGCAATAGGACTGTCAGTGTGTGCCTGCAGCCAGTCCAAACAGGAGGAGAATACAGAGACAAAAACAATCATGGAAATAAGAACAAATGTTCCGGCAGAAGAAGAGGAAGAGACCTTTACGGAAATCCGGTACCGGGACGGAAAAGCATATCTGTGGGATTCGCAGGAAGGCGCCATCTTTGGCCCATGCAAATATATTTATTATTACTGGGACTGCGATCCAGGAGAAAACGGAATATTCCGGTATATCGATGACGATGGTCTGGTCGGGTACGCGGAAATTGATGGAACGAATGTTCAGATTATCATGCCGGGGACATTTTCTGAAGCAGAACCATTGTCTGACTACACGCTGGTAAAAGAAGGGGATTATTACTATTACATCGATCAGGAGTGGAATCGGTTGACTTCCGGCAAATACATCAAGGCGTATTCGTTCAGGGAAGCACAGGGGCAGTATGCGCGGGTTCAGAAAGAGGATGGGATATGGTGCGTGATTGACCGGGAAGAGAACATTATCTTCGATGGTTATGAGTATATCAACAAACTGCCTGACATTACTTGTATCGGAACTGGTATCAGAGACGGGAAGGCGGCTTTATTCCGGCTTGGGGATGAGTGGCCGGAGGAGGAACGGGAGATTGTGCTGGATGATTTTACACAGATCAGCGATCCGTTCGATGAAATGGCGTATGTCTGGACAGAGGACAAAAAAGAAGGCATAGTACGTTGGGACGACATGATTGTGGAGGCAGAATATGCAGATGTGACACACGAAATGTATCTGGACAAAGAAGATATCAAAGGTTATGTGTTCCGCTGCCAGAAGGAAGATGGATATGATGTAGTGTTCTGGGAATTTCAGTCAGGAACAGTCTGGAAGAACTGAGAAGATTCCCTCTGATTTGGGATAAGGAAGGGTTTGGGTTTGCTGCGGAAGCAGAGATTGAGTTCCGGGTGCGGATCAGGAAAGAGGCTGTCCGGGGCGATCATAAACGGATCTCATTTAAAGTTTATCTTTTCAGAAGAAAGATGCATATGGGATCATGCATGCTCTGGCTGCAAGCGCAAGCATAAGAAGCACACCTCCGATATCGTAAGAATGAGCGCTGATACAATAAGATGAGAATATTTTAAAGGAGATAGGATGACAATGAAATTTTCGTTTTTTCATAAAAAGGCGCCAGCCACAAAAGCGGAAACTCCAAAGGTATCGCTCGGAATATGCCAGCCAGCCGATTCGTCATCGGATACCGCGCCTCATGCGAAAGAAGGATACTTTGTCAGCTGTTCTTTTTCTTATGGCGAGTCCGTGGATTTCATCAATGAGAAACATGGTATTCGGAAGCCGCTGATTCGAAACCATGCGTTTGTGGGATTTCCCGGAGTGGATGAAACCGTGGAAGAGGGCAGGAGGTATAATCCGCGCAGCGGCCAGGACTTTTCTGACTGGATGAAATATGTGGAGAGGACTCCGATTGACGGGTACATCCAATACAATGTATTATTTTCGTGTCCTGATGGACAGGGGCAGACAAAAGTTTTGTGGATGCTGCAGCCACATGATACGCCGGATGAGTCCGGATTTGGGGTGGAAAATATACCGGAAATCACGTTGGTTACGTTTCTGGACGAGAATGGGGATTATACGGGACCGTTCCGCTTAGAAAAAGTTGCATGGTGAAGGAAATCCTAGAGCGACAGGTGGGTGACAATCGTTCTGGTCTTTTTCATGGGAATTGTTGCGTATCAGATTATCGGAGATGAAGTACTTGCTGCGTATGGATCAACAGACGCAGTTGTCCCGGATTTGAAGGAAAAATCAGAGCTTGCCTTATCAAGGCTGTTCGCCGTGGCTCTCTCTGTTGGCGCTCTGATTATCGCTCTGTATATCAAAAATGCGTATAACATTCTGATGTTTGCCTGGAGCTTCTATGCGGCGTCGGCCGGACTTCCGTGCTTTGCCGCTCTTTACTGGAAGAAAGCAACGAAACAGGGGATCCTGGCAGGTATGATATGCGGATTTGTCGTATGTGTCGGGTGGAAGCTGGTCGGGCTTCCTTTCGGAATTGGCGCAACTGTTCCGGGGACGATTGCCTGCGCAGTGGGACTGGTCAGTGTCAGCTTTGCAACTTGCAGGAAATATCCGTCGGAATTTCTTTCATCGGAATGCGCTCAGTAAGTTTTGAGAATGGAATAACAATTTAAAATATCACACAATTATCCTGTAACCCGGAGAAATCCGGGTTTTTTACGTCAAAATCGGTCGTAATAAACCAAAAGTCAGAACAGAACCTCCCCTGTTTCCTTTATAATTGAAAAGACACAATAGACGGGTTTGAAACTATTTCATCGGAACAGTAGGAGGTTTGTATGATGCGTAAGACAAAAGACAGAATAATCAATGAGAAGGTACTGGCGGATTACAGGAGAACACTGGTGGAGGAGGAGAAGAGTAGCAATACGATTGACCAGTATCTGCGTGACCTGGAGGCTTTTATGCAGTTTGCGGATGGGAAGCCGGTGGATAAGGATATGGCTCGCCGTTATAAGGAATCGATGGAGGGACAGTATCAGCCGCGAAGCATCAATGCGAAGCTCTGCGCATTAAATGGTTTCTTTAAGCGGATGGGCTGGTATGATTGTCTCGTGAAGCTTAAGAAAATTCAGAAGGAGACGTTCCGGCTGGTGGATAAGGTGATGACAAAGGAAGAATACGAAATGCTGCTTGCCGCTGCCCGACGTCTGGGAAGGAAACGGCTGAATCTGGTGATGCAGACGTTATGTTCAATGGGGCTAAGAGTCAGTGAACTGAGATTCATCACGGTAGAGGCCGTGCGTCGGGGATTCGCAGATGTGACATTAAAGGGAAAGACAAGGAGAGTCCTGCTGCCAAAGAATTTGAGGCTTCTTCTCGGGGAGTGTATCAAAGATGCCGGGATTAAGGTGGGCAGTGTATTCGTGACACGGAACGGAAAACCGTTGGATCGGAGCAATATCTGCCGGGATATGAAAGCGCTTGCAGAAGAAGCGGGCATTGCGCGGAGTAAAATATTCCCGCATAACCTGCGCCATCTGTTTGCCTGTGTGTTTTATGCGAAAGAGAAGAATGCAAATCACCTGGCAGATATCATGGGGCATTCGAGCCTGAATACAACGAGGATCTATACACAGGGAAGTATGGAAGAGCAGATGACCGCACTCAACAACATGGGACTGGTGGATCTGTCTGATTTTCTGAGGGAACGCAAAAAGATCATGCCAACAAAAGAAAAGACCGCATAATGTATATTATGTAGTATCTGCGCGCAAAGCCCTGTAAATCAACGATCCATCCGTCGTCCTCTGCGTAAATCCGGGCGCAGGAAATCCGACTGCCTGCCATTGCTTCATCAGCCAGAATTAAAATCTTTTATTCGATTTTTCAGTTTTTCCAGGATTTATCTTGCTTTTTCTTTTGTAATAATGTAGAATAGAGGCATCAAATCAATCTGACCGCATAATATACATTATGCGGTCAGGCAGATGAAAGAAACCGAGGGGGCAGAGTGAGAAGTATGCAGAAGGACAGACGAAGGAGGAATGACAGTTGAGAAGAGTTTATAAGGTGACGCCGGAAGGAATGCTTATCAAACTGCTGATGGCACAGAACAACCTTACAGTGAAGGAACTGGGTAAACGGGTTGGTAAGAGCGAAGCGACGGTCTGCGATATCATCTCGGGAAAGAATAAGAGCAAGGCAACACTGAATCTGATGTTGGATGCGTTGCAGGAAGAAGGGTCAACTGTTAACCTGGCGGATTGCCGTCAGTTCTTTGCCATGCAGTTTGGCGACTCAGATGACAGGAATCGTGTTGTCGGCGCGGAAGAATGATCGATGTACACAGCCATGTGATTCCGGGGGTGGATGATGGTTCCCGGACAATGGATGAGTCTTTGCAGATGATACGGAGTCTGGCCAAACAGGGATTTACCGGTGTGATTGCAACGCCGCATGATTCCAGAAGGAGGCCGCTTACAGGACTGGATGAGAGGGTGCGGGTGCTCGCCTGCGAGATTCGCCGCTTCTATCCTGGTTTTTCTGTGTGGCCTGGACAGGAGACGTATTATCACGATGGGCTGGTTGAGCGGCTGAAATGCGGCGAAGCATATTCCATCAATCATACCCGTTATGTGCTGGTAGAATTCGAGCCGGATATGGCGGCAAAGCAGTTTCTTCTCGGCGTGCGTCGCCTTTCGGAAGCCGGATATTGGCCGGTGATCGCGCACGTGGAACGGTATGCGTGTCTGAACGAAGAGGGGTGCCTGCGGGATGCGGCTGGTTACGGAGCTCGTTTTCAGATGAATTATGACAGTCTTGCCGGAAAATGGTACAGCCGCGAAGTCCGACGGTGCCGCCGCCTGGTCAGCGAAGGCCGGATCCAGTTCCTGGGCACAGACATGCATCGCACGGACTGGCGTCCACCGGAAACACAGGCAGCCATGGCATGGCTTGAGAAAAATGTCGAGCGGGAAATGATCCGGATAATGACAGAGGAGAATCCGCTTCGTCTGGTGAACGGGGAACCGATCCCGTGAACCGACAAAATACAGAATAGATTGGAGCGGAAACAGGTATGGAACGCAAAACGGGCAAAGGCAGCCGTGAAAATGTTGTGACTGAAATCGATTTGCTTCAGCTCCTGCTGGAGCTGAAGCGTCGCCTGCTGTTAATTATAACAGCGGCTTTGCTCTGCGGGGGCATTGCGATGGCGTATAGCATGTATGTGCTGGTGCCGCAGTATCAGTCGACCGTGATGATGTATGTTCTTTCGAAGGAGACGACGTTAACCTCTCTGGCTGACCTGCAGATCGGCACGCAGCTGACCGCGGATTATCAGATCATCGTCACGAGCCGCCCGGTACTGGAGGATGTGATTGAAAAGCTGGATCTGAATATCAGCTATCGCCAGTTAAGGGGACGTATTTCCATCAACAATCCAACCGACACGCGCATCCTGTCTATTACCGTACGGGATTCGGATCCGATTATGGCGAAACGGATTGTCGACTGCACGGCGGAAACGGCCGCCGATTACATAGGGGACATCATGGAACTGGTGCCGCCGAAGCTGATTGAGAGCGGGGAGATTCCGCTTGCCAAATCCAGCCCCAACAACATGCGCAATGCGATGATGGGCGCGATGGCAGGTGCGTTTGTGGTCTGCACCTGGGTGACGATGGAGATGGTGCTCAACGATACGATCCGGGTGGATATGGAAGAAATCTTCCGCTACATACAGGGCAAGACCATCCTCGTCACGGGTGGCGGCGGTTCCATCGGCAGCGAACTGTGCCGTCAGATCGCCGCGCACGAGCCCAAACGGCTGATTATCTTTGACATCTATGAAAACACGACTTATCTGATTGAGCGTGAGCTTCGTAAGAACTATCCGGACCTCAACCTGAATGTACTGATCGGTTCCGTCCGCGACAGCCGCCGCATCAACCAGGTATTTGAGAGCTATCATCCGGACATCGTTTTTCACGCGGCCGCGCACAAGCATGTGCCGTTAATGGAATACAGCCCGAATGAAGCGATTAAGAACAACGTCATCGGCACTTACAAGACGGCCTATGCCGCGCTCACACATGGAACGAAACGCTTTGTGCTGATCAGCACCGACAAAGCCGTCAATCCTACCAATATCATGGGCACATCCAAACGTCTCTGCGAGATGGTTATCCAGAGTATGGACGCCATCAGCAAGAGCGGCCAGATCGACTTGCTCCCCTTCGTTCACGCCCACAAAGACCCGTCCGGTTCGAAGAAGCATACCCCGGCCAATTCTTTCGCCATGGACGAACTGGAAACCATCCGTGCCAGCCGTAAAAAGAACGGTAGCAAGCTAAAGGTCGAGAGTGTGAAGAACAACGGACGCACCGGAACCCAGTTCGTCGCCGTGCGCTTCGGAAACGTACTCGGCAGCAACGGCTCCGTCCTTCCGCAGTTCAAACAGCAGATTGCCGAAGGCGGCCCGGTTACGGTCACCCACCCCGATATCGTGCGCTACTTCATGACCATCCCCGAAGCCGTCAGCCTCGTGTTGCAGGCCGGGACCTACGCCTGGGGCGGAGAAATCTTCGTCCTCGATATGGGCGAACCGGTCAAAATCGACACCCTCGCCCGCAACCTGATCAAACTGTCCGGCTACAAACCGGACGAAGACATTGAAATCGTCTATACCGGTCTGCGGCCAGGCGAGAAGCTCTACGAAGAAAAACTGATGGCAGAGGAAGGCATCAAAAAGACCGACAACGAACTGATCTACATCGGCAAACCGATCCCCTTCGAGGTCGAAGCATTCCTAAAACAACTGGAAGAACTGGCAGCCGCCAGTTACGAAAACAGCCCCGATATCGTAGAGATGGTAGAGAAAATCGTGCCGACCTTCCACCCGGTGGGAGAGAAGCCGGACGGCGTGATCCATGGAAGCAAAGATGATGCGGAACGGAGCGGTGATATTCATCTGATTCAGGAAGCAAAGCATCAGGCAGAGGAAGAAGCAGCGGCGACGGCAGTGTGAGAGGGATTGCCTGTTTGTGAAGTCGGATAACACGGAAATAGTCAGATGATTTTCCGGACGAAAGGAATGAAAAAGAAAAATATATACTTGCTTATGGACTGTCGCAAAAGTATAATAAGACTGACAGGAAATCCGTGCTGCCTGCAGCACGGAGCTTTGTAGGTCAGCGACAAAATCGTCAGATGATAGAGTAATCAGACATCACTGAGAGGAGGTTCCAGTTTATGGGAATCTATTTAAATCCCGGAAACAGAGGGTTTCAGACAATTTTAAATGGAGTCTACGTTGATAAAACCGGCCTGATTGATTTCATATTTATATCAACGGCAGTATCCGTGAAGGATGTAGTAGGGAATATACAGAAAAAAGTGATTGAAGAACTCCGAGAAGAATATCCATCTTATATCAAAGAACAGGCGATCAATAATTCTGAACGGCGACTTAAAGAAGTATTACGGAGATTTGCTTCTGGTGGGAATCAATTACGACAAAGACGCGAAGGGAGCGAATGCGAAGAGACACAGTTGTCTGATTGAAAAGGTGTAATCAGTAAGAAGCGAAGTAAATACGACAGGGAAAGAGAATATGGAACTTAAGAACGATAGAGGGTAATACTACCTTCTATTAAATTGCGCTTTTTTCAGAAAATTAATAGGATTGGCATGGCTGCATAACATTAGACGCCGCGGTTAAGTCGATGGTAGTCAA
>JAJQCD010000039.1 GCA_021202925.1 Clostridiales bacterium | reverse complement strand
GCGAAATATATTTTATTAACGGATTCGTCGAACTTCGTGATCATCTGGGAAGGAGGCGTCGGCAGTGTCCTGCTGCCCTTCTTCCCAATGACCTCGCTCCAGCTGCTGCTCTTAAATCTTTTGTATGATACGTTGTGCCTGATCTTGCCATGGGACAATGTGGATGCGGAACAGCTGGAGGCTCCGATTCACTGGACAGGAAAACATCTGGGGCGGTTTATGTGTCGATTTGGCCCGATCAGTTCCGTTTTTGATGTGCTGACCTTCGCGTTCCTGTTTTTCGTTCTCTGCCCTTTTCTTTGCGGGGGCAGCTTTGCCGGGCTTGATCCGTCCGGACAGGCGGCCTTTATTTCCCTGTTTCAGACCGGGTGGTTTTTGGAATCCATGTGGACGCAGGTGCTGATCCTGCATCTGCTGCGTACCAGTAAAATTCCGTTCCTCCAGAGCAAGCCCTCTCATGCGGTCTTTCTGGTCACGATCCTGGGAGTCGTCCTGTTTACGATATTTACTGTCACGCCGGTGGGCGGTTATCTGGGACTGACGGCCCTTCCGGTGGGCTATTATGGCTTTCTGCTGCTGGATGTGATCTGCTATCTGCTTGCCATCAGCGGCGTAAAGCGCTTCTATTTTAAGAAGCACAGAGAGCTGCTGTGAGGAGGTGTCCCATGAAATGAAGAAAAGAGTTGGTTTTGTCAGCCTGGATTCCGTTACAATTTCCTGGCTGCGCGAAAAACTGAAAACAGCGCCAGGGGATGCCGCAGGCGCACAGGAGTTACTGGAAGCGCTATCCGACCTGGCACAGGGAAACAGTCAGACGCTGATGCTGGAGCTGGGCGATGCAGGCAGCGTATCAAATGCTTCTGAAATCGTCTGCGGCGAGCTGCATATCTATCCCGTTGCCCGGCGTGTGAAAATGGGGCAGAATGAGATCTCATTGACGCCGAAGGAATTTGATATTCTGTTGTTTCTGGCGAAAAACCGGGGTGAGGTGTTCACCAAGGAGCAGATTTATCAGGCGGTCTGGGATGGCGAATATCTGATGGACGACAGTAATATCATGGCGTTTATCCGGAAGCTGCGGAAGAAAATAGAACCCCATCCCGACGCACCGGAGTACATCCTGACCATCTGGGGCATCGGCTATAAATTCAGCGACAGGATTTAAGTGCCGCTGCCGAACAATTATAATTCTTGTCAAAAAGCAAGGAAATCGCAAGGTTTTGACCATGTGATCTTCCCTGCTTTTTTTGTAGAATCAAAACAGGACGAGAAAGGAGGCACGCAATGCTCTACACAGATTTCGTATTCCGCATTTTGTTGTCACTGGCCCTCGGCTTCGCCATCGGACTGGAGCGGCAGCTGACCGGCCACACGGCGGGCATCCGCATCAACGTGCTGATTTGCATGGGGGCCGGATTCTTCACCCTGTTTCCCCTTCTGTTTGAATCAGAGCAGACCTTTCGGGTGGAAGCAGCAATCGTTCAGGGCGTCGGGTTCCTGTGCAGCGGCGTGATTTTCAAGGAAAGCGCATCCGTGCGGGGGATGAATACGGCGGCGACCCTGTGGTGTACGGCGGCGGTGGGCGTCCTGGCCAGCTCCGGCATGTACCGGATGGCAGTCACAGCCGCAGGCATTCTGATTCTCTCCAACCTGATTCTCCGCCTGCTGGCCAGAAAAATCAGTCCCGTCATCGGGGAGGAGGAATCGGAAAAGCGATACCGCATCTCTGTCACCTGTCAGGAAATGGCAGAGCATGAGCTTCGTATGCTGCTCATCAACAGCAACTCCTGCAAAACGCTCTATCTGACCAACCTGGAAAGTGGAGATGTGGTAGGGGACAAAGTGGAGATCGTTGCGGAATATGATTCCGTTGGAAAGCCTAAAAACCGCGTGCTGGAGACAATCGTTGGACAAATCTTGTCACTGCCGGAGGTCGTGAGCGCCGGATGGGAAGTGCTATGACCGAAAAAGGAGGCGGTGGCGGATGGGGGTTACTGAAAGCAACTTTTTGGTCAGGCGTTTCTTATTATTTACGGAAATAGATTTAATTGCATGTCAATCCAGCTTGTCTGTTTTGCATCGTGAATCTGGTCATCCGGATGCCCCTCTCCTATCAGGAACGGGGACTCCGGATTATGTAGCTTCATGTTTTGTCGAACCGCCGCTGCATTTGCATTGGCATAGCAATAACAGCACAGATGCCCGCAGGTATCATATGCTCCTATATCATTTCCCAGATAACAGGCGCATTCACTGCGGGCTGATTTCCGTCTGGGTGCGTCCAGCCTGCAGTGCAGAGCAGTTTCAAAAGTTTCAATCGTCATGCAGCCGGAGCAGTCAACTCCATAAGGAGCCAGGGCATTCCCTTCTGCGCAGGCTTTGATTGTCATACCATATCTGAGCCCGATCTCCCCAAATGCTTTTCCAATTTCTACCCGTTCTGCAGGGCGAACCGGCCTCGCCTGTGGAAAGTTGCGCTCGACTTTTTTATAAATGTCAATGAAGCTGATAACGCAGGTCTTTGTATATCCGGACAGGTATGCTGCCATTTTTTCAAAATCGGAGATATGCCGTTCCACAGGATATACATCCGAAATCAGGATCGGGTCATACCTCCAGCCCACAGAGTCAACGCCGACCATATCTGAGAGCTTTCGGAAATGATCCATCACAGTTTCTTTTTCAGGTACGTTTGGCTCTATATCTTTTCCATACGGCGTGATGGTGACAAACCAGTACTGGCCGTAGGGCGCAAGCAGATCCATGTACGGAAACATTGGCACGGGATTTTTGGTGCAAAAACTGATCAGGTCAACGACATCCGGGGAAAGTATGTAACGGGTCACAGAAATGGGATTATATGGATTGCGCACGCAGACAAAACCGGCCTGAAGCCGGTTTGCAAACCATC
>JAJQCD010000001.1 GCA_021202925.1 Clostridiales bacterium | reverse complement strand
AATTTCTCTGTTTTTCACAAAAATCGTGTGAAACAGAGGGGTACTGAATAGTTACAAAATATTTTTTATTTTGACTTATTGCTGATCCGGAAGCGACAGAGTCACGGTGACATCTCCGTCGCCCAGAAGTTCCTTTAATTCATCGGCCGTCATATTTTGTATTCTGCCAAGCCTTGTAAAATCCCACGAATTGGGGGCATAGTATATGACGAACGAGTTTCCCTGATACAAAATCAGATCGCACGCTGATGTTGTGATCTGTTCATCATTTCTCGGCAGATCGGTTCCGATGGGGCCGACCTTTTCCATGTTTGCATAATCACTCATCTCAATCGTAAGTGGGCCTTCCGCCAGAAGCTCCATCAGAGCTGCCACAGATGAATTGTCTTCCATCAAAGCTATCAGGCTCGTGCCGTTCACGGTAAGAATCATGGTATCGCCCTCCTGTATATCTTCTCCTGTGTCGGAGGGCTCTGTTTCTTCTATGTCCTCACTGCCGATAACATCTGTTTCTGTATTTTCTACAGCAGGGCCTTCCTCCTCATTTGACGCTTCCATGCTTTCTGTGAAAACTGAGGATTTAGTCGTCTCCACAGTTTCCTGGTCTGATCCGCACCCCGCGAGCATGATCACAGTTATGGTCACAAAAAACAGGCTCAGGACTTTTCTCATGCTTGCCTCCTTAGATGGATTCCGCCCATTTTTTCAGATTACCGACGGGCTGTCTGCCGTTTAAAAGTTTTCCGGTTACAATCTCTGTATCCGGAGAGACAGACTTTTTCAGTACATCCGCAGTCCTTCCAAATCCGCTGCCGCCGGATGTGGCAAATAATACGATCTTTTTGCCGGAGAAATCATAGCTTTCAAGGAACGTATTGACAATCGTGGGAGCAATGCCCCACCAGATCGGGAAGCCCAGAAAGATGATATCATAACTGGATACTTCAGCATCCGTATCTGCCAGCACAGGGCGGCTGGAAATGTCATTCATTTCGACGGAACTGCGGGATTTTTTATCCGTCCAGTCCAGGTCTTCCTGCGTATAAGGAATCTGCGGCTTGATTTCATAAAGATCCGCGCCTGCGGCCCGGGCCAGTTCCTTTGCGACGCCTGCGGTCACACCGCTGGCTGAGAAATAAGCGATTAACTTTTTGTCTGCCATATCAAGATCCTCCTGTTTCGTTTTTCTTCTGTTCCATTTTCAGTTCGTAAATCATATAGTCTACCTGATCAACCACCTGCTGTTTACAATGAAGTTCATCCATCAGGTTCGCTCTGATTTTCCTTAAAAGCATCAGCTTTTCTTCGGTTGTTTTCTGTCCAGACTCAGTTAATTCTGTAATTTCTGTAAAAGTCATGGGCATTCCTCCTTCAGAAAAATACGGGTATGGATGAGATACCTGCCGGTTCTGTTCCATACCCGTATTATAATTCTCCTGTGTTTTTATATCAAATACTTAGTTTCTATCAGAAAGTTATGCTTTCAAAGCATAGGATTTCATAAGAGTTTCCGGAACTCTTCCGGAACTCATCAACCTCCTCAACCATCAACAGAAGATGTTAAAAAGCACCTAATCTCCTTCACAAACCTTTCCACTGCCGGAGTCAGCGGCTGGCTTCGTTTCCATGCAAATACACTGTCAGAGTGAATTTCCGGAGAAAGCGGGCTGCTGACGATTTTCTTTTCGTCCCAGAAGGGAATGGCCCCTTCAATGATGATGGAATATCCCAGACCTGCCTGCACCATCAGGGCGCCATTGGTCGCCAGATTGCTTGTGAACAGTACCTGTGCTTCCGAAAATGTATCACCAAACCAGTTGGATACTTCATTGCGCACATTAGCACGGGATGGCAGAATCAGAGGCTTCCCTTTCAGGTCTTCTGGAGAAACCGCCTCTTTTGTGGCAAGCGGATCATCCGGCCTCATCAGAAGCACCCAGCGTTCCTGATGCTTTAGCCGCAGAAAATCAAACGTCTCGATATCAATCGGCTCAAGCAGGATTCCAATATCTATCAGTCCCTGTTCCATCTGCTCTTTCACTATATCTGCATTTGCTGTAAAGATATCGTAAGTAACCTGAGGATATTTTTCATGGAAGGACGCGATAATCTCAGACAGAAGACCGACTGCCGCCATTTCTCCACAGCCAATCACGACACGGCCTTCAATCAGTTCATTTTGTTCGATCAGTTCTTTCTGTGTCCTGTCCACAAGGGAAAGAATTTCCTCGGCCCTGCGGCGCAGCAGGATGCCTTCACTGGTCAGTGTGATTTTTCTGGCACCCCGTTCAAACAGTTTTACACCAACTTCTTCCTCAAGCGAAGCAAGCTGGCGACTTAAGGTTGGCTGTGTAATATGTAAAATTTCCGCTGCCCGGTTGATCCCGCCTTCACGGGCGACGGTGAGAAAATAGCGAAGCACTCGAATTTCCATAGGTTACCTCCTGTCTCGGGTTCTTAAGCAGAGTATACTCATATATTGTTTCTTACAATCCGTTGAGAAATCTTTAGATATTCCAGATTTTCTTTGCGGAAAATCATGTGAAACATGACGTTAGCTTCCGGATCGGAAACCGGTATGACTTTTCTGTCAGCCACAAAGTCTTCTGTTAATGCAAGGTTTGTGACAAAATAAGGCAGCGTAGATGTTCTCGCCAGCTCCCGGAACTCAAATTCATCGGTCTGTACCAGGAAACGGGACGCCGGCATCTTTTTATGGCATAGCTCACTCCAGAAACCAATGTCTGATTTTAGCAGACAGTTGTATCCGTTCAGCATTTCCAATGTGACGGAAGGGCAGCCTGCCAGCGTGTGGTCGGGTGACAGGCATACAGACAGTTCTTCACGGATGAAGGGAACACATTCCAGCGTATCATCCTCTATCGGGCAGGGTAAAATACCAATTTCACAGTTTTTATTCTTTACCCGTTCCGGGATCGCAGAGATTTCCGCAAGCCGGGAGGAAATCGTTTTATCTGGAAACTGATCCGAAAGAGCAGGAAGCAGACTCCAAAGCGGAGCCGGAGCGCAGGATTCTACCAGAATTGTACGCAGACTTTGGTCAAATCGGCGTACCTGTATCACTGCGTCTTCCGCATCTGACAAAAGTGTATTGGCATATTCAACTGCTTTCATCCCTGTCTCATTGAGTGAAAGCCGGTTCTTCCCATGGACGAACAAAGAAACGCCAAACTCCTCCTCCAGATGGTGCATCGTGCGGGTTAAGGTAGGTTGAGAAATGTGCAGTTCCTCCGCTGCCTTTGATAAAGTGCCATATCTGGCAAATGCGGCAAGCTGCTCCAGTTCATATAGATTCAGCATATTTTCTCTCCCTCCGGTTTTACTATTCATCAGAAGAATAGCAGATTTCGTTATTGCTATTGTACATTCTTTTTGTTCTGCTGTAAACTCTGAATTGTAAACCAATCCAATTCGCAGACAGGAGGAAACCTTATGAATTATATAACTTTGAATAATGGTGTAAAAATGCCCCAGTTGGGATATGGTGTCTACCAGACGCCGCCGGAAGAGACGGAACGCTGTGTACTGGACGCCATTTCCGTCGGTTATCGTTCCATCGATACAGCACAGGCTTATTATAATGAGGAAGGCGTGGGCGCTGCCATTCAGAAATGTGGACTTCCCCGTGAGGAGCTGTTTATCACCACAAAAGTGTGGATCAGCAATGCCGGTTATGAAAAAGCGAAGACGTCCATTACGGATTCCCTGAAAAAACTGCGCACCGATTATATCGACCTGCTCCTGATCCATCAGCCCTTCAGCGATTACTACGGAACTTACCGGGCGATGGAGGAAGCATACAGAGATGGCAAAGTGCGGGCCATTGGAGTCTCCAACTTCTATCCCGACCGCTTTATTGATATTGCGAACTTCTGTGAGGTTGTTCCGGCCGTTAATCAGGTGGAAACCCATCTGTTCCAGCAGCAGAAAGCAGCAAAAGCTGTGATGCAAAAATACGGAACACAGATTGAATCCTGGGGACCTTTCGCGGAAGGAAAGAATGATTACTTCAATAATCCGATTTTGAAGGAAGTTGCAGTAAAATACGGTAAGACCCCCGCTCAGACGGCCCTTCGCTTCCTGCTCCAGAGCGGCGTGGTGGTAATTCCGAAGTCCACCCACAAGGAACGCATGATTGAAAACTTCAATGTATTTGACTTTGAACTGAATGCAGAAGATATGGCAATGCTGGAAGCCCTCGACACCGCACAGAGCTTGTTCTTCTCCCATTATGATCCGGAAACCGTAGAGTGGTTCATGTCATTTTCAAAATAAAAATATGGCGCAACCACCTTTATTTTCGAAAGTTGGTTGCGTCAATTTTCAATTATTTTCCGCCACTTATATCGCTCTCCACGTGGTTTATTTTCCAAATTCACCCCGGATCCGT
Organism: Clostridiales bacterium; assembly: GCA_021202925.1. Classification (GTDB taxonomy): domain Bacteria; phylum Bacillota; class Clostridia; order Lachnospirales; family Lachnospiraceae; genus Brotaphodocola. The sequence continues at coordinate 95,064 of JAJQCD010000001.1, read as the reverse complement.
TGCATCCGCTCATTTTGCCGGACATGGAACGGACACCGACTGTCGCAGTGACCGCAGCTGATACAGTCTCCGGCTGTTTTATCCAGTGTCAGATAGTGTTCCCGTGCCAGATTGTCTCCCAACATAGCCAGATCGTAATACTTATTGATCAGCGCGATATCAAGTCCTGCCGGGCATGGGTGACAGTGCTTGCAGTAAACACAAACCCCTTCGGATTCTTTTGGTGTATATCCGGCAATGACAGAATAGTCTTTCTGCTCATCTGATGCGTTGAAATAATCCAGGACCTCCATCAGCTCGGCCTTGTTGCCGTATCCCGGAACAACGGTGAGTACCCCCGGCTTATCCAGGGCATATTGAATACACTGGTGTTTCCCCAGTGCCACGCCGAAAGCGGATTTTTCTGCTTCCAGCAACTGGCCGCCGCAGAAAGGCTTCATGACAACAATGCCGACACCCTCTTTTTCACAGCGGCGATACAATTCATAGCGTTCGTTGCTGCTGCCGATGGCATAATCGCCCTGTCCATAGTCATACAGCGGATTGATGCTGAACATGACGACATCCAGAATCCCCATATCCAAAACCCTGTGAACAACGGCCGGGGTGTGGGAGGACAGACCAATATGATGGATGATCCCCCTCTTTTTCAAATCCAGAATGTAATCCAGAACACCATTTTTGATATACGTGTTTAAATCCTTTTCTTCATCCATACAATGGATAAAGCCAAAGTCAATGTAATTCGTCCGCAGTTTTTCCAGCTGCCACTGGACAGAATTCCTGATTTTCTTAAGATCAGTTGTCCATCCATATTCTCCGGATGTGTAGTCTGCACCAAAATGAATCTGCAGATAGACCTGATCCCGTCTTCCTTCCAGAGCTTTGCCGTAAGCATCAAAGATTGCTGCATGGCCGCCTGCCATATCAAAATAATTGATGCCGTTATCCATAGCGGAGCGGACAGTAGCAATGATTTCTTCCTCCGGGCGCTCACCAATCACGGAAGACCCCATTCCGATCACGCTGATTTTTTCGCGCCCGCGGGGCAAAGTACGATATTCCATATAGTTCTCCTTCTACAGCAGTAGTCTATAATACCTTATGTTTTTCGCAGGCAGCAAGGCCATCCTTCAACCTGGTTAAGCCATCCATCAGAGTACTTCTGGGGCAAGCTACGTTCATGCGCAAAAAGCCATCTCCAGCCTTACCATACTGACTGCCCTCAGATAAATAAAGCCCTGTTTTCTCTCGGATAAATCCGGCAGCTTCCGTACTGAAAGAGGTCATGTTTCTGATATCCAGCCACAGCAGATAAGTAGCCTTCGACGAAATCATCCGGGCCTGCGGGATATTTGCCTCAATATACTGAGATGCCGTTTCTTTATTTTCATGAATATAGCAGCGGAGAGTATCCAGCCATTCTCCCCCATGCTCATAGGCAGCGATGGCTGCATCTACGGCAAATACATTCGGCTCCGCTACCTCATCTGTATTCAATCCGCGCCAGACTTTGTGGCGCAGCAGCTCATTCGGTATCATCACGGCAGCCGTCTGTAATCCCGCAAGGTTAAAGGTTTTCGTCGGCGCGATGCAGGTAATGCTGTTTTCCCGACACTCCTCAGAAACCGAAGCAAAAGGAACATAGCTGCACCCAGGAGCCGTCAGATCGCAGTGGATCTCATCAGAAACAACGATCACATGATACTTCCGGCACAAATGTCCGATATGGGCAAGAGTTGCCTGATCCCAGATTTTTCCGATCGGATTATGCGGATTACAAAGGATCATCAGCGTCGTCTGCGGATCTGCCAGTTTCTGTTCTAAGTCCGTAAAATCAATCTGGTATTCCATGTCATCCTGTTTCAGCGGACTTTCCAGCACCTGTCGTCCGTTATTTACAATAGAATTGAAAAAAATGTTATACACAGGCGTCTGAATCAGCACTTTTTCAGCGGGAGTCGTAAGCTTCCGCACGATACTGGAAATGGCAGGGACAACTCCCGTGCAGAACAGCAGCCATTCTCTTTGAATCGCAAAATCATGCCGCTCTTTCCACCAATGGATATACGCTTCATACCACGCATCCGGTACATCCGTATAACCGAACACGCCATGCGCCGCTCTTTCCAGAATTGCTTCTTTAATTTCAGGCGCAGTTTCAAAATCCATATCCGCCACCCACATGGGAAGCTCGTTTTCTCCTACATCCCATTTCAGCGAATACGTATTCCTTCTGTTGACCGGCCTGTCAAAATCATATATCATCTGTCTGCCTCCGTTTATCGGAACAGTGAAAATGTCACTTCTACATTGCCGCTTCCCAGCGCATCTTCCCAGACGGTCAGATCGTCGATATGTCCCAGACGGGTATATGCCCAGGAATTGGAGCCATAAAAAATGACGATCTGATTACTGCTATATAGAACAATATCACCCGCCTGTGTTGTCGTCTGGCTGTCGCTCGCCGGCAGGCTTGTTCCCAAAGCCCCCACTTTCTCAAATCCGGCATAATCACTCATGCGGATCGTAATTGAACCGCTTTCCATCATCTCGATCAGTGCATTTACAGCTTCATTGCTTTCCAGTGTCGCGGTAAACGTACTGTTTCCAACCTGAACATTCATCTTCATGGCGTCTTCCTCTTGTGTTAAATCATCTGTTTCAGATTCCGGTATGAGTGCTTCTTCATTTCCTTCGGAATGATCCGTATCACTTTCCGTTCCGTTTTCTTCCATTTCCTCTGTTGCTATTTCCATATTGTCCGTTTCTGTCAAAGACATGGCAGAAGTTTCTTCCGCTGCCTGCGCACTTCCACAGGCAGCCAGAACAAATACCATGGCAACGATAAACATAACGGATAACATTTTTTCCCTCATTTTTCATTCTCCTTCCATGTTATCATAAACTCCAACGAAAAATCATAAGTCCAAATACAATCTTAAAATCGTTGTCAGATTTGTATTTTCAACAGGAAAAGCAAAACCGAATATTTTTACCCCGCGCGATAAATCCCTTTATGCACATTCCACTCTTTTCGTGTTCTCAGTACAGATGATCGTTGTTTTTGCGGGGTCGATTTTATCCCGATCCATAATCAGTTCTCCGATGGACTCTGCCCGGATCACCCCGCCTGTCGGATTCATCACACTGTCGATCGAACTGTCAATCTGTGCATCTACGGTGGAATACTCGAAAGCGAGTGTTGTATTTAACAGTTTGCAGTTTTTCATGACAAGGTTATCGATGTAGCACATTCCCTGCAGGCTTTCAATGGTGCAGTTTACAAGGGTCAGGTTTTTTGCGTTCCAGCCCAGGTATTCTCCGGAAATAAAGGAATCATATACCGTTATATTTTCACTGTTCCAGAAAGCATCTTTGGAGAGCAGGTGAGAGTTGCGGATTACTACATTTTTTGCTCCATCGAAAGAATAATTGCCATATAAAGTCAGTCCGGTAATTTCCATATTCTGGCTGTTCATGGCGAAATAATCCCCCTTTGCTGTCACCCGGTCCATCTTTACCCCGTCGCAGCTCCAGAGAGTCTCTGCAGCATTCGGGAAGGATATATGACACAAAGCCACATCGCGGCAGCGGCGGAAGTTCTTCGGCGCTTCAATCGCAGAATCTGTTACGCTGATATGGTCGGTATACCAGACACCCGCGCGTCCCATTTCAAACCAGGTGCTTTTTGTTACTGTAATATTCTGTGCATACCAGAGCGGATACTTCCACTTAAACATACATCCAAGCAATTCGATATCATGGCTCTCTTTAAGTGGGGATTCTCCGTCTGCAAAGATCGTATCAATGATCTGCAGATCATGTCCCTGAAAAAGAGCCCGTTCACCTGTCAGATACTGGTTCCTGATTTCCTTACTGTTCTTCTGTGTGCTCTTCATCATCCATTTCCTTTCCTGTTTCGCTGTATCTGATAACTAAGATAATCCAGACAGTCGATTTTTTTCTGCTCCTGGTGCAGCTGATCCAATAGTTCCCGGCGGTGACGGCTTAAAACCCTGTCGCATTTCTTCTGAGCACCCTGCCGGTATTCCTCAAGGAACTCCTGAATGCAGGCATCGTCACAGCCGGCATCTTTCATATTCTGAATCATTTCTTCTTCACTGTATTCCATAACAGCCATTCCTCTTTTCCCTGCCTCCTCATATCCCCTTACATAAGTAAATTTTACTCATTGGCACTGACAATAATGATTTTATTCCCCCAGCCTTCCAGCACCGGGTTTTCCTCCACCGCAGTCACAAATTCTTCTGTGTAGTCAAAGGTTCCCACAAGTGTATAATCTCCGGAAACTTCGGCATCCTGATAAAAGAGGACCAGCCTGTTCGGGTCGGAATAATACACGGTTCCTCCCTGCTCGGAAGTAATGCTTTCTGCATTGTCCGGTATCTCATATCTGCTGGGAATATCATAATACTGCATGACTTCCCAGTCTTCAAAATCATCATAATGATAAATAGGAAGCTGCCAGGTAGTCGTACCGACATAATTTGCAATCGCCGCCGCAGTATCGTTGTCATCGAGGTGAAGGACAAAGGTTTCCCCGTCTGCGCCGAACTGCACATACAATTCCGTGACAGCGGAAGAGTTTTCTTCCGTTTCTTCTGCATCCCGATTCTGCTGACTGCTTTCTGTATCCTGTGCCTGTTCCGTGTCATCTGCCGTGTTCTGTGATGAACTGCTTTCGCTGCCGCAGCCGACCAGAGAGGCCAGAAGTGCAATCACCAGAATGTTCATCATGCAAAATCTTATCTTTTTTTTCATAGGTTTCTGCCATACCTTTCTGTCATTTATTGTAAAAGCATTCTCGATCGCCAGACTCGTGGCGCACTTGCGTGCCTAAGAGACTGAATATCAGAGAGCTTTTACATTGTTATTGGCTTTTTCTGTTATTATTATAGTTCCCGGATTTGCATATAGCAAATACTTATATCGAATATTCTGCTCTGCTTTTAAAGCATATATTTATTTTACACTATTACCTACTATTACCTATTACCACTATTACTCAGATATCAGAACAGTCAGGTCTGTCTTCTTTATTTTTCCGGCGGCAGCATAGGCAAATAAGAAAAACAGCAGTGTGACAACCAGCCCTGGTATCAAAATCTGCACAATCGACGGTGATGATGCAAAATTACTGATACCCGCCAGCTTCATAACAGCAGAAACCAGGGGATCTGTCAGAACTGCCGCGAGAACGCTTCCTGTTACTGAGCCAATCACTGCCGTAAGGGCAAACCGGATGGCAAAGGAAAGACGCAGCAACCGATTTGAAAATCCCAGGGACTTATATATCCCGATATCCCGCTGCTCAAAGCCAAGCAGTCTGGTACCCGTCATAACCGTCACGATCAGAATAAAAAGGGCAACGATCCCATACATGAAAATCACAAGAAGCCTCATCGCGGCAATCATTCCGTTCAGTCCGGACCATGTGTTTTCATGGACATGAACATCTCCTCCGAACGCAGCAGTCAGGGCTTCTGTCACCGCCTCTTTCTGCGAAGTATCCGCCAGGAAATAATGGTGGCACCATATCTGCGGACTGTCTGCCCCGATTTTCAAATAACCCTCCCGGCTCATCCCGACGTTATCGCCCATGTCGTTCGCGCAGGAATAGATACCGGAAACCACAGATTCCGCCTGCCCCAGACCGCCGGTCACAGTGACCATATCCCCGATAGAAACCCCCAGATCCGTCGCCACAAACTCGGTCAGGACGATCTCGTCATCCCCCGTGCAGGCCCTGCCCTCCAGAATGTGAAAACGCTCAGGATCAGTAATGACATTGGCCGTGTAGTCGATACCATTCACCGATACTCCCGGCATGGCGAGATCGTAGGTATCGGTTATCTCCGTATACTGGTTAATGACCGCAAGTGCTTCTTCCTCCGTGGATATCCCGAACATCTGGACACCGATGTCATGATCCGCAGGGTTAAAGGCATCCATCATTCCCTTCCCGTCCGGGCCGAGCCAACTGTCCATACGCCCGATCAGCGAGGCAAAAAAAGTCAGAAGCAGCGCCACCATGCAGGCGCTCACATATTTCTTCTTTCCGGTAAAAAGCTGTCTGACCGCAATCGAGAAAGCAAGATTTCCTCCCTTGATCGCCGGCCAGTGGCCTCCCTGTGCCGCCTCAGAGGCTTCCCCTTCCCGGATTGCCTCCATGGGCGAAATTTTGCCGATCTGCTTTGTCTTCTGCCAGACAGAAGCTGACAGAAAAGCCAGCAGGAGCAGAAACGCAAGAACGCTGAGTCCCCATGGCTGATTCGTCGGGATCAGGATACCCGTGGTGGTCAGCGTCATCCGCATCAGGAAACGCGCGGCAGGTGCGGCAAACAGAAATCCCAGAAGCAGTGCCGGAAGGACGGCCGTCCCGTACTGCATCAGCTGCACACGCTGCAGGGCGTGTTCTGAAAATCCGACCGATTTCAGGATGCCTGTATTTTTCCGCTCCGTCTCCACGGTACTGCTGACACTGTAGCTCAACACAATCAGGACAATGACCAAAAGCACCAGAACGAACGCTGCCAGCATGGCGGCAAAAGCATTCTGCAGGATCAGCATAAAACCGGCGATGGTCTCTGCACTGTGAACAAATTCCGTATACCGGGACAGATCCGTCTGCTCATTCAGGGCGGTATTCAGTTCGGCGACCGTTTCCATGCTTTCATCCGACTGAAAAATATGGATCATGCTTCCGTTGCGGGCAAGGGCGTTGATGCCGACATCCTGGATCCGGACAGTCATGTCTTCATAATCTTCTTCTGAAATCAGGAAGCCTTTCATCCCGATCATGGAACTTCCCATAAAAGGGTCCTCATAAAAACCCGCAACTGTCAGCGTCACAGTTCCTCCATTACGGGCAATGGCAAAGCTTACGGTATCACCAATCCCCACACCAAACAGAGACACCAGAGAAGGGGAAACATATACGGTTTCCGGCTCGATCTGCTCCGGCGCGGCCTGATATCCGGATAGATCGTCTGTAAAAAAGCGGTACCGCTCTGCCTCCCGCTCCCACAAGATGAGCTGGCCCTCGCTGTCTGATTCTTCTCCCAGAATGGTATAATCGGAGAAGATCAGCTGCTGAACCTCCGTCCTCCCAACCGCGTCCATTTCCTCCATCTGGCCGATCAGCAGTGACGCATCATCCAGACCCGATACCCACGCGGTGATCGTCCCATAACCGGCGCGGCTGATTTCCTCACGCACATAATTCCCGGAATTTCTCCAGACGGTCAGAATCGATCCGAAGCTGAGCGAGACCAGAAAGAGCAGCAGGAAAATCCCCATCAGAACACCTTTCTGTTTTTTTACGCCGGCTCTCACAAGCAGTCGATATTCCATACCCGCCTCCTTACCAGCGCAGCGCGGAAAGCCAGGCCGAGACTTTCTCCTCACGCTTTTTCTTGCCATAGCATGCGTAAGGAGCTGCCAACGGCAGGTCCTGTCGTACCTTTCCCGGCTCCCAGGCATCCAATGAGATCTCATCCAGAAGCTTTCCATCTTCCAGATACAGGATCCGCGACCCACGGATGGCCGCCTGCACATCATGGGTTACCATTAAAATGGTCTGTCCTGCCCGGTTAAGCTCTGACAAAAGGTTCAGGACCTCCACACTGTTGCTCTTATTGAGCGCGCCGGTCGGCTCATCAGCAAAAATAATACCCGGTTCGGCAATCATGGCACGGGCAATAGCGGCCCGTTGTGCTTCCCCGCCGGAAACCTCCGCGGGAAGCCGGTCCTTTGCCTTATTTACCTGCATCTGCGCTAACAGTTTCTCCGCTTTTCTGGCGACCGCCTTCGGTTTCTCTTTCTTTGCCACGTAACCGGCCACCGCCACATTTTCAAACAGCGTCAGATTGCTGACCAGATGGGTCTGCTGGAAAACAAAGCCAAATTCCTTTGCCCGCAGATTGGCAAGCTCATTTTCGGAACAGGCGCTGATTTCCTTTTCTTTATAGGTAACGGAGCCTCCGGAAATGCGGTCCATGCCGCTGAACGCATACAGCAGCGTTGATTTGCCCGCTCCCGACGCTCCCATGATCACAGTAAACTCTCCCTTGAAAATATCAAGCGATACGTCATCCAGTACTCTTACCTCTTTTTCCCCCTGCCGGAAGATCTTTTTTATTTTCCTGCCGCTCAGTAATATCTCTTTCATGCACTTTTTCCCTTCGTATCATCACTGATGATCAGCCGCTTTTTTCCGGTTATCGGATCCACCCTGATTTCATCTACGAAATTCACATGGAACTGTACATAACCAAGCTGCTTTTCCTGCAGGATTTTTTTCATCTGCCGCAGCATTTCCCTGCGAACCGGTTCCTGATATGCCGGCGCAACGATTTCCGCGTTCATCTCAAAAGCATCTTTCCCGATCTGACGGAACTGATAATCCTTCAGCCCCTCGATACAGAAGCCTTCAATCGCCAGCGGATGCAGGAATTCCTCATGGCCGCTTCCGTCATCGAACCAGAGAATATCCTCGTTCCTGCCGACAAGCCCGGTCGCCGTCCGGAAAGGATACTTCCCATGCCCGCTTGCTTCTACGATCTGTAATTGATCCGTGATTTCATATCGGATCAGCGGCTGTGCAAAATTATAGAGACTGGTGAGATACATTTTTCCATTTTCCGTTTCAATGACATTCAGGTCATCAAATAAAACCATGCCGTCTGAGGCGCGGGTTTCCACACCGACTGCCAGGGATTCGCTTGCGGCGTAGATGTTGATTACGTCAGCATGAAAGACTTTTTCAAAATAATTTCTCAGGCACCCGTCCAGCGGTTCTCCACAGGAGATTACCCGGATAATTTGTAACTCGACCTGTCCCCGGGAAAGCAGTTCCCCCAGAATCTTGATCGCGGATGGATAACCGATGACAATATCAGGAGCAAATTCTCTCAGCTTTTCCACCCATTCCTGAAGATGATCGTTAATATCCAGATACATCTGTCTGGCTCCTACGCCGTCAATCCCGTCCCCTACTGCCATCGCACCGCCGTAGCGCCCGTCTGTCGCCGCGATATAGACGATCCGCGGACGTTTCAGGAGCAGCTTACCGATTTCTCCCATCGACATGTCCCACAGAGCCGCCCGGATGATGCCGGAGAGCATATCGTTCCATGCCGCTTCATCATAAATAAAATATCTCGGTTTTCCGGTGCTCCCGGAAGAATGCACTACATGGTATTTTCCAAGATACGGTTTCCTGTCTACCGCTTCCTTTTCATCAAAAGCCCGTATCTCATCCTGTGTCAGATCAGGGACTGTGACTAATTCATCAAAACTGGACAGGAGCAGTTCCTTATTGACCGTGGGAAAGCTCGACAACGGAAGAGTATCCAGATCTTCCTCCCGGATACCGGCCTGTTCAAAGGTGTTTCTGTAATATGCGGAATGTTGATACGCATATCGAAGCATCCGGCGCAGCTTCCGGTTTTGAAGTTCCATTATCTCGTCCCTGCTTTTTTTCACGTTCTTTTTCAGCTGATACAAATCCCACAGGGTTTTTATCACATTCACTCGCTGCTTCCTCCTATCTGAAAGGTGTAACTGTCCTCATAATTTTCTCTGTGGTAATATCGGGCGATCCCATTTGTCAGGTCAAATACAATGCTCCATTCCGTAGACTCATATCCGCCAAAATTCTGCTTGCTTACGCTGCTCAACGCGTCTCGCATATCCTCCATCGTAAAGGTTTCCCGCCCGGCCAGCGTCTTTTCCAGAATTTCATAGCGTGTATGTGACTGCTCCGTTCCCATCCCATATTTTCCGCCCTGCGCAAGATAAAAGTTCGTAACAATGGCCGTTTCTGTTACGACCATCTCGTTATTTACATATTCCACGACTACGCTTCTTCCGCTACGGTCTGCAATCGCAAAATGAACCATCATTCCCATCGAGCTGTGCATATCATACTGCCCGAAAAGTTCCAGCGCTTCCTCCACATCCGCCGCCTGATTGAGCAGCAGACGGACGGCTGTCGTTGTGGTAATATCCGGTTTTTCCGTATTCTGATTAATCTTATCGGAATCCTGAATCATATTCACCGACACCACAAGCCCCGCTTCATTCATCCCATCGAGAGGCGCATACAGGCTGATCAGCGCCTGAATCTGATCAGACAGCTTATCCGTCGGGACACCGGACTGGTCTATGAAATTACGGTTAACGGTGGAGATTGACGCATAAGCATTCTCCGGTGTAGATATTACAATCAGCGCATCACAGGTATTCCAGTCAAAATTTCTGCCGAATAATGCCTCACCATTTTCCCCTGTCGCAGCCAGTGTACTGCATCCGAACGGATTATTTCCAAACAGGAGACCCAGCACATCATCCCCCAGGCTGTCTGCCAGAAAACGGACGACATCACTGTCACCGGAGGCGCCTCCCTGCGCCAGAAAATTTTCAAACCCATCGTTTCCTTCAAAGGCCACCATAGACAGCCCATCCTCCAATCTGGTAATCTGATTCCCTGGCTCCATAAGGGCTGTATTTTCACCCGGATTCTCTGATTGCATACTCTCCGTCTCCTTATCAGAAAAAACTGCATTTGTCCCCTGACATCCAATGAGCAGAAAAGTCAGCACACAGATTAACAAAAGGACGGGCGTTATTTTTCGATATTTCATGTAAGCAGTTCCTCTCTTCATTGCTGTGATCCGTTTCCTGATTTCAAATGGCAGACTGTATTTGTCTGTTCGCACTTCGTTATCGGTTTATTGCTTACATACATTATAATTTCCTGTTATATTTATAGCAAATACTTAGTTTGAATGATCAGATATGCTTGAAAGTTATAAAGAATTGTTATATACTGATAAAAAGATTGATAACCTGCTGAAAACCAGCAGATTGCAGATTGTGACAGATAAGGAGGAACCTGAAGTGGAATTAAGAGTTTTGCAATACTTTCTGGCAGTTACACGGGAACAGAGTATTCTCGGCGCCGCACAATCCCTGCATCTTTCCCAGCCGACGCTCTCCCGGCAGCTCAAAGACATGGAGGAAGAACTGGGAAAACAGCTGTTCATCCGCAGCAATCGGAAAATCACTCTGACAGAAGAAGGGATGATCCTCCGCAAACGAGCAGAGGAAATCATGGAGCTGGTACGGAAAACGGAAGACGAGATTGCCATGTCGGACCAGATCATTGCCGGGGACATCCATATCGGAGCCGGTGAAACAGAGGGGATTCGTTTTCTTGTAAAAGCGGCGCAATCCTTGCGGGCAGAATATCCCCTCGTTCATTTCCATATTATCAGTGGGGATAAGGTGACTGTGACGGAAGATCTGGACCGTGGTCTGCTCGATTTTGGATTGCTTTTCGGTGAGATTGATCTGTCAAAATATGACAGTCTGAAAGTACCGGCTGCAGATCGTTTCGGAGTCCTCATGCGTCAGGATGACCCGTTGGCGGCAAAGTCTCTCATCCAGCCGGAAGATTTGTGGGAAAAACCTCTGATCGTCTCCCGCCAGTCCGTTCACGACAATAATCTGCCTGACCTTCTGCACTGCAGTCAGGAAAAAGTAAATATCGCAGCAACCTATAATCTGCTCTTCAACGGCTCCATTATGGTAGAAGAAGGAATGGGTTATGCCATTTGTTTAGACCATATTATTAATGTGTCGGGCAACAGCAGACTGTGTTTCCGGCCATTAGCCGGTTCCTTTGACCTTCCCATGCATATTGTCTGGAAAAAATATCAGGTATTTACTAAGGCAGCCGATCAATTTCTGCAGGCGATGCGCAGTGCCGTCGAAACATCTCCGATATCCTCATCCATACAGATTGACTGATTTTTTATCTCCCGCGGGCACATGGCCTCCCCTTTGTTAATACAGGCATACACTGCTCTCGGATTCTTTGCGGTCATCCGCCAGAAGGGATACTTCCTAATGTGAGAAATTTCTGCAGAATTCTCTGTAGTTGTAATCCCTCTCAGGGCGGCAGAGCACTGCAAAATCAATGGAATCAAACAGCTGACCGCTCCCTTTGCCGCAGAAGGTCAGTTCCTGTATCACATGGTAAAACAAATCTGAAACAACAGCGGCATCATTGCCGAATACACCGCAGCCGAATGCCCCCAGAATCAGGTGACGGTAATCCTGCGACGCGGCGGTGAGCAGCATTCCCTGAATGCGCCGATACAGCATCATTTCATACTCCTGCTGCGACATTCCTTCCAGACCCAGGCGGATCATCGGAGCCGCGCAGCTCATGACAGAGACTGGAAATGGTTCAGAAGGTGTCTCCGAGGATGAATCCCTGATAACTTCCACACAGGGCGAAATCATCACGCCGTCCGAACCCATATACGTCTTCCGTGCATTGTTATAATCATAATATTTCTTTGCTTCATCGCTTTCCAGGGAAAGTAAGAGAGATGTCCTGCGGCAGAGATCTTCCTCCTGCGCGTCGGCACCCTTGCGGGTCTGACCGCCCGGATGCGTAGAGCTTGCCAGATTTAAAACTAAAACTCTGGGATCTGCTTCTCCATGTTCTTTCAATTCCAGATACTTTCTCTGTGCGAGAGCCAGAGCGTCGATATTTTCACAGCCAAACGTACAGCCTGACATTGCCTGCGACCGGCGTTCATCACTTCCCATATTATCTGAAGCAGAGACAATTTCAGCGGCAGAGGCAGTTTCAGAAGCAGAAGCTTCCTCTGTCCGCAACACATCAATATCCTCCGGCAAATACACCTGAATTTCCCGCATCTCTTCCAGAGAAAACTGCAGTTTGATTTCCCGCCCGTCTTTTTTAAAGCTTCCTTTTTCCAGAATCTCCAGAGTATTCTCCAGTGTCTCGATATTCCTTTTCCTGCGCATTTCCTTCTGCCGTTCTCTTTCCTGAATCTCCTCTTCGGAAAGTCCTTTGTATTCCGCAGTCCGCATCTGTGCTGCCATCTGTTTCACGCATTCTTCTTCAGATAATTTATTATTTGTCTGCTGATCAGCCATTTCCGTTCCACCTTTCTATCTGCTTGTGAAATACATCATCCTCTCAGTTTTCGGTTTATCCATTTTCATCCCGCAGTTTCTTTAACTTCCGGAAAACATCATCAGAGCCTTCCCGGATATTCAGATCTGCAGCCCGATCAAAGCCGGTATGTCCCGGATTGATCTGGACGATGACCGCATCGCTTCTCCGGTAATTCCAGTAAACACCTCCATAATTTCCCTGTGTTCCAATGACAAGAATCAGGTCAGCCTCTGAAATCCATTTTCTGGCTTTTCTGACGTCCGCATCCCACACACTGATATGGCTGTAAAGCGGCCAGGGAAGGATTTCTCCGCCGCACGCTTCGCACATCGGCAATTCCTCCTGTTTCCAGATTTCATAACCGTCATAATGCCGACCGCATCTGGAACAACAGTTAACCTGAAAACTTCCCTGAATCTCGGCGACATTTTTGGAGCCGGCAATCGTATGCATGCAGTCCACATTTGTCGTGATGATCCCGGTCAGCTTTCCCTCCTCTTCCATCTCTGCCAGAGAATAATGAGCAAAGCTTGGCTGGTAGGAAAACATGTTATCCAGATAAGTTGGCAGAAAAGATCGGTAACTGCCCCCGGATCTGGGCGTAACACCAGCACGGCGGTTAGAGAGAGACATCTGCCAGTATGTCATACCTCCCCCGGCAACGGAAATGCCGGCTCCCGTAATGGCAACGATGCTGTGGCTGTGATCGATATCGTCAGCTAACTGTTGTATCTGATCCATGCCTCTGCCTCTAATAGAAAATTTCATAAGCGTCAACTCCTTTTTATTATAAGGCACCCTTCATCATTTACTGCCTTCTTCGGATAAAAGATAACACCCATCAAAGAAAGATCCTGTCTTCAATGGGTGCCCTTGTTTCTTAAATGATTTTTCAGATATAATTCACGTCAAGTGAAACGGACAATTCTCTCGGCCCGGTGCTGCCACTCTTGCCGTATCCGAGTGCAGCGGCAGAAACCGGTCTGAACCCTTCCGGAATTTCCATCTTCGCACACAAGTCTGCGTTCTTTGCCAGAGCCTGCACACCACCCCAGAGATAAATATTGTCGATACCCGCGTCCGTCGCGGCAATCAGCATATTCTCGATCACACAGGCGGCATTCGCGTATTCAATCCCCGGTGCCAACTGTTTCTCCGAAGCGGAAACAATGACCACGACAGGTGCGCCATAGAAGAAGTCTCTGGGCTCCATTTTCATGGCAGCGGCAGTAGACTGATTGATCTCGTTCAGGATCTCTTTATTTCGGCATACGGTCAGATGAAGAGAGTCTCTTTTATTTGCGCCAATCGGAGCCTGGCAGCCTGCCTTTACAATCATATCAACAATCTCTTCAGGAACTGCCTTATCCGAGTCAAAATCCCGCGTTGATTTTCTTTTTGCAATCGCCTCTAAAGTCTGCATCAAAATTACCTCCTTAATGTAATCTAAGTAGCTACATTATATTGCGGTATAAAAGTAATGTCAAGAGCTACATTTGATTTTTCCAGGTAAATCTGTTATACTCAATCCAATCTTTATGTCGTAGGAAGAAGGTAGTCATATGCGCGTCAGTAAACGATTCTCACTTGCAGTCCACGCCCTGCTGTTTGTTGCGGTTTTATCGCCCAAAAAGCGCGTGACCAGCACACTGGTTGCAGAAAGCACCGGAGCCAATGCTGTCACAGTCAGGAATTTATTCCTTGAATTATCTGACAGCGGCCTGCTGGTCGCGACTGCCGGCAAAAACGGCGGTGTGCATCTGGCCAGAGAGCCGAGGGATATCACCTTATGGGATATTTATCAGGCAGTGGAAACGCCGGATGCGGATGAAATTTTCAAAATGTATGAGGGAAGCGATACCTGTCCTGTCGGGAAAAATTTTTATCAGATCCTGTATCCCCACATGGCGTCTGCTGTCAATGCCATGAAAACAGATATGGAACAGGTGACGCTGGAGACTTTGAAGGAAGAGCTGCATTTCCTGTTGAAGGAACTGCATGCAAAGAAGTGCCCATCTGATTTGCTCTGATTCTTCAGCAAAAACGGATATCGGATTTTTTACAGTCATCCGCCGAAGGAATATTTAATGATAACATTGGGTCTGCTATTCTTACATACCGTTTTGGCTATTCAAATATTCCACAAGTTCATGCACTGTTGTTACCGGGTTGCTGCTCCTGCTCAATATAATAACATGATCACGGTATAATTGCTCTAGCCTTTCCTTTGCCCGTTGGATGGCTACAGGTTGACAGGGTAAAAGCTCCTGAAACACATCCTGATTTTTCGCATACTTTTCCAGTCTTCCTTCACTCCGCAGCAAATGCAAAACCTCATCGGCATCCTTCAAATAGCCATTCTGCTTTGTGAAATGCAACAGATACCAGTATTCAAAGCATGGATTGGAATAGGCGATATGGCAGCCTTTTTGCTTCGCATATTCCGAAGCATTCCGCAGAGCCGCATCTGAGTTTTCATCACAATCAAAAACGCACCAGATCTGATCTCCATCGTTTGGAAAGTAATCCGCATGAGAAATCAATGTCCTTGCATGCTTCACCAAATGCTCTGCTGCAGTATGCTTTGAGGAAATTGGTACTACATCTACAAGGCATTTTCTGGTTCTGAAGTGTCTGAAATAATTTGTCTCCGTTTCTTTTCCCTCGCAGATAATATAAATGACCGGCCTGCGTTTACGCCGCCTGGCACGATCCGGGTCATACTCTTTTCTCATTTTTGCCATAACCCGTCTCCTCCGATAAAAGGAATCGCACCAAAACGCCCCTGTAAATAGCCCTTGCGGATATTCTCACCCTTCCTGGGAGAAAATGTGGACAATGAATATATTTCAGTAGCGCAGGAGCGCTCGTTTTTTTCTGCAAACCAGATCTGGTCTCTGCGCAGGAAACTCAGGTCAAGCAGCATGGCATCGTGCGTGGTAAAGAGAAGCTGTGCGCCATTTGTATTGATGCTGCCATCCTGTATCATCTCGATCAGCCGCCTGGTAAGCAACGGATGCAGACTGTCCTCAATTTCATCCACAACGAGAAGTGAACCATTCTCCAATGCCTGCAGCCAGCCGCCAATGCGGGAAAAAAATCGCTGCATACCGGCGGATTCCTGTTCCATAAGCAACTGAAAATAGCTGACGCTGCCATCCTCACCCTCAACCCGGTGGGTTGTTGTAATAACCGGTGCATTGCCGTTTGTTTTTTTAACAGTAACATCTGAGATGCCCAGATCTGCTATTAACAACTCTTTCAGGATACGAGCCTTTTTATCATCTCCACTGACAATGTGAGCAACCGTCTCCGAAGACGCTGGAGCCTGTTCCATAAAAAAAGTCAGCTTCTCAAGGAACCATTTATAAGCATTCTCTGTCTGCGGCAGATTCCAATCGTTGGACGAAACCAGATATAGTTTATTCTCCGGGGTGCGATTACTGAGCGTAATCTGTTCATTAACATTTTCACGGAATTCATACTTCCCGTTTTCCCGGGAAAAAATCAGGGCTTCCCTGCCGTTGGGCCAATGATACAGGTATTCGTTATGAACTTTTTTTTCGTCAAAAGAAAAACCATAAGCATACCGAATCCCTCTATACATGAAAACAATTTCAAATGAAGTCGGCGCTGTCGTATTTCCAAACGGCTCAAAGGGCAGCTTCTGCCCCTTTGATATTTTCGCCGTATCTCCAATAACCATATCCTTCATGGTCATAAGGGCATGCAGAACATTGCTTTTCCCGGCGGCATTGGCTCCATACAGAGCCAGCGCCGGAAGCAATGACTTTTTTTCATCTGGATGCAGCAGGCAGGATTCCAAAGACTTATCCTTGGATGCTGCAAAACTGATTACCGCAGTATCTTTAATTGAGCGGTGATTTTCAATGGTAAACTGAATAAGCATAATGCAAACACCTCCCTGAATGAGTCCAGTATCTCCATTTCACGCTCATTATAACCTTCCAAAGCCGCAGAGTCAACATTTATCATTCGATTTTGAATTTTTTGTGCAAATTTTGAAATCAAATTTTAACCATCCAGATTTTATTACCAGGTTACATGTGTCTATTGCTTTTCCTGTCTGTATAAAGAAAAGAGTGGGCAACGCCACTCTTTTCTTTATTTTTCACAGTTTATTCTGCAATGGAAATGGATTTTAGGTCTCCATCCTGACCAATGGGACAGGTTTTACGTCTCTGCCCCGACTTTCTCTTAAAGCAGTTCCCTGAATGAGTACAGTATTTCCATCTCTTTTTGATTTCATCATCCATCTACCAAAATTCCCTCGGTGTCAATATGTCTGTAATATGGAAAATCACTTTTATAGCGCTCGAATTCATCCACTGGAATAACGGTTGGCGATACCAGTATTTCATATTCAAGCTCCAGATCATTTGCACGTTCCCAGACGGTCTTCAAATCGTCCTGCAACTCTTGTCGGGAACCTTTTACAAGCGCAACTACGTCTATATCTAAATCATCACGGTAATCGCCTCTCGCATAAGAACCATAAAGGATAATCTTGTATAAATTATCTCCATATACAGCACGATAGGACTTTGCCAATTCATTCAGTATAGTATTTAGTTCATTCCGTGTACACATACATCAATCACCTCACTCTGGAACCGGCAGCATCATTTCCGGGTTGTTAAAAGAATAGCATAAACTGTCAGGATTTGATGATAAAATTGTATTTATAATTAGAAAGGGAGATTCTCTCCATCAGACGTTCCAGCATATAATTCTGCATTACCAGCTGCGCGGAAATGTGTTTTTCTGCGGCTTTATTTTTGATGAATGCTTTCAGCTGCATTGGGTTTTTCGTTATCATAATAAGACCTCCATATATCGTAAAACTTTAGATTTCACACGGAGCTGCTCTGCATACTTCATCAGCTTGTGAATATCTTTCTCTTTCGAAGCTGTATATCGCTTCATTGCGGCTGTGACAATTTGAATGTCGCTTCCGTTTCCTCGTAGAATATCACACAATGTTCGCTCAAGGTCATAAACATTTATGGGGTTCCCGCAGGGAGAACCTATGGAAATGATCCCCATGCTATAATTTTCCGGTACTACACGCATGATAGAAAGATTCTCCTGTTTGAGAGATTGTGAGTTGTATCCCTTGGGGAATGTCATCGTATATCTGACTGGCGTTCTGTCTGGTTTGATTCCATCCTGTACATCGGATGGAGAGTTTCTCAGATCATCGATGAGCTTCCGCTCCGCCGGAGTAAATTCTCCAGTGAAGAAATCATCTGCAAAAAATTCCGACATTGAAATACCGAAGGCTTTACAGCACCTCTGAATCGTATATACTGTCGGATTATTGCCCCACCTGATCAGGCTGGAAATTGTTGACTGAGATAACCCGGCCTCTATCGCGAGTCGGTACTTTGTCCACCCGCGCTCATGCATCAGTTTTTATATGTATCCGGCCCTTACGATTGTGACGGCTTCATCCGCTTGAAGTAGACTTTATAGGTCACAATAAACAGAATAATGGACAGGATACATGTCAGGATATTCGCTGTTGGCTGTGCTGCACCTACTATAATCGGCGAATGGAAAATCGCATTCATGATAAGCAGGATTGGAATGAAGAAGAGTCCCTGACGGGAAAGGGACAGGACGAGAGCGGGAACTGCAGCGCCGGCGCCCTGGATTGCGTTCGTCATCACAAAGGCAATCCCCATGAACGGCGCGGACGCGAGGTAGATTCTCGAAAAGGTAATCCCATAGGATCTGGCTTCCGGGTCACTCAGGAAAGCTCCCACCAGCGGCTTTGCGAGGGTGAAACAAACGATCGTCATGACAACGCTCACAATAAAGGCCAGAATCAGGGAGAAACGCAGAATCTCCATAAAGCGTTTTTTCGCACTCGCGCCGAAACAGTATCCGAAGAGCGGCTGGATTCCGACCCCTAAACCCATGACTAGTTGCGTGGCGATTATATCGACTTTTATGGCTACGCCCAGTCCGGCTACATACAGATCTCCATAGGAAGCCATTACGTTATTGACACAAGTGGAGGCGATACTCGCCAGCAGACTATTGCAGAAAGCCGGAATGCCGATGGCAAACACCCCCGTTGCAATCTCGTCGCCCACACGATAATTTTTGGGGTTCATGGAAAGGTACGTTTTTCGGAACAGCAGATTTCCAACATAAAAGCAAAACGCGAATATATTTCCGATCACTGTCGCTAATGCAGCGCCGGCCATACCCCATCCGAGAACTAAAATCATGATCGGGTCCAGAATGATATTGATAATATTTCCACAGACCGTGCCGGTCATGGCAGTCCTGGGTTTCCCATCTGCACGGAAGACATTGCTGAAGCAGCTGCTGGTGATCTGGAACGGGTATCCAATGGCGAGGATTCCCAAATACTGTGCGGTATATCCAATGGTGTCGTCACTGGCTCCAAGGATTCTGCATATCGGATGGACAAAGTAGAGCACAATTACAGCAAAAATCACGCCGAGCCCCACACTGCTCCAGAAGCAGAACGCAGAAATATGCTTTACTTTTTGATTATCCCCAGATCCCAGCGTGCGGGAAATCAGAGAAGTTCCCCCGACGCCGAAAAGATTGCCGAAGCCCACATTAAGCATAAACATGGGCATTGTCAGCGATACTGCGGCTACCATCAGAGGATCGTGCGTCTGTCCTATGAAAAACGTATCTGCCAGATTGTAGATCATCATCATAACCATGCTGATAATGGACGGAATAATATTTGTGATAACAGCCCTGTGTACAGGTGCTTTTAAGATCAGTTCTGCATTTTTGTCTTCCATAATTCTGTCTCCTCGTATAATAAAATTTCCACAATCAGTCAGACTATGCTTTCGCCTTAGACAGTCTTCTCATATTTTTCAAAGTATCCCTTGTCATCAAAAGCGTATTCCCTGCTTTTGACCCTGATGGAAAATGCAAAGGGAAGCAAAATGAGGAACACGGCAATTCCAAGGAAGATGCCAATCCCTCCGACCACTTGCAGGATAGTCGGAACGTACTCTACAAGCCATTTCAGCCCTGCCACGCTAAGCGGTATCATCAGGCACCACGAAGTAATCAAGCCAGGCCCATAGATGGTTTTCTTGCCGGCTCCCCTGTATCTGGAATACATTTTTATCCCGCTGCGCATATGGTTAATCGTCTCCCCCAGTCCAAACAGAAACACAAGGGTGACAGTGCTTGCCTCAATAGTCCTGATGCCGAAAAATGTCAGCAGGACAATCACGATTTCTGCGCCCAGATTTGTAACCATGTTTGTGCAGCGGTTCTGGGGATACACCATTGGCTCTTTCGACCCGAATCCAATATTGTTCATATAGTAAAACCCTGCCGGTAAAGTGTTTTCCTCAAAAATATGGCATGGCACGATGATTGCAAGCGCGCAGGCCAGTTTCTGCGAAATTTCCCACGCATCCCAATTCCAAAGCAGGCATCCCGCCATAATGACAGCAATCAGATATACGACATACAGCCATGCCTGGTCACACCATTTGCTGAACAGAGATCTTCTCATTTGACATTATTCCCATCCCAATCTGTCACGATTCAATGATGACGACATTTGGCGTCCTTACGTTTTTGTACATTTGAATGATATTTGACATTTGTCTCGTTTTGCATTATATTATTTTGAAATGAAATGTGCAAGGAACATTTTTTTGCACTTTGTGCGATAATGCACAAAAGCGGCAAAAATGCTTCGTAAAATTTCCTGTGGAGGAGATTTACCATGAACAAGAATCTGGATTTGCGCATCAGGAAGACATATATGTGTCTCATGAATGCCCTGCTGGAACTTCTGAAAGAAAAAAATTTTGAGGAAATCACTGTCAATGAGCTATGTGACAGGGCTCTGGTGGGACGTGGGACTTTCTACAAGCATTTCACGGATAAATATGCCTTCCTTTCCTTTGTGCTTAACGAGATGCTGAATCATTACATTGAGAGAGCTGAAGATGAAAGCAACTCGCCTGATCCGCCTTCCTATTATATTGCTTTTTTTAAGGCATTCCTGCAATTCATGGAAAAAAATACGGAATCTTTTGGCTCTCTTACCAGCAGCTCAATGACAGCTGTAATGCTGTTTTCTACATCTGACGCAATATCTGGCAAACTGGAGGAGCATTTCAGGGGAGATGTTGCCGCAGGGCGCGTCCTTTCTGTTCGCCCTGTTTATGCTGCCCGATTTCTGACCGGCGCCATGGCGCAGTCGGCCAGATACCTTGTCGAACATCCGACTGAAGCAAAAAGGGATGAGATTGTAGAAAGCATGAGCATTCTTATAGGGAAACTGTATGCCGCGGACGATGCATACGAAAATCCGACTGGACAGGAATAGAATATCAGCGGATACCGGCCAAAGCAAAATACGAACCGGAAAATTATTTCCAGTACATCATGAAAAATATGGGCTTAAAACATCTCATACGATGGCCCGGCTGAAAATATTCCCGTAATTTGTCGAACGATTTTTGTTGCATTCTGTCAGCGAAAATATTACGATAGTGGCGGCAATACTATCTTATTTTTCACGGAAGAAGAAACTATGGAGGGACTAGAGGAGAGCATCTATCTGAAGGCAATCGGGGAAATAGATCCAGAGAAGGATGACGTACCGGCTGAACTTGGCGTCGAAGATGCGTTTGAGGATGGAAGCGACTGCGACAAAGCATACGAAATCGTCTACAATCTCAAGACGGAGATCGTGGATGAACTGTATAATCGTTACCAGACGACGAAATCTCAGGCTGACCTGGAGAAATGGCATCGCTACGAAGGATATCTGGATAAGATCACCAGCCAGATGACCAAAATACAGGATATCTTGGGAGAAAGAATGTACCTGTACGGCAAGAGAGCATACGCTCTGGGATATGATACCGACCTTGGGCAGGAGCCCTAAATTTTTTATCCGTTATGACGTAATTTTTAAGTATTATACTTCTACTCGTATAATCTAACCGGTCAGATAATTTAAAGGTAGAATACAGATATCATATGCGGAAGCGAGGTGAATGATATTTGCTGCCTGAGAATTATTATGTGGATCGAGTAGAAGAATTACTGAAACAGCGAGGGTGGACCAGATATCAGTTGGCGCAGAGATCCGGCATCGCGCAGTCATCCGTGACCACGCTTCTGAACCGGAAGAATGTACCTACCTTTCAGACGCTGAACAAGATTTGCGATGGATTTGGTATCACGATGGCGCAGTTCTTCGCACCAGGCAAGCGGCTTGATCTGACGGATGAGCAGGAACAGCTGCTGGGCAGCTGGGACGCCATGGATGACCGGGACAAAGAACTGGTGAAAGCCTACATACAGGGGATAACAAAGCAATAAAATCAACGCCTGCAGAAGAGCCAATTTTCTGCAGGCGTTTCATTTATTCCAGTTATAGTTGATTTTTGAATGCAATGAATATTCATCCTCATTCTTCTTCTGTTCTTTTCCGATTCAGATACTCGTTATATTTCGCGTTGTTATACTCCAGTTCCTTTTTCTGCATAATCCGGTTCCGGTCACTGAGGATCGCAAGCATCTCATCCACAATTTCTCCTTCCGGCAATTCGCTGTAGTGAGAGAGATAGTAGATCATTCTCTGTGCTGTAAAGTCCGTATTCAAGTTCTGTGTGACCAGATCACAGAAGCGCTCCTGATATCCCCTGTCCAGCATCATCTGATACAATTCTTGACTTACTTCCGATTTCGGCTTCATATCACATAATCACTCCCATGTTTTACCAGGAATAGGTTCTTACTTCGCAGTTTCCGATGCCGAACGCAGCAAACTCTTCATTCGTCATGTCATAAAAATAGGATTGAATCACGCGGGAAATGCCATTGTGTGCCACCAGAAGATAAGTTCTGTTATCTGCCCGTATTTCATCAATGAGATTATATACCCGCTGACAAAGCTGCATCATTGTCTCCCCGCCGTCATAATGATCCAGAAAATGTGTCTTTGCAATCTGAAATTCTTTCCCATCTCTGGGCGTGGATTCGTACCGGCCAAAGTTCTGTTCCTTCAGCCGCGGCTCCATCCGCATGGGGATACCGGTTTCCTCTGAAATATGGCGTGCTGTCTCAGACGCCCGCACCAGAGGTGAATACAGAATTTCATCTACTGGCAGTTTTTCTGCGGCAAGTCGTCTGCCAAGTTCAACCGCCTGTGTATGGCCAAGCTCCGTCAGAGCGATGTCTGTTGCCCCGCAGATTTTATTTTCGACATTCCAAACCGTCTGCCCGTGTCTGGTGAAATAGAGTGTACCTAAGCGCGTCTCCTCCTTATTGAATCGCGAACCAATGACTATATCATTCCGAACAGGCTTTGCTGTTCATATTCCTGCGTCCGTTGTAACAGCACGGGAATTTCCTGCAGAAAATCCTGTGTCTGCTCACCGTCACAAATCCAGTTTTCTACATCCTCTTTTTCCAGAATCAGAGGCATCCGGTCATGCACCGGCGATACGGACGGATTTGCCTGTGTGGTCAATATCACGAACCGAACCTCATCCTACATCATATTAAAAAATCCGGCCATGTACAATACCGAACCTCTTTCCCGCAGAAAACTCACTTTATTTTTTGAGGCATCCCTCCGACAGAATCTGCCACCGGCAGATTCTGCTGGATACTTAGGTAATTCATAAAAATGCCGCGCTGGTATCACACAGCGCCGATGCAGAACACTTTCACTGAAAGTTTTCTGCTGCAGGGCTGTTTCTGCTCGTGCATTTATGAATAAACCCTTTCCGCTGTATTGCGGGAAGCCCCATTTCATTTCATCGAGCTGCAACCCCGAGTTTCTCTTCATTATAATCGGAGCTGTTTCACCCGGATGCACATCCCTTGCAGTCCATTTCAATCCGGGACTTTTCCTGCCCGCAAGCAGACCGGAGACTTCATTCAGAGTGTCATCATCAATATAATATCTGCTGCACATATGCGGATGACCTCGTATGAGAACGGAAAGACCTGGCCAAATCTTGACCGGTGCGTCCGTCTGTGCGAAGTGCTTGACGTGAGCCTCAACTATCTTCTGGCGGATAGGAAGCGGGAGAAATTTGGTGAAGGATATCTGATGGATGACGCAGCCAGGATGGATATGCTTGAAGAGGTAAAAGAACATTTTGGCCCATCGGGTGATCTTGATAGAATTAAGGAATCTCTGAAATTGAATGAGGAACAACTGGACAAATTTTTGCTCCATATGATAGACATGGTTGTTTCAGGTGAAGAATTTCCTGAGAATATGTTCGCGCAATGAGGGAAGGCAAAAGAATAGAAATCTGACTGAAAAAGCTCGCAGATGTTCGGAACAATCTCGATCATCTACGGGCTTCCCTGTTCTCAGGTTTCAATTTCCCAGACAAAAGTCACGGTGTCGCTCACATCAATGTCATCCGGTTCGATGTCAATGCCCCTGGGAGCCGCCGCATAGGGCATACATTCTTCGGACAGCTTATACTGGGTATTGGAGTAAATCTCCAGTTCGCCCCAGTTATAATCGACATTCAGGAGTTGTCCAAGCTTTACCCCTGAGGCTTCGCACAGAATTTCTGCTTTGCGCCGCGCGTTCACAGCTGCCGACCGGAGCATTTCTTCATTCGCTGCAGATGCGTCCTTTACTGTAAATCGGATGGACAGGTCCGGATTTGACAGACAGCCGGCAATCGCGGAGAGCGCCTGCGATAATCGTTGCATCTCGAAATCAAATTCCAGCTTCAGGCTGTGATCCACCACATAGCCTTTGAATATCCGATTATAATTTCCGTTCCTGTCTTTTACATTTTCGTATTCCGTATGGACATTGAAATTTGCCGTTTTCAGATCGCTTTTTTCAAACCCGATTGCGCAGAGCGTTTCCGTCAGGTGCTGAATGTGCTGACCGGCCAGATCCATCACCCGGTCATAATTTTTGTCCCGCGTATGCAGCGACATGGAAATCACAACCTGATCCGGTCTTGCTGATGCTTTTCCAATTCCTTTGACTGTTATAACTCTTGCCATTTACTTTTCCTCCTCTGCCTGAAACAAAATCCGGATTAACTCCTTGTCCATCAAAAATGACTGACTCCAGGGATTGATGATCACGCCAGCTACATTGTCCATATCCAGGACCTCCTTCAGATGGTCTTCCATGGAAATCACCAGCGTAGATGTTGACTCGCCTTTGTGAACTTCTTCATCACTTGTGAACGCCGCAAGCCATTCCCTGCCGTCTTTTGTCTGGATTTTTCTCAGCCGGAAATGTAAATCTTCCTGTGCCGTGACTGTATCGCCCACCTTCAGATGTGCCGGATCGAACAGATCAAATACAGCCTGTGATGGTTCGACCGCCGCGATCAACTGCCCCTGCTGTTCCATGCGTTTGCTGATCACTGCCAGGATCTGGACAAGGTTTTCTTTTGTGGAAGCTTCATAAAAAATCGAGATTGCCTTTTCAAGATAGCGATTATCTTTCAGCCCGGCTGTTGCCTCCTCTGCATCGCGGCCTCTTCCCAGCGTCTTATCAAACCAGTCTAATACGTTCAGCATATCTTCCGGGATACGCGCTCTGCATTCTGCCATGAGTAGCGCCGATATTCCGTAAAAAGCTTCCGCCATACTCCCGGCGATGGCAGTCAGGGTATCGCAGTCGCCGCCGAGAGAAACCGCTGTGCGGATGACATCTTCAAAATCATTTCCTTCCAGGAAAGCGGTGATGGCCTCCGGTACTGTCTCCTGGCAGCTTTCCACATGATGATAGTGAGGACGTATCTCGTCGCAGGTTCTGCTCAGATTGTATCCGAATTCCTCTGTCACATATTTTCGGATCTGTTCTTTGCTGTTTCCTGTCCGTGCCAGGAAAATGACAGCAGCAACAGACTCCGCGCCTTTGATTCCCTCCGGATGGTTGTGCGTCACGTCAGCAGTTGCCCTGGCGATTTCTCTGGTTTGCTCCAGCGTATCATACAGCCACCCTGCAGCCGATACGCGCATCGCGGAACCGTTCCCGTAACTCCCATACGGCGCAGGATTTTTCTGCGTCAGCCAGACACGGAACCGGCCCCCATATCCGGCATGAGGATACTTTCGTCCCCATTTCTGCATGGATTCGATCACAAACTCCCTGATTCGATCAACAGGTGCATCTTTTCCTGCATTTAGCAGAGCTTCCGCCACTGCGATTGTCATCACGCTGTCATCTGTAAATTCTGCGCCTTTTGCGAACAGCTCAAAATCTTTTGTTTTCTTTCCTCTGTCAAACTCATACGGGCTTCCGATGATGTCTCCTAAAATCGCTCCATACATTTCGTAGTACCTCCCTGTTCTTTGATGATGTCAGTTTATCAGAAAGCAAAAAGGAAGTGGTCGTCTGAAAAGCGACAAATCCACTTCCTTAGAAATTCAATATGGTTATTCTCCCAGAATGGGCTGACCATGTTCAAACAGTGCCAGATTGATACTGTAGATATCATACTCCTGTCGGCTGATAAAATATTCGATGATCAGATCAGACTTGCTGCTGGGAGAAAGCGCCAGCTCGGCGCGCTTCAACAGATCAACCGTATCGTCGAGATTCAGTTTCAGGGCAATCGCGAGGGCGAGAGCCGTTTTCTTTTTTGGTTTGTAATTCTCATTGCATCGGATTTTGGAGAACAGCTTCCGATCCATATTGGCGCGCTTATAAACGTCCACATCCGTCAGACCTCTTTCATCAATCAGATGAAGCAGTCTCTGCTGAAAGGTTTCCCCGACATTTCCCAGCGCGTCATCCAGGCTCATTTCCGGAGACATTGAGATTGACGCGGACATTTTCAGAGAATAGAGCGGTTCGGATTCAGAGCAGGTAATGGACTCCATCATCTCCGGTCCAGACTGATCAGAGTCACTTAAAACCTTGCGGCTTTCAGCCAAGCGCAGCCGTCTGCTGCGTTCCATTATTTCTGTTGTATCTGCTTCCCCGTTGTAAGACTGGTCCGAGTATAAGTATTCTTCCTTTCGCTGCCTCGCGACATAGCTTTCATCTATGAAATCATCTACATCCTGGAACAGCTTTCCGGACAGTTCAAACGAATGCCGGTCAAAGACAACCAGAATCACCTGCATATCATGCGACAGCAGAAAACGGCTGATGACAGAAACGGCAATCTGCAGTGCCCGGTCTTTCGGAAAACCATACACACCCGTCGCGATCAGCGGAAAGGCGATGCTGTCACATTGAAGCTCTACGGCTTTTGCAAGGGAATTTTCATAACAGTCCGAGAGAATATCAAATTCTCCATGTTTTCCGTCTATCCAGGCCGGTCCGACGGTATGGATAATGTATTTCGCAGGAAGTGCAAAAGCGGAAGTTACCGCCACCTGACCACGCTCGATCTGTCCGATTTTTTTCCGCTCTGCCAGCAGAAGTTCCGCGCCGGCAGCCTTATAAATAGCCGCGTCTGTCCCGGCTGCATAGGTCGGATGCGGATTGGCCGTGTTTACAATGGCGTCTGCTTTTACTTTTGTGATGTCGTTTCGGATAATTTTAAATGGCACAGGTAATCACCTCGCTTCCTGCATTATTTTCTGTTCCGATTTCCCCAGTCGCATAACTGATCCAGTACCTGGACAAGAGAATGGCCTCTTTCCGTCAGGGAGTATTCCACTTTCGGAGGAATTTGCGGATAAACATTTCGGATGATGAGGTCATCCGCTTCCAGCTCTTTTAAGTTCGCGCTCAGCGTTCTGTCCGCAACTTTAATATATCTCTGCATTTCGTTGAAACGCACCGGCTCATATTCCATCAGACAGTAGAGAATAACCGGTTTGTATTTGCCTGAAATGAGCGAGAGCGTATAGCTGTAACCGGTATCCTCAAATTTCGCATCTTCAATCCGTTTTCTTTCCATAGCTAACCTCCGGATAAGTACCTTACAAAAATGTAGGTACTTGTATGTCTGTTTGTACCATGTTATCATATATTCAGCTTCAGGACAAGAAGGATACAGAGACTTTTATGCCTGAAAAAACAGAAATCACAGGAGGAGCACATCATGAGAAAAAATATTAAGACGACAGAAGCCATTTTTCCAATGCCGGTGCTGATGATAGCGACCTACAATGAAGATGGAAGCGTGGATGTCATGAACGCCGCATGGGGCACCATGGCCTGCAGTTGAAATAACCTAAACGGACTCAATGTAGCATCAGCATCCATCATGCATCCGACAGGGAATTCCTTAAGAATGTATAGGGAGCGTTACACTCCCTATACACAATTAATGTTCAAATTCAACTGAAATCTCGCCTTTTGTACAGGAAAGATTTATCGTATCCTCTGCTCCGTTATCAATCGTTTTTTGAAGCGTTCCGTGATAATTTTCATCTTCAATCTGCACATCTGCATCGGATAACTCCAGATTGTAATTGTAGTCTGTCTGCTGACCATCCCCATGCATCTGTATCTTCCCTTCCTTACACTGTGCTTCCACAGTTTTGGACAGAGTTCCGTAAAGGAAAGCCGAGCCACGCTTTACATTGATCACGCTGCTTTCAGAAACGAATACTTTTTCCAGCGTTGCCTCTCCTTCGCCCAGGTTAAAATTCAGGTCTTTTATATAAAAGGAACCCTCCATATAAAGATGTCCCTGATCGACAGAAATGATAACTGTATCAAAAGTATACTCATCCGGCAGTGTCAGAATCAGTTCACCGGCATTTTGAACCGGAATGTACAGAGTACTGTCCGTTATGGAATATTTCGCAGCTTTGCCTCCGTCATATGTCAGAGAAAACGCATCGCCGGAATAAATTTTGATTGTCCCGGTTGTCAGCTCTATCTCAATATCCATAAATTCCTGATTAATCTGTTCATTATCCGTTGCTGATTCGGTATTCCGGACTGCCTCAACAGAAGTTGTGCCCGCATCCCGGCTTCCGGAACCCGTTGTCTCCGTGCTTTGAACAGTTTCTCCTGAATCAGTTATTACGGATGCTGTGCTTGCTGAAGCCTCTCCGCAGGCTGTAAGAGAGAGCAAGACGGCGAAATATATAAAGAAAAACGTTATTTTTTTCATCACTTACACTGTTCCTTCCTTTCCGGTGCCGATCGTGGCCTGCCCAAGCACTTCCAGTATTACTTTCACCGCTCCTTCAATTCCTAATTTATCAGTATCGAGGCAGATGTCATATGTACTCGCGAACCCCCACGTGGAATCAGAATACTGATTGTAATAGGCGGCTCTTTCCCGGTCGACCTTCTCAATTTTCTGCCTGCTCTCGGCAGGAGAGATTCCGTCCCGCTCAGATACCCGTCTGGCTCTTGATTCAACGGATGCTGTAATAAAGACAGTCAATATCTTCTCTGTATCATGAAGAACCCGGTCGGCCCGACGGCCTATGATAATACATGGCCCCTGCCCGGTGATCATCTTTATCACTTCCTGCTGCGCCTGATTCGCCAGATTTTCAAGGGCAGAGTCATGTCCGAAATTGAATCCCATATATTGATATAGTCCGTTTGTTCCCAGAGATTTTTCATCCATGCTTGCAAGATACTTCCGGTTTAATCCGGAACGCTTCGCTGTTTCTTCCAGTAACGCCGCATCATAACAGGGAATGTTTAATTTTTCTGCAAGCAGCTTTCCAACAGAGCGGCCGCCGGAGCCGTAGGAGCGCCCAATCGTAATGATATAATCTGTCCGTGCAGGCTCCGCAGAGGGAATGAATTCCCCGGTTTCACATACTTTGTCATTCCCTACAGCCGGATTTTCCAGTTCTTTCTTTATCCGCAGAAGTACAACTGCAACGGCAATAAAAGTCACAGTGTCGGCAGTCGGCATAAAGAACGGCAGGGCATAAAGTCCCCAGAACATGGGAAGCAGCAGCGCAAAGCCAACGCCAAATACAAACTCACGGGCCACGGACAGAACAGAAGATTCCTTTGCCTTCCCAAGCGACTGCAGGAAAATAAAGCTGCCCTTATTCAGGCACGCGAGAGGAAGCAGGCAAAGCTGTCCGCGGATGAACCATACCGCAAACTGTGTATAATAAATGCTTTCTTTTTCTGAACCGAAAATCAGCATAAGCTGGCTGGGGAACAGCAGGAAAATGACTGACGAAACCAGACCCAGTAATGCTTCACACGCCATCAGCCGTTTCATCAGCCCCAGGACACGGTCATTGCGCTTTGCACCGATGTTGTATCCGGCAATCGGAATACACCCGGCAGCCAGACCGGCAGAAATGGAAATAATAATCTGGAAAAATTTCGACACAATCCCCGCAATCGCGGTTGGAATCTGGGCATATTCCGTCTGCCCGAATACAGAATCCATCGCGCCATATTTCACAGCCATATTGATCGTTGCAGCCATAGAGAGCACGATAGAGAACTGTGAGAGGAAGCTCGCAAAACCCAGAGTCAGGATTTGCCTTACAAGCCCTGGCTGAAAACGCAAGCAGCTTTTGTTTAATGGGGTTGCCTTCATTCTGAAAAGGTACAGAGCCGCCATAACTGCAGATAGAATCTGACCGCCGATGGTAGCAACGGCGGCTCCCATCATCCCCCATTTCAGAACATAGATACAGATCGGATCAAAAATAATGTTAAAGGCAGCGCCCATCAACAATGTCAACATCGCAAAGTGCGGACTGCCGTCAGAACGTATGATGGGGTTTAAAGCCTGCCCGAACATATAAAACGGGATCCCTAACGTGATCCAGAAAAAATACTCCTTCGAGAGCCGGAATGTTTCTTCGTTCACATCCGCACCGAACATACGAAGAATCGGTTCCTGAAACAGAAGATAAACTGCTGTAAGAGCAAGGCTCACTGCCAGAACAGAAACCACAGCGTTTCCGACACCGCTTGCGGCATCATCACTTTTTTTGCTTCCAAGGCTGATACTGACAAATGTACAGCATCCATCCCCGATCATGACAGCAATGGCTATGGCAACCACCGTCATCGGAAAAACGACCGTGTTGGCTGCATTTCCATATGAACCGAGGTATGATGCGTTTGCGATAAAAATCTGGTCGACAATATTGTAAAGTGCCGCTACCAGCATGGAGATCACACAGGGAAACGCATATTTTCGCATGAGCCTTCCCAGGCTCTCCGTTTCAAGATAGTTATTTGTCTCAGCTGACATAGAATATCCCTTCCTTAATTTCGTATTCCAGCCCGGTGTGTAAACTCTCTACCCGTAGAATGCGAATTGGAATCTATCCATGACCAGTGTATCTATTCTACTCTGATCTTTTGGGATATTCAACTTTAATATTTGAATGTCTAATCCCGCTATTTGAGTTATAGCGGTGTGACGATGAATGACACGTTGTACTCCGGTACCGGAACCTTGTTTACGATGTAAGCATAGAGGTATTGGTATCCGCTTCGCGGGAATAAAGCAAGTCATCCGCCCTGAAAATCCGAAGCAAAAATCCTCCCTGAAAGGCCCTCCTGGAGGCGCTGAATTTGACCACTAAATTAACAGTTTTCCCTCGATTTTTTCAATTTGACCACCTCATTAACAGTATTTTTTAGGACAAACGATATCAGATCAGGACAAATCAGGACAGCGCCGACAAACGATTTTTGAGCAAAGAAAAAGCCCGGAAAGCCTTGAAAATAAAGGATTCCCGGGCATTTAAGCCATTTCTTTTTGAGTCGATTATTCTCCGATAAGGATTACTGCGAATGCAAGAAAACCTCGATTCCACTTCGTTCCATCTCGGTCGTTTCTTGCATTCCAATGAATACAGCCAAACAAAAAGACTCCTGAATGCAAGCATTCGGAGTCTCTTGTCTGTCTGTATTCGCAGTAATCCTTATCTCTTCGAAAACTGCGGAGCGCGACGAGCCGCTTTGAGACCGTATTTCTTTCTCTCTTTCATACGCGGATCTCTCGTCAGATAACCAGCCTTTTTCAGAATCGGACGATATTCCGCATCTGCCTGAAGCAGTGCTCTTGAGATACCATGGCGAATTGCTCCTGCCTGACCGGAGAAACCGCCGCCGCGAACATTTACCAGAACGTCAAACTTGTCGGCTGTCTCAGTCGCAACCAAAGGCTGACGAACGATGAGCTTCAAAGTCTCCTGACCGAGATACTCATCAATCGTTCTCTTGTTAATTGTGATATTTCCATTACCCGGTACAAGATAAACTCTTGCGATGGATTTCTTTCTTCTGCCTGTTCCATAATATTTCGTTGCCATGATTACTTCCTCCTTTCAGTACCTTTGATTAAAATTCCAGAGCTTCAGGTTTCTGAGCCGCATGCTCATGCTCCGGACCCGCATATACATGAAGCTTCTTGTACATGTCGTTTCCCAAAGATCCCTTCGGAAGCATCCCCTTGACTGCCAGTTCCACCACGCGCTCCGGCTTCTTCGCCATCATCTCGCGCAAGGTTGTCTCCTTCATACCGCCAACATACTCGGAATGGCGATAATAGATCTTCTGATCCAGCTTCCTGCCAGTCACCTTTACCTTCGCCGCATTGATAACGATCACGTTATCACCACAATCCATATGCGGAGTGAAAATCGGCTTGTTCTTGCCTCTCAATACTTTTGCTACTTCTGAAGCCAAACGTCCTAATGTATATCCTGTAGCGTCAACTACATACCATTTTCTCTCAATCGTCGCTGGACTAGCCATAAAACTCTTCATTGGTTAACCTCCTGTCAAACCACCTGTTTCAATCATCAACCTTACGTAAAATGCTTATTCCGGGGCTTTGGCTTCAGCATTTCTACTTAACGTCACAGTAAATTATTGTACAACATGGCGCCAAACGTGTCAAGAATTTCTTGGGAATTTCTTTCAGGAAAAAATCCGGCATTCAGGGTCTGACAAATCGCCCGTATCCCGGCTCTGCCCTGATCACGTCATGCTCCATGACAACCTTTCCTCTGACGATCGTGTGTGTCACACGTCCCTTAAGTTTCTGACCATACAGGGGATCCAGACCCGGCTTAGAATAAATCGGATAAGACTCATCCACTGTCCATTCTTTTTCCAGGTCACAGATCGTAAAGTCTGCATCCGTACCGATGGCATTGGTGCCCTTCTCCTTCCAGCCGAAGGCCCTTGCCCCGTTCACGCTGGTCACTTCCACGAGCCGTTCCAGGCTGAGCTTCCCGGCATTGACGGCATCCAGGAGCAGATTTCCATAATAATCCTCGCCCGGGACGCCCTGAGCGGACGCAAACGGGTCCTGCGGATGATAATGGCAGGAAAGATGCGGGGAGTGGTCGCTTCCCAGGATATCTATGGTGCCGTCATTGACAGCGGCCCAGACCTGATCCCAGTCCGGCTTTGCTGCGTGTCCGAGAGGAATCGTCGTCTGATCCGCCCGATCATAGAGCACGTCAAAATTCCGGATACTGGAAGGCAGAATCTCACAGCTGGACAAAATATCCATCCGCCCCTCCCGCTTCAGGAGACGGATCAGATCAATGTATCCCGGATGCCAGGTATGCAAAGCCAACCATTTGCAGTGATTTTTGCGGAAGTAATAAGCCAGCTGCCAGGCTCCGGCCGACATCTCCTCATCTCCGTAAAGCCTGCAGAGCACGTGGTCAAGATCCTTTGGCGTCTCTTCCGACTGGATGGCGGCTACATTGCCCAGATACCAGTCCATATCCATCGGATGAATGGAGAGATATTTTCCACTTTTCGCCACCTCGGCAAAGCACTGATCCAGAACATAAGTATCGCCGCAGCGGAAGTTCTCTTCCAGAGGAACCTTTGTCGATTTCATCTCCATGATTTTAAAATAAGAAGCGCCCATCTCCGAAAGCCTCGGGATACTGCCCTGGCGAAAGGCCAGCGGGCTTGGAATCGGGACGTAATCAATGACTGCCCCGCGGCTTCCACAGTCGATGGCCGCCTGGAAATCCTCCGGCGAAGCAATGCCCCGCTGCAGATTGTTCGGCATGACGCATACCATCGTGACGCCTCCATGAGCCGCCGCTTTTGTGCCGCTCGTGTAGTCCTCTTTTTCCTCCACGCCCGGTTCCCGGATATGACAGTGAAAATCAATCATGCCCGGCAGGACATACTCTCCTCTGGCGTCGATCACTTCCGCAAAATCTTCGTCTTCCTGAGTACCCGCGGCAGCGTAGAAAGCGATCTTTCCGTCCGCTGCCGCGATGTCCATCCGGGTGAAGACACCATTGTCCCAAACCATTCCATTTTTAATCAGAAGATCCGCTTTCATGGCAACCTCTTTTCTATGGTATCATCAGATCTCTTTGATAAGATTCCAGGTGATGTTATAATTTTCAGGCTCCCTGACACCCTGCAGCGCCCCTTTTGTCCAGTCAAACGTCGTGCCGCCCGCAACCTCATAAAGCGGAGCGTGAATATGGAACAGCCGTTCCTTCGCGCCGCCGATACGATGGAACGCACGGCGTCCGTCTTTTACCACCGCGAGAATCTCCCGCATGCAGGAAATATCCTGATCCGGCTTTCCGGCGACGACCAGGAAATCGGGCTTTCCTCCCTCCTTCAGTACCCCGCGTCCGGAACGAACGACGTCGGCTGCCTCCCATGTGGCAGCCGCGATCGCCTCAGTCGGCGTCATTCCCGCCTCGACAAAAAGCTCCATCTCGCGGATTATGGCAACGGTGCCATCAACCGGCTCGGACGGCAAAAGCTCGGTTCCGACTGCCAGCCGCACACCGGCCCTGTATGCCCGCCGGACCACATCAAAATGCTCCTCCTCGATCTCCGTCCCCAGGGTAGAGACGAGACAGGGAACATAACAGACCCCCTTTTCCGCCATTTCCTTTAAAAGCTCGTCGCCGATGCGATACCCCTGCTGGATACAGTCCGCGCCTGCCTGCAAGGCGCTGCGGACAGACGGGTCACCGCTCGCATTCACCGCCACCGGTTTTTCTGCGCCGTGAGCATGTTTGACCAGAGCGCAAAGCTCCGCGTCTGACATTTCCTTTTGATATTCACCGCCCAGCGTCTCCAGCCTGTCGCCGTTTACCTGCATTGTAACGCCGTCTAATCCACGGCTCAGATGAATCCGCATCTGCGCCCGCAGGGCGTCTGTGCCGCTGGCTTCAATCAGCCCATACCGTTCATGACCCCTGCCCGCCGTCACCGCGTAGATGGGCCCTGTCGCCAGGATCGAAGGTCCGAAAAACATGGTCTTGGCAATGGCATTTTTTAAGGCGATATCAATATTGTTGGGCATCCCCACCGCCCGAAGCGTCGTAACGCCCACGTTCAAGGCCTCCGCCGCGCTGCGATAGCTGATCAATGTCCGGTAGGCGATGCCGATATTGTCCACATAATCGTTGGCTCCGGAAGAAAGCGTATCCAGTCTCGTGTCCGCATCAATCAGCCCCGGCATCAGCGTATTCCCCTGGACATCGATGGTTTCATCCGCACCTTCTGTGTAACCGTCCGCCTCACCCAAATAAACAATTTTGTCCGTGACAGACGGCGCAATTTTGACCGGTGTTTCCCCATTCGCAGGCGGGATAAAATCCTTTTGCGTATGCTCTATCACAAGGCTGCCATGTTCGATGACCTGTCCGTCGCCGACAAGAATCCGCGCGTTTTCATAGATCGTTCTGCTCATATTCTGCATCCCTCCATCCTTACCACTTCAGATATGTCCCGCCGGCCAGTTCCATTCCCGGGAAGCCGGTATTGTATCTGCGAAGCACCAGCCCCGGCACCGAGCTCCAGATCAGGCGGCAGCCCTTGGCTACCAGAGACAGATTTCTCATATCGCTGATCTGTTTATCCGGCGCGCCCTTGACCGCAATAAAATCGCCTTCCTTCCCGGCCTCCAGCGTGCCGGTAAACCCAATGGTATCCGTCAGTCTGGCGCTGTTAGACGTCGCAGCCTTGATCGCCTGCATGGGCGTCAGTCCCGCCCGCACCAGAAGCTCCATCTCCCGGACGGTCGCGTTCGTGCCGTCAATGGGATCGGACGGCAGCAGATCCGTTCCTACACAGATCGTAACGCCCGCCCGGATCGCGTTGCCGATGGACTGGCTGTGCGCCTCGCCTGTCTCATCCAGCTTCCGCACCTGAAATTCGGGACTTCCATGTCCCACCAGATAATGATGGCAATTGGTCACGGATAGCGTCGGCACCAGGAAGGTCCCGCGTTCCTTCATCAGACAGGCTGTCTCCCATTCCATATGATAGGCGTGTTCCACACTGTCGCCACCCAGCTTCACAAACTCCTGAATAGGCTTGTCGCCGCCCAGATGAGCTGCCACACGTTTGCCCGCACTATGAGCCACCTCCACCACTGCCTCAATTTCCTCGTCCGTCATCTGCTTATCCGCCATGCCCTCATTGGCGCTGGCAGCTCCGCCTGTCAGACCGATTTTGATAAACTGCGCGCCCTTGGCAAGCTCCGCCCGGGCGGCGGCCCGAAACTGATCCGCGCCATTATACATGGTGGAAATGTAATTGTTCCAGGCATGCCCACCGACCGCAATGTTGAGCGCTCCGCATGGAACGATACGCGACGCCATCATCATCTCATTGTCCACAGCATCGCGAATGGCATAATCAATATTATCCGGCCCGCCCGCCGACCGAACCGTAGTAATGCCGCAGTTGAGCGCCTCACAGGCCCGGCGCAGCATGACAAGGCTCCGATATGCCACTCCCATCTCATCAAAACGATACGACTTATACGGCATGGTCAATCCAATATGTCCATGGACATTATAAAGTCCCGGCGTCAACGTATATCCCGTCAGATCCAGCACTGTGTCCGCCCCGGTAACCTCCGACGGAAACGCCGGATAATCCTTCATGTCACCAACAAACAGGATTTTATCCTCTCTGCCGCCCTTCTGGGCGGTCTGACCAGACTGAAACACAAGGATACCATCCTCCACCGCCTGCTCAGAAACACCGTCGATGATCCTTGCATGGATCAGATATGTTTTTCTAGCCATGTTCTGCTTCCTTTCCTAAATTATTTATATCTGCAAATTTATATCTGCAGAATTCTTTTTCTGTTTCGTAAAAACACGGTTGAATCAGCGAATGCCAATCATCGCAAAGAGAATGGCAATTGCCGTTGCAATCGTCGTATTCAATACAGTTGTCACAGCCACATGCCGATACCCCTCTTTGTGGGAAACATTGCACGCGTTCAGCGTCAGAACCACCGCGCTGTTGTGAGGCAGGGAATCAAAGGTCAGAGACGACGCGCAGATCACCCGGCAGAGAGAGGCAGGATTTCCCCCCATCGCCAGAAGCCGATCACTGAAGCTTTGGAGCACAAACTTGACACCGCCTGTGGCAGAGCCGGAAACTGCTGCAATGACCGCCACACAGATAAACGCGAAAATATAGGGATTACCCCCGGAAATCTTTTCCAACCCACTAAGGAGCAGATTGTATCCCGGCACCGCCGTAACGATGCTGCTGAAACCGATAATCGCACAGGTCGACATAACAGACATTGAGTTCTTCGCCGCTTTGTTGAGCGTCTGAGTCACCCCGTCCAGACCACCCAGACGCCGGAAGAAAAGGACCATGGCGACAACAGCCCCCAGATAGAGAGACGCGTAGGCGGGAATCTGGAACAGATTCAGCGCAACCAGCACCACTCCCAGTGGAAAAATCACCAGCAGAGGATGAGGAAGTCCCTTTTTATCAAGGTCAACCTCAAACGCCTCACCGGGAAGCGGCACAAAATGTTCGCCCCGTTTTCTGGCTTTCTCCCCCTGAACGTAAAGGTATCCGGCATTCGCCACAAACAGAAATGCCGACAGGAAAATACCGGTCACCGGCCCCGCCGCCGCGGGAACGCCAAACGCCTCCGTTGTCAGGACATTGGCCGTGGTAGTCACTCCCGGAAGAACCTGTTCCGATACGCAGGCTCCCAGCACACAGGCCGGAATCAGATTCCGCGGAATATCACCCACCTTAAAAAACGCGCATGCAATCGGGTAAACCGTAAAAATAATGACAAACACATTGATGCCGCAAAATACCAGAATCCAGGATACGGTAAACACCGCCACAACAATCGCTCTGGCGCCAAATTTTTTGATAATGGCATTGGCGATGGACTCCGTCAGGCCGCTCTGCTCCAGAAAGCATCCCAACAGCTGTCCTCCCAGAAACAGGGGAAACATACTGGTAATCGAACCGGCCACACCGCCAAGATATGTCGTGTAACCGTCCAGCAGTCCCACACCGCCAGTCGCCGCCACAAGAAAGGCCGCCACACTTGCCAGGATGATGAGGCTGATGCTTCTCATCGATCCCACCACCACAACCACCAAAGCCAGCAAAATACCAATCAGGCTGATCAGTTCTGCATTCATCGTTTCTCTCCTTAACTCTTGTTATTTTTCACCACAACTACAGGACCTGCCACTGGCAGCTTCTTACGTATGCTTTAACAAAAAACTGCCCCTGAAGAAAAATCTTCAAGGACAGGTAAACTCCTGCGGTACCACCTTGTTTGACATTGATACAATGTCCGCCTCATCGGATGCCATCACATCCCCGGCTGATAACGGCAGCCCTTCCCGTCTCCGCTACTGCGATCTCCTGCCGGAAATCCCTTCGCTTCACCCTCCGAGGCCCACTTGCTGTTGCTGTCGCCGCCCGGCTTTCACCATCCCGGGTTCGCTGCATGGCCGTCTCTCAGCATATCTTCCTCATCAACAGTTTGAACGATAAAAACTGTAGTCACTATATCACTAATTCGTCAAAATGTCAATCTTTGATCGCATTTTTCCGAATTTTTGCGATTGTAAACCAAAATAATTCAAATTTCAAAAAAGATACGTGTTGATATTTTGGGGTTGTATGCCATCCATTTTTGCTGTACAATTAGCGATGTGCATAGACTTTTCCGATCGACACAGACCTATGCAGCAGAAAGAGGTGAAACCATATGTCTTTTGAACGTGTCAGACAATATTTCGCGTCCGCAGGCCTGGAAGAACGCGTGATCGCACTCGAACAATCCAGCGCCACCGTCGAGGAAGCCGCCCATGCCATCGGATGTCAGCCCCGGCAGATCGCCAAAACCATGTCCTTCTTCGCGGATGAAAAGCCGGTTCTGATCGTCACGGCCGGAGACGCCAAAGTGGATAATAAAAAATACAAAAGCACCTTTCACCAGAAAGCCAGGATGATCCCCGGCGACCAGGTGGAGGACGCGATCGGCCACGCCCCCGGCGGCGTTTGCCCATTTGCGATTAAACCCGATGTCACCGTTTATCTGGATGTTTCACTCAGGCGATTTGAGCAGGTATATCCGGCTGGCGGGAACGGACACAGCGCAGTGAAGCTCTCCCTGGAGGAACTGGAAGAACATTCCGGCTATAGCGGGTGGATCGACGTCTGTAAAGACTGGCATGAAGACGAACAGGCGTAAGCAGCGTTCCACATCCATGCCAAACAATAATCAACCAATGGCACGTCATTGCATTTCTTTGACAAGGGATTACCGGAGCGATATGCTCCGGTTTTTCTGTATCTCAGGAAGTATCTCCTGATCTGCCGACAGCCACGCCACGCTATCCAAATCTTCCTTTGCCAGCCACTTTGCTGCCTCATGTTCCTTCAAAACAAGATCTCCGGATTTGATTGTACATAAAAAACAGTCCATCGAGAGATGAAAATTCGGGTAATCATACTCTACCGTGTCCAGGAATTCTCCCACTTCAATCTCCGTATCCAACTCTTCCCTGATCTCGCGGATCAACGC
Organism: Clostridiales bacterium; assembly: GCA_021202925.1. Lineage (GTDB taxonomy): Bacteria > Bacillota > Clostridia > Lachnospirales > Lachnospiraceae > Brotaphodocola. The sequence continues at coordinate 55,299 of JAJQCD010000001.1, read as the reverse complement.
TTCCTGTGGCGTCTCGCCGGGTTCAATCTTGCCGCCAGGGAACTCCCAGCCATCTTTAAACTCACCGTATCCCCGCTGGGTCGCAAATATTTTATGATTATGTGTGATAATCGCCGCTACCACCTTCACTGTTTTCATCCTGTCCGTTTCTCCTTTACCCGTCAACCTGTTTTTCCATATTTTTTCGAACGAACAAATGCACATCAACACCACGTCTTTTGCGAAGAGAAAATTCTGTACATATCTCATTTCAGAACGCGCTGCGCCTTGCGGAAATAACCCATCAGGATCTCCACAAAAAATCCATAAACTGTGGCACCTGTTTAGCCCAGTCTGCTTCGCAGTGGCCGCCATTTTTCTGCATCGCCAGCATCGTGGTTATTCCCCGTTCACACAGGGCAGTTTCGATAGCCCGGTTGCATCGGGCAAGCATCGTATCAAAACTGTCTCTTTGTTCTTCTGACTGCCAGCGCCCTTCCTGCTCTCCCCAGCTGAGATATACCCGCGTGTCCGGATTTAATGCAGTATCCCGGATATCACCCAGAAGCTGCTCCTGAAATGGTGTTACCGCACTGGACAGGCAGGCTGCTTTCGAAAAAATCTGATTATAGCGAACGACTCCGTACAGACTCATCAGCCCGCCCATGCTGCTGCCTCCGATGCCTGTCGCTTCCCGAAAAGAATACGTACGATACGTCCGGTCGATCTCTGGCTTTAGTGTGTCTGCAATCCACGCAAGCGTCTGCTCTCCTATGCCATGAAAGGTTCCGAGGAATCCGCCGTGGCAATCATAGGGACAGTATTCGCTCAGGCGTTCCTGTCCTCTGTGGCTGCACTCAATCCCCACACAGATCACAGGCTTTGGCCACTGCAGGAAAAAATCTTTCAATCCCCAGCATGTACCATAAGTAGCATTGCTATCCAGGAACAGATTATGGCCGTCGAACATGTACATGACCGGATAGCGGTCATCGGTTTGAGCATATTCATCCGGGAGCCAGATGTGAAGTCGGCGAATATCATCGGATGGCGCAAAATAAGCGTCTTTTGTCAGTATCATAATGATCATCTCCTCAACTGTCCAGGTGAAACTCCCGGATATCATTCCATGCGTTTTTCCTTCTGCATCCGATTCGCCGACAGGAGCCCCTTCGCGGATCTGCCCTGCCCTGGCTTCTCATTGCATATATGCAGTATCATAACAAATCCACAGATGCCCAGAACCAGTTCCGCGACAAACTGTGAGTATACCAGCCCATAGAGCGGGAACAGATAGTCCAGGATAAAGAGCGCAGGCACCTGCAAAATAATCTTGCGCAGTATGGCAAATACCAGCGCCGATCTGCCGCGGCCCAGAGCCTGAAACACACCAACCGCGAGAAAGTCCAGGCACAAAAACGGGATCGAAAGGCTGAAGCCGCGCAAGAAATGTGTGCCATGGGTAATGATCTCCTTATTGTCCATAAACAATGCGACCAGACCACTGGAAAAAACGCAGAATAAAGCCGTCGCCAGAATCAGCACAGGAAAAATCAGTTTTATGGTAAAGAAGATGCAGTCCTTCATCCGTTTGCGGTTTCCGGAAGTATAATTGTAACTGATCAGCGGCATGACGCCCTGGGAAAAGCCGAGGCAAACCTGTACCGGTACCATATTGATCTTCTGCGCAATACCCATGGCCGCTACTGCATCCGCACCATAGCCCGCCGTGAAGTTGTTGAGAATCGTCATGCTTGTCACGTTCAGCAGGTTTTGTATTGCTGCCGGTACTCCCACACCGCAGATATTAAGCACAAGTGAACGTTCAAATGAGAGCATTCTCGGATTCAGGCAGACAAAGGTCGATTTCCGTTTCGCATACAGTAACACAAAGAAATAGATACAGGCCACGCAGTTGGACAGGAATGTCGCAAGGCCGGCGCCTGCAGCGCCCATATCGAGGAACTGCGGCAGGATAAAAAACGGATCCAGAATCATGTTCAGGATACAGCCGGTCATTGTACCGATGCTTGCATGGAGAGACGCGCCTTCTGCACGCACAAGATAAGCCATTACCACATTCAGGATCGCCGGTGTCGCGCCGCAGAAAACCGTCCATGTCATGTATTCCAGCGTGGCCTGCCGGGTGATATCATCGACTCCCAGCAGGTTTAAAAGCGGATTCTGAACAACAATGCACACCAGCGAAAAAAGGATGCCGGAAAACAGCTAACAGTAAAACCCGAATGCCGAACTGTGATAGACAACATCGTAATTCTTTGCACCCATCGCACGGCTCATCATGCTGGACGAGCCGACACCGAACAGGTTATTGACCGCGATAAAAGCCAGCAGCACCGGCGCGGCAAGGGTAACCGCAGCATTTTGGACAGGATTATTGAGCATTCCCACAAAATAGGTATCCGTCAGGCTGTACAGCACCATCACAAGCGAACTCACGACCATGGGCATTGACAGCTGCATGACCGCATTTGGTATTGGTGTATTCTCAAAGACATCCAGTTTTCTTGTCGTCTCCATTTTTACCCCGCCTTTCCTGTAACTTCTGGAATACATCATCAGATCCTTTGCGAATATTCAGATCTGCAGCACGATCAAAGCCGGTATGCCCCGGATTGATCTGGACTATGACGGCATCTCTTTTCCTGTAATTCCAGTAAACACCGCCATAATTTCCCTGTGTACCAATAACCAGAATCAAGTCAGCCTTCGAAATCCAGTTCTGGGATTTTCTGACATCTACATCCCAAAGACCAACATGACTGTAAATCGGCCATGGTAGAATTTCTCCTTCGCATGCTTCGCAAAGAGGCAGCTCATCCTGTTTCCAGATTTCATAACTGTCGTAGTGCCGACCACATCTGGAACAGCAGTTCACCTGAAGGCTGCCCTGAATTTCCGCAACATTCTTCGAACCGGCAATCGTATGCATACAATCCACATTTGTTGTGATAATTCCGATGAGTTTTCCTTCTTCTTCCAAATCTGCCAATGCATAATGGGCAAAGCTCGGCTGATAAGAAAACATGTTATCCAGATATACCGGAAGAAACGATCGGTAATTATCCCCGGATCTGGGCGTAGCACCGGCGCGACGGTTGGAAAGAGCCATTTGCCAGTAGGTCATGCCTCCCCCGGCAACGGAAATACCGGCTCCTGTGATTGCAACGATTCTGCTGCTATGATCAATATAATCCGCTAACTGTTGTATTTGGTCTACACCATGACTCCCATTAAAAAGACTCATACACGCACTCCTCTATTTGTTTAAAACTACATCAAGGGCTTCCTCAGCATCCGCCTGAATATTCTTCGTACACATGACAACGGTCAGCACCCATCGAAACGAAGTGGCTTCTGATATCTGCATAGCAGTCGTCTCCTTAATGTAGTTCAAATAGTTACATTATATTGCCATATAAAAGTAAAGTCAAGAACTACATTTGATTTTTTCATAAATTCTGAATTCAACGATTTATCTGCACGTACTTGCATCAATGCCTGTTCTACTCAAATGAGAGACCAGGCCTTCCACGAATAATAAAACCTATGCCAGAGACCGTTCTGCCTGTTGCAACTGTACTGTTATAATCCCTTGAATGAATGGAAAGCTCCGTACCGTTTACTTCGTATTCACCGTTCCAGCCATCCAAAAAACTGATATCGCTGTTAAACTTGAGCGTCACGTTCCAGCCGAAGAGTTCTCTGCGGAGATATTTTTCAATTTCCGGTCAGCATTCGGTACAGCCATTTTCCGGAATCGGTGAGGTCATCCCCGGTAAAACCGCTGATCTGACCACAATCTGTGCGCAGAATGGCGCAGGTTTCGTTTTTGTTAGATAAATTCCATGCCGCACAGCTGATCCCATAGCGATCCAAAAGATCCATCCACTGATTTGCCTGGTCTTCATTGATGACGCCGCCTCCGCTGGCGTCACAGATTCCGTATTCCGATACAAAAACGGGGAGACCATCTTCCACTGCAGTAACCAATCTGTTACGCAGGAAATCGGTGTGGGTAGCGGCATAAAAATGCAGAGTGTATATGAGATTATCGTAGCCGGTGATGGGATCTGCGGCCGCCTGATCAACCGATTGCGACCAGTTTGGAGTGCCCACCAGAATTATGGCATCGTCATCATGGGAGCGGATCACAGGGATGATTATTTCCGCATAGGCTTTGATATCTGCCCATGTTGTGTCTCCGTTCGGTTCATTGCAGATTTCGTACAGGACATTCGTATGATCTGCAAAAGTGGAAGACATTTCCTCAAAAAAGGCTTTTGCCTCTTCCTTATAAGTATTGGGGTTGCCGTCAGAGAGAATATGCCAGTCGATGATGACATACATATCTGCTTCCGTCGCATATTCCACGCCTTTTTTTATCAGTTCCTTCAGATATTCCTGATCTCCGCCCGTACAGTATCCTCCCGTTTCGCCGGTGTACATAGCCAGGCGAATCAGGTTCATATTCCATTCGTTTTTGAGCTGTGCAAAGCAATCCGCATTGATATAATCCGGATACCAAGCGATGCCATGAGTGCTGATGCCTTTCAACTGCACGGGATTCCCTTCACTGTCTGAGAGCTGCGTACCAATGACCTGCAGCGCACCGTTGACAGATGGTGCTGCAACCGGGATACTGATTTCTTTTTCTCCCATAGATTCTTCCGCTCTGATGTCGGATGTGCCGAAAAGGATGAGCAAAATGGACAAAACAATTATGCAAAAGGAAAAATGTGGAAGAGTAGCAATGATCCGTCTCTGATTCATAATAATCTCCATTCATTACAAAACTTTTATATGACAGGTATTTTAATAGTAACCTGTCCGGATACCTCTAATTAGGAAACCTGCCGATGCGCAACAAGAAAGCTCTGTTCAATTAAGGGAAAATCAGAATTTATCCCTTCCCATTCTCCAGAATCTTCATCATCTCCGCAGGAGTGACTATAAAGCTTCGAACAGGATAATGTTTCTGATTGCCTGTCACCAACCACGCACCATCGCTTCTTTTCTCCATAGCAACCTCATAAAAAATAAGGTCATCCATATCCAAAAGGATCTCTCCTGTTGGTTGCGGTTGCACTTCCAGCCCGTATTGCTTTATAGCTGTAAGGACAAGCTGAATCGTATCTTCTTTTAAATGGAACTTCTTGCGATGGAGAACATCATTATACTCCGATAAAATATCTTCATGCTCATTTACCCCGTGCGTTTCTTACCTCAGCGATCTCCTGATTGATTTCTTCCACAGACATCTCAGGAACGACATCCGGGGACATTCGCCATATGAGCGAGGGTGACCTTCTCGATATGGATTATTTCTTAAATGATGATGACCTTGATGACGATTATGGTGAAGACGGTTTTTATATCTTCTAAATTCATCGTCGTCTGATTTTTGTTGCCCAAACAGATGTTTATCTAACATATGTTCGGTGAATGTCTGTTCTTCTTTGTCCATCTAAAAATTGAAATTTACTATAAAGTAAAAAGAGTACCTCATATTCTGGGGTGTTCTTTCATAGTCTTCTTACACACAGTCAATTTTATACAGCTATTTCATAATGATCCTTTAATCCATTTAACATGTTATACTTAACCACACCCTCACGTTGTAATCTTCCCACAACGATTCCCGGTGCAACTCCCTGTTCTAATGCAAATTCGCATATATTTTGTTCCGAATAATCTCTGCCCGCTACAAATGCATTAAAATTCTCTGCGGAAATTAGTGTATTACTTGACCACTCATCTGCCGCATCTTCGTCTTCTTTTGATGTTCCATCTGACCGACCTATATGCCCGTAAATAATATGAGCAAGTTCGTGGAAAAAGCTAAACCAAAACTTATCCGCATCTTTTCCTTGAGCTGTAAGACCTACAACGATTTTATTTCCGTCAAGAAACGTTGCCCCCTGCAAAAAAGATCCTTTAAGATGCGGCAAAAATACTAATGCAATGCCACACTCGGATAACTTTTTCTTTATTTGAGGAAAAAACTCATCAAACTTCATAACCGTCATTTTTCGGATGTCAGGTATCGCTGTAATTAATCCTTTAATATTAATCGGAGATGTCGGAGTATTACGAGCCAAAATCTTAGCTTCCTGCGCCCATGCCATAAGTGCCAGATCACTTTTTTCCGTAATTGCTAATCTTCTGCATGCAATTTTTGTAATTTGAGTGTTACTTAGCAATGTCAACTCAACTACTTCAAAATACTTTCTTAAATTAATAACCTTGTCTTTAGAATCTCTGGTTCCCGGAACCCAGCCAAATTTTGCCATTTCACTATAGGGAAATTGTTTTGCCAGCTCTATATCTGCATCCATAGCATTTTCTGCCTCGGCTTTTACGATCTTCTCCCTATAAATGGCCTCAAGATTATTCCAGAAACTGGCTGGAACGCCAAGAACTATTTCCAATCTGACAGTAACATCGGGAGTAAGCTGTACATCCCCATTAATAAGCCTGCTGATATGCTTCTCAGACATATCCATTCTGGCTGCAAACTCCTTCTGATTCATACCTCTGTCATTTAACTGCTCCCTTATGGCCGCCCCAGGCGGCGTTGCAATATAACTGCGACTTCTCACCATAGTGCTACCTCCTTAATTTCTTTCCACATTTAATGATAATCAACAATTTCCAAAATATTTGCTATCTGGATTTCTTCTCCATTCTTTTCAAAAACCAGCCTGTATGGATGAACCAGATCTACCGCATATTGCCCTTTTCTATTTTGCTTCAGCGAATGACAGCGGCCAATATGAAACTGTATCATCATTTCAACATTATCAGCCGCTGATATTTCGTCAACACGCTGATGTATTTTTTCAGCCATCAATAATCCATAAGTTTTCTCAGCAGTTTTCGCGTTCGTACAAATTTTCTCAATCTTTTTGTTTTTATACGTGATATCCAACCAACCGCCTCTTTTTTTAATTTACCTTTGAGGTAAATTAATGGTAGCGTATTGCAAGTTCTTTGTCAAGTGCAAATTCACCCCAATCTCTATACCCATTGATCAACCCATATCTTCCATTATTTTCTTTTTTAGTGAAGTAAATCAGATTTGCATTTTTATAATCCAATTCTGGGATTTCATTTTCAATGACGATTGACTGTCTACATTGGCAATGCTCCACCATGTACCGAAACAATCCCCTTCTCATACTATTCGATGTAATTTCGGTTCCTTTTTCTTCTTCACGCTCTTTTAATGACATTATTGATGAATCTACCAGCATAAGTGGAAGTCTATGCCGATTATATCCGTCAATCACTTCCTGCAAGGCAATCGCAGTAACCGTATTCAACCGTGCGAAAGTACACATACCAGACACGCAATATAAACACACTCTCTTAAACAGTTCCCTTGACGCTGCCAGTTACACACCAGGACGTGCCTGCCGGTATATAGATGGTAATGAAATTTTTTACTCTTTAACAAACAAAAAACAGCTACAAACCCTTGATTTTACTTAGGTCTGTAGCTGTTTTCTCGCTGGGCTACAAGGATTCGAACCTTGAAATGACGGAGTCAGAGTCCGTTGCCTTACCATTTGGCGATAGCCCATCACTGCAACGAACCTAATCATACACGATAAATTTATCTTTGTCAAGCGTTTTTATCAAAAATCTTTTCAAAAACTCGATTTGAAAAGATCAAGCGCCCACATGGCCAGACGATAGAAAAGACCGCTTTGGGGGTCGCAGACAACAATGGTGTCTTCCGGGTTCTGCAGCCGCACCACATAAACAATCAGGAACAGGACAATCAGGACAAATTCTGCGGCCTCCAGAAGGCGGCGGGGAATTCGTTGCCGGACAATCCAGGCAAACAGCACCAGCGGAGGCACCCAGAACAGTGGATGACAATGATACGCCGCTGCCAGATCCAGGTGTAGGAGCGAGAGCCACGCCCGTGTCATGCCACAGCCTGCGCAGGACACTCCAGTCAGGAAAAGAATCGGGCAGCCGATCCCAATCCTTCCCATGACGAAGTACAATCCGGCCACAGCCGCCGCAGCTTCCATATCGGTTCTAGACATGATATTTTTCATTGTACGCTTTTGCCAGTCTGTTTGTATTTTTTATCAGAATGTGCATCGCAACATAAGGCCCGATGAAACACAGGAAAATTCCCGGAACGCACCAGAGAAGATAGGTCAGCCCGGATTCTTCCACGTTCACACCATATTTGACGCCGTTCGCTTTCAGACGATCCGCAGTGGAAGTCCCCCAATATACGCCGTACCAGCCGCAGGTGATAATATAATATCCAATCATGGCACCCAGACCGCCCGTGTGAAGCCCGTCTCCCTCACAGATGGTATTGATGTCTTTCGACATGGAATACATAAAATAAAAGCAGTAGATACTGCAGGTCAGGATGCCGAAGATAATGTACAATAAAAGGCTCCTGTCATCCTTTACATGCGTTCTCGGATATCCGGAATATGACGGTGCATTCCCATATGTGGCATTCTGTGCGTATCCCGCTGCACTGTCATAAGCACCCGTTCCGGCATTTGTCCCCGCTCCGGCGTGGTCATTCATTCCGCCGTAGTTGTCTGCTCCGGCATAGCCATTCGTCCCGGCATAGCCGTTCGCTCTGGCATACCTGTCGGTTGCAGCTCCATTCGCTCCGGCTCCCTGCGACGTCCTTGTCCCGCTCTGAAGATTTGCAAAGATCGCCCTGGTTTCCTGCGGCACCAGCGTTTTCGCCCACTCTGCCATGGCTGCGAAATCTTCCTTTGTCTTCCCATCAAACGGCCGCACACCGGAAACAGTAAAAAACAGGAACAGGCCTCCGACTGTTGCCACCGCACATAAGACAGGCTTCGCCCATGAGAGCGCCAGACCGGAAATATGCCAGTGACTGACCAGCATGTAAAACAGCCGAATCACCGTGCAGAGTGTAACGACAGCGACCCGGACGGCTGCGCCCACGAGTACCAGCAGATACAGCGGATCCCATTTCGTCTCATCCTTCTGCATGCCAAGGAGAAAGAGCAGGTATGCGAGAAGCGCACACGAAAGGATAGAAAGCAAAGAGCAGTCCAGCCACAAAAAGCTCATCACTTTATGCCGCCCGAGCATTCCACCCAGATTGGAAAACGCGCCTGGGATCTGCCAGATCACCCGCACCGCATACAAAAATGCACAGACCAACGAAAAAATACGAAACATGGAAAAACCGCTACTTTTGTTATCATTCATACCCATTTCCCTCCCGTCAAACCGTTTATCCACACCATACTATCATGTCAGAGAATGGTTTTCAAGAGCCATTTATGGTCATTCGGAACCCAATTTTGCTTTCTCTGGTCTTCATTTTTCCGGATTACAAATCAGTCGAATCACTCGGATTTCCCTCTTCTCCCGCTTCCAATCCGCAACCGGCGTCCACGGCAATGTACCACTTTAAGCCAGGCGCTCGTTCTGCCTCTGATCCATTCCTTCCCCGGTCCGACTGCTCCCACATGGCACAGGTTTCCTCATCGGTCAGACATTCCAGGGCTGCAACCGTCTGTTTTTCACTCATCTGTTCAATCCGATAGTAACCATAGCGGTCGCCCGGGCGCAGCCGTTCCCCTTCCAGGTCGGTCAGATAGACGCGATCCGCCCCATTACGAAACGCATGATGGATCGTCCGGTTCAGCAGATGCTCCCACTCGTCATTCTGGCAACGGCTGACTAGAAAATAAGCCGCCCGCTCTGCCCGGATATGCGACTGAAGAACGTCGTATTTCCATTGCCGGTTCTCGCTGCTGATCCAGGTCGGCAACTCCTTCTCATATTCCAGGCTGATCAGCGTCAGCCCCTTCGCCATGGCGGTCTGCCCAGCCTGTCTCCGGTCGCGCGCTTCAAGGATCTCGGCCACATGTTCCGGCGGATAAATCCCCATCCCGACCTTCATCAGTGTCCCCGCGATGATGCGCACCATGTTGTAGAGAAAGCCGCTTCCGCTCACACGAATCGTGATCAGATCGCCTTCCTTATATACATCCAGGCTGTAAATCGTGCGGACCGTATCCTCCGCCTGCGTCCTGGTGGTGCAGAAACTCCTGAAATCATGTTCGCCAAGCAGATATTCCGCCGCCTGCCGCATCCGTTCCACATCAAGGGAATAATAACAGTGAAACGCATACAACCGCTCTAACGGCATGGAAATCCGGCGATTCAGGATTCGATACTCATACGTCTTCGTGCAGTTTGCCCGGCGTGGATGCCAGGTAAGCGGCACCTCTTCCGACGACTGTACCCGAATGTCTTCCGGCAGACGCTGATTTAACGCCAGACAAATCTTATCTGGCGCCATCCGGTTCTCCGTATCGAACACAGCTACATTGCCACGCGCATGGACGCCGGAATCCGTCCGGCTCGCGCCGATGACGGTGATCGGCTCCTTCATCAGATCCGTCAGTGTGCGGTTCAATATCTCCTCAATCGTGATGCCATTCGGCTGGAACTGCCATCCGTTGTAATGGGTGCCGTCATAAGCTACCACCAGTTTGATTCGCTTCATGATATATACTCCTCTGCATCCCGGTCACACGCGAAGCAGAACGACCGCCACAATATATGCCACAAGCACGCCATACGCGACCCGATCCCATCCGGCATAACGAAGCGGCTTCATCTTCGTTCTCCCCGCCCCGCCGTGATAACAGCGCGCTTCCATCGCCATTGCCAGATCCGTTGCCCGTCGAAACGCAGAGATAAAAAGCGGCACCAGCAGCGGAACCATCGCTTTGGCCTTGCGAATCAGATTGCCACTCTCAAAATCCGCGCCGCGCGCCATCTGCGCTTTCATGATCTTGTCCGTCTCCTCCACCAGGATTGGAATAAAACGGAGCGCAATTGACATCATCATGGAGACCTCGTGAACCGGCACACCAACCCGTTTTAAAAAACCCAGGCTTTTCTCCAGACCGTCTGTCAGCTGATTCGGCGTGGTCGTCAATGTCATCACCGACGAACCGATCACCAGATAAATCAGACGAAGCGCCATGAAACCGGCCATCCGCAGGCCCTCCCAGGTCACCTTCAGGAAACCGATTGTTACGATTGGCTCGCCTGGCGTCAGAAACAGATTGAAACTGACGCTGATCAGCAACAGCACAAGAACCGCACGCAGACCGCGCACCATGAAGCCAAACGGCACCCGCGACAGACGGATACACCCGAACAAAAACACCGTCGCCGCCACATAAGCCAGGACACTGTTGGCCAGAAACAGCGAGACGATAAAAATCAGCGTCCCAAACAGCTTGGTACGTGGATCCAGCCGATGCAGCAGGGAATCAATCGGATAATACTGCCCTAATGTAATCTCTCGTATCATGATCTCTGATCCGCCTTTCCTTTCGACCGGTTTGCTGTCCTCGCCTGGTCGGGCCGCTTCCGATCCGCCTTCGCCTCTGTCTGTTCGGCCTTCCCCAGCAGCCTGAGAATCGCGTTGCGCGCTTCCTCGACCGTTGTAATATCATCCGCAATCGGCACGCCATGCTCCCTCAGTCCGTGTACGATATAGGTGACCTGCGGCGCCGCCAGCCCGATTGTCTCCAGTTCCCTGTAATGCGCAAAGACCTCCTTCGGCGCCGCGTCAAAAATCTTCTCTCCATGATTCATCACAAGAATCCGGCTCGCATAGCGGGCAACGTCTTCCATGCTGTGAGAGACCAGGATAATCGTCATATGTCTCTTCCTGTGAAGCTCTGCAAGCTCCTCCAGAATCTCGTCTCTCCCCTTCGGATCCAGTCCGGCCGTCGGTTCGTCCAGAATCAGCACCTCCGGCTGCATTGCCAGAACACCCGCAATCGCCACGCGCCGTTTCTGCCCACCGGACAATTCAAACGGCGACTGTTTCCAGAACCGTTCGTCCAGACCAACCGACTGCAGCGCCTCTCTCGCACGCACCTCGCATGCTTCCTTGGAAAGTCCCTGATTCTTCGGTCCGAAGCAAACATCCGTAAACACATCAATCTCAAACAGCTGATGTTCCGGATACTGAAACACCAGGCCGACCTTCCCCCGAAGCGCCTTCATGTCATAGCCATCCGCGTAAATATTCTCTCCATTGTAATAAATCGTCCCGCTGCTTGCCCGAAGCAGACCGTTCAGATGCTGAATCAAAGTGGATTTTCCGGATCCGGTGTGCCCGATCAGTCCGACAAATTCACCATCTCCGATTTCAAAGCTGACATCCTTTAACGCATATTGCTCGTAAGCCGTCCCCTGGCTGTAAATATAATTCAGATTTTCCGCTTTGATCGACATCATGCATCTCCTTCCAGCCTGACCGTTTCCGGATAACACGCCTTCATCAGTGGGAGCAGACAGGCCATCATTTCGTCCATGGTCAGTACACATTCCGGCATCACCACTCCGGCCTGCCGTAATTCATAAGCAAGTTCCGTCACCTGCGGCACATCAAGACGATAAGACTTCAGTTCCGACACACGGGAAAAAATCTCCCGCGGCGTCCCATCCATCACAATCCGTCCATCGTCCATTACGATCACCCGATCGGCGTCAATGACTTCCTCCATATAATGCGTAATCAGAAGAATCGTAATTCCTTCCTTCCGGTTCAGTTCATGCAGAGTGGCAATGACCTCCCGGCGGCCATTGGGATCCAGCATGGCCGTCGGCTCATCCAGCACAATGCACTCCGGCCTCATTGCCATCACTCCCGCGATTGCCACACGCTGCTTCTGTCCGCCAGACAGTTTGTTCGGGGATTTCAGCCGATATGCGGTCATGCCCACTTTTTCCAGGCTCTCGTCCACCCGCCGCCAGATCTCATCCGTCGGTATGCCCATATTTTCCGGTCCGAACCCCACATCCTCCTCGACGACATTGCCAATGATCTGATTGTCAGGATTCTGAAACACCATTCCTGCCGTTTTGCGAATGTCCCAGATATGCGAATCGTCCGCCGTGTTCATCTCGGAAATCCACACCGCGCCTTCCGTCGGAAGCAGAATCCCATTGATCTGTTTGGCAAAGGTTGACTTGCCGGATCCGTTGTGTCCGAGAATCGCCACAAAATCACCCTTCTGAATATCCACTGTCATGTTATCAATCGCCCGGTTTACCTCTTCGATATGATCGTCCTCATCCCGGCGAATGTAGTCATATATTAATTTGGAAGCCCTGATAATTCCCATTGTGCGAACCCTTTCTTCTCTGGTTAACCTGAAAGGCAGGTATTGGTTTACATTCCCCTATCTTACGCGATTCAACCGATTCCGTCAAGCATTTCCTGAACAATCCCGTTCTTCTGCCAGCAAGGCGAACTGGCGGAACACGCCCCGCACCACGCACGCACTCAACACAACCGACAGAATATCAGAGATCGGCTGTGCGGCCTGAATTCCAAGAAGGCCCAGAGAAGGCGTTGCGATCAGCAGAATCGGAATCAGGAAAAGCCCCTGCCGCGCCATGGCGATCAGCGTCGCACGCACGCCAAATCCAATGGATTGCGTCATCATACTGCTCATGGTATAAAATCCAAACGACCAGATCGTGGCCAGCTGCAGGCGCAACGCCAGCGTCCCAATCGCAATCACCTCCGCATCGTCTCTGCGGAACAAAGCAATCAGACTGCCAGATACCAGGAAACCGGCTACGCCGACCAGAACCAGAATCACGGTTGTCACTTTCACACAAAACCAGTAGGCCTGCCTGACCCGTTCGTACTCCTTTGCACCGTAAGAAAACCCACAGACCGGCTGGAATCCCTGTCCCACGCCAATGACGGCCGAATTGACGAAATAGGTCAGCCGGTTTACGATCGCCATGGCCGCAATCGCAGCGTCTCCATAAGGGTGCGCCATCGTGTTCAGCACAATCGTCGCGATACTGGCCATTCCCTGCCTTCCGAGGGATGGCAGGCCACCGTTAAGCATGATTCCATAAAAATGCAGAGAAGGTTTGAAATTTCGCAGTCGCATGGAGATACACTCCTTACGCCGATTGCTCTCAAACAGCAAAATGGTAAAGCTGACCACCTGTGACAGACCGGTCGCAATCGCGGCACCAGAAATTCCCATTCCCAGGCCAAAGATAAATATCGGATCCAGGATGATATTCAGGATTCCACCACTGGTGATGCCGATCATGGCAACCGCCGCCAGCCCCTGCAGACGCAGCAGGTTGTTCATAATAAAGGAACACATCATAAACGGCGTCGCCAGGAAAATATACTGCGCATACTGCACCGCATAGGGTCGGATCGTCTCCGTCGCCCCCAGAAGCATGACGATCGGCTCAATAAAAAACAGGCAGACCAGTCCCAGACAGGTTCCCAGTATCAGCCCCGTAAAAAACGCAGTCGACGCAATGGTCTCGCCTTCCTTCTGCTGTCCGGCGCCCAGACGTCTCGCCATGTAATTGCCGCTCCCCATCCCAATCGTAAAAGAGAGCGCCTGGATAATCGCCATCGCCGAAAAGATGACGCCCACCGCGCCAGACGCACTGGTTCCGATCTGACTCACAAAAAAAGTATCCGCCATATTGTAAATGGCAGTGATCATCATACTGATGATCGTCGGTGCCGCCAGACGGGGAATGATCCGGCTGATCTCACCGGTCAGAAGCATCTCCCGGCGGTTCTCCTCCCCACCATCATCGGTTTTCTTTGCATTCACACTACTCACGTAACCCTCTCCCTTCCAGGTAGGCAACCACAAATCGAAACGACCGGTCCGTTCCAGGCGATCCTGTCTGAATCGTAACCATTATATTACCGAAATTCCTGTTTTGCAAGCCCGTACATACAAAGCCCTCTGTCAGGACATGACATTGCCGGCTATGCATCCTTTCACTGACGCATAACCGGCAATGAATCGCCATCTTTCCGCAAAGGGCTCCTTTTTTCAGACGTTCCGCAAAACATCAATTTGTCGTATACTGCCGCAGACCGCTGTCGCCTACATAATAACCGTCAATTGTCGTATTCGTGGCGAGCGTTCCGTCTTCATACAGATAATAATACTTGCCGGGCACATCCATAATCCAGCCGGTCTGTACCCGTCCGCTGCTGTCCGAATAATACCAGTTCTCATTCCAGACAAACCAGCCGGTCGCCATCCTGCCATCCTCATCGCTCAGGTAATAGGTCTCTCCATCCACCGTCTGGAATCCGGTCAGACGGAATCCCTCTTCATCCATCAGATACCAGCTGCCCTGAATCAGGTTCCAGCCGGCGCCCAGGTAATCGCCGTCCTCATCCTGGTATTTGCTTCCATTCAGATAATTCCGCCAGACTCCGCCCGTAATGCCCTGCACGGCGCTCTCCGTAAAGTCCACGGTCGGCGATGCCACCCAGTTTCCTGCTACAACCCAGGCCTGCTCACTGGTCTTCGGTACCGCGCGAACCGCAAAGAAATAGCTGTGCTTATCGTTCATGTACTCGCTGAAATCGTATCTCTGCTCCGTCGTGCGCTTCATCGTCACGCATTCGCCATCTATGGTCAGGTCTTCCAGCTGAGAATCTGAGAGTCCTTTCCGATTGCTCGCATCCTCTTCATCATCCAGATCCACATAATCCGCGATATAAAGTTTCACCTGATACTCGTGCGCTTTGCTGACCGACGTCCACTTTGCCACCGTATCGGATTCCCAGTAGGCATACTTTGGATCACCCAGATAACGCGTCTCCACTTCCTTATCCGACGCCCAGGCCGGAACGGCTGTCGCGCCGACCACTCCGCCAGCCAGACTGACCGCAGCCAGAATCATAATCAGCTTCCTTCGAACTTCACTCCCTGTCTTCATAATCTGCTCCTTCCTGCTGACCTGTCACACTCCAGATACCTCGTTTCAGTATAAAGCCGATCTATGAATAATCTGTGAAACACAAGTGTGATTCCTGTGAAAGTCCTGAAATCCGGACCACTCTATTTATTCCACACACCATTCTCATCGACATAAAACGTACCCACCCAGGTATTGTAAGCCTTCTCGCCGGAACCAGGGTAAAAATAATACCAGTTGCCGTCTACCTGCACCCAGCCCTCGGCCATCTGTCCGGTTGCCGTCAGATAATAGGCCTTATCTCCCAGGATCAGCCAGCGATCCTTCAGCAGACATCCCAGATATTCATCCTGCGTCTCATTCGCATAATACCACTGCCCATTCCAGGTAATCCAGCCGGTCCGCATCTCGCCGCTGTCTTCAATATAATAGGTCTGGTTATTCCGGTTCTGCCAACCGGTCAGCATCTTCCCGTCACTGCCAAACAGATAATTCACGCCGCCTACATCCAGCCAGCCGCCCGTCGCATAGGTGCCATCCGGATAATAATAATACCAGCTGTTGTCGAGATACTGCCAGCCGACGGTCGTATTTCCCGTCGTTCCTGTTCCAGGCTCAGCAGAGGCCCCATCCGACGCCGACTCCTGTCCCGTCCCATCGGAGACATCCTCCTCCGCAATTTCTAGTTCATCCGATTCTACCCAATCGCTGCTTTTGCCATAATCCTCGTCGTCACTGGTTTTTGCGATGGTCCGAACCCGGAAGGTATACGTCCCTGCCTTCGTCATGTACGGATAAAAATTAAAAGTACGCGCGGTCGTCGTCGTCGAATAGACCTTCGAACCGCCCCGTTTCAGTTCCACCTGATATTTCCCGGTACTCCCTTCGTCCGGCTCGTCCCATTTAGCCGTCCCCATTGTGTTGTCCTTCCAGTATACATCCTCCGGTTCGCCAAATGTGCCTTCGATCTCCCGCACCTTCAGTTTGACAATCAGTTTGCCACTGCTCTTGCTTGCACTGACAAACGTGCCTTTCTTGATGGTCACGTTGCTCGACTTATAGCTCCCCTTGAATTCATAATCGTAGCTTCCTGTCGAATTTGGCGAAAGGGTCACCTTCATGGTTGGCGTGTCGCCCACGTCCATCGTCTTCGACGTAGACGTCACCCACTCCGCATCCGTAATCGAATACTGGCTTGAGGAATTGGTCACGCAGATATCACCGGAATCGACACTGCCATCACTGTCTGAATTGTTGTAATCAATCGAAGGAAGCGTCTCTCCCGCCTCCAGTTTCGAGTATACGGTCAGCTTCACGTCGGTTATGGTCTTATCCGAGGTCGATGCCAGTGCCTCAATCTGCCCCATGTCGCCTGCCATTCCTGATATGCCGATCATCCATAACAGAACGACAATCTTCCAACGAATCGATCCTCTCTTCATGGGAATCCTCCCTTCCGATGTTCCTGTTATCTGTCTACATTATAAGATAGCTGTGTCATATGGTCAACTTAAGATATTCTGACAAATTCAGGAGAATAGAAAAAGAGACCTCATCCGGCACACGCTCGGATAAAGTCTCTTTCCATCATTTTATGCAGTTGCTTTATACCAGCTCAAGCACGACTTCCATCGCTCCGTCGCCCTTGCGCGGTCCGATCTTGACGATACGGGTGTATCCGCCGTTGCGGGAAACATACTTCGGCGCAATCTCATCAAACAGCTTCGCCGGAAGATCGACGGACTTTGTATTCTTCTTGCGTCCGGCCGGGGTGGACGGTACTTCCGTCACATCATACAGGACACGCAGCATCTGGCGTCTTGCATGCAGCCTGGAAGGATTGTCCTTGCGGATCTCTTTTTCAACTTCATCGTACACGGTCACTTTCTTGCCGTTGACAACTTCCTTGACTCTCTTGCCATCCTTGTCCTTGCGGGCTACCTTTGCGGTAACGGTGACTGTCTCGAAATTGTCCTTCTCCTTCACTGCCAGAGCAATCAGCCCCTCAGCAATCTTACGAACTTCCTTGGCTCTCGCCTCCGTCGTTGTGATTCTGCCATGCTGGATCAGCGCAGTAACCTGGCTGCGCAGCATTGCTTTTCTCTGGTCCGAAGTACGACCCAGTTTTCTATAACCTGCCATGATATTTTCCTCCATGATTTCGTGGAGAGCGGTCCGCGCTCATTGGGCTTACCGGACTGCGTCTTCCATTAATTTATGATACCTCAGCTCGCTTCATCGGTCTTACAGCTGCGGCATCTGTAGCATTTTACTCCTCGCTTGGATTCAGCTGAAGTCCAAGCTCTTTTAACTTGGCAAGAACCTCTTCCAGAGATTTTCTTCCCAGGTTACGGACCTTCATCATATCCTCCGGCGTGCGGTTGCACAATTCCTCGATGGTATTGATACCGGCCCGTTTCAGGCAATTATACGAGCGGACAGAAAGCTCCAGTTCATCGATATTCATCTCGAGAACCTTCTCCTTCTCATCATCTTCCTTCTCAACCATGATCTCCGCGGTCTTTGCATTCTCAGAAAGATCAATGAACAGATTCAGATGCTCGCTTAACACCTTGGCTGCAAGGCTGACAGCCTCATCCGGCGCAAGCGTCCCGTTCGTGTATACATCCAGTGTCAGCTTGTCATAATCCATCATCTGGCCGACACGGGCATTCTCAATCGTCATATTGACACGCTCAACCGGCGTATAGATGGAATCCACCGCAATCACGCCGATCGGCAGGTCTTCGCCTTTATTTTTTTCCGCGCTCACATAACCGCGACCCTTGGTGATCGTCAGTTCCATATAGAACCGGCTGTCTGTGCCGCCGCTGCAAGTCGCAATGACCTGATCCGGGTTCATGATCTCGATATCCGGATCGACCTGAATATCAGCCGCCGTAATAACGCCTTCGCCTTCATGTTCAATGTAGGCTGTCTTGACTTCATTGCCGTCGCTGCTGTCTTTAATGGATAAACTCTTGATGTTCATGATGATCTCAGTCACATCCTCCTTGACGCCGGGGATGGAACTGAACTCATGTAATACGCCGTCGATCTTCACCTGACTGACTGCGGCGCCCGGTAACGATGAAAGCATGATTCGTCTGAGGGAATTGCCCAACGTGGTGCCGTAGCCTCTCTCGAGCGGTTCAACTACAAACTTTCCGTATTTCTTATCATCAGAAATCTCAGCAATCTCAATGTTTGGTTTTTCAAAATCGAACACGACTATAGCCCCTCCTTCATGGGTTGGTTTCGAGGGTACCGACTCTAAATTTATGAAGGTTCTTCAGGCCGGAACCGGTCGAAGAACACAGCTTGCGCCAAACGCAGCCCGGGCCATTGGCCCGGAGCTGGCAGGGCTTTCATTATTTAGAATACAACTCGACGATAAGCATCTCATTCACCGGAACATCAATTTCTTCTCTGGTTGGAAGCTCCTTTACGGTACCACGCAGATTTTCCTGATCCACATCCAGCCATGCAGGAACCATACGTCCACCTGTCACTTCCAGAACATCTTTATATCTCTGAGAGGACTTTGCCTTCTCCTTCACCTCGATCACATCACCGGCTTTCACCAGGTAAGACGGAATGTTCACACACTTGCCATTCACCAGAATGTGTCTGTGATCCACGATCTGTCGGGTCTCCCGTCTGGTACGGCCGAATCCCATACGGAATACGACATTGTCCAGTCTTCTCTCCAGAAGGATCATCATGTTCTCACCGGTCTGTCCTTCCAGCTTCTCCGCCTTCTTGTAATAATTGCGGAACGGCTTCTCCAGGACACCATAAATAAACTTCGCTTTCTGCTTCTCACGCAACTGGAGACCATACTCACTTACTTTTCTGTTGGCTCTCTTCAACTCTCTGTTTGACTTCTTATCAATTCCTAAATAGACCGGATCCAAGCCAAGAGATCTGCATCTTTTAAGAACAGGAACTCTATCTACTGCCACTGTTCGTACCTCCTAATTAAACTCTTCTACGTTTTGGCGGACGGCATCCGTTGTGTGGAACCGGAGTGACATCCTTAATACTGGTTACCTCAATACCGCATGCAGACAGTGCACGGATCGCTGCTTCGCGGCCTGAGCCTGGCCCTTTTACCATAACGTCGACAGACTTTAAACCATGTACCAGTGCTGCTTTGGCAGCAGTTTCTGCAGCCATCTGCGCTGCATATGGAGTAGATTTCCTTGAACCTCTAAATCCCAGACCGCCTGCACTTGCCCAGCTCAATGCGTTGCCCTGTGCATCGGTCAGGGTAACGATCGTGTTGTTAAAAGAGGACTGAATGTGCGCCTGTCCGCGTTCAACGTTTTTCTTTACGCGCTTTTTGGTCACTTTTTTATTAGTGGACACTTTTTTAGCCATTTTAAACTAACCTACTTTCACTTTCTTTTCAACTGAATCCTGTTTCCTGTTTTTAAAACATGCAACGTGATTCGAAGTTACTCTGTCACTGGCGGGAAATAACCTTCTCACCTTACTTCTTCTTGTTCGCAACCGTCTTTCTCGGACCTTTGCGGGTTCTCGCGTTCGTCTTGGTCTTCTGTCCGCGAACCGGAAGTCCCTTCCTGTGTCGGATGCCGCGGTAGCAGCCGATCTCCTGCAGACGCTTAATGTTCATCGCAACCTCTCGGCGCAAATCACCTTCCACCATCTGTGTCTCAGCGATTACTGCAGCCAGGTTCTTAACCTCATCGTCTGTCAGATCCTTCACCCGGGTATCCGGATTCACGCCTGCTTCTTTCAGAATGCGGTTGGAACTGGTCCTGCCGATTCCGTAGATGTAGGTCAGGCCGATCTCAACGCGTTTTTCTCTTGGTAAATCAACACCTGCAATACGAGCCATGTGCTTCGTACACCTCCTATCAATATTTCTGCCGACCGGACCTGTCCCGGACCGAACCGGCGCTTTGCGCATTAACCTTGTCTCTGCTTGTGCTTGGGATTCTCACAGATGATTCTGATACTGCCCTTGCGCTTAATGACTTTGCACTTCTCGCAAATCGGTTTTACCGATGATCTCACCTTCATGGCAATTCTCCTTTCTTCTGTCTGCCGCTTGTATATATCCGCCGCTATCAGATATACCGGTACAGCCGGGAACCTGTTTTGGACAAACTTCACCCAGCATATCAACAAAGTCGCCATAATAATATAGCACTGTCGATTCTATAATGCAAGCCTTTTTTTATTTTTCCATGTCCGGAATTACTTATCGCGCCAGATAATCCTGCCCTTGCTCAGATCATATGGCGACATTTCCAGCGTCACCTTATCCCCCGGCAGAATCCGGATATAATTCATTCTCAATTTACCGCTGATATGAGCCAGTACCTGATGGCCATTCTCCAGTTGCACCTGAAACATGGCATTCGGCAGCTTCTCTACCACGGTTCCCTCAATTTCAATTACGTCTGCTTTCGACATAAATCCTCCTGTTCTGATTCCCTGATCTTCTTCCTGTTGTCAGGCTCCCTGCTCCCGTCCGCGGAGGTAATTTTTCAATTCCCTCCGGATTGCTTCATCCGTGATCGGATTTCCCAGCGGCAGCGGCTGACCAGCCGCCTGAATATGTTTCCGGTTTTTCCGTTTTGGCGAATGGACGGTCCGAATCCTGCCATCCGCCAGAAGCACCCGATCTCCTTCTTCCGCGAGGACAACATAACAACATCCCTTGTCATGCCCGGCCAGAGATTTCGCCGGACACCCCGGTTCAATCCTCATGGCTGTCACCGTCCTTCTTTCTGAGAGACAGAATCTCCGGTTCCCCATCCGTAATCAGAATGGTATTCTCGTAATGGGCGGACAGAGAACCATCCTTTGTCACCACGGTCCATCCATCCTTCAGCCAGCGCACATCCCACGTTCCGATGTTGATCATTGGTTCAACGGCCAGCGTCATCCCGGGCGTCAGGCGGATTCCTTTTTTCTTCTGTGAAAAATTCGGAATCTCCGGATCCTCGTGCAGATGGGAGCCAATCCCGTGGCCGACCAGAGCGCGCACAACTCCGTACCCGTAGCTTTCCGCGTATGCCTGTATTGCAGAGCTGATGTCATTCAGATGGTTACCGGCACGCGCCTGCCGAATCCCCACGAAAAAGGATTCCCTTGTCACGCGAATCAGACGCTCAGCCTCAGCTGAGCCCTTTCCTACCATATGTGTACGGGCGGCGTCTGAATGATATCCCTTCCAGATCACGCCCGCATCCAGGCTGACAATATCCCCCTCGCGAAGAATGCGACGCCGGCTTGGAATTCCGTGTACGACCTCACTGTTGACCGACACACAGATGGAAGCCGGATATCCATTATAATTCTTAAAGGAAGGAACACAGCCGTAGCCCCGGATCAGCTCCTCTCCCAGACGATCCACCTCAAACGTAGACATCCCTGGTCGGAGCGCCTTACCTAATTGTTCATGAACGGAGGCGAGAATCCTCCCCGCCTCCCGCATCAGGGCAATCTCCCTTTCCGATTTGACAGTTACCGGCATGGCTACTCTCCCAGAACCTTTACAATGTCCTTGAATACATCATTCAGATCCTGCGTTCCGTCTACTGTTACCAGAACGCCTGCCCCGGAATAATAATCAATCAAAGGCTGCGTCTGATCATGATAAACCGTCAGACGCTTCTGAACGGTCTCCGGCTTGTCGTCATCCCTCAGGATCAGAGACTGTCCGCACGCATCGCAGACGCCTTCCTTCTTCGTCGGGTTGTACACAATGTGATAGGTTGCGCCGCAGGATACGCAGGCTCTCCGGCCCGACATGCGGCTGACAATCGCCTCATCCGGCACATCCACGTTGATCGCATAGTCGATGCTCTCTCCACGTTCCGTAAGCGCCTTCGTCAGGCTCTCAGCCTGCGGGATCGTCCGTGGAAACCCATCCAGAACGTAACCGCCTGCGCAATCCGGCTCACTGATGCGGTCAAGCAGCATACCGATCGTCACATCATCCGGAACCAGTCCGCCCGCGTCCATATAGGACTTGGCTTTCATGCCCAGTTCTGTTCCGTTTTTAATGTTTGCGCGAAAGATGTCACCGGTGGAAATGTGAGGGATCTGATACTTTGCGGCAATCTGCTTTGCCTGCGTTCCCTTACCCGCACCAGGCGCTCCTAACATGATAATCTTCATACTGGAATCCTCCTTTTTGTTGTACGACGAAAAGCTGCTGGCTCCCTGATGCGCAGCAGCTTTTCGAAATCGGTTCGTCAGTCGTTCAAAAAGCCCTTGTAATTTCTCACCATCATCTGAGATTCAATCGCTTTGACTGTCTCCAGAATGACGCTTACAATGATGATCAGCGACGTACCCATGAAGGACATCCCGCTGACACTGAACAACCCGGAAATAATAATCGGCACCAAAGCAACAACCATCAGGCCGATCGCTCCTGCCAGGATAATATAATTCAGAATCTTCTGCAGATAATCCGATGTCGGCTTGCCTGGACGAATACCCGGGATGAAGCCACCGGACTTCTTCATATTATCCGCAATCTCCAGCGGGTTGAACGTGATGGATGTGTAGAAATAAGCGAAAAACACAAGCAACACGAGGTAAATGACAAGGCCGATGGAATAGATCGGCATCGCCGGACGGAACCAGTAGGATGAATTGAGCATCATCAGAATCGTCCCGCCAATCGAATTGTAATCCACATTGAAGAACTGCGCGATCACAACCGGAAATGACATAATCGACGAAGCGAAAATCACCGGCATGACACCTGCCGTATTCACCTTAAGCGGGATGTTGGAAGAATTGCCGCCAACCATTTTCCGACCAGCCATCTTCTTGGAATACTGAACCGGAATTCTCCGCTCACCGTCGTTGAGATAAACAACAAAGATGATCATGGCAAGCGCAACTGCCAGCATCACGACGACAGAAATCACAATCATGCCAATGTTCTGTCCATACAGGAAACGAAGATACAACGTATTGACATCTTCCGGAAGGGAAGAAACAATGTTGAAGAGCAGGACGATGGAAATACCATTGCCTACGCCATGTTCCGTGATTCTCTCGCCGATCCACATCAGTAACGCACTTCCAGCGGTCATGGTGACGATTACGACCAGGACACTCCATACATCGTAATTGATCAGCAGCCCCTGTCCACCGAAGCCAACCGCCATGGCAACCGACTCAAGCAGAGCCAGACCAACCGTCAGATAACGGGTATATTCCACAATCTTTCTTCTTCCATCCTCGCCTTCCTTCTGCATCTCTTCCAGCTTCGGAATCGCAATCGTCAGCAGCTGAATGATAATGGAGGAAGTAATATATGGTGTAATGCTCAACGCGAAAACGGACAGCGAGGTAAAGGAACCTCCTGTCATCGCATTAAAAAAACCAAAGGCATCATTGGACTGACTTGCGAAAAAACTGGCAAAAAAATCTGTCCTGACGCCGGGGATCGGCAGTTCTGACCCGAAGCGGATGACAACAAGCATCAGGAAGGTGAAGATCAGTTTTTTTCTGATCTCCACAACATTCCACGCGTTTCGGAGTGTCTTAAACATATTAGATCACCTCGCAGGTTCCACCCAAAGCTTCGATCTTTGTCTTTGCGCCCTCGCTGAATGCATCAGCCTTGACCGTCAGCTTTTTGGTTAATTCTCCTCTTCCAAGGATCTTGACTCCGTCCTTTGGATTCCTGACAATTCCGGTCTCCAACAGGGTCTCTACGGAAACAACGTCGCCGTCGTTGAATCTCTCCAGTGCTTCAAGATTGATCGCAACGATCTCCTTCGTATTGCGGTTGGTGAATCCTCTCTTCGGAAGACGCCGGTACAACGGCATCTGACCACCCTCAAAGCCGATTCTCGGTGCGCCGGAACGCGCCTTCTGGCCCTTATGGCCCTTGCCGGCCGTCTTTCCGTTGCCTGAACCATGTCCACGGCCTCTTCTGAAGTTATCACTGTGCTTGGAACCAGCAGCAGGCTGTAAATTGGATAAATCCATGATATGCACCTCCTTACTCATGTGATTAAATTTCTTCTACCTTTACCAGATGCTTCACATGCCAGATCATACCTCTGACTGCGTCATTATCCGGCAGCTCAACAGTCTTGTTGAGTTTTCTCAGGCCAAGCGCCTCGACAGTCGCCTTCTGCTTCGGGATGGCGCCAATCGGGGATTTGACCAACGTTACCTTTAACTTCTCTGCCATTTTTTTGTCCTCCTTAGCCCAAAATCTCTTCTACGGACTTGCCACGAAGCCTTGCATACTCCTCCGGAGTCTTAAGCTGAGTCAGGCCGTTGATCACAGCAAGAACCACATTGGTCTTGTTATTGGAACCAAGAGACTTCGCACGGATATTCTTGATTCCGGCAAGCTCCAAAATCGCACGGGCCGGGCCGCCTGCAATGATACCAGTACCTTCCGGTGCTCTCTTCAGCAGAACCGAAGAACTGCCAAACTTTGCAATCGTGTCATGCGGAATGCTGCGGTTTGCATCAACCGGCACCTCCACCAGGTTCTTTGTTGCTGCCTCTTTGCCCTTGCGAATGGCCTCCGGGACTTCACCTGCCTTACCCAGGCCGACGCCCACATGTCCATTGCCGTCACCTACGACTACAAGAGCAGAGAATCTCATGGTACGACCACCCTTTACGGTCTTCGATACACGTTTGATTGCTACTACATTGTCGTTCAATTCGAACTGATTCGGATCAATAATTGTACGCTTCATGCCGATCTCCTCTCTGCTAGAATTTCAGACCAGCCTCGCGGGCTGCGTCTGCAAGTGCCTGAACCTTACCCTGATAAATGAAACCGCCACGGTCAAATACGACCTCTTCGATTCCCTTCTCCAGAGCTCTTTTGGCAATCAGAGTTCCGACATAAGCGGCTGCAGCCTTATCATTCGTATGTTCCAGCTCAGCCCTTGCCTCTTTCTCCACCGTAGATGCCGCTACCAGAGTATTGCCGACTGAATCGTCAATAATCTGCGCATACATATGGTTGTTGCTTCTGAAAACAGCCAGACGTGGTCTCTCTGCAGTACCTGCAAAGCGGTTACATAATCTGCTGTGTTTCTTCACGCGAACTTCGCTTCTTGACTTCTTACTAACCATCTTCGTACTCTCCTTAACTATTTCTTACCAGTCTTACCAACTTTACGTCTGATTGTCTCATTCGCATACTTGATGCCCTTGCCCTTATACGGCTCCGGTCCTCTCTTCGCGCGGATCTCGGCAGCATACTGGCCAACCTTCTCTTTATCGATACCCTTCACCGTAATCTTATTCTGCCCATCCAGAACCGTCTCCAGTCCCTCCGGGTCAATCATCTCAACCGGATGAGAATAGCCCAGGTTCAGGGTTAATTTCTTTCCCTGCTTCGCGGCACGATAACCGACACCATTGATTTCCAGAACCTTCTCATAGCCCTGAGAAACACCGATCACCATATTGTTGATCAGGGTTCTGGTCAGTCCGTGCAGAGACTTCATTCTCTTCAGATCGTTCGGTCTGGATACCACAATGTGTCCGGCCTCTTCCTTAATCTCCATCTCTGCCGGGAGCTCTCTCTCCAGAGTTCCCTTTGGACCCTTTACAGTCACTTTATTGTTTTCTTCGATCGTGACAGTGACACCTGCCGGGATCGCGATTGGCATTCTTCCGATACGTGACATGCCATATACCTCCTACTTAGATTTTCGGAGAGCACAGTCTGCGCTCTCTGTTTTCAGTTGCTTTCCGGATATTACCACACAAATGCAAGCACTTCGCCGCCCACACCCAGGCGTCTCGCTTCCTTATCGGTGATCACGCCCTGGTTCGTCGAAATGATTGCGATTCCGAGGCCGCCCAGCACTTTCGGCAGCTCTTCCTTGCTCGCGTATACACGCAGGCCCGGCTTCGAAATTCTCTTGATGCCGCTGATGATCTTCTCATTCTTATCCGCACCATACTTCAGTGTGATGTGAATATCCTGAAACGAGCCGTTATCAACGAGATCGTATTTTTTGATGTAGCCTTCCTTCAGCAGGATATTGGCGATCGCCAGTTTCATCTTGGATGAAGGCACGTCTACTGTATCATGTTTTGCAGTGTTAGCGTTACGGATTCTGGTAAGCATATCTGCAATCGGATCACTCATAGTCATGGTAGATTATTCCTCCTTACTCTGTTTTATCACGGCCGGCTTACCAGCTTGCCTTTTTCACTCCCGGGATCTGACCCTTGTATGCCAGCTCTCTAAAGCAGATACGGCAGATACCGTATTTTCTCAAATATGCATGCGGACGCCCACAGATTCTGCAACGGGTATACTCTCTCGTGGAGAACTTCGCCGGGCGCTGCTGCTTAATCTTCATTGAAGTCTTTGCCATGGATCTTTCCTCCTGTTATTTTGCAAATGGCATGTTGAACAATTTCAAAAGTTCACGGGCTTCCTCATCCGTCTTGGCAGTGGTTACGAAAATAACATCCATGCCTCTTACCTTGTCAACCTTATCGTACTCAATCTCCGGGAAGATCAGCTGCTCGCGGATGCCCAGCGCATAATTGCCGCGGCCATCAAATGCGTTCGGATTCACACCACGGAAGTCACGTACACGCGGCAGAGCCAGGTTGATCAGACGATCTGCAAATTCGTACATCTTCTCCCCGCGAAGCGTAACCTTGCATCCGATCTGCATTCCTTCTCTGATCTTAAAGTTTGCCACGGACTTCTTCGCCTTGGTCGTTACAGCCTTCTGTCCGGTAATCAGCTCCAGATCTCTGACCGCAGAGTCCAGAACCTTTGCATTCTCTTTCGCGTCACCGACGCCCATGTTGACTACGATCTTAGCCAGCTTCGGGACTTCCATAACGTTCTTGTAGCCGAATTTTTTGATCAGAGCGTCAACCATCTCGTTCTGATACTGTTCTTTTAATCTAGACAACTTTCGTTCCTCCTCTCCGCAATCAGTCAATGACCTTGCCGGTTGCCTTTGCAACGCGGACCTTCTTGCCGTCCTTCACTTCGAAGCCGACACGAGTAGTCTTGCCGTCAACAACCAGCATCACATTGGAAACATCCAGAGGAGCTTCCGTCTGTACAATCCCGCCCTGCGGGTTACCCGCGCTCTGCTTGGTATGCTTGGTGACCATATTCACACCCTCAACGATCACCTTACCATCCTTCACGCGCAGTACCTTACCGGTTTTATCTTTATCCTTGCCTGCGATAACCTTTACCAGGTCGTCTCTCTTGATCTTCTGCACAGCCCTGCACCTCCTTACAGTACTTCCGGAGCCAGGGATACGATCTTCATGAACTGCTTTTCACGTAATTCCCTTGCCACCGGTCCAAAGATACGAGTTCCTCTCGGAGTCTTGTCATCCTTGATAATCACTGCTGCATTCTCATCAAACTTGATATAAGAACCGTCCTTGCGGCGCGCGCCCTTGACAGTACGGACCACAACAGCCTTCACCACATCGCCCTTCTTTACAACGCCGCCTGGTGTTGCATCTTTGACCGAAGCAACGATGATATCGCCAATATTTGCATATCTTCTGGTAGATCCACCCATAACCCGGATGCAAAGAAGCTCTTTCGCACCGGTATTGTCGGCGACCTTCAGTCTGCTTTCCTGCTGAATCATGCCTGATTACTCCTTCCTGATTTTCCTTAAGCGGCTTTATTTCGCCTTCTCAATAATCTCAACCAGTCTCCATCTCTTATCCTTCGACAACGGTCTGGTCTCCATCACCTTCACGGTATCGCCCTTGCCACACTCATTGTTCTCGTCGTGTGCCTTCAGCTTCACCGTCTTCTTCACGATCTTACCGTACAGAGGATGTCTTACGTGGTCCTCGATAGCAACTACGATCGTCTTATCCATCTTGTCGCTCACTACTTTACCGACACGGGTCTTTCTCAAATTTCTTTCCACGTTATGACTCTCCTTCCCTTATCTGGACTTTTCCGTAATAACAGTCTGAATCCTGGCAATGTTCTTGCGAACCTCTTTGATTCTGCTGGTATTGTCCAACTGGTTGGTCGCATTCTGGAATCTCAGGTTAAAAAGTTCCTTCTTGGCAGCTACCAACTCCTCCCGCAGTTCTGCGGCTGTCTTGGCCTGTAAGCCTTCTACGTATTTATTAGTCTTCACTGTTATCACCGCCCTCTAACTCTGCTTTTGAAGCAATTCGACATTTGCATGGTAACTTGTGCATGGCAAGACGCAGTGCCTCTTTCGCCACATCATCGGTAACGCCTGCAATCTCAAACAATACTCTGCCCGGCTTTACAACCGCCACCCAGTACTCCAGAGCGCCTTTACCGGAACCCATTCGAGTCTCAGCCGGCTTTGCGGTTACCGGCTTGTCCGGGAAGATCTTGATCCAGACTTTACCGCCACGCTTAATGTAACGGGTCATGGCAACACGGGCTGCCTCAATCTGGTTGGACTTGATCCAGCACGGCTCAAGAGCCACCAGGCCCCACTCGCCATAGTTGATTGTATTTCCTCTCAAAGCCTTGCCGGCCATCGTTCCGCGGAACTGTTTGCGGCGCTTTACTCTCTTCGGCATTAACATTATTTATCGCTCCCTTCCTTTTTTCCCTTAGTCGGAAGTACCTCGCCCTTGTAGATCCAGACCTTTACGCCAACCTTGCCGTAGGTGGTATCTGCTTCGGCGAAACCATAGTCAATATCTGCTCTTAATGTCTGAAGCGGGATGGTTCCCTCGCTGTAGAACTCGGTACGGGCGATATCTGCGCCGCCCAGACGTCCGCCAACGGAGGTCTTAATGCCCTTAATGCCGGCTTTCATAGAACGGCCCATTGTGCCCTTTACCGCCCGGCGGAAGGAAACACGGTTCTCCAGCTGCTGCGCGATGTTCTCCGCAACCAGCTGTGCGTCGCGCTCCGGTCTCTTGATTTCCTTGATATCAATGAAAACTCTCTTATCGGTCAGCTTCTGTACTTCAACCTTCAGCTTCTCGATCTCTGCGCCGCCCTTGCCGATGACAACGCCCGGCTTCGCGGTGTAAATGATGAGTTTTACTCTGTCAGCTGCCCGCTCAATCTCAATTCTGGAAATACCGGCGCTGTAGAGTTTCTTCTTCAGAAAGGTACGGATCTTGTAATCCTCTACCAGACAATCCGCGAAATCGCCCTTCGAGCTCTCTGCGTACCATTTGGAATCCCAGTCCTTAATAACACCGACCCTCAGGCCGTGTGGATTAACTTTCTGTCCCATATTTGCCTCCTCTATCTTTCATTCAGCACGACGGTAATGTGGCTCATTCTCTTCTCGATCCGGTAAGCCCTGCCCTGTGCTCTCGGGTGAATTCTCTTCATGATCGGTCCCTGGTTTGCATAGCACTCCTCTACATACAGTTTGGAGCGATCCATGCCGTTGTTGTTCTCTGCGTTAGCTGCAGCGGATTCCAGGAGCTTCTTGATCAGGGAAGAAGCATATCTGGGATTGTAGGTGACAATACCGATTGCGGTATTCAAATCTTTGCCACGAATGGCATCTAATACAAAACATGCTTTCTGGACGGAAACCCGTGCGTAGGAAAGAGTCGCGCTCGGTCTGGTGTCCTTCTGGGCATTTCTTTCTCTTTTAATCTGACTTCTATGTCCTTTAGCCATTGCTGATAAACCTCCTTTCGACTCTTCCGTTATCTCTTGGACTTCTTCTCGTCCTTGCCGTGTCCTCTGTAAGTTCTGGTTGCCACAAACTCGCCCAGCTTGTGACCGACCATATCCTCAGTCACATAAACCGGTACATGCTTCCTGCCGTCATGAACCGCGATCGTATGTCCAACCATCGACGGGAAGATTGTGGAACGGCGGGACCAGGTCTTGAT
Source organism: Clostridiales bacterium (assembly GCA_021202925.1). Taxonomy (GTDB): domain Bacteria; phylum Bacillota; class Clostridia; order Lachnospirales; family Lachnospiraceae; genus Brotaphodocola. The sequence continues at coordinate 24,675 of JAJQCD010000001.1, read as the reverse complement.
CACCTGCTTCTGTCCGGATGCATTCTGCGCGTCAATTTTCTTCAGCAGATGCGCGTCCGCAAACGGTCCTTTTTTTAATGAACGTGACATAGTATTCAATCCTCCTTCGATTATTTAATGGTCTTGCCGTCGCGTCTTCTGACAATCAGCTTGTTGGACTGCTTGTTCTTCTTGCGTGTCTTCAGTCCCAGAGCCGGCTTGCCCCACGGCGTGCTCGGACCCGGACGACCGATACCAGCCTTGCCTTCACCACCGCCATGCGGATGGTCATTCGGGTTCATAACAGAACCACGGACGGTCGGACGAATACCCATGTTACGTTTTCTGCCCGCTTTACCATAATTGATCAGGTTGTGTTCTCCATTGCCGACCACGCCGATCGTCGCACGGCATGTAATCGGAACCATTCTCATCTCTCCGGACGGAAGTCTCAGGGTGGCATATTTGCCTTCCTTCGCCATCAGCTGTGCCGCATTACCGGCGGAACGAACCAGCTGGCCGCCCTTGCCCGGATACAGCTCAATGTTGTGGATCTGCGCACCAACCGGAATCTTCTCTAACGGCAGGCAGTTGCCGATTCTCGCCTCAGCATCCGGACCACTTACTACCTTCATGCCGTCCGTCAGACCGGCCGGAGCCAGGATATAAGCCTTCTCACCGTCTGCATAGCAAATCAGTGCAATGTTGGCTGTACGGTTCGGATCATACTCGATTCCGATCACAGTTGCCGGGATACCATCCTTGCTGTTTCTCTTAAAATCGATGATTCTGTATTTTCTGCGGGAACCGCCGCCACGATGCCGCACGGTGATCTTTCCCTGATTGTTACGTCCTGCATTCTTCTTCAAAGAAGTAACCAGAGACTTCTCCGGAGCAGACTTCGTGATCTCTGCGAAATCAGAACCGGTCATCTGTCTTCTGGAAGGGGTATATGGGTTGTATGTCTTAATTCCCATGACATTTGCTCCTCTCTTTCCATCAACACCGCGGATATCCACACGTCCGCGTGTGTCCTTCTGTCACGGCGCGATATAGGTTTTCTTTCATCATCGTCGCCGTATGGTTGTCTGTTTATTCTCCGACGCTTTACAGTCCGGTGAAGACCTCGATCTCCTTGCTGTCCTCGGTCAGCTGCACGATCGCTTTCTTGGTCGCCGCAGTCTTACCGAACGTCACGCCTCTTCTTCTGGTCTTGCCGTCCAGATTCATGGTGTTGACATTCTTCACTTTGGTTCCCGGAAACATCTTCTCGACTGCTTCCTTGATCATGGTCTTGTTCGCTTCCGTGTGAACCAGGAACGTATATTTCTTATCGGACATTGCGTTCATGCTCTTCTCGGTGATGACCGGCTTGAGAATGACATCATAATACTGAATATTAGCCATTACGCGTACACCTCCTCGATGCTTGCTACAGCAGCCTTGCTGGCCACTACGGTGTTGTACTTCAGAATATCGTAAACGTTGATCGTGTTGACATAGGCAGTCTTGACATCGGCGATGTTTCTCGCAGATTTCACCACGTTGTCACTGTCCGCCCCTACAACAACCAGCGCCTTGTTCACCTTCAGGTTGTCCAGAACCTCTTTGAACTTCTTGGTCTTGATCTCGTCCATCTTCAGTTCGTCGACGACGATGAACTTGTTCTCCTGCACACGGCTGGTCAGTGCGGACTTCAGAGCCGCTCTCTTCTCCTTCTTGTTCAGAGTAATTGTGTAATCTCTCGGAACCGGAGCAAATACGACGCCGCCTCCCTTCCACTGCGGAGATCTGGTGGAACCCTGTCTTGCATGACCGGTTCCCTTCTGTCTCCACGGCTTTCTGCCGCCGCCGGATACCTCAGAACGGGTCTTCGCCTTCTGTGTCCCCTGACGCTTGTTGGCAAGCTGCGCAACGACCGCCAGATGCACCAGATGTTCATTCACTTTCGCACCAAACACAGCGTCGTTCAGCTCGATTTCGCCCACGACTTTGCCTTCCATATTGTAAACAGATACATTAGCCATCTGTGTGTTCCTCCTTCCTCGTCCATGCTTACTGAGCAGTCTTCACTGTCTCTTTGATTGTAACCAGCGCCTTCTTCGGTCCCGGAACAGCACCCTTGACCAGAAGCAGGTTCTTCTCCGCGTCAACCCGGACAATCTGGAGATTCTGAACCGTCACCTGCTTGTTGCCCATCTGACCCGGCATGCCCTTGCCCTTGAATACACGGCTCGGATCGGAACATGCGCCGTTTGAACCCTGATGACGATGGAACTTGGAACCATGAGCCATCGGTCCTCTGTGCTGACCGAGTCTCTTGATCGCGCCCTGGAATCCCTTACCTTTGGAAATCGCAGTTGCGTCAATCTTGTCGCCCTCAGCAAAGATATCGGCCTTAATCTCATCCTTCACGGAATACTCTTCCGCATTATCAAAACGGAACTCTCTCACAAATCTCTTGTAAGCGACGCCAGCCTTGTCAAAGTGTCCCTTCAGCGGCTTGGCAACGAGCTTCTCGCGCTTATCGACAAATCCGACCTGCACTGCCTTATAACCGTCGTTCTCCTCGGTCTTGACCTGCGTGACCACGCACGGACCAGCCTGAAGAACAGTAACCGGCACCAGCACGCCTTCACTGTCGAAGATCTGGGTCATTCCGACTTTTGTAGCCAAAATAGCTTTCTTCATTTCTTTTCCTCCTTACAGCGGATTACCTTTACGGCAATCATACTAAAGCTTTTTACTTCTGCTTCATCTTGATATCAATATACACACCCGCCGGCATCTCCAGTCTGCTCAGCGCATCTACTGTCTTCTGGCTCGGCGTGATGATATCGATCAGTCTTTTATGAGTTCTCTGCTCAAACTGCTCTCTGGAATCTTTGTACTTGTGTACTGCTCTCAGGATCGTAACTACTTCCTTCTTCGTCGGCAGCGGAACCGGCCCGCTCACCTTCGCTCCCGTCTTCTTTACGGTCTCGATGATCTTCCCTGCAGACTGATCAACCAGCTGGTGATCATAAGCTTTCAATGTGATTCTCATTACTTGACTTGCCATAAAAAAAGTCGCCTCCTTTTCGCACTTTTCTTTGAAGTACGACAAGCGGTGACTGTACACATCTCCGTGTGTGTCGCGATCCGACCCCACACTGCGTTACTGCATTTCCTCTACAGCTGTTAAATTGGTACAGTGACTTGTCGTCAGTTTCCTAACTTGACATTCGCTCCACGGAAAAACCTGCCACGATGGACAGCAACCTCTCGCTTCATCGCTATCATGTCACAGCCTTGCTATCTTACCATAGATTCCCCGAAAATGCAAGGGGTTATTTTTGTTCTTATTTGCATACATGACGGGAACATACCTCATAAAAGCATGTTCCCGTCCATTGCCCATTCCCATCGTTTCCGCTGTCAGTCAAACGCGTCCCACTCCGGCTCTTCCGGTTCGCTGTAGCTGCCGCCCTCGACCTCCTCTTCATCCACTTCAATCACGATGCCGGAACTGTTGGTCTTGTATTTGGTATCCGCGGCGTCCTTCACCGTCGTACTTTTCATCACCTTGCCTGCGGTATTCACCAGGTAACTCTTGTCGCCGTTCTTTGTCGGAATCGTAAAGACCTCATATTTGCTGCCGGAGTCCGCCTCCTGAAGCCGCCCCATATAGTACAAATGGCTCTCATAGACGCCGGTATAGCCTTTGCCACTGGCGTTGAAATAATACTGATGCGTCACTCCGCCCTCATCAATCTTGAAAATGCCGCCCTTCTGCAGGCTGCTCTGATCACGGGTGCCAAAATAATAGGCCGTGTACTCCACCGCATCATCATCGTCCGTGGCGTAAATTCTCTGGATCCCGTAAAGCGGCGTCCCGTACTCATTGAACAGATAGGTGCTGCCGCTGATCTTTTTGAAGTCGCTCTTGGTCGCGCTTCCCTCTGCCGGTCCGGTATAGGGAACGCCCTTGCTGTTAAAGTAAAACCACTCGACTTCATACCGGTAATTGCCCTGCAGCTCTTCCGGCGGCTCCGCTGCGTACCAGCCGGTCTGAACGGTTCCATTCTCATCGACCATACGATAATCCTCGATTGTATCGGAATCGTCCCCGGTCACACAGACCCAGCCGGTCTGAATCGCACCATCCTCATCCATACAGTAACGCACGCCGTCAATGGTCTTCTGCTTGACAATATCTCCGTTCTCGCTCGGCACCTGTTTTCTGCCGGTTGAACTGAAATAATACAGCTTTTTGCCGTCGTCGTAATCAGACTCCGGCCCTGATACCGGATTGTCATCATAATCCGGCGGATACAGGCGCTGCCACCCGGTCACAGCCTTTCCATCCTCCGCGCAGTAATACATATTGTCCAGAATCCAGCCGGTCTGCATGACGCCATTATAATCAAAATAATAGCGGTAGCCATCGATCTCACACCAGTCATCCTGTACGGCTTTCCCGCTGGCCGTACAATAGTAGTAATCATAGCCCAGATCGGACGAGGCGTTTTCCTTCTTCAGCCATGTGTCGGTCACACGCAGTCCATTGGAATCCACATAATACTGATCATTGTCTACCCAGGATTCCACCGCCATCATTCCCGCCGAATCCAGCCAGCGCAGCTCTCCATCCGCGCCCGCCACCCAGGTATTGGTCGCTTTCGCCCCAGAGTCCAGATAATAAACCCAGCTTCCGCTCTCCGACACCCATCCGGCTGCCCAGGCCTGGATTACCGGCCCGCCAAGCGCCAGCGTCGCCGCCAGCGTCCATACTGCCAATTGCTTTTTCTTCATATTAAAATAACTCCTTTGTCCGACTTCTCACCAGTCACTGCATAGCTGTTCTTATTTTATCAAGTTCAGAGACGGGATTCAACAAAAAATACCAACAATTTTCTTACGATTCCCGTAAAGAATTGCAGACAGCAGGCAAATCGGCTTGCATTTGAACGACATTTCTCTTATACTGGCTTTGGATTGATCCGATGGCTTGATTCATCGGACAGGAAAGGCTGGAAGAACAATATGTGGTTAGCAGACAACTGGAACGATTATGAAGTCATCGACTGCTCCGATGGCGAAAAGCTTGAACGCTGGGGCGATTATCTCCTGATCCGTCCGGATCCGCAGGTCATCTGGAACCGGACGCGGACGCACCGGGGATGGAACCATCCAAACGGACACTATCACCGCAGCGCAAAGGGCGGCGGCGAATGGGAATTCTTCCATCTGCCCGAACAGTGGCAGATCCGCTATCGGGATCTCACGTTTCATCTGAAGCCGTTCAGTTTCAAACACACCGGCCTTTTCCCGGAGCAGGCCGCAAACTGGGACTGGTTCGGTGAGAAAATCCGCACAGCCGGACGAGCGGTCAGGGTGCTGAACCTGTTCGCATACACCGGCGGCGCGACGTTGGCGGCCGCCAAAGCCGGCGCCTCCGTAACCCATGTGGACGCGTCAAAGGGTATGGTCAGCTGGGCGAAAGAAAACGCTGCGGCTTCGGGCCTCGACAAAGCCCCCATCCGCTGGCTGGTGGACGACTGCGTGAAATTCGTAGAGCGCGAGATCCGCCGGGGCAACCACTACGACGCCATCATCATGGATCCGCCATCCTACGGACGTGGCCCCAAAGGTGAAATCTGGAAGATCGAAGATATGATTCATCCGCTCGTGAAGCTCTGTGTACAGCTGCTTTCCGACGACCCGCTGTTCTTCCTGATCAACTCTTATACAACCGGCCTGGCTCCCGCCGTCCTCACCTACATGATCGCACTGGAACTTGTTCCGGGGTACGGCGGTCATGTCGAAGCGCAGGAGGTCGGGCTTCCGGTCCGTGAGACCGGGCTGGCTCTGCCCTGTGGAGCCGCCGGTCGCTGGTCGCGGTGACGTGGATGACACTCCATCCCACCCGAGAAACCACCGCCGGCAATTCCCCGGCTGTAAATATGGCAAAAAAAAGAGAGACGGCGGATTCATCCGTTCCCTCTCTTTCTGTCTGTCATCATGGCAGCCGCCTATGCCTCCGGCTTCTCGATCTGCACAATAGCGGCCTTCTGCATCGGAATGCGGCAGTTCTTGTTGCTGCCGAACTCAACAATGACGGTATCGTCCGTCATGTCGATGATCACGCCGTAAAACCCACTGCTGGTCAGCACACTGTCACCGACAGCCACACTGGCCAGAAGCTCCTCCTGCTTCTTCTTTTCCTTCTGCTGCGGGCGGATGGCCATAAAATACATCAGCGCACAGAAGAAAACGATATAACCGACCAGTACGACCGGCTGAGAAATGGAACTCGCAACCAACATCTTGATTTTCCTCCTTATTCGTTCTTCGGTCCCGACGCCATCCGGGCGAGTTTCTCTGCCTTATAGGATGCGTAACGGTGCTCCTCGATTGCCTCTCGAATCTCACTCATCATTGTATTATAAAAATGCAGATTATGCAAGACGCATAATCGCATTCCAAGCATTTCTTTTGCCTTGAACAAATGCCGGATGTAGGCCCGGCTGTAAGAACGGCAGGCCGGGCAAGAGCACCCTTCCTCAATCGGACGGGGATCCAGTTCGTACTTCTGATTGAACAGATTCAGCTTTCCTTCATTTGTATACACATGACCATGGCGCCCGTTTCTCGACGGATAGACGCAGTCAAAGAAATCAACGCCCCGCTCAACCCCCTCCAGAATATTTGCCGGTGTACCGACTCCCATCAGATAGGTGGGCTTGTCCTGCGGCAGATGCGGCACTGTCACATCCAGAATATGATACATTTCCTCATGGGTCTCGCCAACCGCCAGTCCGCCGATGGCATAGCCATCCAGATCCATGGCCGCGATCGTCTTCGCATGGGCGATGCGGATTTCTTCCGAGACGCCACCCTGATTGATTCCGAACAGAAGCTGTTCCCGGTTGATTGTATCCGGCAGCGCATTCAGGCGCTCCATTTCCTTCCTGCACCGTTCCAGCCAGCGGCTCGTGCGATCGACGGAATTCTGAATATAATGGATATCCGCACGGCTCGGAGGACATTCATCAAAAGCCATGGCGATCGTCGATCCCAGATTCGACTGAATCTGCATGCTCTCCTCCGGCCCCATAAAGATTTTGTGCCCGTCAATGTGGGAATGAAAATATACGCCTTCTTCTTTAATCTTTCGCAGATTGGCCAGCGAAAAGACCTGGAACCCGCCCGAATCCGTGAGGATCGGACGATCCCAGTTCATAAATTTCTGAAGTCCGCCAAACTGCTTAATCAGCTTATCTCCGGTCCGCACATGCAGGTGATAGGTATTGCACAGCTCCACCTGGGTTCCGATCCCACGCAGATCATCCGTCGATACCGCGCCCTTAATCGCCGCTACCGTCCCCACATTCATAAACACCGGCGTCTCAATCGTGCCATGGGCCGTCTCCACATGCGCCCGCTTTGCGCGTCCGTCTGTTGCGATCCGTTGATATCTCATGCCGGTTCTGTCTCCTCCTGCATATCTGTAAGCGCCGCCCGGATCATGATTGCACATTCGATCCGCTTCTTCTGCATCTCGCATCCAATCTCATAGGTGTCCGTGATCCGGCCATGGAAATTGTAGGAATTCGCCGCACAGCCGCCGCTGCAGTAAAAACGGGCGAAACAATTCCGGCACTGTTCCTTCGCGTAAACATTACACAGCTTGAACTCGTCGCGGATATCCGTTCGCACAATCCCCTCGTCCACATTACCCATGAGATATTCCTCATGTCCCACAAACTGATGGCAGGGATAGAGATCGCCCCACGGAGTCACCGCCAGATACTCGACACCCGAGCCGCAGCCGGACAGGCGCTTCGCCACACACGGTCCCTGATTCAGATCAATCATAAAATGGAAAAAGTTGAAACCACGTCCTTCCTTCTTCCTTTTGATGTATTCCTTCGCCAGTTTATCGTATTCTTCCAGAATCTGCGGCAAATCCTCTTCCCGGATGGCATAAGGCTCCGCCGGATCCGAAACCACCGGTTCCATGGACATCTGATCAAAACCCAGATCCGCGAAATGCTTCACATCCTCACAGAAATCGAGATTATTCCTCGTGAAGGTGCCGCGCACATAGTAATCCCTTCCCGCCCGGCTCTTCGCAAATTTCTGAAACTTCGGAACGATGATATCGTAACTGCTGCTGCCGCTGCCGCGAACCGGACGCATCCGGTCGTTGACCTCCCGGCGGCCGTCCAGGCTCAGGACGACATTGCTCATCTCCCGGTTGCAGAAATCCATGATCTCATCATTCAGCAGCATGCCATTCGTCGTCAGAGTAAACCGAAAATGCTTGTTATGCGTCTCCTCCTGCGAACGGCCATACTCCACCAGCTGCTTTACAACCTTCCAGTTCATCAGCGGCTCGCCGCCAAAGAAATCGACTTCCAGATTCCGACGATTGCCGGAATTCGCAATCAGAAAATCCAGCGCCTTTTTCCCGACCTCAAAACTCATCAGCGCACGCCTGCCGTGGTACTCTCCTTCCTCGGCAAAACAATAGCGGCAGCCCAGATTACAGTCGTGCGCGATATGCAGACACAATGCCTTCACGACGGTCTTGCGCTTCTTAAAATCCATCACATAATTCTGATAAATATCCTTTGTGTACAGTTCCTCCGCATCGATCAGCTCCTGCACCTCATTCAGGGCTTCCTCCACATCCTGGTCCGGATAGGTCTTACGGAGAATCACCGCCGCCCGTTCCCGCACGTCCGCCGGAATCGGCGCCGCCGCGGCAAGCTCCCCCATCACCGGCTCCAGAAGCGCCACCGCATCGTACACCACATCGTCGACCACATGGACCGATCCGCTCGCCACATCCATCACGATGTCATATCCGTTATTTTTGTACTGGTGAATCACTTGAACTTACTCCTTCTGTTATGATAACCACTCCTGCAACGCAAGGAAAGACCCCTACCACTCATCTCAATAGGGGTCTTTCTCGTCGCTTCATATCGGTCCTGAAAATCGCAGTCCTTATCTGTTCGCGTTCTCGCAGGTCTGATTGCCTACGGTGCAGGACGTCTTGCATGCGGACTGGCAGGAAGTCTGGCACTCGCCGCAGCCGCCCTTCTTCATGGACTCTTTCAGGGTCTTATTGTTCAAAGTCTTGACATGCTTCATCTGATATCGCCTCCTAAGGTTAGTCTGAACTTCAAATTCATAAGCAGTATAACACATTCCGTCAGGCTGTGCAAGCGATAAGTTGCGGGTTCACGCACTCACTCCTCCACATACGTCCCCATCCCGGAACTTTCCATCTCGCTGCCGTCCGCAAAAACCCACAGCGCTTCGACACCTTCCTGAGATTCCACAAAGGCCAGTCCCTCATCCGGCTCCATATTGAAAACGGCGGTAGAAAGCGCATCCGCCCGTCCGCTGTCCGCACACAGAATGGTCACCGAGACATATTCATTCCAAGGCATCCGCGTGTCCGGATGGATGATATGATGATAGCGCACACCATCGACCTCGTAATACCGCTGATACGTCCCACTGGTCACCAGGCTGCTGTCATTGACATCAACCGCATGGATATAGGACATTTCCGACGCCGCATCCGGATTCTGGATCCCCACTCGCCAGGAGCTTCCGTCCGGCTTGGTACCGATCGTCCGCACATTTCCGCCCAGGCTCAGGAGCGCCGAAGTCACCCCTGCTTCTTTCAGTTTCGCCGCCACACATTCCGCCGCATATCCCTTCGCCACGGCGCCCAGATCCAGAGACATTCCCTCATCCGCGAGGTACACGGTCGACGCTTCCTCGTCAATCACGACGTCAGCGATATCCATATGCTCTGCCGCCTGTTCCAGCTCCGTCGGCTCCGGAAGCACGGCGCGTTCCGGATCTGCGGTTCCCCGCTCGCGATATTCATGCCAGATGGAAAGCACGCTTCCCATCGCCACATTCATCTTCCCATCCGTCACTTCATATTCTTCCTTCGCGTAAAGCAGCAGATCAATCAGTTCCCGATCCACCTGCACCGGCGACAACCCGGCATGATCATTGACCGTCTTCGCATTGTTCATGCCTTCATAGTCGTAATAGATGTCCGTCAGTCTGTGATAATAATCCATCTCCTCGCGAATCAGGTTCTCATATTTTGCGAACTGATCCTCGCTCTCCGCATAGACGGTTACCGTCGTAAACGTATCAAAATAATCAAAAAACTGGGCATTGTACGCCGTCAACGCTGCCTTTCTCTCTGAACATCCCGTCAGTACAAGCATCGCCACCGCCAGCAAAGCCCATCTCCATCGTCTCATCATCTATCACCACACTTTCCAACCGGTATCTGCGCCAGGATAATGGCCGCAAAAACCAGCACACAGCCGCCCAGTTCCCTTCCGGAGAGACGCTGACCGAGAATCACCCAGCCTGCGAGCAGAGAGAATACCGATTCCAGACTCATCAGAAGCGATGCGATCGTCGGATCCACGTTTTTCTGCGCCACGACCTGCAGCGTATAAGCGACGCCGCATGACATCACGCCTGCGTAGAGAATCGGAATGGCCGCAGCAATGATGGTCTCCATCGATGGACTCTCAAAAAGCAGCGTCAGAATCCATGCAATCATACCCGCGGTCAGAAACTGCACACAGGAAATGATCAGCCCATCTGCCCGCGGCGAAAAATAGTCAATCACCAGAATATGAAACGAAAAGGCAATTGCACACAAAAACACCAGCAGGTCACCGCAACCGACAGAAAACCCTTCCTGCACACAGAGAAGGTACATCCCCAGCGCGGCAATCGCTACGCTGATCCAGACCGTTTTGCCAATCCGCTTCCCGAGGAAAATCTCGAAAATCGGCACGATCACAATGTATAACGCCGTAATAAATCCGGCCTTCCCGACCGTCGTCTGCGCGATTCCAAACTGCTGCAGACAGCTTGCCACACACAGACACAGGCCGCAACAGATGCCACCGGCCACTGCTGTGCGTACTCTTCTCCGGTCATCCCGCCTGCGCACGTCTCCATTCACCTTCCGCAGCAACAGAATCACCGGAATCAGTACCACGCCACCGATCACAAAACGGCACCCGTTAAACGTAAAAGGCTCCACATAATTCATGCCTTCACTCTGCGCCACGAACGCAATTCCCCAGATCAGGGCTGTCAGCACCAGAAGCAGGCTACTTCTCAGGCTTGTCTTCTGTCTCATTTCCGCTTTTCCTCTCATCCGCTTTCGCACCTTCCCTATGATAACACAAAAACGGGAGGATGCAAAGTCCATCCTCCCGTTTTTCTTTCTCATCTTCCGCATGCAACAGGCAATTCACCACCGCAGTCAGGGGTAACTCCCTCCTCCCGCTGCTTGCGGCCCGTTCTCACATCTGCTGTGACAGCTGCACCATCAGTTCCTTCAGATGCGCGGTCAGCTTCGTATTCTCCGAATAGTCCACCGGACAGTCAATGATAACCGGAACTGTCTGTTCAAACGCCTTCTCCAGCGTCGGGATCAGATCCGCTGCCTTCTCAATCCGATAACCGATACAGCCCATGCTCTCCGCAAAGCGAACGAAATCCGGATTGGTGAAATCAACGCAGCAGCTCTTGCCATACTGATCCATCTGTTTCCACTTGATCAGACCGTAACTGGAATCATTGAAAATCAGCGTCACAAACGGAATACCCTCTCTTCGGGCTGTCTCCAGTTCCTGGCAGTTCATCATGAAGCCGCCGTCGCCGCTGATCGCCAGCACCCGACGATCCGGATAGACCAGCTTCGCGCCGATTGCGCCCGGAACCGCAATGCCCATCGTCGCAAAACCATTCGAAATGATGCAGGTATTCGGCTCATAGCAGTGATAATGCCGGGCAATCCACATCTTATGGGCGCCGACGTCAGAAACCAGAATATCCTCTCTGCCCAATACCTTGCGCACATCATACAGGATGCGCTGCGGCTTCATCGGGAAAGAATCATCCTGCGCGTAAGACTCATGCTCCGCCATCATCTGCGCCTTGATCCGACGTGCCAGATCCGACTCCTGTGTCCGGGATGTTCTCCGCAAAATCTGCATCAGGGAGTCCGCAATGTCTCCGACGACCTCCACCTTCGGCTCATAATGCTTGTTGATATGTGCTGCCAGCATGTCAATATGGATAATAGGGATATCCCCATGCTCATTCCACTTGGACGGAGCAAACTCCACCAGGTCATATCCAACCGCGATCACCAGATCCGAGTTCTCCAGCAGCTTGTTCTGGTAATCTCTCTGTGGAATGCCAACTGTCCACATGGAATACTCATTGTCAAAGGGAATCACCCCCTTTGCCATCATCGTATGGACAACCGGAATCTTCAGCTTCGTCGCGAATTCCGTCAGTTCCTTCGAAGCCCGGCCGCGTACCACGCCGCAGCCCGCCAGGATGACCGGCCGTCTCGCCTGGAAGATCAGGCCGGCCGCGTCCTCCACCAAATTCAGCTCCGCAAACTCCTTCGTCGGTACCTTCTTATGCATCGGTTTGTCCGCTTCCGACACCGGCATTTTCGCGATATTGACCGGAAGGTTAATGTGAGTCGCGCCCGGCTTCTCGCTCTCTGCGTACTTGAACGCCAGACGCACAATTTCATTCACGGTATCCGGGCGCACAACCATCTTCGTCCGTTTCGTGATCGGCTCGAACATTTTCGTCAGATCCAGGAACTGATGCCCCGTAATGTGCATCCGCTCGGTGCCCATCTGCCCGGTGATTGCCACCAACGGTGCGCCGTCGCTGTCTGCATCCGCCACGCCGGTTACCAGGTTTGTCGCGCCCGGTCCCAGTGTTGACAGGCACACACCCGCCTTGCCGGTCAGGCGCCCGTAAACATCCGCCATAAAGGCCGCACCCTGCTCATGCCGGGTCGTGATAAAGCGAATTGGCGACGCGTCAATCGCATTCATGACCGCCAGGTTCTCCTCACCCGGTATCCCGAAAATATACTCCACGCCCTCTTCCTGCAGACACTCTACCAGAAGATCGGCTGCGTTTCTCTCCCTGTTCTGTTCCATCGTACTCTCCTCCGGATTTCTTCTGAATTTGAGTACAATATAACTCCGCTTTCGCCAGATTTCAAACAGCAATCTTCCTGAACCTGCCACAGATTTTCTGTTGTCGACAACCGCCGCGCGTTCCTGGTTCTATCCATATTCCGTCCTCACACACATTGAAAACCGACTGATTTCAGGAAACGGTCAAACCCCTCCCGACCCTCCGGAGTGCATTTGTATACGCCGGCATCTTCCAGCACACGGGCAAACACCTGGCCGACCTCATTCTTCACGATGCCCTCTACATTCGCACGGGTAATCTGCGGATATCCGGGAAGGAATCCATCCACCCAGTCCGCATGTTTCTCAATCGACGCATTGCTGCGGATATCCCTGCCCTCCACAAGATAATCCTCGAGAAGCGCCAGCTCATCCTTCAGCCGCGACGGCAGCACAGCCAGTCCCATAACCTCAATCAGACCAATGTTTTCTTTCTTGATGTGATGCAGCTCAGGATGCGGATGATACACCCCCAGAGGGAATTCTTCCGTCGTCATATTATTTCGCAGCACCAGATCCAGTTCGTACATCTCTCCGTTCTTCCTGGCAATCGGCGTAATCGTATTGTGCGGCTCCCCATCGGTTTCGGCATAGACAAAGGAAGCCTCATCCGTATACTCTCTCCAGGCGCCAAGTACCCGATCCGCCAGATCGATCAGCCGCTCCGGATTCCCGGCACGAAGCCGCAGGCACGACATCGGCCAGCGGACAATCCCCGCCTCCACATCTGCAAATTCTTCCATCCGATACCACTTCTCCACCGGCGCCTTTGCCATTGCGAAGGTATAATGCCCTCCCTGAAAATGGTCGTGACTGAGAATGGAACCACCCACAATCGGCAAATCCGCATTCGACCCCAGAAAATAATGCGGGAACTGTTTTACAAAGTCAAACAGCTTCACAAACGTCGCCCGCTCGATCTTCATCGGCGTGTGACAGCCATTGAAGACAATGCAATGTTCATTGTAATATACATAAGGAGAATACTGGAACCCCCAGGTACTTCCATTGATCCTTACACGGATGATGCGGTGGTTGTTCCTCGACGGATGATCGGCCCGCCCCGCGTAACCCTCATTCTCCATACAGAGCTGACACTTCGGATAGCCGCTCTGCTTCGCCTTCTTTGCCGCCGCTATGGCCAGCGGATCCTTCTCCGGCTTCGACAGGTTAATCGTGATATCCAGATCTCCGTATGGCGTCCTGGCAATCCACTTCTGATCCTTCTTCACCCGATAGCGGCGAATATAATCCGAATCCTGACTCAGTTTATAGAACCAGTCTGTCGCCACCTGCGGCCCACCCGACTGATACTGTGCCCAGAATCGCCTCACTACCTCCGAAGGACGCGGCATCAGACAGTTCATCAGCTTTGCGTCAAACAGATCCCGATACGTAACGCTGTCCCGGATCAGCCCTCTGGCACATGCGTCATCCAGTAATTCCTTCAGTGTCCCTTCCAGTTCCACCGGATCGGAAATCTCTTCTCCCGCTTCTTCATAATCATCCAGACAGAGCGTCTCCAGGAGCTGATTCCTGGCGTAAATTGCATCCGTTTCCTCCAGAAGCCCTGTTTCCAATCCATATTGCACCAACCGCCTGACTGCTTCGCTGATCATATCTCTCTCCTCCCTGCGAGAATCGCAAATGTGGTATCGATTTCATTATTCGGAGTATAACACTAAAACATGCTCTCTGCCATATCAGAAACAACTGAATTTTTGCTGTTTTTTCCGATTTTCCCGTCATTTCCCATAATGACTCCGGGATCAGCGGTCTCTCATTCGCGCTGCCACCGGCGAAATGCGCTCTACGATCAGCCCGCCGAGCAGGCCGATAACCGCTCCGGTCACCACCCCCGCCACCAGCAGCACCGGCAGATACGCAAAAACACCGGCCGTACCGGTAATGAACGCCGCCATTCCCAGCTGCCCGATATTGTGGAAAATTCCACCCGCGACGCTGACACCGACCTTGCTGAAACCCCCGCTTTTTTTCATCAGGATCATGACGATCAGGCTCAGCACACCGCCGGACAGAGAATACAGCATGCTTCCCGGGTTGCTGAACGTAAATCCGACCATTACAATGCGGAGAAGCGACACCACCGCTGTCCCCGGCGCGCCGACCGTGTATAATCCGACTACGCTCACCAGGTTTGCCAGCCCCAGTTTCACGCCGGGAATCGGAACCGGCATCGGAAACAACGATTCAACATAACTGAAAATAAACGCCAGGGCAATCAGCATTCCATACAGCGCTGTCTCCCTGGCTCCGTGACTGCGTTTGTTCTGTCTTTCCTCCATCATTCCTTATCCTTCCGGTCGCCTTTTTCCTTTTTTTCGTTGCGACTTCCTTCTCCTTGTGTTACACTGATAACGGTCCGGAGGCGGTACGCTTCCCACATCCGATCCGTATCCCATCCGGATACCGATACAGAAAGGTGATTCGCTTCATGAAAAAATTTACAATACAGGATTTCATCCTGATTGCCGCCATTCTCATTGCCGCCGCCGTCGGCGGCCTCATCAATCTCGCCTTCCGCCAGGCTCCCGCTACCCGCGTGGAAATATCCGTAGATGGCTCTGTTGTTGCGACTTATCCTCTTGACGACGAGCTTGACGTCATTCTCGATACCTACGCAGGTGGAACCAACCACCTCGTCATCCATGACGGCGCCGCCGAAGTCACGGAAGCAAGCTGCCCCGATCACGTCTGCGTGGCGCAGGGCAAAATATCCCAAAACGGAGAACTGATTGTCTGTCTGCCCAACCGTCTGATCGTCCGCGTCGTCGAACCGAATCAGTAAACCACTCCGCAAAAGTACGTCAGCCCATCAGTGTCCGCACAGTAAAGAACGCCAGGACAATCACGCCGAGTACGATCCGATAGTATCCGAAGGGTTTAAAATCATTCTTGCGGATAAATCCCATCAGAAAGCGAATGGAAACGACAGACACGCCAAATGCAATCGCCATCCCTGCGATCAGATAGAACAATTCTACCGCAGAAAAAGCAAATCCATATTTCACCAGTTTCAGAAGACTGGCTCCGAACATGACCGGGATTCCCAGGAAGAAAGAGAATTCCGCAGCCGCGCTTCTGGAGCAGCCCAGGATCATGGCACCCAGAATCGTCGCACCCGACCGGGACGTGCCCGGTACAAGAGATAGCACCTGAAACAGGCCAATGAAAAGAGCGGTCTGATAGCTGATCTGCGTCACGCGCTGAATCGCGAAATCCCTTCCCACGTTCCGGTTCTCAATCATAATAAAGAGAATACCATAGACAATCAGCATCGTCGCCACAACCCACGCATTGTAAAGATGCGCATCCATCCAGTCATCCAGAAGCAGGCCAAACACAGCCGCCGGTACGCAGGCGATCACAATCTTCATCCACAGGCGGATCGTCGCCCATTTCTGATTTTCTGTCTTCCCCGGATCAAATGGATTCAGCCTGCGAAAATACAGGACGACCACGGCCAGAATCGCCCCCAGCTGAATGACCACAAGAAAAACGGTCTTAAAATCCTCACTTACATTCAGGTGGATCAGTTCGTCCACCAGGATCATATGTCCCGTGCTGCTGATCGGAAGCCACTCTGTAAATCCCTCTACAATTCCAAGCACGATGACCTTCAAAAATTCTATCATGTCAGTCTCCTTTTATATGGTCCGGTTCCCGGCAGTTTTTTACATTGCCGCTCTCTCAGGCAACGCTGTCCAGACACTATGCATGACGGACATTTTCAATCTGCCAGTCAATCGGAATCAGACCATATTGTTCCAGATAGGCATTCGTCTTTGAAAACGGACGGCTGCCAAAAAATCCGCGATAAGCAGACAGCGGACTGGGATGCGGCGCTTCCAGAATCAGATGCTTCGGATTGGTGAGCATCGCCTTCTTCATCTGCGCCGGACGTCCCCAGAGAATAAACACCATCGGGCGATCCTGCTGATTCAGAATCCGGATCGCTGCATCGGTGAATTCCTCCCAGCCAATCCCCGGTGGGAATTGGCCGCATGTGCACGCACCGTAAGAACCGTATTCAACAGCATCACACCCTGCTTCGCCCACTTCACCAGGTAACCATTGTCCGGAATGTAGCATCCCAGATCATCATGCAATTCCTGATAAATATTCACCAGGGATGGAGGAATCTCCACATCCGGCTTTACGGAAAAGCACAGGCCATGCGCCTGACCCACATTATGATACGGATCCTGCCCCAGAATGACCACCTTCACTTCCGAGAGCGGCGTAAATTCAAAGGCGTTAAAAATATCATTCGCATCCGGGAAACACTGCCTCGTCGAATATTCTTCTTTCACCTTCTGATAAAGCTGTCTGTAATACGGTTTCCCAAACTCCGGCCTCAAAGGCTCCAGCCAGTCATTCGCAATCGCTCCCATCGTCCTTTGCTCCTTTTCTTCAGTTCCTCTCCCTGTATATTCCCGTTCCCATTCTCCGCGGCCCGGTTGCCGCTCCTTTGCTGCATCTGCGGGTCACAGCCGCACCGAAATTCCCCGGCCGCGCAGGTATTGCTTCAGATCACGAATCTCCAGTTCTCTGTAGTGAAACAAAGAAGCCGCGAGAGCCGCGTCCGCCTTTCCCACGGTCAGCGCATCATAGAAATGTTCCATCGTCCCGGCGCCGCCCGAGGCAATGACCGGTACGGATACATTCTCCGCAATCAGAGCCGTCAGTTCATTATCATATCCCGCCTTCGTGCCGTCGCAATCCATGCTTGTCAGCAGAATCTCACCCGCGCCGAGCGCGTCCGCCTGTCTCGCCCACTCGATCGCATCCAGCCCCGTATCAATCCGGCCTCCATTTTTGAATACGTTCCAGCCGGATCCGTCCGCTCTCCGGCGCGCGTCAATCGCAACCACCACACACTGGCGTCCAAACTTATCCGCCGCTTCTGAGATCAGCTCCGGACGATTGATCGCCGCAGAATTCACGGAAATCTTATCCGCACCTTCGCGCAGAATTTTCCGAAAATCATCTACGGTACGGATTCCGCCGCCGACCGTAAAAGGAATGAATACCTTTTCCGCCACACGCCGCACCATGTCCACCACAGTCTCCCGCGCATCGGACGAAGCCGTAATATCGAGAAAAACCAGTTCATCCGCGCCTGCCCTGTCGTAAGCTTCCGCGATCTCCACCGGATCGCCCGCATCCCGCAGATTTACAAAATTGACACCCTTGACTACCCGCCCGTTGTTCACATCCAGGCAGGGAATGATTCGTTTTGTAAGCATATATGCCGCTCCTTCCTGCCGTATCCTACAAACGGATGAAATTTTTCAGAATCCGGAGTCCGATCTCGCCACTCTTCTCCGGATGGAACTGAGTCGCGCAGACATTCCCCCGCTCCACGGCCGCATGAATATGCGTAATATATTCCGTCGTAGCAGTTACCGTCTCCGGTTCTGCCG
Source organism: Clostridiales bacterium (assembly GCA_021202925.1). Taxonomy (GTDB): domain Bacteria; phylum Bacillota; class Clostridia; order Lachnospirales; family Lachnospiraceae; genus Brotaphodocola. The sequence continues at coordinate 6,185 of JAJQCD010000001.1, read as the reverse complement.
CCTTCAGATAATAGGAATGCACAAAATAGACGTAAGACTCATTCGGAATACCTGCCAACAATCGGCTCTCCGGCCGAATATCAATGGAGTTCCAGCCCATGTGCGGAATCTTCATTCCTTCACATTCCGGAATCCTTAAGATCTCGCCCGGCAGAATGCCCAGCCCCTCCACGCCATCGCTCTCATCGCTGCGCGCAAAGAGCAGCTGCAATCCCAGGCAGATGCCAAGAAATGGCGTTCCCCCTGCGGCAACCTCGCGAAGCACATCCACCAGTTCATACTGGTGCAGACGCTCCATCGCGTCGCCAAAAGCGCCGACACCCGGCAGTATCACCTTGTCCGCAGCCAGGATTTGCTTCCTGTCCCGCGTGACCAGCGGCTGCTCTCCCAGGGCTGTCAGCGCCTTCTCTACACTTTTCAGATTTCCCGCATCGTAATCGACAATCGCTATCATGGAACTTCCTCCCGCCAGAATCCAGGCGCCCTTCGCGCCTCGTCCGCCTACAGTTTACCATAAGCGCCAATATTTCACAATGGTTCGAAATGAAAAAATGAAGATAAAACAGACGACAGGCGCCATCCGTTTCCGTTCGCGGACTGGCGCCTGTACATATGACCACAGAATATCATCTTAGAAATCGGTCAGATCTGCTTTTCTCTTCTCCAGGAATGCCTGCATGCCTTCCTTCTTGTCGTGGGAAGCATAGGAAAGTGCAAAGATATTCGCCTCCAGCTTCAGGCCGCTTGCCAAATCGGTATCCATACCGATATTGATCGCCTGCTTCGCCAGAGTCACGGCGTAACTGCCCTTGGAAGCAATCTTCTTCGCCATCTCCTTGCAGGTTGCGATCAGCTCTTCCTGCCCAACAACCTTGTTCACCAGTCCGATCCGATATGCTTCGTCCGCCTTGATCTGGTCACAGGTGAAAATCAGTTCTTTCGCACGACCCTTGCCAATCAGTCTCGGCAGACGCTGGGTGCCGCCAAATCCAGGCAGGATGCCCAGTCCCACTTCCGGCTGTCCAAATCTCGCATTATCAGAAGCCACGCGGATATCGCAGGCCATGGAAATCTCACAGCCGCCGCCCAGAGCAAAACCGTTCACTGCGGCAATGGTAACCTGCGGCATGGTCTCCAGTCTGGAAAAGACGCCTGCTGCCAGGAGAGACATCGTACGGCCCTCAGCCGGTGTCGCATTGACCATCTCGGCGATGTCAGCGCCAGCCACGAACGACTTCTGGCCGGAACCGGTCAGAATCACGACCTTTACTTCCTTTGATGCGGCAATCGTGGATGTCAGATCATCGAGCTCGGTCAGCGTCTCGGTATTCAGCGCATTCAGAGCTTTCGGACGATTGATCGTAACGACAGCGATATCATCCTCGATTTCCACTAACAGATTGTTGTAGTTCTTGATTTCCATTGATGATTCCTCCTTGAATAAAATGATGGTATGCAAACCTGACATGAAACATGGTTCCTGTTTTCCGCCATTCGGAATGATTGCCTGTCCAGGGCGGCTATCGTTAAAATTATATCACATTCTGTTGAAATTGCAATAGAACTTTTCATCGATTCCCCGGAAAATGGACAGGCGATGAGCCGGAAAGATTCTCTCTTCCCGGCTCATCGCCTGTCCATGATACCCGCTTCCAACTTAAAAATGAATAATTCCCAACACGATTCCGGAAGTCAGACAGATCAGGCTGACACCCCAGAGCCAGAAGAAGCAATGTCTGATATGGTCTTTAATCTCTACTCCCGCCAGGCCAATTCCCAGGAAGGTAGCCGGAGCGACCGGACTGATGAAGGTCGCGCAGTTTCTACACACGACCATCGCGATCGCGGTATGAACCGGATCCACACCAAACTGATTGCCTACCTCAATCAGGACAGGGAGCAAGCCAAAGAAGTAGGAATCTGTGTCGAACATCAGCGTCAATGGTACAGAAAAAGCGCCGATAATAAGCGGAAGGAATATGCCCAGGGAAGCCGGGATGAAGGACGCCATGATATGCGCCATATGTACCATAATTTCCGTCTCTTCCAATACGCCCAGGAAAGCGCCCGCGGCCAGAATCGTGGAGGCCATCATCAGTGCGGAATCCGCATGCGACTTGATGATCTTATTCTGGAGCTTCGAACCCGGATAGTTGACAAACAGGGCAGCCGCGCAGCCAACCATGAAGACAAAGTAAGACGGCACATCGAGGAAAACCAAACAGAGAATGACGATCAGGGTCAGAATCGCGTTGAAGGCAAACAGATGCGGCCTCGCCAGTTCATGTGTCACCTCTTCGTCGCTCACGCCCGCGTTTTCGGACACGGCAGCCACGGTTCCGGCACCCCTTCTCTTTTCTATGTTTCCCCAGATAAACGCTGTAGCGAACGCAATGATGATACCGACCGCCTGCATCGGCATAAGCCGGACCCACAGATCATTTGCCTCGATTCCAAGTACCGTCGCGGCACGCATGGTCGGTCCGCCCCAGGGCATCAGGTTCATTACACCCATTGCGGTCACGCAGATCAGAAGCAATGTGGCGGGACGCATATTCAGACGCCTGTACACCGGAAGCATTGCTGGAATTGTAATCAGAAACGTCGATGCGCCGCCTCCGTCCAGATGGCCGATCATGGCGATCACGCAGGTCATCACCGCCACGCCAACCACGTTATTTCCAACTCGCTTCATCAGCGCACCTATGATCCGATCAAACATCCCCGCATCCGTCATGATCCCAAAAAACATCACCGAAAAAATAAAGAGTGTCGCAGTTGAGTGTACACCGGATACACCAGATTTGATAAAATCACCCATCTCGCTGATAGAGAAGGTTCCACTCAGCACCAGGATCGCCGTCGTCACGGTTCCAACTCCGATAAAAGCAAGTGACGGGACGGTCACACTCCTCAAAAGCAGGACAATGACCGTGATAATTGCCGCAAACCCGAGAACCGCAAGCATTGTTTCATTCATTTCTTGATTTCCTCCGTTTCTTCTGCATTCATTTTTCTTTCTGAATGCATCATAGGAAATCAGTCTTACACTCTCAAGCGCTTTTTCTTACAAATTATTAAGGGACCTTGTCATGTTTCTACCCGGTCAGACTCCGAACCCCTCCCGTTGCCGTTCCGCCTGACAGTCCATCACCACCCTCAGAATCGTGGTGTCCAACACAGGTTTGATCAGATATGCGTCGATGATCTTCTTATGCTTCGCATCAAGAATCGCCGCATCCGGCGCATCCGTCATAATGATCTTGATCATGGTCGGATACCGTCCCTGAATCGACATGCAGAATTCCACGCCGCTGCCTCCCTCCAGGCTCTCATCCACAACCAGCACATCCACATTCTCCCGGCTGAGGATTCCGGCCAGTTCCTCTCTCGTGCTGCAAGTCATGATCTGCTGTCCAATTTTTGAAAAATTCTTTTCCAGAAGATTCAGTACCTTTTTGTTATCATCCACCGCGACAAGACGTAGTCCCTTCCCATCCTCCTTTCGCGGCACTTCAAACGATTCATCTGTCTCCAGTACAGGCAGGCAGACGTGGAATACCGATCCCTTCCCCGGTTCGCTTTCCACATAAATATATCCCTTGTGGGAAAGAACGATCTGCTCTGCCAGCGCCAACCCCAGGCCGGTTCCCTCTCCGGCCTTTTTCGTTGTAAAAAATGGGGTAAAAATCTGTTTCAATGTCTCGGAATCCATCCCGCACCCATTATCTGCAATGTCAATCTGCACATATTGGTTCCAGTCCCGGGACAGCTGAATCGTATCCTTCTCAAGGCTACGCTGCAGGCTCTCCCGATCCACCCCTGTCACACCGAGCCGGATCCAGCCATCGCCCTTCTTGCCGATCGCATGGGCCGCGTTCACACAGATATTGAGAATCACCTGGCTCAGCTGAGTCGAGTTTCCCAGGATATATGTATCGTCCACATTCACCTCCGTCTCCAGGCGTATGTTGGCCGGGCAGATGGATTCCACCATCCTGCTCGCCCTGGTCAGGAGCTTTTTCACTTCGATCCGCTTATATACTGTCTCAACATTTTTCCTGCTCAATGCAGAAATCTGCCGTATCACATCCTTCGCCTTCTCAGACGCCTCATAAATCTCATGAGCGCTGTCATACTCCTCCGAATCCTCATCCAGCGTCATCATCAGAAGCTCCGCATGCCCCATAATCGGCGTCAGAAAATTGTTGAACTCATGCGCAATACCGCCAGTCATCGTTCCCATAATCTGCAGCCTCTGCTGATGCGCCATTCTCTCCTCTTCCTGATGCAGCTCCTCCAGGCGCTCATTCATCTCACGCAAAGCCCCAATCTCCTCGGTCGCCCTGCCCCGGTCAAGTAACAGTTTGATCAGCAAAACCGCCATCAGGGCAAACACAAAAAGCGCCCCCGTAAACAGAAGCGTAACGTCGCGGAACCCGTTCTCAGCGGGCAGATAGTAATCATCGTAATCCACTACGGAGCTGATTACCCAGAAATCATCGCCAATCGACGCCGGCGCATAGGCGCTGATCTTCTTTACCCTGGGAATATCCGGAGCTCCCCACCAATAGGAATAGTATTCGGATATTCCTTCCCTGCCCTGGCACTGCTCTTCCACCATGTCCTCCAGACTTTCAAAGTCCAACTCCGGGTACATCTGCCTTCGCCCCTCTACGACATGGATCCCCCACTGTTCCTCCTGCGGATGCATAATAATCACGCCGGTCGAATTTTTCACCATAATATAACCATTGCTGCCGATCTGAATATCTGATATCAGCTGCTGGTAATACTGTTCCGTATCCACCGCAAGCACAAGCATGCCACCCGTACGCAACGGCCGCTTAAATGCCATATAATGTTTTCCGTTTTTATCCTGATACTGCCACACACTCTGCCCATCCTCAAACTGCGTAAGCAGCACCGGATCTTCCAGTGTCAGACCGCGGATTGCTCTTCCGATCTCTCCCTGTTCATCCTCCCACAAAAGATCATCCTCCAGTCCATTCTGCGCCTCCAGGAATTCCCGAAACAAAACGTCCTCTGCTCCCTTCTCCGCCTGACCGGAAAGAAACAGCAGATCGGTTCGGAATTCCTCAAGGGACAGCGACATGTTCCTCGCAAGAATCCGCGATGTGAGCAGGAGCTGGTTCTTATATGTTTCCATGATACGGTCGCGATAACGGTTCCGGATCGAAGACGCCGACGCCAGAAATACCGCCAGAAAAAGCAGCAGCACAATCATCAGACTCCACATTCGTTTCGGTTTCATGTTTCCTCTCTCCTTGACTTGTTTTTGCATTCCCATTATAATAGATTCAGTATCTCCTTTACAACTGTCTACCAACGCTACGGAGGAATTTTCATGGCAGATAAAGTGCTGATCGTCGACGATGACCCCGCCATCTGTAAGCTCCTGGATAAGGTGATGAAAAGCAACGGTCTTGAGACAACCATCGCCGGAAGCGGCGCCGAGGCTCTCTCTGTCATCCGCAATCACACCTTTGACGTCATCCTGATGGATGTCATGCTCGGCGATATGGAAGGATTTGAAGTCATTCAGAAGATTCGTGGCCAGGGTATTCCTACGCCGATCATGATCGTCAGCGGACGGAACGAAGACTATGATTCCCTTTATGGCCTTTCCATCGGCGCGGACGATTACATCACGAAGCCGTTCCGTCCCCTGGTACTCGGCGCGAAGGTAAAAGCGCTGATCCGGCGGGACAAGAGCCTGTCGCAGAACACGGCCGACACGCTCACCTGTGGTCCATTTACCTACGACACAACAACCATGCGGTTTTTCAAAGACGGCAAAGAGCTGATTCTCTCTTCCAGGGAAAGCGCGTTGCTGCTGCTGTTTCTGAAACACCCACAGCAGGTCTTTACCAAAGACATGATTTATGAACAGGTCTGGGGAAATCTGACCGCCGTCGACGACAACGCCATTATGGTCTACATCAACCGCCTGCGCGGCAAGATCGAAGAGGATAAGCAGAATCCGAAACATATCATCACCCTTCGCGGACTGGGGTATCGGTTCGTACCATAGCTTTCCGATTTTACGCAACGGGGGACAGCCGCGGCTGTCCCCCCATCTTTTGTCTCTTTCTACTTTCTCGGTGAGAATTCAAACGGCTTAATCTGCCGCACGACGTCCATAATGGTCCCGTCTCTCGCCT
>JAJQCD010000012.1 GCA_021202925.1 Clostridiales bacterium | reverse complement strand
GGGAACAGCAGCACATCCCGAATCGCCGGCGAATTGGTCAGCAGCATGACCAGGCGGTCGATGCCGTAGCCGATGCCTCCGGTCGGCGGCATGCCGATCTCCAGCGCATTCAGGAAATCCTCATCGGTGTGTTCTGCCTCCGCGTCGCCGGCCGCCGCATTGGCGTCCTGCTGCGCGAAGCGTGCGCGCTGATCAATCGGATCGTTGAGTTCTGAGTATGCGTTGCACATCTCACGGCCATAGATAAAGAGTTCAAAGCGCTCCACCTGCTCCGGATGGTCGGGCTTGCGCTTGGTTAACGGAGAGACCTCCACCGGATGATCCATGATGAAGGTCGGCTGAATCAGCTTGTCCTCCACGAATTCTTCGAAGAAGAGGTTGATGATATCACCGCGGACATGGCGGTCTTCGTAATGGATTTCCTTCTCGTCCGCCAGCTTCTTCGCCTCCTCGGTCGTCCGAATCTCATTGAAATCGATTCCCGCATACTCCCGGATCGCGTCGATCATCGTCAGACGGCGGAATGGCTTGCCCAGGTCAATCTCCACTTCAGCGTAGGGAATCGTCGTCGTGCCGCAGACTTCCTGCGCAACATGGCGGAACATGTTCTCTGTCAGATCCATCATCCCGTAATAATCGGTATAAGCCTGATACAGCTCCATCAGGGTGAATTCCGGATTGTGCCGGGTGTCCAGTCCTTCGTTGCGGAATACGCGGCCGATTTCGTAGACGCGCTCCATGCCGCCCACAATCAGTCTCTTCAGATACAGCTCCAGCGAGATACGGAGCTTCACGTCCTCGTCCAGTGCATTGTAATGCGTCTCAAAGGGACGCGCAGCGGCTCCTCCGGCATTGGCCACCAGCATCGGCGTCTCCACCTCCAGGAAACCCAGACCGTCCAGATAACGTCGAATGCTGCTGATGATCTGCGAACGCATGACAAAGGTCTTGCGTACCTCTTCATTCATAATCAGATCGACATAGCGCTGGCGATAGCGCATATCGGTATTGGTCAGCCCGTGATACTTCTCCGGCAGAATCTGCAGGCTCTTCGACAGGAGGGTCAGTTCCTTCGCGTGAACGGAAATCTCGCCCATCTTTGTCGTGAAAACAAAGCCCTTCACGCCCACGATATCTCCGATATCCATGCGCTTGAACTCTTTATAGGCTTCCTCGCCCAGATCGTCTCTGGTCACATAACACTGAATCGTACCCTTCAGATCCTGAATATGACAGAATGAAGCCTTGCCCATGACACGCTTCGACATCATACGTCCGGCAATCGAGACATCCTTTCCTTCATAGTTCTCATACTCTTCTTTCACATCGGTGCTGTGTACGGATACGTCATACTTCGTAATGCGGAACGGATCGTTGCCTGCGGCCTGAAGCTCCGCCAGCTTTTCCCGACGCACCTTCAGAAGCTGGTTGATATCCGGCTCCTGCTTCTGCTGCTTTCCCTTCTGCTGCTCTGCCATCTTCTCTGACTCCTTTGTCTGCTATATTCCCACGACCCTCTCACAAGCCCCGGGTATGAACGAAACCATGCGGCGAAACACATACAATATGTATTCCGCCGCATGTTTCGTAAATCCTCTCGATCCGGCGCGACTAGGATACCCTCTGGATATCAAGAACCTTGTACTGGATCACGCCGGCCTGCGTCTCTACGTCCACGACTTCCCCGACGCTTCTGCCCAGAAGCGCCTGGCCGACCGGAGATTCATTCGAAATCTTATTCTTCAGGCTGTTGGCCTCCGTCGAACCCACGATCTGGAATTCCATCTCTTCGTCAAATTCGATATCATATACCTTCACTTTGCAGCCGATGCTGATCTTGTTGAGGTCAACCTCGTCTTCATCTACCACTTCCACGTTCTTCAGCAGCTTCTCCAGCTCCTCAATCCGAAGTTCAATGTCGCGCTGCTCATCCTTCGCTGCATCATACTCGGCGTTCTCGGACAAATCACCCTGCTCTCTCGCTTCCTTGATCTTCTGAGCAACCTCACGGCGACGGTTCACCTTCAGATCCTGCAGCTCATCCTCGTATTTTTTCAGACCCGCGTAAGTCAAAATATGTTTCTTTTCTGCCATGATTGATATCCCTTCCTATACTTCCATAATTTTCCGTCAGGCAATCCCCATGTTTTCTCCTGACTCGATGCATTCTCAGTATTATATCCCAAACACAAAGTGATGTCAAGAAGGGGACAGGCATTTTCGGACTCATTCCGCAAACGGGCCTGTGAGGTCAAACGCATGATTCATCGGGCCACTCCCCTTCCCAAGATCCAGCATGGCGCCCAGTGCGCCGGAAATGTACGCCTTGGCTCGCATCACCGCCGTCTCCAGGTCGCAGCCTTTCGCCAGATTGGCGGCAATCGCACTGGAAAGCGTACAGCCCGTGCCGTGTGTATTGGAATTGTCAATCCGTTGTCCGGCAAACCATCGTCCGCCCGTTTTCGAATACAGGAAGTCGTTGGCGTCATTGATCTGGTGTCCGCCTTTGATCAGGACCGCGCAGCCGCAGGTCTCACCGATCCGCCTGGCTGCCGTTTCCATATCCGCTTCTGTGTGAATCTGCATTCCGGCCAGAATCTCCGCTTCCGGAATGTTGGGCGTCACCACTGCCGCCAGGGGAAACAGTCTTTCCTTCCATGCTCCCACCGCCCCGGACTCGGACAGGCGCGAACCGCTGGTCGCCACCATCACCGGATCGACAACCACGTTCTGCGCATGGTAAACAGTCAGCCGTCCGGCGATCGTTTCCATCTGCTCCGCAGTCGGCACCATACCGATTTTCACGGCATCCGGCCGGATATCCTCAAACACGGCGTCGATCTGCTGCTGCAGGAATTCTCTGCTCACCTCCAGAATTCCCCTCACCCCGGTCGTATTCTGAGCCGTCAGCGCTGTGATCGCGCTCATGGCAAACACACCGTTCATGGTCATTGTTTTTAAGTCGGCCTGGATACCGGCGCCGCCGCTGGAATCGCTGCCGGCGATGGATAATGCTGTCTTCATATGTTCTCCCTTCTTCTGTCCCTTACTCTGGTCAGACGATCTCGCTTGCCGGAATTCCCCGCTCTGGCCGGACGATCACACCTGCCGGGATTTTCTCAACGCGCGCATCGACCGGTGCGGATCTGGTTCGCCAACGTTTCCAATTCTTCCATGGTTTCCACGGTATTGGCCGCCCGGCGGATCGACGCCGAATGAGGCAGCCCGGCGGTATACCAGGCGATGTGCTTGCGCATTTCCTTCATCCCCATGGTTATGCCGCGATACGCCGCCTGCATCCGGGCATGCCGAAGCACCATATCCGCAATCTCATCGGCCGTCGGTCCCGGCAGCCGCTCCCCGGTATCCAGATAATGACGAATCTCCCGGAAAATCCACGGGTTTCCCCGCGCGCCGCGGGCAATCATCAGCCCGTCGCAGCCGGTCTCCTCCAGGCAGCGCTTCGCATCTTCCGGCGTGAAGATATCGCCATTGCCGATTACCGGAATCCGCACCGCCTCTTTGACCCGGCGAATGACCTCCCAGTCTGCCTTTCCCGAGTAATACTGTTCCCGGGTGCGTCCATGCACAGCCACCGCCGCCACGCCGCAGGCCTCCGCAATCTGCGCGATCTCCACGGCATTTTCATGCTTCTCGTCAAATCCCTTACGGAATTTCACAGTCACCGGCTTCTTCACGCTGCGCACCAGCGCGGACAGGATCGCTCCGGCCTGTTTCGGATCCTTCATCAGTGCGGAGCCTTCTCCATTGTTCACGACCTTCGGCACCGGACAGCCCATATTGAAATCGATGATGTCATACGGTCCTTCCTCAATCCGGTGTGCCATCGCGCCGACGATCTCCGGGTCGGAACCAAAGAGCTGCACCGCAATCGGACGTTCCCCCGGATCCACTGTCAACAGCTCTTTCGTATTTTTATTTCCATAATAAACCGCCTTCGCGCTGACCATCTCCGTCACCAGAAGACCACAGCCCTGCTCCCGGCAGAGCATGCGAAACGGCAGATCAGTCACCCCCGCCATCGGCGCCAGGATCAGATTATTCTCCAGATCCAGATCTCCTATGCGCAGTCTCATTCCGTCTCTTCCTCAGCATCTTCCCCGAGATAGAACACCTTGTAAAAGGTCTCCAGCGCCTCCAGAAGATCACGGCCCTCTCGCTGATATTCCTTAATCTTCAGATCCGCCCCGATCTCGTCACAATATCCGTCGTACTCGGATGTGCGGAACCGGAATTCCAGCCTGCCATCCTCTGCAAACTCCAGCGTCAGAATCCCGCCGCATTCCTCCGTGAACCAGACGCACATCACCTGCAGCTGCTTCTTGACCGATTCCGGAAGGCTGTCAAACTCTTCATTAAAATAATATTTCTGCTCGTAGCTGTTTGAACCACAAAGCACCATCGTCTCACTCATCTCATTTTCCTCGTTTCCGCCAGACACCGCCCGTTGCATTCGAATGCCCGGCGGGGAGACCCCGCCGGGCATGGTAAGCTGGCCGGATGCGCGTCATCTCTCCAGCATCTGGGAAATCTCGTACTGATCCTCCGGAATATCCTTCTTCATCTGAAGCGCTTCCTGAATATCGAAATCCACATACTCGCCGTGCTTGTAGGCCACCAGGCGGTTGCTCTTCCCTTCGCACAGCAGCAACGCCGCCTTCGCGCCCATGATCGATGCGTACACACGGTCCTTGCAGGTCGGTGTACCGCCGCGCTGCATGTGGCCAAGAATCGTCGCCCGCGTCTCAATACCGGTTGCCGCCTCGATACGCCGCGCCATGGAAGTCGAATGACCGATGCCCTCCGCGTTGATAATGATGTTGTGGCGCTTGCCCTGCTTGCGGTTCGCAATGATCTTGTTGATCAGCATCTGCTCATTCCCGTCGTAGCGCTCCGGAAGCAGAACCGCCTCCGCACCGTTTGCGATCGCGCACCACAGAGCGATATAACCCGCGTTGCGTCCCATCACCTCGATGATACTGCACCGCTCATGGGAAGTCGAAGTATCCCGAACCTTATCAATGGCCTCCATCGCGGTGTTCACCGCCGTATCAAAACCAATCGTGTAATCCGTACAGGCAATATCGAGATCAATCGTCCCCGGCACGCCGATGGTATTGATCCCCAGCGAAGCCAGCTTCCCGGCGCCGCGGAAGGAACCGTCGCCGCCAATGACAACAATTCCGTCTATTCCATGCTTATGACAGATCTCCGCACCCTGCTGCTGTCCCTCCGGCGTCATAAACTCCATACATCTCGCCGTATACAGAATCGTACCACCGCGGTAAATGATATTGGATACGCTGCTGCTGTCCATATCAATAATTTCTTCCTGAAGGAGACCGGAATATCCACGCATGATTCCCTTCACCTTCAGGCCTTTATTTAAAGCAGTTCGCACCACCGCACGGATGGCTGCATTCATCCCCGGCGCGTCTCCGCCGCTCGTCAGGACGCCAATTGTCTTCACCTGCTTTGCCATAGTCGTTTCCTCCTGTCGATATCCAGTCATCTAAAATGGTCATCAGTATTTTAAAACATTTTCATCGTCTTTTCAATCCCTTTTCCACAAGTCTGACATTATTTTCACCAAGTTCCCCCTTCAGACGGTCCAGCATTGTCTTATTTGCACAGATTTTCCAGTTCGCCGGCAGTATTTTTCTGGCTCTTTCCTTCTCCAGATAAATGATCACGGTGTCATTTCCTTCCGCTGTGCGCAAAATATCATAAATCCGTTTCTGTCTGGTGTCATAATCCGCCTTGTCGGCAAACTTCAGCCACAGATTGCGCGGCACCTGGTCAAACGGGAGAATCCGTTCGCAGATCAGCTTGCCCACCGGACCTTCGCCCACCGACACACGGCCCTCCACAAACACTTTTACGTCCTCATTCAGTATGCCCCGATTCTGTTCATAATCGCGCGGAAATACGAGAACCTCCACCGTTCCGACCATATCCTCCACGGTGACAAACGCCATCTGCTGCCCGGTGCGGGTCAGCTTCAGCACCTTGCCCGTGATCATGCCGCCCACCGTTACCCGGGAATTATCCTTCACAACCGATTCCCCGCTCTCTTCGTCGACCAGGAAATCCGACGTCTTCGCCGTCACATGGTTGTTCCAGAGCTCCATGTACTCATCCAGCGGATGGCCGCTGACATAGATCCCCAGAATATCCCGCTCGAAAGCCAGAAGCTCCTCTCTGGAAAACTCCGGTACATCCGGCATGCTAACCTGATAGCGGGCCTTTTCCTCCTCCCCGGCAAAGTCAAACAGACTCATCTGACCGGCAATATCATTTTTTCTGTCCCGGTTCTTCTGATCCAGAAGCATGGGGGCGACCAGCGTTTTCTGCCGCCGGTTGCCCGGCATTGAGTCAAACGCTCCCGACTTGATAAAATTATCCAGTGTCCGCTTATTCACATCATGCCCGGCCATTCGCTCGATAAAATCATCCATGGAGGTAAATAACCCATGCGCCGAACGTTCCGCGATGATCGAATCCACCACGCTGCGTCCCACACTCTTGATGGCAGACAGACCGTAGCGGATCGCATTGCCCGATACCGAAAATCCGCTCTGTCCTTCGTTGATATCCGGCGGAAGGATCTCGATCCCCATCTGGCGGCAGACGAGAATATACTCCGACACCTTGGTAATATTATCCATGATCGAGGTCATCAGCGCCGCCATATATTCTCGCGGATAATAATATTTTAAAAAGGCCGTCTGATACGCAACCACCGCGTAGCAGGCCGCATGGGATTTGTTGAACGCATAACGGGCGAAATCTGTCATCTCGTCATAAATGTGGTTCGCCGTCGCCTCCGCGATCCCGTTATGGATGCAGCCCTTCACGTGCTCCTCTTCATTGCCATAGACAAAATTCCGGCGTTCCTTCTCCATGACCGCTGTCTTTTTCTTGGACATGGCGCGGCGCACCAGATCGCTCCGCCCCATCGTGTAACCGGCCAGATCGCGGACAATCTGCATGACCTGCTCCTGATAGACAATGCAGCCATAGGTCGGCTTCAGAATCGGCTCCAGCTGTGGACAATCGTAGGTGATCGAAGACTTGTCGTTCTTCCCCTTCAGATATTTGGGAATAAAATCCATCGGTCCCGGACGGTAGAGGGAGATACCGGCAATGATATCCTCCAGATTCTCCGGCTTCAGTTCCTTCATGAAGCTTTTCATCCCCGTGCTTTCAAGCTGGAACACACCCTCACACTTGCCGGTGCCGATCGAATCGAGAACTGCCTTATCATTGTAGTCAATCGCCCCCATATCCAGCGATACTCCATGATTGCTCTTTACCTGACGCACCGCATTCTGAATCACCGTCAGCGTCCGCAGCCCCAGGAAATCCATCTTCAGCAGTCCCAGCTCCTCTAACGTCGTCATCGTGAACTGGGTCGTGATTGTCCCGTCCGACGCTCTGGAAAGCGGAACAAATTCATCCATCGCACTCTGACCGATCACCACGCCGGCCGCGTGCATCGACGTATGGCGTGGCAGTCCCTCCAGGCGTTTTGCCATGTCGATCAGGTATTTCACATCCTCATCCTGCTCATAGACCGCCTTCAGATCCGGGCTTTGCTGCAGCGCCTTATCCAACGTCATGCCCAGATCGCCGGGTATCATCTTCGCGATGGCGTCACATCTGGCATACGGCATATCCAGCACACGCCCGACATCCCGCACCACACCCTTTGCCGCCAGCGTACCGAAGGTCACAATCTGAACGACATTGTCCTTGCCATACTTTTCCACCACATAGTCGATGACCTCCTGGCGTCTTTCAAAGCAGAAATCAATATCGATATCCGGCATGGACACACGTTCCGGGTTCAGGAACCGTTCAAACAGCAGATCGTATCGAATCGGATCGATGTCCGTAATTTCCAGACAGTAAGAAACAATGCTGCCGGCGGCCGAGCCACGCCCCGGCCCCACCATGATATCCCGCGAGCGGGCAAAATGAATGAAATCCCAGACGATCAGAAAGTAATCCACATAGCCCATATCGTGGATGACGCCAAGCTCATAGTCCAGCCGTTTCTGCAGGGTTCCGTCATCATCCGGGTAACGCCGCTTCATCCCTTCGGCACAGAGATGATTCAGGTAGGTCCAGGCGTTATACCCTTCCGGCACATCAAAGCGAGGAAGCTTCGTCACGCCAAACTCAATCTCCACCTGGCAGCGTTCGGCAATCCGGTGCGTATTGTCCAATGCCTCTGGCGTATAACGGAACAGCTCCCGCATCTCCTCCTCGGATTTCAGATAATACTGCCCGCCTTCGTAACGCAGCCGGTTCTCGTCCGTCACCTTCTTGCCGGTCTGAATACAGAGCAGGATGTCATGCGCCGTGGCGTCATCCGCCAGAATATAATGCGTATCGTTCGTCGCCACCAGATCAATGGAGAGTTCCCTGCTCATCTGCACCAGCGCCTGATTGACCATCCGCTGCGCCGGAATTCCGTGGTCCTGCAGTTCCAGGAAGAAATTCCCCTTACCGAAGATTTCTTCGTAGCGCCGTGCCGCCTTCACCGCTTCTTCATACATGCCGCGCGTCAGCATCCGCGGGATCTCCCCTGCCAGGCATGCGGAAAGGGCGATGATTCCCTCGTGATACTGTCTCAGAATCTCCTCATCCACCCGCGGCTTGTAATAAAAGCCTTCCACGAAGCCCTTTGAGACGATCTTCATCAGATTATGATACCCCAGATCGTTCTCCGCCAACAGGACAAGGTGGTAATAGCGCTCATCCCCACCTCCACCGGACTCCCGGTCAAAGCGGGAGCCCGGCGCCACATAGATTTCGCAGCCGATGATGGGATTCACTCCCACCTCCCGGCATGCCCGGTAGAAATCAATCACGCCGTACATCACGCCGTGATCCGTGATCGCCAGGCTGTCCATCCCCAGTTCCTTCGCCCGCACCGCCAGCTCCCGGATCTTGCAGGAGCCGTCTAACAGGCTGTATTCCGTATGCACATGCAAATGCGTAAATGCCATGGTTTCTCCTCTTTCGCGAACAAATGATTCCGGATCTCGTCTTTCTTATCCTACCCGCCGGCAGACACAGGAAAACCCGGAATCGCTGCATTTCTTTCAGTTTACCACAGGGCAATAGGCGGTGCAAGCGAAAAGAATCCGCTTTCCCGTTTACGAAATCAGCCGCTTATGGTAAAATTGGAACAGTTCTGACGATGGCTCTCCCCGTATCATTTGCATGATACGGAACGACACGTTATCAGCCGAAAGGAGAATGGTTTCATGGATACCCTGAAGAAATTTATCACCTATTATTCGCCGTATCGGGCGGTCTTCTTTTTTGATCTGTTCTGTGCGACGATCATCAGTCTGGTGGATCTGGCATACCCTCAGATTCTGCGCACCCTGACGAAAACCCTGTTTCTGAAAGACAGCGCCCTGATTCTGCGCACCCTGCCATGGATCGCGCTCGGGCTGTTCGCCATGTACGTCATCCAGGCGCTCTGCAAATATTATGTCAGCTGCCAGGGACATATCATGGGCGCCCATATGGAACGGGACATGCGGCAGCAGCTTTTTGACCACTATGAAAAGCTGTCCTTTTCCTACTACAGCCAGAACAATTCCGGCCAGATGATGAGCAAGCTGGTCTCCGACCTCTTTGACGTGTGCGAATTCGCCCATCACGGCCCGGAGAATCTCTTCATCTCCGTGGTAAAAATTGTCGGCTCCTTCCTCTTCCTGATCCGCATCAACTGGAGACTCGCGCTTCCGCTCTCTCTCATGGTTCTCCTCATGTTCCTGTTCTCCGTCAGCCGGCAGAAATCCATGCAGGAAACCTTTATGGAGAACCGGCGCAAAATCGGCGACGTGAACGCCAGTCTGCAGGATACGCTCTCCGGCATCCGCGTGGTACAGTCCTTCACCAATGAGGAAATCGAGCACCGGAAATTTGAAAAGAGCAACGAGGCCTTCCTGCTCTCCAAAAAGGTCAACTACCACTGCATGGGCAGCTTTCAGTGTGGAAATACCTTCTTTCAGGGCATGATGTACCTGGTCACGCTGGTGTTCGGCGGGTGGCTGATCGGCGTCGGAAAGATGGACGCGGCGGATCTCGCCATGTACGCCCTCTATATCGGTATTTTCATCAGCCCGATTCAGATCCTGGTCGAACTGATCGAGACCATGCAGAAGGGATTCTCCGGCTTTCGCCGCTTCCTCGATGTGATGGAAACCGAGCCGGAGATTGTGGACGCTCCGGACGCAGTCACGCTGGAGCACGTCGAAGGACATGTCCGCTATGAAAACGTCTCCTTTCACTACAGCGACGATGAGCATACGGAAGTCCTGTCGCATGTCTCTTTTGACATTCCCGCCGGGCGCTCCGTCGCCCTGGTCGGCCCGTCTGGCGGTGGCAAGACCACGATCTGCTCTCTGCTGCCCCGTTTCTACGATGTGACCGACGGCTCCATCACGATCGACGGACACGACATCCGCACCGTCACACTGCAGAGCCTGCGCAGACAGATCGGTACCGTTCAGCAGGATGTCTATCTGTTTGACGGAACCATCCGTGAGAACATCGCCTACGGAAAACCGGGCGCTTCCGCAGAGGAGATCATCGCGGCCGCCCGCCGCGCCGGTATCGATGATTTCATCCGCTCGCTCCCGGACGGCTATGACACACGTGTCGGTGAGCGCGGCGCCCGTCTCTCCGGCGGACAGAAACAGCGCATCTCCATTGCCCGCGTCTTTCTGAAGAATCCGCCGATCCTGGTTCTCGACGAAGCGACCAGCGCACTCGACAATGAAAGCGAACGTTTCATTCAGCAGAGCCTCGAAGAACTGGCGAAGGATCGCACCACCATCACGATCGCCCACCGGCTTTCCACCATCCGCAATGCAGATGAAATCATCGTCATCACCGAGGACGGCATCGCCGAACGCGGGACGCATGAGTCGTTGCTTGCACAGGGCGGCGTCTACGCGCATTATTACAATCTCTGATCATGAAAAGAAGAGCCGGCTCCAGACACATGGAACCGGCTCTTCTCTCACCCTTTATTCTTACCTTCTATCTCAAAATCGTTCGCACGATTACCCCATCTCACTCCTGTATCTACTGAACACCCAGTAAATATTTCTCGATGCCCACGAGCGCGTCATTCTCATCGACTCCGTCCGCAGAAACGGTGATATTCTCACCTTCACGCATGCTCAGCGACATCATCCCCATGATGCTCTTTGCATTGACCCGCGCATCCTCACGCTCAATGTAGATATGGCTGTCATACTGACTTGCAATCTGCACAAGCATAGCGATCGGTCTGGCTTCCAGACCCGACGCGAGTCCAATCGTGATCGTCTTTTTCAGCATAATTATCCTCCTCAATTTACAGGCGCATCCTCACGCCCCGGTGTCTTGCCGCTGTTCCCGCAGCTTCTGTGCCAGGTCTCCCAGTTTCCTGAGACGATGATTCACACCTGACTTGCCAACGGGGGGATCCAGCGACTCTCCCAGTTCTTTCAATGTTGCTTCCGGTCTTGACAGCCGCAATCTGGCAATATCCTGCAGATTCTCCGGCAGCATGCCAAAACCGACCGTATCCCTGATATACATGATGTCTTCCATCTGGCGAACCGCAGCCGACACCGTCTTATTGATATTTGCCGTCTCACAGTTCACCTTCCGGTTCACGCTTCCGCGCATCTCTCTCAGAATCCGGATATTCTCCAGCTCCATCAGCGACACCGGCGCTTCCATCACGTTCAGGACATCTACGATCTGTCCACCCTCCTTAATATACACCACATAGTATTTCTTTCTCTGCACAATTCTGGCGTCCAGTCCAAACGCCCCGAGAAGTCCCTGCAGTTGAATCGCTTTCCCCTCAGCGCTGCAGGCGATCTCGAAATGATAGAACCGTTCCGGATCACTGATTGACCCGGCTGCCAGAAACGCGCCACGTATAAACGCCCGCTTGCAGCAGGTCTTCATGATGACCACATTCTGAGCCAGGGAAAGATTCTCCTCGATCTCGCCAAACCGATCAATCAGCTTCGTCGCCTGAAGAACACGAATCGCGTCTTCATGCCTGCGAATGACAACCAGATAAATCCGGCTCTGATGATTCTCGACGCCCCGGCGCACGGAAATGTCCGTATCTATATTAAATGTTTTTTTCAATAATGTAAAGCATTTTCTTGCAACCGCCGGATTTTCCGTCTGGATTCTTAAACGGAAGGAATCTTCGGCAGATATCTGAACCCGTCCGCACAGACTGATGATCGCCGCGATCTCAGCAATCCGGCAATGTCTCGCAGGAGAAAGCTGCCTCGACAACTCGTCCTTTACCCCTGAGGAAAATGACATCTTCCACCTCCTGCTGCCTTTTTCTATTGCAAACGACTTAAAGCCGTTCACTATAAAACTCGCCGACCAGCCTGACTTCCAGCTCCAGTTCGACTCCCTGCTTCTCACGGACCCGCCGCTGTACTTCCCGGCATAACTGCAGAATATCCGCCGATGTCGCCTGGTGCCGGTTGATGATAAACCCGCTGTGTTTCTCTGAAACCTGCGCTCCGCCGATCGAGAATCCTTTTAACCCCGATTCCTCAATCAGCCGTCCGGCAAAATATCCCGGCGGACGTTTAAACGTACTTCCGGCACTCGCAAACTGCAGCGGCTGTTTCTCCCGGCGTCTCGCCGTCAGCTCATCCATGCGCGCACGAATCTGCACCGGATCGCTCTCCTCCAGTTCAAATACGGCTTCCAGTACAATCGCGTTCATACCCGGGACACAGCTGGTCCGGTATCCCAGTTCCAGGTCAGACGCCGACAAATCCCGGACCTCTCCTTCCTGGGTCAGCAGCGTCGCCGACTTCAGGACCCGACTGATCTCCGAACCGTACGCACCCGCATTCATTACCACGGCTCCCCCGACGCTCCCCGGTATCCCGGCCGCAAATTCAAGACCGGTCAGTCCCCTCTCTAACGCCAGTTTCACCGGAGCCGCAAGCAATGCGCCCGCGCGTGCACGAATCCGACAACCGTCCGCCCCGACTTCTGCGAATCCAGGCCCCAGCGCAATCATCACGCCGCGGTACCCCCCGTCTCCGACCAGCAGGTTGCTGCCATTGCCAAGAATATAATATGGAACATTCTCCTCCCGGCATGCCGTCAGAATATCCTTCAATTCATTCAACTGTTCCGGCTCCACATACCAGTCCGCCGGTCCGCCCGTCCGAAAGGTTGTATGACGGCTCATCGGCTCCTTGATGCGAATCTGCTCCGGTTTCAGAATCCGGTACAGTCTTTCATCCAGACTACTCATTCCCCACCCTCTCACTCATGGATCTCGACATCAGCGTGCCATCGCCTTGCCAAGGTTGGCCTGTACGCGATTGTAAAGTTCCTTTGCCGCGTTGTAGCCCATCTTCTTCTGACGATGGTTGACCGCTGCCGACTCCACAATAATCGCCAGGTTCCGGCCCGGACGGATCGGAATATTGTGGCAGACGACCCGGTTGCCCAGGAACTCCGTGTACTGATCCTCCATACCCAGACGGTCATACTCCTTATCCCGGTTCCAGTCCTCCAGCTTGATCACCAGATCAATATTCTGCGTATCCTTCACACTCTCTACGCCATACAGCATCTTCACATCGACAATGCCGATTCCTCGCAGTTCAATAAAGTGCTTGGTGATGTCCGGTGCGCTTCCCACCAGTGTATCGTCACTCACACGGCGGATCTCCACAACATCATCCGTCACGAGACGATGTCCTCTCTTAATCAGTTCCAGCGCCGCCTCACTCTTACCGATTCCGCTCTCACCCATAATCATCACGCCTTCGCCATAGACATCCAGCAGCACGCCATGGATGCTGATGCAGGGAGCCAGCTTCACATTAAGCCAGCGAATCACCTCTGCCATGAGAGCCGAGGTAGCCTTCTCCGATCCCAGGCACGGCACCTGATAGCGACGGCACAGATCCAGAAGCTCCACATCCGGTTCGATTCCCCGGCAAAAGAGAATACAGGGAATCTCACTCGAAATCAGCCTGGTATACATCTCACATTTCCGCTCATAGGTCAATGTATTGACATATGCCTGCTCCACATTACCAATCATCTGCACCCGTTCTCTGTCAAAATGGTCGTAGAAACCGGCCAGCTGAAGCGCAGGACGATTGGCATCCGGATGCGTCAATACAATCTTATCCGTATCGATCTCCGGGACAAAGCTTTTGAGATCCATCTTGTTAATTAATTCTGTAATGGTCACGCCGTACATGAAAATTCATCACTCCTCTTCGCTCACATCTCCGGCACATACACATCTGCCATGTCGACGTATGAAAACATAGTAGCACATTCATCCTCGATTGTCACGGACTGTTTTTGAAAATGACGATTCGTATTCCACGATGACCGCCTGATCCGGGTTCTCCGGATGAAAGAAGCGGTAAACGCTCTCCGCAGCCGAACGGTTCATCCCCGGAATGTCAGCCAGTTCCTCTGCCGAAGCGGCTTTCACTGCTTCAATGGTTTTCATATGCTTCATCAGCGCCTTGCGGCGGACGTCGCCAATGCCGGAAATCTCGTCGAGAATCGACCGTACCTGGCTCTTGCCGCGCAGGCTGCGGTGATATTCAATCGCAAAACGATGGGCTTCGTCCTGAATCCGTGTCACCAGGCGGAATCCCTCAGAATGCCGGTCAATGGGGATCTCCACATTGTTAAAATACACGCCCCGTGTGCGATGATTGTCATCCTTCACCATCCCGCAGACCGGGATATCGAGTTTCAGACCGGCAAGCACCTCCAGGGCAATGTTCACCTGCCCCTTTCCGCCATCCATCATCAGCAGGTCCGGGAAACGGGTAAAGCTTCCTGTCTCCGGATCCATCCCCTGCGCCCGCAATCGTTCGATTTCCTCCAGGCCGTGTGTAAAACGGCGCGTCAGTACCTCCCGCATCGATGCATAATCGTTCGGTCCGATGACCGTCCGGATGCGGAATTTCCGGTAATCGCTGCGCTTCGGTCTTCCGTCCTCGAAGACAATCATCGAGCCAACCGATTCGCTGCCGGAAATATTCGAAATGTCGAACGCTTCCATGCGCCGTACGCCGGAAAGCCCCAGCCACCCGGCGACCTCATTCATCGCGCCAACCGTGCGCTGCTCCTCGCGCCGGTTGCGCTCGCCGTCCCGCGTCAGCACCAGCGCCGCATTCCTGTACGCCAGCTCGACAAGCTGCTCTTTTTCACCCTTCTTCGGCGTCACAATGCGCACCTTCTGTCCCCGGCGCGCGCCAAGCCAGCGGGCAATCACTTCCGCATCCTCCAGCTCCTCCTGCACCCACAGCTCCCGCGGCAAAAACGGTGTTCCTGCGTAAAACTGTTTCACAAAGCTGGTCAGAATCTGACTGTTGCTCTCCTCCGCACCGACCGACACGTGGAAATGATCCCGTCCGATCATCTTGCCTTCACGAACAAAAAAGACCTGCACCACTGCGTCCTGATCATCCTTTGCCATCGCAATGATATCCCGGTCTTCCATACTGCCGCTTGTTATCTTCTGCTTCTGCGCCACCTGCCTGACGCTGGCCAAAAGATCGCGGTACTCAATCGCCTTTTCAAATTCCATCGCCGCTGACGCCTGCAGCATCTGGTCCTCCAGAGACTTAAGCAGCTCATCATAATGACCGTTCAGGAATTCCAGCACCTGACGGACATGCTCCGCGTATGCCTGCTGATCAATATAGCCCTGGCACGGCGCGTCACACTGCCGGATATGATAGTTCAGACAGGGCCGCTCCCTGCCAATATCCTTCGGCAGCGACCGGTTGCATGTGCGGATTTTATACAGCTTATGGATCAGATCCAGCGTATCCTTGACCGCACCCGCGCTCGTATATGGACCGAAATACCGGCTCTTGTCCCGCTTCATCGTCCGCGAAAACATCACGCGGGGAAAGGCCTCCCCCACCGTCACCCGGATATATGGATAGGCCTTATCGTCCTTCAGCATCGTATTGTAGCGCGGCCGGTGCTCCTTGATCAGGTTGCATTCCAGCACCAGCGCTTCCATCTCTGAATCGGTCACGATATACTCAAAACGGGCGATCCGCGATACCATCTTCTGAATCTTTGCCGTCTTGCCCCGGCTGCTCTGAAAATACTGGCGCACCCGGTTCTTTAAATTGACCGCCTTGCCCACATAGATGATCTCGTCCTTTGCGTCATGCATCAGGTAGACGCCCGGCTGCGAGGGAAGTTTTTTTAATTCTTCTTCGATGTCAAACACCATACCTCCGCTCCTCTTTGCAATCGTCAGCGTAAATGGCCGCCGTCATAGCGGCGCTGCATATTGAGAAAGCGAATCGCCGCCCACGCCTGTTCTTCGATGGAACCCCGTTCCGGTTTCATATCGAGTACCAGAAAGATACTGTCCATCTCCTGCTGCGTCGCCGTCTGCGCCAGTCGCTTCAGGCACGTCACCCGCTCCTCGCAGCTGTCCGCGTCCAGGAAACGCAGGAAATCCGGATTCGGCTCCATCGATTCCGTCCGCCCGTCTCCGTCTTCCACCGCAGCCGGACGCCAGATCTGCCCCTCCGCAGCCGCAGAACGCGCTTCTTCCTCGCCTGCGCTGATGGGCTCGACCCGCATAAACCGATATCTCTGAACCACATCCGGATACTTCTCATGATCCACTTCACTCACAAAATCTTCATACGGCCGCACATACACCGCAAACGTCCCGTAGAGTGCCTGATACACCACCATCTGCTCTCCCGTCTCCGAATGCTGCGCAACTGCCATAATCTGATACAGGTTCCCCTTAAAATGCCGGTAAAATTCACCCGGCCTTACCACTCGTCCCATCTCATTCTTCTCCGTTTGCTGTCTCAACCTTTCCCTCCAAAGACAGATCCGCGGAAGGCTCTGTCTGTGCTTCCGCCTCTCCGCTTTCCGAAGCCTCTGCCTCCATGGACGTTTCCGCCGGCATATCCTCCGACACCCAGACAGTCTCCGGCAGAGCTTCCCGTGATGCAGCGACCGCCGCGGATTCCTCCCCGGCTGCCTCCGGCGTCAGCAGGCCGTCCCAGGAATAATGGCAGGACGCATCCCAGAGCAGCCATTCGTCATACCCGCTGTCGTAGACTGCCTGAATCTGGGTACGCACCTCGGCGGCTCCGTAAGAAATGTGACTGTCCAGCCAGGACGCCGTAAAATCCTGCAGCCACGGACGCACCGCCGCCACCGAACTGCCATCCAGCCCCGCAGCATACAACTCCCTGCATGAATCCTCCAATGCCGCGCGGATGGTTTCATACGGATGAAGATCGGGATGGTCGATCCCGTAATTTCCATCCGCATAATGCGACGGATAAATCATCGGACTGATGTAATCCAGATGTTTCGCCATCTCTCCGTAGATCTGGCCAATATTGTTCGCATTTCGATCATTGTTGATAATCGCACCGAAGACATCCGCAGAGACGAACAGCCCCTGCGCACGAAGAATCTCATATGCATATTCCATGAATTCAAGAATGATATCCGTGCGGGAACGCCCCTGTGTGTCTTCCTCTGCGAACACACAGTCCTGCATGCCGCGCTCGGTGCAGAAACGGACATAATCAAACTGCACCTCATCAAAGCCCAGCTTCTTCGCCTCCGTGGCAATCTCAAGGAGATAATCCCAAGCCTCGCGCCTGTATGGATTCACCCAGGCATTGCCGTCCCGGTCACGAAAGACCGAACCATCCGCCTGCTGCACGCACCAGTCCGGACGGACCTCGCCCAGCCAGGCGTCCCGGAAAGCCGGAATACGCGCGATCGCATAAATATCGTGCTCGTCCAGCTTCCTCATCAGGCCTTCCATATCCCCGATATAAGTCTTCACGGAACCCAGTTCCGTCACCAGCGGTGAATCCATCTCACAGACCACCCGCCCGTAATCGTCCTTCAGATCGATGACCAGCGCATTGGCTTCGGTCCGGTCCATCCCGGCAATCACATTGTCCAGAAGTTCCGTGGTTCCGGCCACATACGCAGAGATATAAATTCCCTTCACCTGCACCGGCGTCCGGATCGATCCGGCATCCGCTTCCTCCGGCGCGGCCTTATCCAAAGCGGAACCGTCTGCTTCATCGGAAATGAGATTCCCGTCTCCGGATTCCGGTTCTATTCCGTCTTCTCCGGCCTCTTTGGCCTCATCCGCACCCGCTTCTTCCCGTTCCACCACGATCGGCGCCGGTGTGGTTGCGGCACGGTCCAGTTCCTGAAGCTTTCGGCATCCGCAAAGCAGCAGGCCAACGAGCAAACCGCAGACAATGATCCATGCACACTTTCTTTTCATGACAATCGGTTCGCTCCTTCCCTTTCATTCGTCCACAACCGCCGGATGCTCCTTCAGGTATCCTGCCGCATACTCCTTGTCCATCTCGATTCTGGCCCGAAGCTCGTCCAGGGAACCAAACTTCTGCTCCGGCCGCTCAAAATGATACAGCTGTACTTCGATCGCTTTCCCGTAAAGCTCCCTCTCCACTCCGAACAGAAACGTCTCCACACCGACCGGATTATTCCCTTCCACGGTCGGCTTCCGTCCGATATTGGTGACGCCGCCATAGAGGATTCCGTCGATCTTCACCCGCGATACATATACGCCAAACGGCGGCAGATGTTTCTCCGCAGGCGGAAGAATGTTGACCGTCGGAAAGCCCAGAATTGCCCCGCCGATGTGTCTGCCGTGCACCACCGTTCCAAAAATCGTGTACGGCTCACCGAGAAGGGCATTTGCTTTTTCGATATGCCCCAGATCCAGCTGCTCCCGCACATAGGTGCTGCTGATATCCCGATGGTCAGCCTGTTCTTTCTCAATAATCGTCGCCGTAAACCCATACCTGGGTGCCAGTTCGCGCAGCAGCTTCGCATCCCCGGCTCCTTTGTATCCGAAGCTGCAGTCTGTGCCGACCGTCACGGCTTTCGCATTCATCTGTCCCACGATGATATCCCGGACAAAATCCTCTGCCGACATCCGGGCGACCGTCTTGTCAAATGGATATTCGACCATGTAATCCATTCCCATCCGCTCCAGCTTGTTACGGCGCTCCTGATTCGTCGTAATCACCGTCATCGGCCTGTCCAGCACCACGCCCATGGGCGCCATATCAAATGTAAAAACCGCGGTTGCCAGGTGATCCCGCTTTTTCTGCGCGAGCATCTCGCGTAACAGCTTCTGATGCCCCTTGTGCCTTCCGTCAAATTTCCCGATGGTCACCACCGTCGGCTCCTCAATCTGAAATTGTCTCGTTCCGGTGATTATCTGCATCGCCTGTATTGCCTCCCAGAAAGATTTTGACCGGCCTGTATCGCCGCTCTGCATCGTTAAATCCGTAAATTCCGATAAACTGTCCCTCGCTGTCGTACACACGGACACGCCCCCGGCAGGAAGCATCCGCATTCACGGCCAGATGCGGAGGAAACAGATTTCCATTGCGAACCAGCCGATCCCCTTCACCCGCGCGCATCACAATCTTCGGCAAATCCGCAAACATCCCGTCTAACGGCACAATCCGCTGCTCCAATGCTCCGCTGTCACGCAGAGCCTCAATCTGCGCAAGCGTCACGCTCTCCTCCAACAGAAAGCGCCCCACCCGCAGACGGGTCAGACTTTCCATGCATCCTCCGCACCCCAGCTTTCTGCCGATATCCTGGCAGAGCGTACGAATGTAGGTGCCCTTCGAACAGGTTACGGTCAGAACCACCCGCGGCAGGGTCATCTCGTCCACACAGATATCGTGAATCATAACCGGCCGTGCTTCCCGCTCCACCTCTTTGCCGGCGCGGGCCAGCTCGTAAAGCTTCTTTCCGTTCTTCTTGCGCGCGGAATACATCGGAGGTATCTGCATATAAACGCCGCCAAAGCTCAGCACGGCTGCCCGCACCTCTTCCTCCGTCACCGCAACCGGATAGCGGGCCGTCTCCCGACCGGTCACATCCTGCGTGTCCGTCTCCAGTCCCAGCAGAAGCGTCGCGCGATAGGTTTTCGTCTCATCCGTCAGCATGTCACACAGCTTTGTCGCCCGTCCCAGACAGACAGGAAGAACCCCTTCCGCCTCCGGGTCCAGCGTCCCTGTGTGGCCGATTTTCTTCATCCGCAGGATTCCCCGCAGCTTCGCCACCACATCATGCGACGTATACCCCCGTTCCTTATAGACATTCAGAACGCCGTCTCTCATCCCTTGTATTCCTTTATCTGTTCTTCTATATATCCGGTCAGATTATTCAATACGTCGTGAACATTGCCGCTCATCGTGCAGCCCGCCGCGCGTACATGGCCGCCGCCGCCGAAGACCAGTGCCACCCGGCTGACGTCCACGTAATGGTTGGAGCGCATGCTGACCTTGAATACATGATTGTCTGTCTCGTAGAGGAAAATCGCCACCTCGACGCCATCCGTGATCCGCAGCTGCTCCACGATTCCATCCAGATCGCTGCTCTCCACGCCGTAAAAATCCATGTCCTTCCTCCGGACTACGGCAAAAATCACCATTCCATCCAGGAGAGTGACGCTCTCCAGAACGGCGCGTCCCAGGATCTGGTTCTGTACATATGTTTTCCGGTAAAAGCTGTCATTGATAATCCGTGGAAAATCCACGCCCTTATCCATCATCACCCCGGCAATCTGCATGGTTCTCGATGTCGTATTGCTGTTCTTAAATACATTCGTGTCGTGAATGATGCCGGTGTAAATACACGCTGCCGTATCGCGGCTGATTTTGTCGCATTCCAGGGCGCCGAACAGCAACTCGCAGGTAGAACTGACATCCTCGATCTGATTCTCATCGGCATACCCCGGATTCGTCACATGATGATCCAGCACAATGCTCGCTTTCGCTTCCTTCCGGTAAACTGCAAAATCACCCAGGCGCTCTTCGTCGGCACTGTCCAGGCAAATACACAAATCGTAGGAAACCGCGTCATCCACGCTCTGACTGATCTCCTCAAAA
This sequence comes from Clostridiales bacterium, assembly GCA_021202925.1. Lineage (GTDB taxonomy): Bacteria > Bacillota > Clostridia > Lachnospirales > Lachnospiraceae > Brotaphodocola. Next base: position 2,977 of record JAJQCD010000012.1, on the reverse strand, counting down.
TGCTTCAGATATGAGAATTTCACCGGTGGTTTCTCCAGATACACCTGCACTTTCTTTTCCGGATACTGCTCTCTGATATAAGTACATACCGCCAGACAACTGCCTACGCAGTCCCCGTCCGGACGCACATGACCCAATACCGCGATTGTGTCAGCTTTTTCTATCATTTCTAACAGTCTGCTCATCGCAATCACCTCTTTTTTCATCCGAATCAAACTCTAGTCCTTCAGGTCTTTCGTCACTTCATCGATCAGGCGCGACATATGCACGCCATATTCAATTGACTGGTCCGATATCCATGTAATCTCCGGTGTGTTGCGCAGATTGACCCGCGCAGCCAGTTCACGGCGAATGAAGCCGACCGCGCTCTTTAATCCCGTAATTGCCTCTTTTGCCTGCTCCTCATCTCCAAGAATGCTGACATACGCCTTACAATATTTCAGATCCGTCGTCACCTCCACGGAGGTGACGCTGATCATCACATCTTTCACCCGCGGGTCCTTGATTTCCGTGCGAATGATCTCACTCAGTTCTCTCTGGACCTCGGCATTGATTCTCGTGTTCTTGATACTGTTTTTCCGCATATTGCAGTCTCCCTTCTGTCGGCCTTGCATGGCGTCTCCGCTTTTCCCCGGTCCGGTTTAGCGCGGCACCTCCACCATGATGTATGCCTCGATCATGTCGTCTTCCTGCAAATCATTGAACTTATCAAACACCAGACCGCATTCATAGCCGGTCGCTACTTCCTTCACATCATCCTTGAACCGCTTCAGAGATACCAGATCACCCTCAAACAGCTGTTCTCCCGCACGCGTAATCCGGCACTTGCAGTTTCTCTGAATCTTTCCGTCGGTGACATAAGAACCGGCAATCGTACCCACGCCGGACGCCTTGAAGGTCTGGCGCACAATCGCGTGACCAATCACCTTCTCCTCAAATACCGGATCCAGCATGCCCTTCATTGCAGACTCCACATCCTCGATCGCCTGGTAAATGACATTGTAGAGGCGCATATCGACCTTCTCGCTCTCGGCCACGGACTTTGCCGTCGCATCCGGGCGCACATTGAAACCGATGATAATCGCGTTGGACGCGGACGCCAGCGAAACATCCGACTCATTGATTGCACCGACGCCGCCGTGAATGACCTTGACCACGACTTCCTCATTCGACAGCTTCAGAAGACTGGACTTCACCGCTTCCACGGAGCCTTGCACATCTGCTTTGACAATGATCGGCAGCTCCTTGACGTTGCCGGCCTGAATCTGGCTGAACAGATCATCTAGAGACAGCTTTGACTTCGTCTCCTCGAGCAGTTTATTCTTGCCCTCCGAGATAAATGTCTCCGCGCAGCTTCTCGCTTCCTTTTCGTTCTCCACTGCCATCAGGACGTCTCCTGCGCCCGGAACATCGTTCAGGCCCAGAATCTCAACCGGCATAGACGGCCCGGCTTCCTTCACCCGGCGGCCCTTGTCGTCCATCATCGCACGGACTTTGCCGTAACACGGACCGGCGGTTACATGATCGCCAACCCGAAGGGTACCCTTCTGTACCAGAATCGTCGCAACCGGGCCCTTGCCCTTATCCAGCTCGGCCTCGATGACAAGTCCCCTTGCCCGGCGATCCGGATTCGCTTTCAGTTCCTTTACCTCAGCCGTCAGCAGAATCATCTCCAGCAGATCGGAAATGCCCTCTTTCGTGTGTGCGGAAACCGGCACGCAGATCGTGCTGCCGCCCCAGTCTTCCGGCACCAGCTCATACTCGGAAAGCTCCTGCTTGACGCGGTCAATGTTGGCGCTCGGCTTATCGATCTTGTTGATGGCGACAATGATCTCAACCTCAGCGGCCTTTGCATGATTGATGGCCTCAATGGTCTGCGGCATCACGCCGTCATCCGCCGCCACAACCAGAACCGCAATATCCGTGGACTGGGCGCCACGCATACGCATCGCGGTAAACGCCTCGTGTCCGGGCGTATCCAGGAATGTAATGCTCTGCCCCCGGATCTCGACCGTGTACGCACCAATATGCTGCGTAATGCCGCCGGCTTCTCTTGCCGTTACATTGGTCTTACGGATGGCATCCAGCAGAGACGTCTTGCCGTGATCCACATGGCCCATCACACAGACAACCGGCGGGCGCGGAATCATCTTGCTCTCGTCTTCTTCCTCTTCCTTCAGAAGTTCAGCGATGACGTCAACCTTCTCCTCCTTCTCGCAGAGGATCTCATATTCCATGGCGATCTCTTCCGCCTTGTCGAAATCAATTTCTGAATTGATCGTCACCATCTGTCCCTGCAAAAACAGCTTCTTAATGATCGCAGCTGCCTGCATCTTCATCTTATCCGCCAGTTCCTTGATGGTTAACGACTCCGGCACCGTGATCACCTTCACGACCTCTTCCGCCTTCTCAGCCACCGTCTTCTGCGGCATGATAAACGGATGCTTGGATGTCTTGCCGCTCTTGCTTCTTGGCCCGTCCTCTACCATCCTTGTGCGGTCATATCTGTCGTTCTTATGCGCATTCTTGGCCTGGCGATTGCTCCCCGGCTTTGTCTGCAGCGTATCCATCCCGCTTCCGCCAGAAGAACTTCGCTGTCCCGGACGGGTACCCGGCCGTCCCTGACCGCCGCGGTTTCCGTCGCGACTGCCCTGGTAGCCGCCCTGGCCGCTCCGGCTTCCGTCACGGTTGCCCTGATAGCCACCCTGGCCGCTCCGGCTTCCGTCGCGATTGCCCTGATAACCGCCCTGACCGCCGCGGTTGCCCTGATAGCCGCCCTGGCCGTCTCTGCGGCTTCCGTCACGGCTGCCCTGATAACCGCCCTGGCCATCTCTGCGGCTTCCGTCGCGGCTGCCCTGATAGCCGCCCTGGCCGTCTCTGCGGCTTCCGTCGCGGCTGCCCTGATAGCCGCCGCCCTGGCCGTCTCTGCGGCTTCCGTCGCGGCTGCCCTGATAGCCGCCCTGGCCGTCTCTGCGGC
>JAJQCD010000034.1 GCA_021202925.1 Clostridiales bacterium | reverse complement strand
TTTGCAGGGAACCCTGACTATATCTTTCAGTATGGGGGTTCTGAATAGTTACAATATTTTTAGCAGGAGATTTTGAACATGGAAAAAATCGTACAGACAGCAGGACGGAATACCCTTGGAGAATTTGCGCCGGATTTTGCGCACTTTAATGACGATATTCTTTTTGGCGAAGATTGGAACAACCAGGACATTGACCACAAGACACGCTGCATCATTACAGTCGTTGCACTGATGTCTTCCGGTATAACAGATTCTTCCCTGAAATACCATCTGGAAAATGCGAAAAAAGCCGGTGTGACAAGGAAGGAGATCGCTGCGATCATCACTCACGCGGCATTTTATGTGGGTTGGCCGAAGGGATGGGCGGTCTTTTACATGGCAAAGGAGGTTTGGGCAGAAGACGATGTTCCGGCTGATGCCAAAGAGGCGCATGCCGCTGAGATGGTCTTCCCTATCGGTGCACCGAATGACGCCTTTGCGCAGTATTTTATCGGCCAGAGTTATCTTGCTCCTGTATCTACCAGTCAGGTCGGCATTTTCAATGTGACCTTCGAGCCGGGCTGCCGCAACAACTGGCATATCCATCACGCTGACAAGGGCGGCGGCCAGATCTTAATCTGTGTGGCCGGACGTGGATACTATCAGGAGTGGGACAAGGAAGCTGTGGAAATGAAAGCGGGCGACTGCATCAACATTCCTGTCGGCGTGAAGCACTGGCATGGAGCCGCACCTGACAGCTGGTTCAGCCATCTGGCAGTAGAGGTTCCCGGCGAAAATAGTTCCAATGAATGGCTGGAAGCTGTTACCGACAAGCAGTACGGTGTTTTGAAATAATAACTTCAAGGTTGAGGATATGAAAAATATTCTGGACGGCTGCCGCATAAGACCTGCTGTCAACCAGTTCCTGACTCATAACTTGCGCATTTAATTGCAGGAATTGGGATTGTTCGTAAAATAGATTCTATTGCGTATGCTATCAATCAGGGGATCACACAGGGAATGCTGCCAATTGTATCATACTGTTATGCGTCTAACCGCTATGAACGGATGAAAAAGGTCATTCTTTTATGTTACCTGAGAAATTTCCGCAGAGCCTTGTCGGGAACGTCGGGCAAAATCTCGTGGAAATAATTAAACATTCGCTGATAAGATTCTGCCGGTTCGCGCTGATACACTGCGGATGTGAATGCGTCTCCGAAAAATTTCTCTGGAGTGGAATACTCCGCAACGCCCCAGCCGTATTCTTTTCCGTGGCGGTCTGTCAGATAAACGAAATTGCTGATGATCACATAGCCCTGCGCCTGAAGTCGATTGATGGATGTATCGAAGCCGGTCGCGCCGCCTTTTTTATAATTGCCATCCCGTTTCAGCGTTTTGGAAAGCACCGGTGCGCGGGCATCCAGCAGATCAAAAAGCTGTTTATCTTTGTAGGAAGCCAGCTCGTCATCAAAACGTGCGTCGAAGTCATAACCATCCCGGCGGTAATTCGCAAAATCCGGGAACCACTCCGCGCTGATGAACGCTGCCTTGTTCTCAAAAAATTTTCCATAAGCACAGCCTGCTTCCTGAATGACCGGGCCTTTCCACTCCCACACGCCGGGCTCATCGGTAAACCATACCGATGGATCGACGTGATCTTCCACAGAAAAGCCGGGGAGAGAGTTCCGGAACAGTGGAAGGAAACCGACCCGGTGAACAACGGCAATCAAATCTTCTTTTGTCTTTATGATGAAATCCAACCTGTCGCTCATAACTGCCAGCCTCCCTTCATTTCCGTGCGGATGCCTGTGTACTGATCCGTAACTGCAGGGATTGTTGCGGTTTCCCAACCGTAAAAATGATATTGTTTTGACATGGCGTCACCTTCTCTTTCTTTGATGAGAAGTATAGCATATTCTCCGGAGAATGGACAGTAAAAAAAGCAGGCTGGTGTTGTCAAAAAACATCGAAAAAACAATACAGTGGAAGATACTGTTCTGTTATTTCTATGGAGATCAGGTAAGTATTTTATCGGTGAGAAGATTTTCAAGCGGAACATGTCGCCATCTTGCTCATTTGATTTATGCTATATCCTTTGACTGTGACATGATGAGAAACCGTCAAAATGTTGCGACAGCATATTGTGCGTATATGCGTGAATCTCAAAGCAACTTCTAAGATTGAATTCGGGACAACTTTATATTTTCGGCTAAAGTTTGTAGTGTCGTGAATTTCAAACAGCAATTTGTTGAAATTTGAATCCGCATCAAGTATAATGTAAGGTGTTTTTGTACTTTACAGGATCAAGGACAGCGGAGGTAGACAATGGCTCAGAAAAACTGGCAAAAAATCAAACTGGTAAAGCTCGTGGAATTGCTGCGGCAGGAATCCGATGAGCAACATCCTCTTACGACAAACCAGATTTGTGATTATATGATCCGCAATGACATTCCCTGTGACCGCAGGGTTGTGAGCCATGATGTTGCCCTCTTAAATGAGATGGGTATTGAAGTCCTGGAAACCTGGGTGGTCAAGAGCAAGGCATACTATGTTGAGGACAGGAGTTTCTCCGTCCCAGAATTGAAAATCCTGATCGATGCAGTGCAGGCTGCCAGCTTTATCACGGATAAAAAGTCCGAGGAATTGATTGACAAGCTGGCCCGTCTCGGTGGAACCCACCGGGCGGAAATCTTAAAAGGTAATCTCGTATGCTTCAACACCAGGAAGCACAGCAACGAACATATATACTATAACGTGGACGCGCTGGAGGATGCTATCCAGCGGCAGAAAAAAGTTATTTTCCGATACTTTGATATAGATATCGACCGGCAGCGTGTATACCGTCGGGATGGACATCATTATGTGGTGGAGCCAGTGGCGCTGGTCTACAACGAAGATAATTATTATGCTGTAGTCTACAGCTCCAGGCACGACAATACGGCCAACTATCGAGTTGACCGAATGGACTCAGTGGAAGTGATCGACGAGGACATCTGTGAAAAGGCGGTTGAGCTGCGCGGTCAGGTCGCGGAGTACACGGAACAGGCATTCAAGATGTATGGCGGCGAACGAAAGACTGTTGCGCTGGAATTTGAAAAGAACCTGACCGGAGTGGTTTATGACCGGTTCGGAGAAGGTGTGAATATGATGACCACCGTTGAAGACAGGAACATCGCAACGGTTAAAGTCCAGCTTTCCCCTACCTTCTGGGGCTGGCTGTTTCAGTTTGGAAAACAGATGCGGGTGATCTCGCCAGATGAAGTAGTAAAAGAATATAAAGCACGAGCAGAAGAAGTGCTGGGATAGGCGATAAGTTTTTAATCGTAGATGTGAGCATCAGAAAGGTGAAAAGCAATGCAATCGAATTTTGAATTTCTAAATGAACGCTTCCCCGTGTTGGGAAATTTCGGAGAGCTTGCGGAAAAATACTGTTATAGCGACTCCAATTCATGCCTGATGAAACTAGGAATGATTGGAGAAACGATTGTAAATCTGATGTTCACCTATGACAGGATACCTTTGCCTTATGATAATACCGCTGCAACAAGGATCAATACCCTTTTAAGAGAAGGGTTACTTACCAGTGATCTGGCGACTATTCTGCACGGTTTACGAAAGATTCGCAACAAGGCAGTGCATGAAAACTATTCTTCTGTAGCAGAGGGTAAATCTTTTCTTCAGATGGCACACAGCTTATGTGAGTGGTTCATGCAGACTTACGGTGACTGGGATTACCAGCACCAGGAATTTGTTATGCCAGAAGAATTGCCTGAAGCACAGCCATCGGATAAAGAACAGGAAAAAGCTAAGGAAGAAAAACTTACAGAAGAAGCGCAGACAACGGCTGCCGCGGCTCCCACCGTTTCATACTCTGAGCGCAAAAAACAGGCTGGAAAGGCTGCCACGCAAAGGCCCAAAACAGAAGCCGAGACACGCTTTCTTATTGACGAACAGCTCCGTATGGTCGGTTGGGAGGCAGATACGGAACATATACGCTATTCAAAGGGAACGCGCCCCACAAAAGGGCGTAATCTGGCGATCGCCGAATATCCGACCGATTCGACCGTCGCGACAAAAGGGTACGCTGACTATGCGCTTTTTATTGGTCTCCGGCTTGTGGCTACGGTCGAAGCAAAGAAATACGATACAGACGTTTCTTCTGTTATTGATTATCAGTGCAAGGACTACTCCAGATATATTCGAGATGAGGACTCTCAATATCTCGTCGGCACATGGGGCGAGTTTAAGGTGCCGTTTACGTTTGCGACAAACGGCAGGCCGTATCTGGAGCAATACCATCAGAAATCAGGAATATGGTTCCATGATTGGAGAAAACCTGACAACACATCCCGTGCGCTGCGCGGATGGATGAGCCCGGACGGCATCGAAGAATTGCTGGCTGCCGATATCGAAAGCAAGAACAAGGACCTCTCCGCCATGCCGTATGACATGTTAACAGACAAGGACGGATTAAATCTGCGCCCTTACCAGCTGAATGCCATAAAAGCTGCTGAAAAAGCCATTGTAGACGGCCAGAAGACTGTCCTTCTGGCAATGGCTACAGGTACGGGCAAGACCAGAACAATCCTCGGCATGATTTACCGTTTTTTGAAAACTGGCCGTTTCCGCAGGGCGCTTTTCCTTGTAGACAGAAATGCCCTCGGTGACCAGGCTCTGGACGTGTTTAAAGAAGTAAAAATGGAAGACCTTTTGACCCTGGATGACATTTATACCATCAAGGGGCTGGAGGACAAATCCATCGATAAGGAGACGCGAATTCATGTATCAACTGTTCAGGGCATGATTAAACGTATCCTCTACAACGATGGAGAAACAATGCCTGCTGTATCAGACTATGATTTGGTTATCGTTGATGAGGCGCACAGGGGATACATTCTCGATAAGGAAATGAGTGATGAGGAAATCTTCTACCGTGACCAGCGCGACTATCAAAGCAAGTACCGCAGTGTCATCGAATACTTCAATGCAGTGAAAGTCGCTCTTACCGCAACTCCGGCATTACAGACTACGAAAATATTCGGACAACCGGTGTTCAAATACACCTACCGCGAAGCTGTCATCGAAGGCTATCTGGTGGATCACGATGCTCCACACTCGCTGAAAACAAAACTCAGTACGGAAGGTATTCATTATCGTTCTGGGGACACTGTAACCATTTACGATCCGGTTACGGGAGAAATCACAAACAGTGAGCTTTTGAATGATGAGCTTGACTTTGATGTGGAGAATTTCAATCGACAGGTGATCACAGAGCCATTCAACCGGGCTGTTCTTAAGGAGATTGCCCGCAATATTGACCCTGAAAGTCCAAAAGAAACCGGAAAAGCCCTTATTTATGCAGTCAATGACGATCACGCTGATTTGATCGTTTCGATACTGAAAGATATTTACTCTGAGTATGGTGTTGATAACAGCGCCATTATGAAAATAACCGGCAGTGTCGCAGGTGGCAATAAGAAAAAGATTAAGGAAGCCATTAAGCGTTTTAAGAATGAGGATTATCCTTCTGTTGTGGTTACGGTAGATTTGCTGACCACAGGCATTGACGTGCCTTCGATTACGACGCTGGTTTTTATGCGCCGCGTGAAATCCCGTATCCTGTTTGAGCAAATGATGGGGCGCGCCACGAGGCTTTGTCCGGAAATCCATAAGACGCATTTTGAGATTTATGATCCAGTAGGCGTTTACGATTCTCTGGAGGCAGTGAATACGATGAAGCCCGTCGTTACAAGCCCCACCACTACCTTTACGCAACTGCTTGATGGACTGGGCGAAATGGAGAACGATGAGCAGGTTAAAAATCAGATCAACCAGATTATTGCCAAGCTGCAGCGTAAGAAACGGCGCATGGATAAAAAGACAACCGATCATTTTGTTGATATGTCCGGCGGAATGAACCCTGACCAGTTTATTGTAGACATTGAAACTCGAACTCCCGGCGATGCCAGAAATCGTTTGCTTGCTTACTATGATATGTTTGAAATGTTGCAGAATTCTTCTTCTGGCGGTAGAAATCCGGTTGTTATCTCTGACAAGGAAGATGAACTGATTTCACATACGCGCGGCTATGGCAATTCCGAGGTGAGGCCGGAAGATTATCTGGACGAATTTTCAGCATATGTCAAGAGCAATCTTAACGAGATTGCCGCGCTGAATATCATATGTACAAGGCCGCGTGACCTGACTCGTGATGCCTTAAAGTCACTGATGCTGACGCTTGACCGCGAAGGTTATACAACGCAGCAGCTGAATACGGCCATTTCGCAACTGACAAACGAAGAAATGGCGGCAGACATTATCAGCTTGATAAGACGATACGCAATCGGCTCAGTTCTGATCAGCCATGAAGCAAGAATAAGACGGGCTGTAGACAAGCTCCGTAAGGCACACAATTTTTCCAGGCAGGAATTGAACTGGATACGCCGCATGGAAGATTATCTTATGAATGAATCCGTGCTGAATGTGCAGGTGTTTGATGAGGATAGCCGGTTTAAGGCACAGGGAGGATTTACGAAGATAAACAAGGTTTTCGGAAATCAGCTGGAAAATATCGTACTCGAATTAAACGAATACCTTTACGATGATGGAGGACAAGTAGCATGACAACACAGGAAATCGTATCGAAGCTCTGGAATCTCTGTAACGTACTTAGAGATGACGGCATTACATACCATCAGTATGTTACGGAATTGACATATATCCTGTTCCTGAAAATGGCAAAAGAAACTGGTGCGGAAATTCAGATTCCGGAAGACTATCGCTGGGACAAGCTCACTGCAAAAAGCGGCGTGGAATTAAAGAAATTTTATAAGGAACTGCTTACCTATTTGGGAGAAAACTGCACCGGGCGTGTTCGGGAAATCTATCAGGGGTCTGCTACCAATATCGACGAGCCTAAGAACCTGGAAAAAATCATTACTACCATCGACGGCCTTGATTGGTTCTCTGCCCGTGAAGAAGGGCTGGGAAACCTCTATGAAGGACTGCTGGAGAAGAATGCGAATGAGAAAAAATCTGGTGCGGGCCAGTATTTTACCCCTCGTGTTCTGATTGATGTCATGGTACGCATGATGAAGCCGCAGCCTGGGGAACGCTGCAATGATCCAGCCTGCGGAACTTTCGGGTTTATGATCGCTGCAAGTCAATATGTCCGTGATAACAGCGATGACTTTTTCACACTGGACGCAGATACGGCCAAATTCGAGCGGGAAGAAGCCTTCACCGGTTGCGAATTGGTTCACGACACCCACCGCTTGGCCTTGATGAATGCTATGCTCCACGACATTGACGGAGAAATCATTCTGGGAGACACGCTCTCCAATGTGGGCAAGTCCATGAAGGGCTATGATCTGGTGTTGACGAATCCTCCCTTCGGCACAAAGAAAGGCGGTGAACGCGCAACCCGTGACGATTTCACTTTCCCGACCAGCAACAAGCAGTTGAACTTTCTCCAGCACATTTATCGCAGCCTGAAAGCTGACGGTAAAGCCCGTGCTGCTGTAGTCTTGCCGGATAACGTCCTGTTCCAAGACGGCGACGGTGAAAAGATTCGCTGCGACTTAATGGATAAATGTAATCTGCATACGATTCTGCACCTGCCTACCGGCATTTTCTATGCACAGGGTGTTAAAACGAATGTCCTGTTCTTTACCCGTGGCAAAACAGATAAGAGGAATACCAGCGAAGTCTGGTTCTATGACCTGAGAACTAATATGCCGTCATTCGGCAAGACCAATCCTCTCAAGAAAGAACATTTTGTCGGATTTGAAGCTGCCTATACCGCGGAAGACCGCGGCGCTGTGACGGACGAGAGATGGAGCAGGTTCATAAGAGAGGAAATTGCAGCAAAGGGCAATAGCTTAGACCTCGGTCTTATCCGCGATGATTCTCTGGTAGACTATAACGAACTTCCTGATCCGATTGAAAGTGCAGAGGAATGTATCGCCAATCTGGAGGAAGCGATGGATTTACTAAAGGGTGTTGTGAATGAGTTGAAGTCTTTGGAAACGGAGGGGGAATGATGGCAAAGAAAAAGGCTGAAAAAGCATCTCCGTTTGTGCCAGTGGAGGAACAGCCATATCAGGTGCCGGAGAATTGGTGCTGGGTATATTTGACGAACGGATTTGCAGAATGTTGCGACTCTTTTAGGAAACCGATAAATGCAACTGAAAGGGCGAATCTTTTAGGAGACGTGCCTTACTATGGTGCAACAGGTCAAGTCGGTTGGATAAATGATTATCTTACAGAAGAGCAACTTGTTCTTTTGGGTGAGGATGGAGCGCCGTTTCTTGATATGCTTAAAGACAAAGCGTACTTGATCGAAGGAAAGGCGTGGGTAAATAATCATGCTCATATCTTGCGTTCATATTATGGAAACACTGGCAATTTGTATTTAGTTCATTATTTGAATTGTTTTGATTACAAGGGTTATGTAAATGGAACAACCCGATTGAAGTTAACTCAGGCAAATATGAATAGAATTCCCATTCCACTTGCGCCTTTTTTTGAACAGCAACGTATTGTCGCCCGCATTGAAAGCTTATTTGCCAAGCTGGATGAGACTAAAGAAAAGGTGCAGGAGGCGCTGGAAAGTTTTGAGGAAAGACAAGCGGCAATGCTTCATAAAGCTTTCTCGGGCGAATTGACTGTATCATGGAGAAGGATGTACGATGAATTCAAAGATTGGAACAACAAGAATATTGGAGATTTCTGTTTTGTTACGAAACTTGCTGGGTTTGAATACACAGATACTATTGCGCCAAACTTAACGAAAAACGGAATTCCTCTATTCAAGGGTAAAAATGTTCAGAAAGGGAAATTGGTCCTCGAATTTGAGAGTTTTATACCGAAATCAGTCTCTGATGGATTAGAGCGTAGCAAGCTTTCTAGGAAATGCCTTCTTACGCCATATGTTGGAACGATTGGCAATATAGCTATATTTGATGGTTCGTTTGAAGCACACTTAGGCTCTAATGTTGGAAAAATAGAGGTTAATTCAGATACAACCGAAGAATATCTGTTGTATTACCTTCGTAGCGATTTTGGATATGCGGAATTAACCAAGAAAAAGAAAGCGACAGCGCAGGAAAGCATATCTATTCAAGCTATAAGAGATGTTTCGGTTAAACTCCCTTCTATGGCTGAACAGGCCGAAATCGTTCGTATCCTTGACGACTTTTTTGCTAAAGAAGCAGAGGCGAAAGCCAAAGTTGAAGCCACTCTTGACGCTATAGACAGCATGAAGAAATCAATTCTGGCCAAAGCCTTCCGAGGTGAATTGGGAACGAATAATCCAGAGGATGAAAGTGCGGAGGAACTGTTGAAGCGAACACTAGAATAACGCCAAACGGCATATGGCGAGGAAAATAACTGAGGTGACAAATATGGCTATACCTAAAATCAAGAAACAGGATGTCCTGGATGCCTTAAAGTATATTGATGAGAATGGCGTTCCGTTCCATAATCAGAGTACAAAATACGAACTTGTGTCAGAGGAAGGGAAAAAATATCCCCCGAAATATGTTATCGCTGTGGCCGATCACATTGCAAATGGCACGGATATTTCTGTAGAAGGATTTAATGCTGTGGAGGCCAAGACATACCTTCAGGGGCAGGGGTTTGATATTCAGATAAAACAGGAAAAATACGAATTGACGATCACCGCTGAAGCAGTTACATCCACAGATGAACGCTTTACGATGGATAACCTGTCTCTTGGTGATGGTTACAAGCCTCTTGATGCTTATTTCAAAAGAGCGAATGGGGAAGTTGTCAAGCGTTCTTACAGCAAGGGCGAAAGAAGGAACTCCAATCAGACGATGCCCAGAATTGCCTGCCAGATATTTGAAAAGCAAATTTCAGCATTATCCATTGAAGAAAAAGAGGGCTTTCCGGTCTGCAAATATAATCCGGAGAGTGAAATGATTTGCGGTATCTATGCAAGTGTGGATGAGTACAAAAAACATCGAAACACCTTAGAGTATTTGACATACGGCTACGATAACGGCAGACAGTTTGTCATTTATTGCTGGAATATTTTTTCAACTGTTATTTTCGTCCAGGAATGCTTGAGGCGCTTCGGGGATGCCGGTGACCAATTCATTTTGACCTACCGGGAAAAAGATGAAAAGGAATCCGAAGCAGAATCAGAGGCTACCGTTCAGGAGGAACTTGTCCAGCAATTCAAGGGATACAGGAACCCGTACTCCTCTGTTCTGATAGAATCAAAAAACATTATTTTCCGTGGTGCTCCGGGAACCGGTAAATCATATCTTGCGAAGGAGATCGCCACGGACATTATCAGCAACGGCTATTTTGATGATTATACAATGTTGACGGATGAACAGCGCAAGCAAGTGGAATTTGTACAATTCCATCCAAGCTACGATTATACAGATTTTGTGGAGGGCTTGCGTCCAAGAGTAAATGAAGACGGGTCTATGGGATTTGAGCTACAGGACGGTGTGTTCAAGAAATTTGTTGCCCGTGCCAGGAAAAACTATGAAGATTCCCAGAAATCCAAAGAAGAAATCCAAAGAAGAAATCGAAAAGGAAGTATCTGCTCAGAAGATGATCGAAGATTATCTGGATGATTTGGATTTGGGTAACAACGATTCTACCGCTTTGAAAACGGTCAATGGGCACATCTTCTATATCACAGGATATGACGAGAAGCATATTTTCGTATACATACCGGATAATGAGACTGTGGACAGACTTTCCGTCAGCAGAGACAATATTCAGAAAATGCTTGAGTCCGGCAAGAAGTTTACCAAGGTCAAGGAGGTCACTGAATTCTTTGGCAAAAGATTTGGTACACAGGGATATTCCTACGAATTACCTATTTGTCGTGCTATCCAGGCCAAGAAGCATCGCAAACCTGTGACCGGAACCGGCTCCGTAGAACTGAAAAAGTATATTTTCATCATTGATGAAATCAACCGCGGTGAAATGTCCAAGATTTTCGGGGAACTGTTTTTCGCTATTGATCCCGGCTATCGTGGACGTGCTGGCGAAGTCTCTACACAATATTCCAATCTTCATGACAACCCGGATGAAAAATTTTACATTCCGGAGAATGTCTATATTATTGGAACCATGAATGACATTGACAGATCGGTGGATAGCTTTGACTTTGCAATGCGCCGCCGGTTCCGCTTTATTGAGCTGCGCGCTGACGACCATCTTGAAATGCTGGCCTCCCTTGACGATGATGAGCTTGAAGTGGAAGCAATTCGCCGCATGAGTGCTTTGAACAAAGAAATTGCAGGCGTAGCGGAACTGAATGAAAACTATCAGATTGGCGCTTCATATTTCCTGAAGCTCAAAACGCTTAACTTTGATCAACTATGGACAGATTATCTCCAGCCGCTCCTGCAGGATTACATTCAGGGAATGTATGACGAAAAAGGCATCATGGACAAATTTGCAAAGGCATACGGCTATAAGAAGCCGAATGATGGTGATGTCAATGAAGCAATTCAGGATTAAGGACAATTCGCAGACACGGAAAGAGAGTTTTTCTGAAATACCAAACCTGACCACTAAAATCGCGGATAAGACACTTGAACAGCTCGAACGTGAGGGAATCTTTGTATTTCCTGAGGTCATTGATGATGCGGAGGATATTACAAAAGACCAGCTTATTCTTCAGAGCTTTAACGATTCCTACCGGTCAGGAAATGTCATGGGCTTTCTGGGCTGTGGTAATGAAAGACTTGTGATCGAATCCCGGTTTGCGAAAGATGGAAATGATTTCTTCTTTCAATATCTGTTGGAACGGGTGATGGATTTTCCGAATATCGTTGATCTGGAAACAGATGCAGATCAGGATAGCCGACTGTTCAACCTATTGCTATTTTTGTTTCCCTATTATCTCAGAATAGCAATGCGGAAAGGAATCTTTAAGACTTATATCCGTTATGATTATAATAACAGTGCTGTAAAGGGTACCATAGATATTGCAAAACACATAACCAAGAATACGCCATTTACAGGAAAGGTGGCATACAGTCAGCGAGAATATTCCTATGATAATCCGTTGATGGAATTGATACGCCATACAATCGAGTTTATCAAAAGAAAACCCTACGGCTATTATCTCCTTGCGAAAGTAAGGGATGAGGTAAAACTTGTCATTGATGCCACCCCGAATTATGAGCCTCACGACAGGACAAAAGTAATCACGGAAAACAAGCATAATGTAGTCGGCCATGCTTATTATCGAGAATATCGCGCTCTGCAACACCTGTGTATTCTGATATTACAGCAGCAAAAACATCAGATTGGCATGGGAACCAAACGCATATATGGAATTTTGTTTGACGGTGCCTGGCTATGGGAAGAATACGTGAACTCTCTGATTGGCGATATGTTCTATCATCCGATGAATAAGGCTGGACACGGAGCGCAACGGCTTTTCGCCGGGAATGTTGGCCTGATCTACCCAGATTTCATCAGCCGGAATAGTGAAAGGCGAATCATCGCTGACGCCAAATACAAGCCGATTGATAATATTGGAAACAGGGATTATCTACAGGTGCTTGCGTATATGTTTCGCTTCGATGCACAGGAAGGTTTTTACCTCTATCCAGAAGCAGGACAGGCTAAGGATAGAAAGCTATGGTTGAATAGGGGTTCAACCTATGAAAAGGACGTAGCGCCAAGGGAAAATATCTGTGTTACAAAGCATGGTCTCAAAATCCCATGTGAAGTCTGTGATTACGATTGTTTCGTTGAAAAAATGAAAGCGAATGAGCAGGACTTTAAAATGGCATTGTAACCAGCCATATTTGGATTGCTTTACCGTGCTGACACTTATTTTTAAGATATCACGAGTGCAAGCGAGAAAGGAGCACGTTTACGTGTTTCTGGCGAGCGACGAGTGTGGCCATGGTATGACGAATGAAGAGTTTGCCGCGTTCGGTATCGGGAACTGCGAAATAAGAACCTATACCTGGTAAAATATAGGAGTGATTATGTGATATGAAGCCAAAATCGGAAGTCAGTAAGGAACTGTATCAAATAATGCTGGACAGGGGATATCAGGAGCGCTTCTGTGACCTGGTCACACAGAACCTGAATACGGACTTTACAGCACAGAGAATGATCTACTATCTCTCTCACTACAGCGAATTGCCGGAAGGGGAGATCGTGGATGAGATGCTTGCAATCCTCAGCGATCGGGACCGGATCATGCAGAAGAAGGAACTGGAGTACAACAACGCAAAATATAACGAGTATCTGAATCGGAAAAGAACAGAAGAAGAATGACAGGAGGCTGATTTCCATGGATCATCTCCGCTGTGTCGTGGAGCGAATTACATATCAGAACGCGGAAAACGGCTTCTCTGTAATCAAGTGTCGTGCCAAAGGATTTCAAGACCTGGTGACGGTGGTCGGGAATATGCCGGATGTGCATGTCGGCTCTGTCCTGACCATGCAGGGCCAGTGGCGCATTGACGGCAAATACGGCAGACAATTTTCTGCGGAGAAATGGGAAGAAACACTCCCAGCGACAACCTATGGCATTGAAAAATACCTGGGCAGCGGCCTGATTAAAGGCGTAGGCTCGAAGTTCGCGAAGCGTATCGTGCAGAAATTCGGCAAGGATACGCTGGAAGTGATTGAGACCGATCCGGACAGCCTGATCCAGGTGGAAGGCATCGGTCAGAAGCGCGTGGAGCGCATCAAAAAGGGCTGGCAGGAGCAGAAGGAAATCAAGAATATCATGCTCTTTCTGCAGAGCCATGATGTCAGTACCGCTCACGCCGCGAGAATTTATAAAACATACGGAAATGACAGTATTAAAATCGTGGAGGAAAACCCGTATCGTCTGGCAGATGATATCTGGGGAATCGGATTTAAGACGGCTGATCAGATTGCCTCAAAGCTCGGCATTGAGAAAGATCGTTTTATTCGTCTGCGCAGCGGTATCCTTTATACACTGAATAAGC
This sequence comes from Clostridiales bacterium, assembly GCA_021202925.1. Lineage (GTDB taxonomy): Bacteria > Bacillota > Clostridia > Lachnospirales > Lachnospiraceae > Brotaphodocola. The sequence continues at coordinate 104,190 of JAJQCD010000034.1, read as the reverse complement.
TGTCCGAGAACGGCCACTGCTACGCTGTCCGGGATCAGCTGATTGAAACGGCGGTAAAGCTGCTGGAGGTGGAAGCACCGGAGCTGGAAATTACACTGGATGAGATGCTGCGCACTTCGGATGTGATAAAGGACGAGGAAGCTATTTATCTCCCGCCTTTTTATTTTTCGGAGACCGGCTGTGCGAAGCGTCTGCTGAAACTGCTGTCATCGGATCGAAATACCCGTCTCGATGTGGATAAGGTTATGGAGCGTGTGGAGAAAAACTCTAAAATCACCTATGACGAGGTGCAGCTTCTGGCCATTCGTCAGGCGGTCTCTTCCAAAGTAATGGCACTGACCGGTGGACCGGGAACCGGTAAAACCACGACAACACTTGGTATTATCTCCGCATATCGGATGGCAGGCTGCCGGATACTTCTGGCAGCACCCACCGGCCGTGCGGCAAAACGGATGTCCGAAGCAACCGGTATGGAAGCAAAGACCATTCACCGTCTGCTGGAATACCAGCCTGCGGAAGGCTATCAGAAAAATGAGGAAAATCCTCTGCAGGCCGACGTCCTGATCCTGGACGAGTGCTCCATGATTGATATTATGCTGATGTATAATCTGCTGAAAGCACTGCCGGATTCCATGACGCTGATTCTGGTAGGGGATACGGATCAGCTACCCAGCGTAGGAGCAGGTAATGTGCTCAAAGACATTATCGCATCTGGCGCTGTTCCTGTTGTGCGTCTGACACGCATTTTCAGGCAGGCACAGGGAAGCCGGATTATTATGAACGCGCATCGGATCAATCACGGAGAGATGCCGGACCTGCGCGGTGGCCGGAACTCCGACTTCTTCTTCGCAGCGCAGGAAACCAATGAGGCTGCCGCTGATCTGGTGGTAAAATATTGCACACAATCTTCCGCGCTATTATCACGCGGACGCCTTCCGCGACATTCAGGTACTGACGCCTATGCAGCGCGGCGTCTGTGGGGCGGCAAATTTAAATCAGCTTCTGCAGGAAGCCATGAATCCGACTCATATTTTCCTGAAGCGCGGCGGCATACAGTATCGGCTGCATGATAAGGTGATGCAAATCAAAAATGACTATGACAAGGAAGTCTTCAATGGGGACATCGGGATCGTTGTCCGTGTGGATACAGAAGATGGAGAACTCACTGTTGACTTCGATGGACGTGAAGTGACTTACGACGTGACTGAACTGGATGAACTGGTGCTGGCCTATGCCACAACAATCCATAAAGCGCAGGGTTCCGAATATCCTATCGTGGTCATGCCTTTTACGATGAGCCACTATGTCATGTTGCAGCGTAATCTTCTGTATACCGGTGTCACACGTGCAAAGAAGATTCTGGTGCTGATTGGTGAGAAAAAAGCAATTTCCTATGCTGTCAGGAATGAGACAACTACATCAAGAAATACGAAACTCGCAGAAAGGCTCCGCGATACTTCTGTTGCGCCGACAGTTGCGCGGCAGATTGTGCAGACTGCAGATACAAAGCAAACCACTACCACTCAGCAGCCTGTGCAGATTCAGAGTGCCGGAAGGAACAAGGTCACATATTTCCAGGATCAGAATACCGAGCCCCTGATGGTCGCGGAACCTTCCTTACAATACGGCGAAAGCAATCTATTCAACCGCCTCGCACAGCTACAGAAACTGCCACCGGCAGTTTCTTACGCATGCTATGGCAAGTCGAAATTCCGAAGCAGTTTTTCTCTGAAAGCAAATGACATAGCCTATGTGAGAGAAAAGGGAATGGACACGATCTGTTCCCACGCGCAGGATTTTGTAAGCAAGCGTCTTGCTCCTGCGGAACCTGCAAATGACGGCAAACAGACGCCGATGAAGGGACATCCGGTGTTCATCGCCCAGCACGCCACCGCCACCTGCTGCAGAGGCTGCCTGGAGAAATGGCACAGAATTCCGAAAGGTGCTGAACTGACGGCGGAGCAGCAGGAATATGTGGTGAATGTACTGATGGAGTGGATTGAAAGGCAGATGAGGTAAAACAAATGAACAACCAGCTTTTACAGGGTGCTTACATAGACTGAGACAAAATCGGTGAATACAGCTGAACTGCATAAGAGATCGCACGGGGAGAGTTTTCTGCTTATTGCACAGCGTCTGGACATGGCTTCCAGACTTCTGGAAGAGAATGATTCTATCTTATCGGCAACCCAGAAGGAAGAACTGGAGGCCATGATTCAGAAAATGTAAATGCTGCCGGTTCCAGCAGCCCATCATTTCATCTGTATTGCGTTTATGTGCCACAAATTCAGAAAAATTCCTGATTTGTGGCATATAAACCTCGATTATGCTAAATCAAAGACTTCTCAACAGGAAAGCCATATATAGTGGCAGGGTCAGAATTTGTCCGTTACGACCTACATTGTAATCTCCCAGTTTAATGGCCTGCTGTACATGATATTTTTCAGGATGTTGCAGGATGGTTTTTGTGCTTTTGGTATTGCCGGTATTGGCCTTGACTTCTACAAGCACACATTCGCCATGATAGCGGATAACAAAATCCACTTCCAAACCGCTGTCCTTATGGAAATAATATAGCTTTCTGCCCATTTTGGCAAAGATGTCTGCAACCAGATTTTCAAATATAGCACCCTTGTATCCATAGAGATTGCCCTGCAGAATGTCGTATTGTGTGCCATCCTCCAGCATACTGACAAATAAACCGCAGTCACGCATATAGACTTTGAAGCAGTCTTCTTCTGCATTGCCGTCCAAAGGCAATTCCGTAATGGAGAGATTGTAGCACCGGGAAATCATACCTGCATCCTCGATCCACTGCAAACTGCCGGCATACTTAGCAGCGGTAGAACCCTTCTTTACTACAGAATATTGGAACTTCTTGTTTTCTTTGCCGAGCTGCCTGGGAATTGATTGAAAACACTCTTTGATCCTGGATTTATCCTTCCTCTCGGCGTATTTAACCATATCATCTTCATAGGAGCGCACAATATCCCGCTGTATTTGCAATACTTCATTCATCTGCCGGGTATCGACAAAGGTTTGCACAGCATCCGGCATGCCGCCAACAACCGTATACTGCAGCAGGAGCTGGCGCATACGATTATGAAGCGCTTCCGGCACGGGAGATTCCGTGTCCATACTTTTTTTGAGTATATCTATGATGCCATCAGTAATGCCATTCGCCCACAGAAACTCTTCAAAATCCAAAGGATACATATCTACTACCGTTTCAAACCCTACCGGAATAGACTTTGGTTCTTTGCCGTATCCCTTAACTCCCAGCAGAGAGCCTGTTCCGATCACATCATATCGTCCGTCGATTTGGAAAAATTTCAAAGCCGTTCTCGCTTCCGGACAATCCTGAATTTCATCCAGCACCAGCACGGTTTCTCCAGCTTCAAACACAGCAGAGTTTCCCAACAATGCAGTAAGCATCATAACGATATGATCAATCTCCAGAGATCCGGCAAATACAGAAGCATAATCCGGATTTTCAAAGAAATTCAGGTAGACCACATTCTTATAATTCTTATGGGCAAAATCCAGCACGGAAAATGTTTTTCCGCATTGTCTGCAGCCCTTCACGATCAGAGGCTTATGATTCGCAGTGTTTTTCCACTCCAAAAGAGTCTGTTCCATTTTTCTTTTCAGCATTGATAGCTACCTCCCTGTCATCTATCATATAGTATACGCACAGGCGTCAATTTTTTCAAGGGACTTTTCGACATAGGCATAAACTTTTTCAAACGACTTTTTATTGAAAATACAAACTTTTTCAAACGACTTTTACAGCAAGAGTTGTTAATAGCAGATCTGGGCATCTCAGATGTTACTGTTAAAAAAACAAACGGCAATGCACCGGTTATTACAACAACCCACCGGGTTGAGGGTGAAGATGGCAGCGTCAGCTATTTTCAGCTGCTCATGGAACAAGAATCCGCCGGTACGCAGCGATTTTTTTCCCGCATTGGCTGCTGGCTGCAGGCATTGGAGAATGGTTCACTTCTTGTTGTGGATGAAATTGAGGACAGTCTGCATCCGCTGCTTACCAGGCGGCTGATCGAGATGATACAGGATGGCAGTATCAATGCAAAAGGCGCACAGCTTCTTTTCACTACGCACGATGCCATGCTGCTTGACCTGAGCTTTCTGCGCAGAGACCAGATCTGGTTTGCAGAAAAAATGAGCGCTCCTGCGCTACTGAAATATATTCATTGCCCACATTTTCTCCCAGGAAAGGTGAGAATATCCGCTATTAGAATGATCCAATCAGAAATGGATGATAAAAAAACGCAGAGTAGCTTGGATGAGTAAGCTGTTCTTTTGCTGCTGGGAGATTCTGTATAAGAAAATATCTCCGTCATTCTATTGAAATCTCCGTCATTTTAGTTTAAAATGACGGAGATATTTTAAAAAACAGGGAGATAATAATGAGGACATTTGATTATATAAAAGAGCCAGTAAAACTCTTAACACCTGAAATCGTCCAAATGATCGGAAGCATTCATGAGCATAAGGGGAAACAGGAATTGTTTCTCGAAGCGAATATGGATGAATTAAAAACCTTGTTAGAAGTTGCGCTGATTCAGAGTACCGGTGCATCCAACCGAATTGAAGGTATTTACACTACAGACAAACGATTGGAAGAATTGGTCAGTCAAAAGGCTGAACCAAGAAACCGTTCGGAGCAGGAAATCGCCGGATATAGAGAAGTACTTTCCACAATACATGAAAGCTACGAATATATCAATCCAAGACCTAATATTATTTTGCAGCTTCATCGTGATTTGTACTCCTATGCTGGTTCAGGTGGAAACTATAAAAATTCTGATAATGTAATCGCTGAAACAGATGCAGAAGGACACCAGAAAACAAGATTTATTCCGGTTCCTGCGTTTCAGACCGCAGATGCGATGGAAGAACTATGCAGCCGGTTTTTACAGGCCTGGGAAGCAGATCATATTGATAAACTGATTTTGATTCCGATGTTTATTCTGGACTTTCTCTGCATCCATCCTTTCAACGATGGAAACGGTCGTATGAGCCGACTATTGACCCTTTTGCTGTTTTATAAAGCGGGATATATTGTTGGTAAGTATATCAGTGTGGAAATGCTGATTGAAAAAACCAAAGAAACCTATTATGAAGCATTACAGGCGAGTTCGGCCGGCTGGCATGAAAACGCAAACAGCTATGAGCCTTTCCTGAAATACTATCTTGGTATTATACTGAAAGCATACAATGAATTTGAAAATCGTGTGGAACATCTGAAAACCCGTACTCTTTCTAAACCGGAAAGGATCAGGGCTATGATCGACCAGAAGGTAGGAAAAATCACAAAGAGGGAAATCATGGAAGCCTGTCCGGACATAAGTAAGACAACAGTTGAGCGTACTCTTACCGACCTGGTCAAGAGAGGTTATATTGCAAAGGTCGGGTCAGGACCGGCAACTGCTTATGTCAGAATCTGAGTTGTAAAAAGGTGAGAATAAAATCCTGATGAACTCCATAACAGGATCCGGCGACGCCTTACTGCCCCATTTTTTACTGTTAATGAGGTGGGCAAAACGGAAGCAGATTCCTTTTGTGGGAGGAAATAGAAGATGAGGATATTGAAAGATTTAAAACAGGCGGCGCATGAAATCAAGCCGCAAGTGCCTTATACCAATGCTGACCTGGACTGGACTCGTCAAATACCCCGAAGCGGGCATCGGGGTATTTGACTCTCGCGGCAGTCGCCAAATATCCGTGCACACCCGTAGGGCGTACCTTGTGTAAGCATGGCTACTTGGCTCGTTGCTTCGCGGAAATAAAAGGTCGCGCAGTTCCATTGAAATGAACGATCTTTCCAGCCGTCCGGCTCTGGCAGATACAGATGCTGATGTGGCTGGTTACGATACTATCTTCCTGGGGTTCCCGATCTGGTGGAGAATCGCGTCAACGATCATCAATACTTTCCTTGAAAGTTATGATTTCTCAGGAAAGAAGATTGTCCTTTTTGCTACCTCAGGCGGCAGTGGATTCGGCCGTACAGCGGATGCTCTGAAGCCATCGGTTTCGGCTCGGCCAGAGCTATCTCGCTCCCGTATCCACATATTGAAATAAATAATGAGATAAAATTTGTCAATGTGTGTTCGGAGAACAGATTTCACGCTATTCTTTAATCCTGTAGCTTACAATCGCTGCAACAGAGGCAAGGCACAAATCAACTGCCCAAAGGCCGTTATATCCCATCGAAGTCCCGACCAGAACACCGCCCAGCCATGCGCTGAAAAAAGCGCCGATCTGGTGTCCGATAAAAATGGAGCCATAGACCACTGCCATACGGGCAACACCGACCTTTTTGCTGATGATTCCAGTGGTAGGCGGAACCGTGGAGTCTCCGGTCAGTCCCAGCATTGCGGTTGCCGCAAATGCAAATGGGCTGGTCTTGGGCAGGAGCAAAAACGCAAGCGCTATGATAACCCGAATGCCGTAAACGCTTGCCAGCACATTCTTCATCCGGAATTTTTGCCCCAGAAATCCGGTTATCACAGCTCCGATCATCGTCATAATTCCATAGACTGTAAGGGTCAGAGAAGCGATTCTTCCGGGAATGCCGTTTGAAACATATTGAGAGTACAGGTGCGTCTCGATGATCGCCATATGGAAACCGCAGGTAGAAAAGCCGACCAAAAGGCACCAGTACGCCGGATCATGAAACGCAGCCCCCAAAATCTGAGATAGTTTCTCCTTCCGTGCCGATTCCGTGGACTGCACGACGGCAGCTTTCTTCCCCTTATTTCCGAGCCAGATCACTGCCGGAATTGTCAGCAAAATCGGCACAGAGAAAACGGGCATTGTGAAACTGATCCCTTTCCACTGAATCAGAGATTGCAGCGCAGGAGACATCAGCGCATCGCCAATTCCGGCGCTGGCCTGCAAAATGCCGGACACAACAGCCGCTTTTTCTTCTCCGATGATCGGGGAAATTGCGCCCATGATGATACCGAAACACAGCGCCCCCGTTCCTGCCGGGAGTATAATCCCGAAGGAAAGCAAAAGCGTCAATGAGTTGCCGCAGAAAGGAGTTGTGATAAGGCCAGCCGCCATAAGTAAAACGCCACAGAGCATCACAAACGCATTGCTTTTTCGCAGCGCCAGCATTCCAAACAATGGCTGCGTTGCCCCATATAAAATCTGACCGACTGCGATCACAAAACTGACCGAGGCATAAGTGAGCCCGGTGTGTTCCACAACGCCTGTCAGCATGATCCCATAGTTATCATGGATACCCTGCATGATGGCAAAGACCAGACAGGCCGCCGTAACCGCGATCACGGATTGGAAGACCGGGCTTGTTTTTTTCTGTTTCTGTATCATGACGTTCCCTTCGAATTTACGCTGATTCCTTCCATCACCAGATCTGAGATTGCATACAGGGCTGCTTTCCCCGCCAGCGTTACCCGGCTTTCGTTCATACTGCAATAGAGCTTTCCGCCTCTTGCAGATGCCTGGACAGCTATGATATTGCTTTTATTCAAACGTTTTGCCCAATAAGGAGCAATGTGGCAATGCCCGGAACCACAAACAGGGTCTTCGGCCACCCCGCACTTTGGCGCAAAAGAACGTGAGATGCAGTCAACGTCTTTTCCGGGCGCTGTTACCTGTAAAATCAGTCCATCCAGATTTTTAACGCATTTCTGATTCGGTTTCATGGTTCGGATGATTTCGGCATCATCGAACACACACAGAAGATCTCTGCCCATCCACGCTTCAACCGGGACGGCTCCTGTCGCTTCGATCATCTGCTGTGAGACAGGAACCTGTTTCAATTCATACGCAGGGAAATCCATTTTGTAGAGTTCGCCATCTTTTTCAACCGTCAGCTGACCACTCATAGTCTGAAAGATCACAGTCGTTTGTCCCACCTCATAAAATCTCAGGATCACATACGCAGCAGCAAGGGTGGCATGACCACAAAGGTCGATCTCCCCACCGGGCGTAAACCACCGCAGATGATAGGATGATCCTTCCTTCACTGCAAATGCAGTCTCCGAAAAATTGTTCTCCAATGCGATAGACATCATCAGACTTTCCGGTATCCAGCCTTCCATTACGCAAATGGCTGCCGGATTGCCCTTAAACACGGTATCTGTAAAAGCATCCACTACAAATTGTCTCATGGTCATTCCCTCATTTCTTTTTTGTGTTGACACCATTATACCCGTCCCTGTATAATAAGTAAAACAAATGTTTCTAATGTTATTATTAGAAAGGACGATTTGAAAACCATGAACCGATATATTGCCCTGAAGAAAATCGTGGAGCTTGGCAGCTTCACAAAGGCTGCGGAAATGTTAGGTTATACGCAGTCCTCCATCAGCCAGATGATCGCCTCGTTGGAAAATGAGCTGTCCATCAAGCTGTTGAACCGCTCCCGACACGGCGTAAAGCTCACGTTAGAAGGCGCTGAACTCTATCCCTTTATCGAGCGAACCATTTACCAGTATCAGGCCATGCAGGAAAAGGCAAATGAGATTAAAGGCTTAGAATCCGGCATTATCCGTGTCGGCACAATCTCCAGCATTACCTGCCACTGGATGCCGGGGCTGATCAAAGGCTTTCAGGAGCGCTATCCCCATGTGCAGTTTTTGTTTCATCAGGGGGATTACCAACTAATCCCGGAATGGATCAGAACCGGAGCCATTGATTTCGGTTTCGTGACACCCCAGGCGGTCAGCGATATGAACACCGTCCCCATTAAGGACGGCGAAATGCTGGCAATCCTTCCATCAAATCATCCCCTTGCGAATGAAAAGAGCGTTCCCATCCAAGAGCTGACAAAATCCCCATTTATTTTGCTGGAAGAAGGAAATTACAGCGAACCAATGAACGCTTTCGCAGAAGCCGGACTGACGCCGGACATTCAATACCGGATACACGATGATTATGCCATTATGACGATGGTGGAGGCGGGACTTGGGGTCAGCATCCTTGCTGAGTTAATGGTGCGCCGTACCAACTACAACATTGTCTGTCTGCCCATTGACCCACCGGTTTACCGCAGCCTCGCAATCTGTTACAAAGACAAGAGCAGCCTGCCGATAGCCAGCCAGTATTTTATCAAATATTTGCTTGAGCATATCGAAGAGCTTCCTTAAACCCACAAAAATGATTATTTATCACTTCACTTTCTGCATTTTCTGAGCAAAGAGGAAGTGCCGCAGACGGTACTTCCTCTTTTCCCGATAAGTTATATTATGAGAACCTGCTGACGCAGAACCTCATAATCGATGGACGGGGCTATCGCCCCTTTTATCGGCAGTTGCTAACGCAACTTCCGATAAGTTATATTATGACTGAGTCATGGAAATCTCTTTCACAATGGAAATCATTTTTTTCAACAGCGGATGAACCGTTCCGTCTTTGTAAAAAAATCCATAGGATAAAGGCGGATGCCCGCTGATGGGAATACAGACGAGATCGGGACCAATCTGGCTGATTCGGGGCAGGATCGAACAGCCGTAGCCGGAACGCACCAGCATCAGAAGAACCTGCATATTGTCACAGACATAAGTCTGGTCGGCCGGAAGCCGTTTGGTAAAATAATTCTGCAGATTGGCCGCTCTGGCCGGGATGGAATAGGAATCACAGCTGATCATGGGCAGTCCGAATAAAGCTTCATCGTCCAGGGTGTCCTCGCCGACGAGCGGATGGCTTGCGAGTTTTATGTTGAATTCGGTATAATTTTGGCAAGCAATGCCTCGGTATATACCTCTGCTGCTTGTTGGTGGCTGACCGCTCCCAAACCCCTGTGAACCCCGACCGTTTCTGGTCGGAGTTTTAAGCCGCCTTCGGCGTCTGCTGTTCGTTTGTCAACGACTTTCTTCTTTTTTCTTTTCTTCCCGATCAGGCTGTTCGATTTTGATTTCCAGAAAACGCTCCACATTATTTTTTGCTGTGAGCAGGTCGATCATTTCTTTCCGGGCCGCTTTCTGTTCCGGATATAGTTTCTTATTCTCCGCGCTCAGCACGGCGTACTCCTGCTTTAATTCTTTGATCGTTGGCAGCTTTTGCAAGTGAAGGGAATCAAAATATTTTTTCGCCGCCTCATGGACAGTGATGTCCGACCGATGTTCTTCGTAAAACTTTTCCTGTTTATTCTTTGGCAGTTTTCGGTACTGGACATAAATATCTTTTGTCTTGCCGTAAGCGCCGATCTGTTTTTGCAGCTCAGCGATCTCATTCATGCGTGCCTGATTGGCCTTTGTCTTTTCAGACAGATTATTATATTTTTCGACCGCAGCCTCATAGGTAGCCGCAAGTTTTTCAGTATTGTCAAGCCTACGCTCTTGAAGCCAGACCATGGTTTCCGCCATCTCTTTCAGGTTATATCGCTTTGCCCACCGCTCATAACCGAAGAGTTGGCCTGCGCCAGCTTCTGCCGGTTGGTCAGAGGTTTATCATCACCAAGCCAGGTGCCGTATCAGGGTACATTCCACATGAGGAGGCACTTCCGGAAATACGGTTCGGATCAGGAGCCCGCTCTTCTCCATTTGCCGAAGCTGAGCAGTCAGTACCTTCTGTGAAAGACTGTTTCCATGGTATGCACCTCCTATAGTTTCTTTCGAGTAACTATGGCACAAAATTGTGCGTACTTCACAGGTCACAAAAATACTGATACGATAAAACCAGTAAAGAAAAACCCATACAGGGAATCAAAATTGGAGGTAATCATCATGAAGAAAGTCATCGAATTTTTAAACGCAAATCCTGTTCAGTACCTGGCTACTGTCGGCCGTGACGGAAAGGCAAAGTGTCGTCCGTTTATGTTCGCCGGCGAACTGGACGGCAAGCTGTGGTTTTGCACCAATAATACCAAGGATGTCTACAAGGACATGCAGGAGAATCCGGAGATCGAGATTTCTGTTTCCAGCCCGGAATATGCATGGATTCGTCTGCATGGCAAGGCTGTTTTTGAGAACAATATGGCTGCCAAAGAAATGTGCATCCAGAATCCCATCGTGAAGGGTCAGTATCAGACTGCTGACAACCCGATTTTCGAGGTGTTCTATCTGGAGAATGCGCATGGCCTGATTGCTGATTTCTCCGGCAATCCGCCCTACGAATTCTAAGCGAAACGAATTTCATAACACAATCTTTGAGGGCGTCTGACAGGTGCCGGTGGCACCTGTCAGGCGCCTACCTGCACAGCATGCCCTGCGGGTAGGAACGGAGTGGAGAGGGTGCAATTCCCCACCGGCGGTATAGTCCGCAAGCTGAAAGGCATGAGCTGGTGCAATTCCAGTACCGACGGTAAAGTCCGGATAAAAGAGGATAGCAGGAAGCCAGATGATTGAAGTTATTGTATCGTCGGGCTTTCCTATCCCGGAGGGAGGAAAGAAATCATGACAAATCTGGATTATCTGAAAATGCTGGTGGAGGACATTCATTCCACTACCGTCGCCACCATCGGCGCAGACGGTCATCCCCAGACCCGCACGATTGATATGATGCTGTGGGACGAAAAAGGCGTGTACTTCCTGACGGCAAAAGGCAAAGCCTTTTACAGCCAGCTGATGGAACAGAAATATATTGCTCTGTCCGCAACCAAGGATAAAAAGTCTGTTTCGCTGCGGGGAAGGATTCAGAACATCGGCAGCGAAAAACTGGATGAGATTTTTGAAAAGAATCCATATATGCAGAAGATCTATCCCGGCGACACCCGCAGCGCTCTGGAGGTGTTTTGGTTGTATGAGGCCAGCGGGGAATACTTCGACATCAGCGACCCCTCCCATGTGACGAGAGACAGCATTGTGATCGGTCAGCCGGAATCCGTAATGAGCGGCTACTTCGTGGGCAGCGCCTGCATTGGCTGCAAGCTGTGCTACTCTGTCTGTCCCCAGAAGTGCATTGATATTTCTGTAAAGCCAGTGGTTATTGACCAGAGCCGCTGCCTGCACTGCGGTCGCTGCGCGGAAATCTGCCCGAAACAGACCATCGAAAAGAGAGGATAACCATGACACAGGATGAGCGAAGAATTTATTTAATCAGGGCACTTCTTTCGGAGGAAACACAATATCGGGATATGGAAATTCCATCTGACAAACAGCAGCAGAAACGACTCCTGCGGGCGCTGTTCAATGTGCGGATGCCGAAGCCGGTCAGTGGTCAGTTTCTGGAAGTACAGGACGCTTATTTGTAGGAAGAAACCCGGCGCAAAGGCATTACGGATTTTGCAGACCTGACGCCGATGCAGGAGGGGATTTATCTTTGGCAAGGAGACATCACCACACTTCGCTGCAGAGCGATTGTCAACGCAGCCAACTCTCAGATGCTGGGCTGCTTCTGCCCAAATCACGGCTGTATTGATAACGCCATTCATACCTACGCAGGTGTTCAGCTTCGCGCCGCCTGCGCGGATCTGATGGAAAAGCAGGGGCATGAGGAGGAAATCGGCAGGGCAAAAATTACTCCGGCATTCAATCTGCCCTGTGACTGCATACTGCATACCGTCGGTCCCATCGTCAGTGGTTGGCTTACCAGAAAAGATAAGGAGCTGCTTGCTTCCTGCTATCGTTCCTGCCTGGAGCTGGCAGACCAGAATAACATCAAAAGTGTTGCGTTCTGCTGCATCTCTACCGGGGAATTTCACTTTCCCAATGACAAGGCAGCACAGGTTGCCGTCAGTACGGTAAAGGATTATAAAGAACAGACCAACAGCGAAATCGAGGTGATCTTCAATGTTTTCAAAGACATCGACTTACAAATCTACCGGGATATCCTTCGGTGAAATGGTAAGCAAAGCATTCTCCACCCAAACGAAAGTGCCGGATCAATTATTACAGTTGGAAAATGAAATTGAGGCGGCAGACGCCATTGTCATCGGTGCCGGCGCAGGGCTTTCCACTTCGGCTGGCATGAGTTACAGTGGGGAACGGTTTGAAAAATACTTTTCAGATTTTCACAGAAAATACGGCATCACTGATATGTATTCCGGCGGGTTTTATCCGTTTGACACATTTGAGGAATACTGGGCATGGTGGTCACGGCATATTCTGGTCAACCGCTACGAAGCGGGCATTGGCAAGCCATACATTGACCTGTTGGAACTGGTAAAGGACAAAGATTATTTTGTACTGACCACCAACGTGGATCATCAGTTTCAGCTTGCCGGGTTTGACAAAAAGCGGCTGTTCTATACGCAGGGTGATTACGGGCTGTGGCAATGTTCCAAACCCTGTCATGACAGGACTTACGATAATGAAGAAGCTGTCCGGCAGATGGTTGAATCGCAGGGATATCAGATAACGAAAACCGGTGATTTCAGGCTGTCCGACAACACGGCTCCTAAAATGACAATTCCGTCAGATTTAGTTCCGTACTGTCCGATATGCGGCGCTCCCATGAATGTAAATCTGCGCTGCGATGATACTTTTGTCGAGGATGATGGATGGCATAAGGCAGCGGAACGATACAATGATTTTATCCGTCGGCATGAGAATCTGCACATTCTGTTTCTGGAACTGGGAGTAGGCGCAAATACCCCTGTGATTATCAAGTATCCGTTCTGGCGGATGACAGCAAAGAATCCGAAGGCCGTATATGCCTGTGTCAACAAAGGGGAAGCTATGTGCCCGTGTGAGATAAAAAATCAATCAATCTGTATTGATGGGGATATCGGATCTGTGGTAAAACAGATAAAAGAACTGTAAGAAGGTGACAGGTATATGATTTTACAGACAGGGCTTCGGACGGATATTCCGGCATTTTATTCCAGATGGTTTGCAAACCGGCTTCGAGCTGGTTTTGTGTGCGTGAGGAACCCATATAATCCTGTCTCTGTGACTCGCTACATGCTGTCTCCGGATGTCGTTGATCTGATCGGTTTCTGCACCAAAAATCCCGCGCCGATGTTTCCATACATGGATCTGCTTGCGCCCTACGGCCAGTACTGGTTTGTCACGATCACACCATACGGGAAAGATATAGAGACAAATGTCCCTGAGAAAGGAACTGTGATGGATTATTTCCGAAAACTTTCAGGTATGGTCGGCGTTGATTCTGTGGGCTGGCGGTATGACCCGATCCTGGTTTCGGATGTTTATCCTGTGGAGCAGCATATCTCTGATTTTGAAAAGATGGCAGCATACCTGTCCGGATATACAAAGACCTGCGTTATCAGCTTCATTGATATTTATAAAAAGGTTGAACGCAACTTTCCGCAGGCAAGGCCGGTTCGCTTTGCAGAACGGGTGGAAATCGGAAAAGCGTTTGCTGAGATCGGCCGCAGATATGGCATGACAGTCAAAGCCTGTGCGGAAGGAAATGACCTGGCTCCTTATGGAATCGACTGCTCCGGCTGCATGACGATTGAAACTTTTGAAACTGCTCTGCACTGCAGGCTGGACGCACCCAGACGGAAATCAGCCCGCAGTGAATGCGCCTGTTATCTGGGAAATGATATAGGAGCATACGATACCTGCGGGCACCTGTGCCGTTATTGTTATGCCAATGTAAATGCAGCGGCGGCGCGCCCAAACATGAAGCTACATAATCCGGAGTCCCCGTTCCTGATCGGAGAGGGGCATCCGGATGACCAGATCCACGAAGCGAAGCAGGTCAGCTGGATTGACCGGCAGATGAGTCTGTTCTGATTTATCTCAGCTTCAGACCATCCTTAAATGCATTTCCGACTCGCTCTGTGACCTTATAGTAGCCATGCGTGTATGGATCGAATGCAATGGCCGCGACCTTTGTGATATCTACGTTGTCGCCATTCATCACGGACTCATCCGCTGTAGTATTGACTACCTTTCCGATGACTCCGCAGCCATATTCATCGTCCTGGTACTGTATGAATTCGCACTCCATGCAAAGAGGAAATTCATTGATAATCGGGGCATCCACGAGCTTAGACTTTGTTGTGGTCAGGCCGCTTTTTGCAAATTTGTCAGGCGTGTTGTTTCCGGATACGACGCCGAAATAATCAGCTTCCACTACGTGTGCCGCGTCCGCGATGCTTACTGTGAAAGCTTTTCTTGCTTTGATGTTTTTTACTGTTTTATGCGTTTCTGTCAGGTTCAGAATTACCTGATCTCTTTCGAGCATGGTGCCCCATGCGGCGTTCATAACGTCCACGCTTCCATCTTCATTGTAGGTCGCTATCATCAGCACCGGCATCGGGAAAATGGCTTCCGTCGTCTTAATATTTTTTCTCATGATGTACTCCTTCTGTGATTTTTGTTTTTTCAGGGACAAAGGAACTCTGTATCCTTCTTGTCCTGAAGCTGAATATATGATAACATGGTACAAACAGACATACAAGTACCTACATTTTTGTAAGGTACTTATCTGGAGGTTAGCTATGGAAGTGGTTTTGTCGCTTTGCGGACGACCACTTCCTTTTTGTTTTCTGGTAAACTGACATCATCAAAGGACAGGGAGGTACAGCAAAACATTCACTATTTCCATATTATTTGGCATCGGCAAATATGTTACTTGAGAAATTTCCGCAACGCCCCAACCGTATTCTTTTCCATGGCGATCCTGCAGATAAATGAAGTTGCTGATAATCACATAGCCCTGCGCCTGCAGCCGATTGATGGATGTATCGAAGCCGGTCGCGCCGCCTTTTCTATAATTTCCGTCGCGTTTCAGTGTTTTGGAAAGCACTGGCGCGCGGGCGTCCAGCAGTTCAAAAAGCTGTTTATCTTTGTAAGAGGCCAGTTCATCATCAAATCGTGCGTCGAAGTCGTAGCCATCCCTGCGGTAATTCGCAAAGTCCGGGAACCACTCCGCGCTGATGAATGCCGCTTTGTTCTCAAAAAATTTTCCGTAGGCACAGCCTCCCTTCCCATTTCCACACAGACGACTCGATTATTTTTTACAGAACGCCTGCAGATCCGCTTTCAGCTTTTCATAGCGCAGCCGCTTTTCCTCTTTGGCAAAATGAACCTCTCTTGACTGCAGAGGATTGCCAGAATAATTCAGCGTCTCCTCTCCGAACTGTTCACTGGTCAGATCAAAGACACAGTTTCCGATCACATTATAGCAATGATAGTTGCCGCCTGGACGAAGAATTCCATAGACATCGCCGCCGAAAATGTCCTGTGCCAGAAACGCCGTGATGGAGCACTGCCCCAACGTTTTATTCTCCGGCGTCCAGTCCGAACGCATTCTGGGCGCGCATGTGTCCGCACACCAGAGTTCTGATAATGCATCATACAGATCCTGCGGCGTGCGGATGCCTGTATATTGATCCGTAAATGCAGGAACGGTTGCGTTTCCCCATCCGTAAAAGTAATATTGTTTTGACATAGCGTCACCTTTTCTTTCTATGATGAGAAGTATAGCATATCCTTCGGAGAATGGACAGTAAAAAGTGATCTGTTGTTTTCAAAAAACAATCCAATGGAAGATCCTGTCCTGTCATTTTTATAAATGTCGTGTTAGAATAGGTTCGCGTTGATGTGGCCGGAGAAGGATTGATCGAAGAACTTTTCGATTTACGGGATTACCATACAGTATCAAAAAAATGCGAATATCTGAAGCTGGATCTTCTGCGAAATGATTATCACTACAATGCAGGAAATGATTCCCGTGTCGCGGATTTGCTAGAATACCTTTCACTGACGGAGACCGACTTTTTCACAATATATTGATTACACTGCTTTTACTATCGTTGCCAATATGTCGCGGTTCAGTATGCAGGTTCCAACAGATGACCAAATGCTGGAGATCAGTGCAAAGTCTGATTTCACAGCAAACATCCGACTGATTACAGAAGATAGGATCATCACACTGTCTACGTGCGCGTTCTCCTTTGAGAGCGCAGGATATGTGGTTCATGGGCGGCTGGTAGAACTGAATGAAGCGTCAGAGTGACGGAAAGCCGCCCTTACGTAAGGAAAATGCTTGTGATTCATGGGTGCAGAGGGTATAATTCAGAAAGGAGCGCGGGAAGAAATGAGAATTTTATGGAGGATCGACAATGGAATTAGTAGAAGGGATTTTAAACAGAAGAAGCATTCGTAAATTTACGGACGGTCACATAACAGATGAAGAACTTCATACAATACTTCGCGCTGCGATGACAGGGCCTACCTGCGCGAATACGCGTGACTGGAGTTTCCTTGTTGTGAGAGACAAAGAAACGCTGGGGAAAATGGCAGATGCCAATGGCAGGCCGGCGGAGCCTCTCCGAAATTGCGATGTTGGGATTCTTATTCTCGGCGATTTGGATCGTGCGTTTCCGCCTGCGAAGGATTACTGGGTGATTGACGGTGCAATCGCAGGACAGAATATGATACTTGCAGCGGAAGGGCTTGGCATCGGTTCTGTATGGCTTGGAACCTGGCCACAGATGGAGCGTGTGGAAAAGCAGAGAAAGCTTTTTTCTTTGCCGGATATGGTAATCCCGCACTCTGTCATCGCATTTGGATATCCTGCTGAAGAAAAGACTGGAGAACATCCTGACTATGAAGAGAGTCAGGTACATTTCGAGAAATGGTAATCAGGTAAGCAAATCCAGCAATCAGTATAATCAGTGAGGCCGGAATATGGAATACAATTTAGAGAGATTCATCAAAGCTCAGAAAAATAGCTATGAGACAGCGTTATCAGAGATCCGGAACGAAAGAAAGAGAAGTCACTGGATGTGGTATATTTTCCCCCAGATCATTGACCTTGGCAGCAAAGAAGAACGGACGAAAAAATCCTCAAACATCTACAGTCGGAGACTGTACCAGAGGAACCTACAATTGTATGAAGAATAATCCAGCCGTGAAAAAGATTATCCTGCAGTGGAATAAGGGCGGTCATTTCGCAGACACGGTTGTTCGGCTAGTGAATGGTATTTTATGGCTTCTGCGAACACAGCATTCATCAGAAAGGAAGCGACAATATGACACATGAAGAATATAAAGCAGCAGCAAATCACTGGATTGAGAAAGACGCAGCTTCCAAAAAGATGCCAGCGGCTCAGCTATGGACGGCTACTGAGAATTATATCCAGGCCAATAACACCTGCGCGCTTGCGACTGGGAACGGCAGCTACATTCGCTGCACGCCCATTGAATATGCCTGGCATGACGGTGCATTCTGGATGTTCTCAGAGGGTGGGCAGAAATTTGACGGGAGGAAAACAAAATGAACGAGATGCTGCAGACAATCATGGAACGTCGTTCCACACGGAAATATAATGACAAACCAGTCACGGAGGAACAGCTGGCCGACATTCTGGAGGCCGGGCGCTATGCTCCGACCGGAGGCAACTGCCAGACGGTTCACTTTGTTGTGCTTATGAATGCAGAAATCAGAGAGAACCTGCGGGGGTTGGTTCAGGAAGCTTTTCTACAGATGGAGCTTTCCGATGATCAATACGCCAGCATCCAGAATTCCATTAAACTGTCCAAGCGCGGGAATTATGCGTTTGATTACCATGCACCGATCCTGGTCGTGGTTGCAAACCGGAAAGGATACCCGAATGCAATCGCGGACTCGGCCTGCGCACTGCAGAACATGATGCTGGAAGCGGAAAGCCTGGGCGTCGGCTCCTGCTGGATCAATCAGCTGCACTGGCTGGATGAAAATCCGTCCATTCGTGAGTTCCTGGAGCCGTTGGGAATCAAGGCGGAGGAAACGATATGCGGCGCGCTGGCACTGGGAAATTATGATGAGAAGCAGCCTGTGAAGCCACGGACCGGAATGCAGGTGGATTATATCAGATGATGCTTGCAATCCTCAGTGACCGGAACCGGATTATGCAAAAGAAAGAACTGGAGTATACGAACGCAAAATATAACGAGTATCTGAATCGGAAAAGAACGGAAGAAGAATGACGGGAGGCTGATTTTTATGGATCATCTCCGTTGTGTCGTGGAGCGAATTACATATCAGAACGCGGAGAACGGCTTCTCGGTGATCAAATGCCGTGCGAAAGGTTACAATGACCTGGTGACGGTGGTCGGAAGTATGCCGGATGTCCACGTCGGTTCTGTCCTGACCATGCAGGGCCAGTGGCGGAATGACGGCAAATATGCCTAAGTATGCAAAATGGCTGCCGGGGGCAAGCATTTTGTACGGCAGGCAGTTTTCTGCGGAAAAATGGGAGGAAACGCTTCCCGCGACAACTTACGGCATTGAAAAGTATCTGGGCATGGGAGATAATCTGGCCAGAGAACATTATCTGACACTGGACAAAACGGCGAAGGGCTGTATCAGCTGCGGCCACTGCGACAGTCGCTGTCCGTTTCATGTCCGCCAGAGTGAGCGGATGAAAATGATTTGCGCGGCATTTGGAATATAAAAAGTGAACAGAAACCATTGATGGAAATATCGGGAATATGATAAAACAGATAAAAGAACTGAAACTGAATGAATTGAAGCGGATTTACAAAGCGCATGTCAGGGAAGATTTTCCCCGCAGTGAGCGCCGCCCTTATTCATCCATGGAGAAAATGACAAACACAGGGAAGTACGTCAGCTTTGGTTATTACGACGATGGCAGATTGCTGGCTTATGCCTGCTATATTCTGACAGAAGACAGGATGTACGCGCTGCTGGATTATTTTGCGGTGATACCGGAACTGCGCGGCCACGGAACCGGCAGCGAATTTCTGCAGAAGCTGGAAGGTATACTGCAGGCAAATAAAGGCGCGTTCATTGAGGTAGAAAGCCCTGATTCGGCAAAGTCCAAAGAGGAAGCAGCACTCCGCCAGAGGAGAATCCATTTTTATCTTTCAAACGGCGCTGTACTGACGAATACGAAATGCCTGCTGTTTGGCGTGGATTATAATATTTTGTATATTGGCCGGATTGATGGCACTGATTCTGAACCGGAACAGCTGCACTGCGCGATAGAAGAATTATATCGGGAAATCTATCGCCCGGTCTATGGCCTGCTGTGCAAGCTTTATGTACCGGAAGATAGTCGATGACCTGGATTTCTGACCTGATTTTGGATGGCTGCTAAGCTCGAATACAACAATGGAGTATGAATGGCGAAAGCGGAATTTGGAGGAACACGACATGAGTAAAGTATGGTTTATAACCGGAGCAGAAAATGGACAGACAGCAGATTTTTGATTATGTAAAGAAAAAATACGGAACAATGCCGGAGTATCTGTGGGCGCGGTACCCATTCTATGCTGTCCTGCGTCATCAAGATAATGGAAAATGGTATGGCATTGTGATGGATGTTCCGAAAAACAAGCTGGGATTGCAGGGAACGGATGTTGTTGATATCCTGGATGTGAAATGCGATCCGGTGATGATCGATGTGTTGCGCCAGTCTCCTGGTTTTCTGCCGGGATATCATATGAATAAAGTAAACTGGCTTAGTGTCCTTCTTAATGGAATGATATCGGACGAACAGATCCTGGATTTACTGGATTTGAGTTTTCAGATGACGGCAAAGAAAGTGAAGGATCTTTCCAGCCGCCCGGCTCTGGCCGTACAGCGGATGCTCTGAAACCATCTGTTTCCGCTCAGACAGAGATTGTAACCGGGAAACTCTTATCCTGCTTAATTCAATATTGTTCGTAGTGGATGCAGCTTTTATCCAGATTCTGCCACCTTGTTCTCAAAAAATATCCGCAGAATAACTTTTGCCATTCCCATACGCCGGGCTTCACGCCTTCATTCCTGTGGCATAAAATAGTCATGGAGAAGCGTACCCCGAATAAGTGAAATCATATCAAAGGAAAAGACGTGATTTTATAAAAACAGTTCACATTCTTTTCGGTTTGCACAGAGCACTCCAAGTGCGACACCGCCCAGGCTGGTGATCGCTCGCCCCAGCTTTTTGGCACCGGCAGGGCAGACCGATATGCATCGCATACAGCTAATGCATTTTTTGGAATCCGGATTCATAGATACCGGATCAATTGCGCCAACCGGGCATTTTGCTGCGCAGAGACCGCATTTCACACAGGCGTCTGAAGGATTCGGCGCCATACCGGGAGTCCGCAGTCCTGGTTTATCCGGAACCTTTCCCGGAACGTCAGGAAGTGAAACATCCTCACCGGCAATCTTTTGGCGAATTTGAGCGGCCATTTCTTTTAATATTTTTTCATCCTTTGCATCCGGTCGGCCCGCCGCAACCTTTCTTGCGATGGAGTGTTCTGCCAGAGCTGCAACAGCCGCAACTGGTCTGAAACCGGCTTTGCGGGAGACATCCATCAGTTCGGCCAGTGTATGATCATAAGCGCGGTTTCCGTATACGCAAACAAGGACGGCTCTTGCCTGCTTTCCTGATAAAGCGTTTAATCGTTCAACAGCAACCTGCGGAATTCGTCCGCCATAGGACGGAACCGCGATCAGCGCGATGGCATCTTCTTCCAGAACAATTTTTTCAAAATTGATATTCCGATCACATAAATCGATTTCTGAAATCTGCTCTGACAGGTCATGGCTTAAAATGTCAGCAGCTTTCTTTGTCCCTCCGGTTGGACTGAAGGTAATTTCATAAAATTTCATCATTTAACTTCCTTTCCTTCATAAAGTAAAGATGATCCTGTTTTTTTGAAAACCACCGCCCGATTAAAGACAGAGTGGGGATTCGTTTTGCAGCATCCAGGGATCAGTCTTTGGAATGCTGGTCGTTTATTGCCTGTTTAATGCTTTATAGTTTTCACCCCAATCCCACATGGCATCAAGAATTGGCTTCAGACTGTAGCCCAGGTCGGTCAGCGTATATTCCACGTGAGGAGGCACTTCAGGGAATACGGTGCGGATAAGGAGGCCGCTTTCTTCCATCTGCCGCAGCTGAGCGGTCAGTACCTTCTGTGAAATATGCCCGATGGATTTTTTCAGTTCTCCAAATCGTTTTGTGCCTGGCATCAGGTCGCGCAGAATCAATACCTTCCATTTATCACTGATTAAAGTCAGAGTTGTTTCCACTGGACAGGCAGGTAATTCTTTTGTCGGCTTCGTCTGAATGTCTTTTTTTGTTTCCATGACGGGTACCTCCTATGGTTTCATCCGGGTAACTATGGCACAGAAATGCGCTTACTTTATAGACCCGCTGTACAGCTTTATTATAAAGACAGCAAGAGGGAAATGCAAGATGATTTCGATCAAATCTGATTCCACGCTGCCCGCTCTGCGGCGCTCCCATGAATGTGAAATCGGAAATCGGTAAAAAGATCTTTGACAAAGGCGCAGCATTTGCAGCATTGTATAGCAATGTGAAATCCGGAGATGTTTTATCACTGGAAAGTTGGCTACATGCCAGTGAAATGATGACAAGAGCCGTATGATGCGAGAGTATCACGTACGGTTCCGTGAGAGGTTTGGGGTGAAAGTATCCTTCCATGTCGTGGATATATACTAAAAAATGTCGGAGGGTCAGGCTGGGGGATGTCATACGGACTGCGAAGGCGGTTCATCCTGTCGTTGGCCGTCCCGGCTGACTTTGATTTTCATTTTAAGCCGTAGTTTTGGAACTATAATTGTTATAAAAACGATTACGGTAACGCCTGCTCCTGCCAGATCAGATATGGTTTCCGCATAAAATACGTTCTCCAAAGAGCAGAACATCGGAATCAGAAAGACGCATATAACATATAAAATCTTTCGGAAAAATGATATTGGCAGCGCAAGACGGATTTGTCCCATTGCCGTCAGGCCATCGACAATGGCATATTGTATCGCAACTCCCAGCAGCCCGCATGTGTATTTCTGTATGCAGGACGCAGATAAAAGGATGAGACGGTCTTCCTTTGTAAAAATGCGGGCAAATGCTTCTGGTATCAGCTGCGCCGCAACACAAAGAAGAAGCATATATCCGGCGCAAAGACAGAAAACATATTTGAAAATCTGCATGACCTTATCATAATGTCCCGCGCCGTAATGATAGCCGTATAACGTGCCGCACCCTGTCGTAATGCCCTGTGCCGGATAGAACACGAGTACCATAAAGCTCTGAACGATAGCGGCACATGAAAGATATTGGTCACCCATGATACTGCCGCCATATTTCCGCAACGTGAAGTTCAGGGATATCACAAGTAAATTATCAAACAGCATGATAAAAAACGGTAAGCTGCCAATTCTCAATATCTGTCGCACGATACGATCATCAAGACGTGTATAGCCCAGCCTGAAAACAGCCTGATCGGAAAACAGAAATAACAGTACATACAGCAATACACAAACCTGTGCAATGACGGTCGCTATCGCCGCCCCCTGTATCCCCATATGAAAACCATAAATGAAGACAGGATCGAGAATCGAATTGACGATTGCGCCAATCATTACAGCGAGCATGCCTCGTTTGGCGTTTCCAAACGCAAGAACAAACTGATTCATGCCCGTACCGCACAGCACGGCAGCCGTGCCTGTTACATAAATCCGAAAATAGCCGCTTGCGTAAGGGTACATGGTATCACTGCACCCTAAAGCGTACAACATGGGCTTTGTAAAAATCAGCAAAAGTAAGGTAAGAATGACTGACAGGCCAAACAAAAGTACCATGGCATGATTCATTGCGAGCCTGGCGGTTCTGTCATCCTTTTTTCCCATGGAAATGCTCATAACAGAAGCGCCGCCAATCCCTACGAGTGATGAAAAAGCAGTAATTGCTGTTAAAACAGGAGCGCAGATTCCAATGCTTGCAAGAGCAATCTCTCCATCTACCGCAATATTCCCTACAAAAGCTCTGTCTGCAATGCTATATAAAATATTAAAAAACTGGGCAAGCATGGCAGGAATTCCTAACTTCAATACCAGTTCGGGAATTGTTAATTTGTCAAAATCGTGTTTCATCCTATTTCTCCTCGCACACCTGAAAGATATAGAATTTCAGATAATAGGACGCCTGGTCGCCGCTCCACAGGATTGGATGATCGGGCGACTGGGTGCGGTATTCCACCTGACGCAGGCGTTTGTGGGCGCCCACGGCCGCTTCGCGGATGGTCTTTGCGAACAGCTCCGGATCCATGAAATGGGAGCAGGAGCAGGTTGCCAGGTACCCGCCGTCTTTTACGAGCTTCATCCCGCGCAGATTGATTTCGCGGTATCCTTTGACGGCCTGTCTGGTAGCGGAACGGGATTTGGTGAAGGCCGGCGGATCGAGAATGACGACGTCGAACCGTTCGCCTTCTGATTCAAGCTGCGGAAGCAGGTCGAAGACGTCGGCGCAGAGAAAACGAACCCGGTCGGAAAGAGCGTTCAGGGCTGCGTTCTCTTCGGCCTGGCGGATACCGGTTTCGGAGGCGTCGACACCGAGCACTTCCGATGCGCCGGCCATGCCGGCATTCAGGGCGAAGGAACCGGTGTGGGTAAAGCAGTCGAGTACGCGTGCGTTTCTGCACAGCCGCCGGACGGCGAGACGGTTGTATTTTTGATCCAGAAAGAAGCCGGTCTTCTGCCCTTCCGCCACATTCACGATGTAACGAACGTCATTTTCTGTAATTTCCACGCGTGTGTCAAAG
Source organism: Clostridiales bacterium (assembly GCA_021202925.1). GTDB lineage: Bacteria > Bacillota > Clostridia > Lachnospirales > Lachnospiraceae > Brotaphodocola. Next base: position 79,771 of record JAJQCD010000034.1, on the reverse strand, counting down.
GGGGCGCTGAGGAATCCTTTGACGCGTTCCATCCCTTCCAGAAGGCGGACTTTGGCGTCGCTGCGTTCATATATGCCGCGGATGGAAATGTTATCTTCTGCGAGAATATTCGTCAGTTTGTTCAGGATCAGCGGTTTGAGACGGTCGATACCGAGAGCCAGGGATTCCACGACCAGGACGTCGGAAAATTTGTCGACGACGAGTCCGGGCAGGAAATCTGCTTCCCCGAAGATGATCCGGCAGCTGGATGTGTCGACGGTGGCCTTGCGGTATGTCCAGGCGTCACGGACACGCTGTTCGAGGAAGGCCTCATCGATGACGATATCCCTCCTGCGCGTCAGCATACGAACCGTGATGGTCGATTTCGTGTTGATAAAACCCTGTCCCATGGGGTAGCCGTCAAAGTCGTGGACGGCGATGATGTCTCCATTGGTGAAATCGCCGTCGATCCGGTCGATTTCATTATTGTAAATCCAGGCCCCGCCCGCTTTCAGGGTACGGCCTTCTCCTTTTTTCAAAATTACAGTTGTCATCCTGGGTTCTCCTGTTTCATTGATTTATTTTTACAGTATAGCGTAAAACCAGTCCGGTTGCAACGGGCTAACAAGTTGTCAAGAAACGTTAGCAACGGCTACCGAATTTTCGGAATTCAAAAAAATATATTCAAAAAAACACACCAATTCGAAAAAGTTACAATTGACTAACAAGGGGGCAGAGTGCTATGATGAGTGCAGTGAAGACAGATTCACGATAAATTTGCAGGGAGAGGTGAACTGGAGTGAAACAGCACAGATTCTGGGCCTGGGCCATGGTCTTCTGCCTGGCAATGACGTTGTATACGGGTTATCATCATAAGTGAGAAAATGAGGAGGATAAGACGATGTTGAGTGAGAAATGTTTGAGACAGATTGCTTTGTTTGCGGGCGGTGTTCTGTTTGGAACGGCGGGGATGAAGGTGCTGGGAAGCAGCGATGCGAAGAAGTGTTATGTCGGCTGCCTGGCCGCGGGACTTCGTGCGAAGGACAGTGTGATGACGACGGCAAACACGATTCAGGAAAATGCGGAGGATATTCTGGCGGAGGCAAAGGAGATCAACCGGAAGCGTGCGGAGAAGGAAGTCTTCGAGGATGAGAGCGAAGAAGCAAAAGAGGATGTTACGGAGACAGATGAGGCCTGAGATGGTTGAATCCGACCGCCCGGAGGCATGGCTTTCGGGCGTTTTTGTCTGATATGGATGATCGGAGGAGAAATGGATGAAGTTCGAGATAAGGCATGAGATCAGGGGACGTCGGATGCGGATTCATCTGTGGCGCAGGATGCTGACGATGGACCAGGCCGACCAGTTTGCGTACTACCTGGGAAACCTGCCTGGCGTAGGATTGGTGAAGGTCTATGAGCGGACCGCGGACGCGGTGATCGGTTATACAGGAAGCCGCGAGGCGCTGATTGCGGCGATTCGCCGGTTTTCCTGGAAAAATGAGAAGCTTTATGAAAATGTTCCGAAGAACAGCACGCGTGCACTGAACAGCGAATACAAAGAAAGACTGGTGGGACGGCTCTGTACCCGTGCGCTGATGAAGACGTTTCTCCCGGCGCCGGTGCGTGCGGCTGCTACGGTGTTGCGGGCACTCCGCTATGTGGGAAAGGGCATGCGGGCTCTTCTGGAGAGAAAGCTGCGGGTGGAAGTGCTGGATGCAACTGCGATTACGGTTTCGATCCTGAGAGGAGATTTTGACACGGCGGGTTCTGTGATGTTTCTGCTCGGGATCGGCGAGCTGCTGGAGGAGTGGACGCATAAGAAATCGGTGGGCGATCTGGCCGGCAGCATGTCGCTGCATGTGGACAAGGTATGGCTGAATACGGAGGATGGCGAGATTCTGGTCCCGGTTTCTACAGTGAAAGCCGGAGACCGGATCACGGTTCGGGTGAGTACCGTGATTCCGTTGGATGGCGTTGTCGTGTCCGGCGAAGCGATGGTGAATCAGGCATCCATGACCGGGGAGGCGATTCCGATGCGCAAGGCGGCAGGGGCTTACGTCTATGCGGGAACGGTTGTGGAGGAAGGCGAGATTACCATCTGCGTCAGAGAAGCGGCCGGCGCCACCCGGTTTGAGCGCATCGTGACGATGATCGAGGAGTCGGAAAAACTGAAATCCTCCGTGGAGAGCAAGGCAGCCCGGCTGGCGGACGCGCTGGTTCCGTGGAGTCTGGGCGGTACGGCGGCGACCTGGTTTGTGACGCGCAATGTGACCAAGGCGCTATCAATTCTGATGGTGGATTTCTCGTGTGCGCTGAAGTTGTCCATGCCGCTGGCGGTGCTTTCCGCGATTCGCGAGGCGAGTCAGCATCACATCACGGTCAAGGGCGGCAAATTCATGGAGGCGGTGGCAGAGGCGGACACGATTGTGTTTGACAAGACGGGTACCCTGACGATGGCGCAGCCGACAGTGGTTGATGTGGTGACGTTCGAGGGCAGAGACCAGAACGAGATGCTGCGGATTGCCGCCTGCCTGGAGGAGCATTTTCCGCATTCGATGGCGAATGCGGTGGTTCGCGAGTCACTGCGGCGGGGTCTGGTTCATGACGAAATGCACACGAAGGTGGAGTATATTGTGGCGCACGGCATCGCGACCCGGATCGGAGAAGAACGGGTGATCATCGGCAGCCTCCATTTCGTGTTTGAAGATGAACACTGTGAGATTCCGGAGGGCGGCCAGGAGACATTCGACGCGCTGCCGGAGGCGTATTCTCATCTGTATATGGCGATTGGCGGGCGGCTGGCCGCAGTGATCTGCATTGAAGATCCGGTGCGCAGGGAAGCAGAGAATGTGCTTTGTGCGCTTCGCAGGCATGGGATCCGGCATCTGGTGATGATGACCGGAGACAGCGAACGGGCGGCGCGGGCGATTGCCAGGAAGGTTGGCGTCGACAAATATTTTTCGGAGGTGCTGCCGGAGGACAAGGCACGGTTTGTCGAGGAACAGAAGAAACAGGGACACAAAGTAATCATGGTCGGTGATGGCATCAACGATTCTCCGGCGCTGTCTGCGGCGGATGTCGGCGTCGCGATCAGCGAAGGCGCGGAAATTGCGCGCGAGATTGCAGACATCACGATTTCTGAGGATGATCTGGCCGGGCTGGTGATGTTGAAGATGTTAAGCAACAGCCTGATGAAGCGTGTTCACCGTAATTATCGTTTTGTGATCAGCTTCAATCTGGGGCTGATTCTGCTGGGCGTGGGCGGTATCCTTGCGCCCGCGACCTCGGCACTGCTTCACAATATGTCGACAATTGCCGTCAGTCTGCAGAGCATGACCAATCTGCTCGGGGAGGACGAGCGGGTCTGAGGGATCCGGAAAATCAAACAGAGAAACGAACGATCGGCAGGCTTCGGCCTGCCTTTTTACATGGGAAAGGAAGAAACATGCGCCCAGGTAATCGTTCCTGACGCATGTTGTCGGATTCTGCTGGCGCAACAGGAGATTTTCAGGTAGAATAAGAATCAGAAAATCAGGGTGGAGGGGTTTGGATGGATATACGGAGTTATGAGTACATGGTAGCAATCGCAGAACACGGCAGCATCAGCCGGGCAGCAGAACAGTTGTTTATCACGCAGTCTGCCCTGAGTAAATTTTTGCAGAGGACGGAGCAGATGCTTGGCCTGCGGTTGTTTCAGCGGCAGGGGAATCATCTGGTGCTGACGGAGATCGGACGCCAGTATGTGGAGACGGGAAGAAAGATCATCCTGCTGGATCAGGAACTGGAGGATGAGATGGCCATGGAGCGGGCCCGTCAGAAGGGACAGATTCGTCTCGGCTGCGGAATGGGCAGAACCAGCTTTATCCTGGGGGATATTCTTCCGGCGTTCTACCGGAAATATCCGGATATTCAGATTTATACCCGTTCGGAGACCGGACAGGTTCAGCTGGATGAGTTGCAGCACAATCGTCTGGATCTGGGACTGCTTTCCGATCTGGAACGACTTTCCGGCCTGGAATATCGAATCGTGGATGTAGCCAGTCTGGTCGTAGCGGCGCCGCCTGGATCGTCTCTGGCTGTACACGCGAAACATGTGGACGGGGCACCGTACCCGGTGATTTCCAGAGAAACGTTAGAACAGGTTCCGCTGATCATTATGCGGAGCACGACCCGTTCCGGAAACCTGGTGAGGAGGGTGCTGGCGCAGTACCGGCTGAACCTTCGCATCATTCTGGAGGTCAGTGATGTGAGGAGCCTGATGGATGCAGTAGAAAAAGGACTTGGCGCGGGAATGTTTATTTCCGTGCCGCGGGGCAGCCGCAGTCTGGAATATTTCAGCATTGAGGGATTGGAACTGCCTGAGCAGTCGACGTATCTGGTCTTTCGCTCGGACAAAAAGCTTTCCCCCGCCATGCGGTATCTGGCAGAACTGATTCTGGGAAAGCCGCTTTAAACAATGAAACCGTGAGAATATTGGGAGCCGGAATATGACAAAAACTCATATTTATATGACAAGACGCCGTTTGTTTTCACCTGTGGTTTCGGTTAAAATAAGATCAGCAAAACAAGACAGGAGGGTTACAGATGGCAGAGGCTTATGTATCACAGATCAGTTCCGAAGCATTGAGTCTGCGATGGATTTCTGTCCAGTGTTATGAGATGCGGTTGCCGGGAGGAAAGGTGCTGGTGACGGATCCGTTTTACTGGGATATGAGCCATTTTGACGGGATCGCAGAGGAAGATCTGACGAAGAATCAGAAGATGGAGAAACAGGTTTATGCCCAGACCGGTTTTTCCGTGGATGACTTTACCGGAGCGGATTACATCTTGCTGAATCATGTGCACGGCGATCATTCAAACCTGGTGGGGGAGCTGTGGAACCGCTTTTACGGGAGAGTGCTGGTACCGGCAGAGTGCGCGGCGGAAGTGGCGCGGGTATATGACATTCCCTATGCGGCAATTTACCCGCTTTATCCGGGCAACACTTATTATTTTGACGACTTTACGCTGAAGGTGTATCCGGGCGCTCATGATAACCGCGCGTTTCGCGAGGGACACTTCCAGCGTCCGAGTGACCCGCAGTCGCTTTTTGTCGGCAGTGAGGGGTTTGGAATTCCCTGCCCCTGCCAACTGGGACCGCTGGGGTCGATGTACAATCTGAATTATCTGATCGAGACTAAGAACAATTATCGGATTGATTTTTCGGCGGGAAGAGATTTTGAAGACCATGTACGCCATGTGAAGGCAGAATGTCCGAATCTGATGCTGTGCCATCGGATTCGCAGCTATATGGCCGAGCATTATGCAGATATGGTAGAGGAGATGGGGGCGCAGCTGATTATGCCGCTTCATCACAACAATGCCCGGGCTTTGGGGGAGGATCTGAATGCATATTTCCGGAAGGTGAATGAAATTCTGATTTCCCAGTCGAGTACGGCCAGAGCATTCAATCCGGAACCGTATCGCTGGTATCGAATCAATACGTCAATCGTCACAGAATAAACATACAAATCTATACAGGCGCAGGGCCTCGGTTCCATGTCGGGATGCCACTCGGGGGCGGAGGCTTTTATTTTTGCGCCCGTTTACTATGAAACTCAGCGAAGCGAAGCTGAGCGCTAAGTTTCATGTATGCAGCGGCGCTTAGCGAAGCCAAGCTACAAGCGCAGGCTGAGCTTAGCATAGTCGTTTTCAGAACAGGAGAAGGAAAATGAGTCAATTAACGATCTGTCTTATCATATTTGTATTAACGGTTATTGGATATATCAGCGGCATCTACAGTCTGGCCACGGTCTCCATCACATCTCTGATGGCGCTGGTGCTGACCGGATGCCTGGAAGCGAAGGAAGGCTTATCCTATTTTTCAAACAGTACGGTTATTATGATTGCCGGAATGTGTATCGTCGCCGAGGGTTTTAACCGCACAACGTTTTGTTCCAATCTGGCAAATGGGATTTCCAGGGTTGCCAAAGGAAGTCTCTCAAAAATGATGCTCGGATATGTGCTGGTCGGTGTGCTGCTGAGCCAGTTTATCCAGAGCCCGGTTGTGGTATTTGGTATCGTAGCTCCAATGGCAATGGCCTCAGCGGAGAGCATCGGGGTAAAGTCCAGTAAAATTATGTTCGGCATAGGTATGGCTACGATCATTACCTGCTGTGCGCTTCCGGTCGGCGCGGGTGCTACGGTGGCGACGGAGCTGAACGGTTATCTGGAAAGCTATGGATATGTAGATTATACAGTGAATCTGATCGATCCCATGATCGCGAGACTGCCGATGCTGATTATCGCCGTCCTGTACTGTGCGCTGGTCTGTCCGAAATTTGCTCCGAATGAGCCGGTCATCGAGCCGTCTTTCGATATGAAAAAAGCGGCGAAAAAGGAGTCCCTGGGAACCTTTCAGGAATATGCCGGTCTTATCATCTTCTTTGGAGATGCGTTGGCGCTGATGTTCGCGGGTAAGCTGGGGCTGGCGAGCTGGCAGATCACGGTGATCGGAGCACTGCTTATGATCATCTGCGGCGTCCTGAAACCAAAGGAAGCTTCGAAGGCGATTCCGCTGAGCATGCTGCTTCTGATTGCCGGTACCCTTGCGATGTCCGGAGCACTCAGCTCGACTGGAGCTGGTGAACTGATCGGTGGCTATGTGTCGAATGTGGTGAGTGCAGTGGGTGGAAATTCCTACATCGTAGGACTGATTTTCTTCATTGTGCCGTTTATCTTAACCCAGTTTATGAGTAACCGTGGAACGATGCTGATCTTTTATCCGATTGCGATAGCTACCTGCGCGTCGATTGGAGCAAACCCGGTCGGTCTGATGATTCTGATTCAGGCAGCCTGCCTTGCGGCTTATGTGACCCCGATGGCAACGGCAGCAGTTGTCTACATTATGGGCTATGGCGGCTATGATCAGAAATCGATGGCGAAGCAGTCTGTGGTGCTGGCGCTGATCAGCTGCGTGGTATCCGTAGGATGGATTATGACGGTGTTCCCGCTGTAAACATACAGAAATGGAATACGATTGGAAAGGGACGAAAACCGGCAGGATGCTGTCGGTTTTCGTCCCTTTTTGGCGGAAACGGGAACATACCGTCAGTGGGTATCGTTACCATTCTCCAGTATTTCTCTGACACGCGCAGCGAAAGCGTCTGCCAGCGCTTCGTGACTGTCGGCTTCCATGTGCAGGTTGTCGGTCCCACTGGGGCGGGCGAACACAGCGGCATCCATAAAAGAACAATGCTGTCCTCCGGCGGCTTTCGCGATCCATCGGGCCAGATCATGGCTCTTGGCGACGGCGCCATGATCAAACCCTGGGAAAGGGCTGTTTTCAATGTCGGCGCCAATGTAGACGGGCGAGACGAGCAGAACCTGCGGAACAGGAAAATAAGGTCCATAGGGATAATGCTGGACGAGTTCGGCCAGCTGGCGGACGCCCTCGGCGATCTCGCGGGGCGAAACCTGAAATCTTGTCTTCATATCGTTGGTGCCGAGCATCAGGATGACCAGATCGAGCGGCTTGTGGCTGGCGAGTGCAACCGGCAGGAATTTCCTGCCGTTGCGATCGCGTTCCAGATCATCGCTCCACACGGTCGTCCTGCCGCCGCAGCCTTCCTCAATGACGCGGTATTCCGTTCCGAGAAGGTGCTGCAGACGGCCGGTCCAGCGGATCGTTTCGGGCCATCTGCCGCCGTGTGGATTGGTTCCAAACGTGTTCGAGTCACCATAACATAAAATTGTCTTCATATCAAGTCCATCCAATATAAAAATTATATTTAATAGCTGCCGTAGACCAGGTTCGGAAGGAACAGTACGATATCCGGGAAGAATACCAGTATAATCATTTCCAGAAGTATCGCGAAGAAAAATGGCATCGCTTCTTTGGTATATTCCTCAACCGGACAGTCAAGAATCCCGCAGACCGTGTACAGCGCGGAGCCGATCGGCGGCGTCATGACGCCCATCGTGACGATCGTCGCCATCAGCACGCCGAAGTGAACCGGATCAATGCCCACCTGACGCACCATGGGGAGAAAGATCGGGGTCAGCAGCAGGAAATTTACGTTGCTGTCCAGGAACATTCCCATGACAAAGAGAAACAGCAGGATGATGATGACGAGCAGCTGCGGGTTCTCTGTAATGCCAAAAATAAAGGTGGAAAGTGCCTGCGGCAGATTCTCGTAGGTGACGGAATAGCTGAAGGGACCGGAGAGGGTCACGATCAGCATGACCGCGGCCGTGTCAACCATGGAAGTCTTCAGCGCGCCCAGGAACCCCTGAAAGGAGAATTCATGGTAGACGAACGCTCCGACGAGGATCGCATAGAAGACGGCAAAGGCGCCGGCCTCGGATGGTGTGCAGACACCGACGCGGATTCCGACAATCAGAATGACGGGGAAGAGCAGGGCCCAGATGGAATCCTTTAAATTGTCAAACAGTTCCTTCCCGGACACTCGTGGCGTTTCGGGGGCTGGCTTTTCGTAACCCTTGAAGCGGCTGGTGATATTTACGGTCAGCATCAGGACGGCCATCATTAGGACGCCCGGGAAAATCCCGGCGCAGAACAGCCGTCCGATGGAAACCTCGCCGATATAGCCGTACAAAATCAGCCCCAGGCTCGGCGGTATGGTTGCGGTGATCAGGCCGGTCAGACAGTTTACTGCCGTGATATAGCCCTTCGGGTAACCGCGTTTCATCATTTCCGGGCCGAGGATGCGGGTCTCCATCGCGGCGTCCGCGGTAGCGGAGCCGGAGACTCCGCCCATGAGTGTGCTCATGACAACGGAGACCTGCGCCATACCGCCGTACATCCGGCGGGTTAATATCGAAGCGAGTCCCAAAAGCCGTCTGGTGATACCGGATTCGTTCATCAGGTTCCCTGCAAAGATGAAGAAGGGAACGGCGAGAAAGGAGTAGGACTGCGTCTGCGCCACGATTCGCTGAACCGCGATGGAAAAGGGGATGTCCGGCGTCGAGGCGAAGAAGGCCAGTCCGGCCAGCCCAATCACAAAGGATATGGGCATGCCAATGATCAGAAGTACGACAAAGGTAATTAATAATATGGTCATAATGCCTCCTCCTTTTGCGTGTTGCCGCTAAGCGACAGGACGGATTCCCGGATTTTTGTGAGAGCAGTGATACACATCAGCGCGGAGGATACCGGGAGACTCAGTGTAACAAAGGAATAGCTGATCGGCAGAGTCTGGAAGAAACGCTTCCTGCTCTCGATGCTTAAACGGATGCCGTAGTAGATGAAAATAAGCAGTGCGATCAGCATGATGATCCGGATCAGGAGCGTAAGTGTTTTCTGGACTTTGCCGGGAAAATTGCGGGTGAAGAGATCGAGACCGATCAGTTTGTTATCCCGGAAGGCGACGTCGGCGCCGAGAAAGCAGGTCCAGGCCAGAAGAAGCTGGGCGATATCAATGCTCCAGGCCAGAGGGTGATTCAGGAGACGGGCCAGTGCGGAGCAGAGAACCAGTACGACCATGGCAAAGAACATGGCGCAGCTGAGCCCTTCTTCTGCCCGGCAGAATGCGCGGTACAGTGTTTTCATGCGAATACCTCCTCCAATCGTTTTTAATAAACGGGTTTCGTCATCAATGGTTGCATCTGTAATCAGTTCTCATTCATCTGCTTCATCAGCTCGTCGCGCACCTCGCGGTATCCCAGTTTGTCATACACCGGATCGGCGGCGTCCTTAAATGCCTGGATATCGACGTTGGTGTTGACGATCACGCCGTATTTCTCGACCATTTCCTTTTCATAGTCGTCACTCATGGCAATGCATTTCTCCTGATATTCAGTGCCGACCTCCCGGAATATGCGGGCTACCAGCTCCTGATCCTCAGCGCTCAGGCTGTCGCGGAATTTGGTGCCGGTCACGACGGAACCGATCAGCTGGAAATGTTCGGTCTTGTTGATATATTTCGTGACTTCCCACAGGCGGGTCGCGTAGAAGGAAGGCGTCTGCACCTCAGCTCCGTCAAGCGCTTTCTGCTGAATTGAGGTATAGACTTCGCTCCAGCTCATCGGAGTGGCGACGGCGCCCATGGCGTTGATGGAACTGGTGCACAGATCGTTGCCGATGGTGCGGATTCGCTGGCCTGCCAGGTCAGCAGGGACGTTTACCTCTTTATTCAGGCAGAAATTCCGGGTGCCGCTGAACCAGTTGGAGGTGACGAGCCAGATGCCCTGGTCGGAGAATTCCTGCTCCCATTCTGCGTACATCTCGGTTTCCATCACCTTGTCAAGTCCGGTGTAATCGTCGAAGATGTAAGGCATCTGCAGCATACCGTAATCCGGAACAAACGAGGCGAGACGGCTGGGATCGGAGACGGTGAGGATGGCGGCTCCCTGCATGGCCTGTTCAGCCAGATCGTCGGTGTCACCCAGGGAAGAACTGGAGTAGACTTCGGCGACAATTCTGCCGCCGCTTTCCTCCGAAAGGCGGTTGGCAACGTCGCGCAGGGCGATGGTCTGGATGTCTTCCTCTCCGGCTGTGTTGCCGAATTTGATATGGATGGTCTCGGCTGTCCCGGCGGCTGCCTCAGTGCCCGTTCCTGTGGATGCGCCTGTCTCCGAAGAAGTGGCGTCAGTTCCGTCGTTTTTTGTGGTGCCGGATGTGGCGCAGGCTGCCAGCATGGCACAGGCTGTGATGACAATAGCCGTTAACATTTTCTTTTTCATGATAATCTCCATTCTGCCGCTGCTTACTTGCGGCATAGCTTGTGAGGAAGGAACTGCCCTCTTTACACAAATCCCCCCGGTGTGGTGTTTCAACAACGTCTGAATAATACACGAATTCGTGACAAAATATCTTGCATGCAAATATAATATATCACACTAACATGTTAGTTGCAAGCGAAAAAATAATTTTGTAAATACATGACAAAAAACAGTCTCCGAATTTGTTGAAACTGCCTGGGGAGATGTTGCATGATACGATTTCGACCCCGGTATCGTCATGGATACCGGGGCCGAAGATTTCTGTTATGGGTAATCGTTGCCTACATCTATCGCTGGACTGTGAAATAATCCGGATAGTGTTCGAACAGCGACTGTTTTTCATTTTCGAGCTTGGTCAGGTGATCCTTTAATAGGTTTTGCGCCTGTTCCAGCTCGCCCTGTTCCAGGTGACAGAGGATTTCCTGGTGCTGCCGGATCGAATTTTTTACATTGGCGTAATCCCAGGTGGTCAGGTTGCGGATGCGGTCATAATGGCTGTTAAAGGTGGTGATGATATCCAGGTACAGTGTATGACCGCTGATACGGAATTGTCGGTGGTGGAATTCATTGTCCAGGCGGATGTATTCTATCGTGTGGCCGGCTTCGATTGCGTTTGTCTGTTCTTCGATCACGCCGCGCAACCCGTCGTAGTCGGCCGTTGAGGCGTTGCGCTGGAAATCCTCGAGGTTGGCGGTTTCCAGTGTGTAGCGTAGAAGCTGTTCTTCCATGGCTCGTTGCGGGTCGATCCTGGTCACAACGGTACCATGCTGTGGGAGCATGGAAACCAGCCCTTCTTTGGCAAGGCGGATGAAAGCCTCGCGCACCGGGGTGCGGCTCACGGAACGATGCATCAGAAGAGACATGGATTCTGCGACCTCATTGGAACTCATGATGATTCCCGGTGTCAGTTCCAGCAGGCAGATCTGCCCACGCAGCGTAGCGTAAATGTTGTCCTGAATGGTCTGCCGATCCGTTACAATCGGCGCTCGTTCTCCAGTTGTCATAAAGCTCTCCGTTCTGTTATTTTGTAAAGTCAAACAGCTGTCCCAGCCACTGTACGCACAGGGGGAACCAGGTCGCCGGGTGTGGGTCGAGGTCTGCGCCGGGTCTTCGCACTTGGCCGGTGCAGAGGGAAAGACCATGTGCTCCCTTCGGATAAATGTGACATTCATAAGGTACGCCCGCGTTCTGCAGCGCATTTACCAGAAACAGGGTATTCTGTACGGGAACAGTCTCGTCGCTTCCTGTGTGCCAGATGAAACAGGGAGGCGTAGAGGAGGAAACAAAGTGTTCCAGGCTGTATGGCTCCCATGCCTTGCCCCGCTTTTCGCCGGACAGATGTTCGAAAGAACCTTCGTGGGCGTATTCACCGGCGGTAACAACCGGATAGGAGAGAATCAGGGCATCCGGCCGGTTGAAGCCGTGATCCTGCTTCAGGATGTCTGCGTCATGGTAAACGCCCAGACTCAGGGTCAGGTGGGCGCCGGCTGAGAAACCGATGACTGCGACGCGGTTCCGGTCAATTCCCCACTCGGTGGAATTCCTGCGAATGGCTGTGACAGCCGCGGACAATTCCTTTAGCGGCTGGAAATCACGGGCTTGTTCGCCGACGGAATACCACAGGAGAAAGACCTGATAGCCCTGCGCCAGCCATTCAAAGGCCACCGGGTCTGCCTCCCGGTCGGACAGAAAACGATATTCGCCTCCCGGGCAGACAAGGACACAGGGGCGGTGTTCGTAATCCGGCCAGCTTTCGGATTGTTCATGCAGATATCCGCGCAGCCGGGCTCCCATTGCGCCGATCTCAAGGTTTATGATGTTCATGCGGCACCTCCATTAAAATGTTATTGAAACATGTTAGCTATATGATATAGAATCATAACACAATTCTATCGGAATTGTAAAGCCCGACTTGAAATTTAATTGACGTAACCGATACTTTTTATCACAAATCATTCCATATTTATAATGAGGCGCTTTTATTATTCGGAAGAAATCTTCGTGACTTGCAGGCTGCCTGCAATAGGAAAAACTTATAACCGGTTCAAAAATTTACGTATTGGACAAGGAGCCGATTGTGAATTACATTAAGACATGTAAAACAGATGTGTTTTAGAAAAATCAGGGAAATGAGGGAAAAGAGGAAATGAAAAAAACGATTGCGGAAATCCTGCTGTCTCTTGCGCTGGCGGGACTCCTGACGGCCTGCACAGGCAGTTCGACGGAAGCGACCAGTTCAACGGAAGCGACCGTAGAGACAGAGACGGAAATTGTACAGGCAGAGGAAGAAGAGACGGAGGAAACCGGCACAGAGACGATCTATGAGCAGACCAAGGTAAAGCTTGGAATTATGGGACCTTCGGACGAGGTTGTGTGGGATCCGATCATTGCGGATTTTGCAGAACTGGGTGTTACGATAGAGAAAGTATTTTTCACGGACTACACGCAGCCAAACGCGGCGCTCGACAACGGAGAGGTTGACCTCGACTCCTTCCAGACGCATATTTATCTGGAAACGGAGAAAGAGACCTTTGGCTACGATATCGTGCCGATCGGCAATACCATGCTGGCGGCTTTGAATCTGTATTCCTCCAAAATCAGCAGTGTAGAGGAGCTGGAGGAAGGCGATACCATCGCACTTCCGGGAGATGCGATCTCGCTGCCACGCGGGCTGAGAGTGCTGCAGGCGGCTGGCCTCATCACCCTGGATCCGGATGCAGACTCCCCGGATACTACAGATGTTATTGAAAATCCGCTGAATCTGGAGTTCGTTGTAGTTGATTCCTCTCAGACGCCGTCGCTGCTGCCGGATGTCGCTGCCGCGATTATCAATGGAGGCTATGCGATTGATGCAGGGCTGTCTCCGGCGGACGACGCCATTTTCCATGATGATCCGGGTTTTTATGATACGGAAGATTATATCAACGTGATTGCGGCCAGAACAGAAGATAAGGATAATCCGTTATATTTGGATATTGTGAAGGCTTACCAGTCTGACAGGACTAAGGAAATCTATGCCAATGATTTTCAGGGAGCATATCTGGCCGGATGGGAGAATTGAGCGTGAAGGCAGACGAGGCGATCATCCGCCTGGAAGACGTCAGTAAGACATTTCTTATGAAGGAACGCAGGGTAGAGGCGGTAAAACATGTGACCATGAACATAAGGCAGGGGGAAATCTATGGAATCATAGGTTTCTCCGGAGCCGGAAAGTCCACCCTGGTGCGCTGTATGAATCTTCTGGAAAGGGTGACGTCCGGAAAGGTGTTTTTTGACGGAACCGAACTGATGAAGCTCAGACCGGATGAACTGCGGAGAGTTCGTCGGGGAATCGGCATGATCTTTCAGCAGTTTAACCTGATGAAGAGTCGTACGGTGGCGGGGAATGTCGCGCTGCCGTTGGAGGGAACCGGAAGGAGCCGGAGGCAGATCGAGGAAAGAGTGAGGGAACTCCTTGATTATGTGGAGCTGAGCGATAAGCTGGACGCTTACCCCTCACAGCTTTCCGGCGGGCAGAAGCAGCGGGTTGCGATCGCGCGGGCTCTGGCCGGAGACCCGAAGGTTCTCCTCTGTGATGAAGCCACCAGCGCGCTGGACCCACAGACGACCCGCTCGATTCTGAATCTGCTCGTTCGCCTGAACAGCGAGCTGGGGATTACGATTGTCGTGATCACGCATGAGATGGCGGTTATCAAGAAAATCTGCGACCGGGTAGCGGTGATGGAGGACGGCTGCGTGGTGGAAGAGGGAGAAGTTTTTTCCATTTTCGCAAATCCCAAACAACAGATTACCAGACAGTTCATCAATACGACGACGAACCTTTACGGAATTTATGACCTGCTGGAGGAGAACCCATCTGTCATTCCCATGAGGCCCGGGGACCGTCTGATACTGATGCGCTACCTCAGGGCCAGGGTCAGTGAACCGCTGATATCCGCCATGTCGGTGCAGTTCCATGTTGTATTTAATATATTGTTCAGCGATGTGGAAATGATTTCCGGGTGTCCGATCGGAGGAACGGTGGCGGTTTTGCATGGAAGCGAACCGGATAAGGAAGCGGTATTTGCATATCTGAAGGAGAAAGAAATATCGGTGGAGGTGATACACAGTGCAGGAGCTTCTTAATGCGTGGCTTCCCAACGTGATGAGTAAAATTCCGGAGCTTATGGAGGCTGTCTGGGATACACTGGTTATGGCTGCGGTCTCGGGAATTTTTGCTTTCTTCCTGGGGCTGTTTTTCGGAGTTCTGGTGACCGTGACGAGACGAGGAGGTATTTTGCAGAATATCCCGGTCTATCGCTTCCTCGACAATGCGATCAACATCCTGCGCTCTATTCCCTTTATCATCCTGCTGACCATGCTTCTTCCGCTGACCAGGGCGGTTGTGGGTACTGGTATTGGCGTAAAGGGAGCCATACTGCCGCTGGTCTGCGGAACCGTTCCGTTTTTTTCCCGTCAGATCGAAACGGCGCTGGCTACCGTGGATGAGGGCGTCATCGAGGCGGTGCAGTCGATCGGCTTGAGCCCGTTGAATATTATTTTCAAGGTATATCTGCGGGAGGGTATTCCTGCGATTGCGAGGGCGACGACTCTGACGGCGATCAGCCTGATCGGGCTTACTACGATGGCGGGCGCCATCGGAGCCGGCGGCCTGGGGGATTTTGCGATCCGCTATGGTCATAACCGGTTTCAGGAGGATGTGACCTGGGTCACAGTCCTGATCATCGTGCTGCTGGTCTGTATGGTGCAGATCTGCGGCGATCTGGTCGTAAAGAAAAATACACACTGATGCGACAGCTGCGAGGAGAGAAGGATGAAAAGCGTAACAGACAGAGAATATCTGCTTCGTATTCGCAGACAGCTTCATCGTCACCCGGAGCTGAGCCTGCAGGAATATGAGACTGCTGCATTGATTCGGCGGGAGCTGAAAAGCTTCGGGATCAGGTATCATGAGGTGGGGGAAACCGGGACGATGGGGATTCTCCATGGGACGATGCCAGGGAAGACCGTATTGCTGCGGGCAGATATCGACGCGCTTCCGATACAGGAAAAAACACGCCTTCCGTTCCGCTCTGAGAGGGAGGGCGTGATGCACGCCTGTGGACATGACATACATACGGCGGCGCTGTTGGGTGCGGCGAAATATTTAAGCGGGATACGCGAAACGTTGATGGGGACGGTTTTATTTGCATTCCAGCAGGCGGAGGAATCGGGGCAAGGGGCGAAGCGTTTTGCGAAAGAAGGATGGGCAAGAGGATGTGACCGTGCATTCGGCATCCACATTTCCCCGAATTACCCGGCGGGAAAGGCCGCCTTTGCCAGGGGAGTGGATGCTGTGTCCTGCGATTATTTCCGGATAAGCGTCAGGGGAAAGACCGCACACATCAGCAGACCGGAAGCGGGAACCGATGCGCTGGCCGCGGCGGCGGATATTACCGTAAGGCTGCAGGGGCTGAAAAACAGACTGAATCCGGAGAACAATGCGCTGGTAGCCGTCGGATCTCTGCATTCCGGCTCCGCCTGGAATATCATCCCGGAGCAGGCAGTTCTGGAAGGGACGATTCGCACGGTATCGGCGGAGACACGAAACGAACTCCTGCGCCAGGTGGCGCAGACGGCGGAACTGACTGCAGCCTGGTATGGGGCGCAGGCAGATGTGGAATTCGAAAGCAGCACGTCTGTTCTGGTCAATGACGATACGGCATATGAAGAGGCTGTCAATGTGGCGCGAAGCGCCCTGGGAGAAGAGAATGTGATCGAAGAACAGCGGCTGATCATGGGATTTGCGGGAGATGATTTCGCGGAGTTTCTGAAGAACGCGAAGGGCGTCTATGCACATGTGGGAACCGCAAATGGCCGACCGGAATCCTCGTGTCCGCTGCACAGCGATTACTATGAGCCGGATGAGAAGGCGCTGTTCACAGCTGCTGAACTGCATGTGGCATACGCGCAGTTTATATGCGCACACTAAAAAAAGATAGGGAGAGTGGTTATGATGAGTGAAAAGGATCTTTCAACAAGGCTGATACATACCGGAGACGGACAGAATTATAAAAAATTTGCTGCTTATCAATCGGTTCCCGAGTCGCTTCCGCTGTATCTGACTTCTGTATTTTCGTTTGACGACGTACCGTCTGTGGACGCCATCTATGAACACGAGGCGGAAGGCTATATTTATACAAGGATGCGTCACCCCAATACAGACGCAGTTGGAGAAATTTTGGCTGCGGCAGATGGCGGCGATGAGGGACTTGTCTTTTCCTCGGGTATGGCGGCGATTACGACCAGTGTCCTTTCGGTCGTCAGCTCTGGTGATCATATTCTGTCTTCGCCGATCCTGTACGGCGGTGTGCAGGATTATTTCACGAATGAACTGAAGCGCTTTGGTGTGGAGGTAACTTTTGTGGACTTTGTAAATGAGAACATTGAGGCGTATATCAGACCCAATACGAAGCTGCTTTACACCGAGTCCATCTGCAATCCGTTGCTGCAGGTGCCGGATATGAGTGCGATCTCCGTCATTGCGAAAAAGCACGGATTGCTTTTTTATGTGGACAATACCTTTGGTACATCTGTCGTGGTGAAACCACTGGAGCTTGGGGCAGATCTGGTGCTGTACAGCGCTACAAAATACCTGGGAGGCCATAGTGATATTGTGGGCGGAGCTGCTGTCGGCCGCAGCAGTCTGATTGAAAAAATCCGCAGAAATCTGGTGCTGTACGGCTGCATTCTGGGGGCAGCGGACAGCTGGCTGTTGGCAAGAAGCCTGCGGACACTGGATTTGCGGGTCAGAAAGCACTCAGAAAATGCAGGAAAGGTTGCGGTCTTCCTGGAAAAGCATCCGAAGATTGAAAAAGTATATTATCCGGGTCTGCCATCTTCTCCTGACCATGAACGTGCAGCGGCACAGTTTACGAAAGGGCTCTTCGGAGGAATGCTGAGCGTGAATCTGAAAGGCGCCGAGAAGGAGGCGTCCGCAGTCATCCGGTCGCTTCCCACGATCAAATATGTGCCAAGCCTGGCGGGAACGGCGACCACGGTATCCTATGCGGCGAAGACCTCCCATCGCTTCTACAAAAAAGAAGAGCTGGAAAAGCTGGGGATTACCTATGGGCAGCTGCGGCTTTCGATCGGCTTGGAGAATGCAGACGACATCATCGAAGAATTGTCCGCAGCGCTGGAAAGTATATGAGGAGAGTAAAATGGCTGTTTCTGAGAAAAGTGCTTTCAAACAGCGGATAAAACGGGAAGCAAAAAAACTGGGGATGAATCTGGTCGGCTTTGCGAATGTAGAGCGCTGGGACGAGTACCGGGAGACTGCACCCGCATATTATCCGCAAAGTATCTGGCCATGGAGCAAAACGGTAATCTCCATGGCCGTTCAGATTTATCTTCCCATGCTGGAGACGACTCCCTCTGTGGTTTATTCGGAACTCTACAATACGACGAATCGTTATCTGGATGAGTCGGCTTATCGGATGGCAAATTTTCTGAACAGGGAAGGGTTCCGCGCCCATTTCTTTCCCAGAGACTGTTATGGAGACATTTCTGTTCTCGTCAGAAAGCCGGAGGCGGCGTTTTCTCATGTCCTGGCCGGAAAGTATGCAGGGCTCGGAACCATCGGTATGAATCACACGCTTATCACAGAGGAATATGGCCCGCGCATTCGCCTGGTATCTGTGATTACGGATGCAGAAGTTGCACCGGATCGCGTAAAGACCGAAGAACTTTGCCGGAAATGCGGCACCTGTGTGCGTAAATGTCCGATGCAGGTTTTCACCCCACGCGGGGGCGAGCTGATCGCGGATATGGACAAACACCTGTGCGCGCAATATCATCAGAAGCTGAAGAGGGAGTTTCGATATCCGTGCGGTTACTGTACGGCAGTATGTCCGGTCGGAAGGGACCGGAAACGATACGGCGCACATGCGGTTAGTCCGGAGGGGCGACTGCATTGCCAGAGTTTTGGATCAGACAACGCAGAAGCACAATACTGAAAGTTGTCATTTTCGCAGTCTTCCTTACGACGATCAATCCCGGACGGGAATCATTCACTCGGGCAAAGCCTCCTCCCGGCGCTTTCTGGCAAGAGCCATTCCCTTTTTTGCGTAGCCGTTTGAAAAATCCTTCCGGATCTGCCAGGCGTAGCGGTTTTCACCGTCGATAAATTTGTCGTCCTCGAACGTCAGGATTTCCTGTACTTCGGCCGGGTAGTCGCGATAGAAGTCTTTCAGAAATCCGATTGTATTCCGGGCCGCGTGTGCCACAGAGAAAAACTGATTGTCCGGAGTCAGAAGACTGACTGTCTTCAGATCGTAGTGCGCTGCGTTTTTATAATTTTGGATCGCCTGTACCTGATCTCTGTCGGAGAGACCCTGATCGGGGGACGCCGCGAGCCAGCCAATCAGCAGTTCCGCGAAGGCGACGTCTTTTTCCTCCACACCGGCAGGCGTCAACGGATTGAGGTCGAACACCCGAAGTTCGATATGGTCTACACCATTTGCTTCGAGTGTGTCGAGCCGGTTGGGGCCGGCCGGTTTGAGTCGGATGGGATAGTACAGTTCCGAAGGGGCCTGTATCCAGCCGCGTCGCACGTAGTCGCGGATGCTGTCCGCATAAGCGGTAATACCGGTATAATTAAGAACCGGAGCGAAGACGTTCCAGTAGCCCAGCTCACTGCAGCGGACAGAGGCAAGTCCCTGGAAGATATCTCTGTCAAAGGATTCTTTTTCTACATAGGAGCTGTCCAGCAGCGGGCTGGCGGCGGTGACAGCCACCAGGATCCAGCCATAGGCCACCAGTCGTCGGGCCAGTCTCAGGTAGAGTTCATTTTTATAATCTTTGAAATTCTCAAATTCGCTGCGTCGAAAATCCTCCTGCAAAAGCGTCTCGTTGAACGAATAGTTGACGTGGATACCGGACAGCGTCATCTTGTAGCGCCCGTATTTATGGGAAAGATAATTCCGGTAGGTGGTCTTGGACGAGTCGGGACCGCCGAACTGCGCGATGGGGATGTCCGTCTCATTTCGGATATAGCAGGGGTTGGAAAAGGGCCAGAGATATTCTCCGGGACTTTGCGTTGCCAATGTCCGGTGTATCTGCCGGGTGTACGCGGCGAGGCTCTCTACAGCTTCGTGGTAGCCAGAGCATACCGGCGTGTTGATCTCTGTCTGGTTTTCACAGAAATCCCGGACAATGTATCGGTCGCCGGGAAAGGGGTGCGCTGTATGCGCCAGGAAGCCGTCTTCATCTACCCGCAGCCCTTCTTTTTCCAGACCAAAGTTTCCCTGGAGCAGCAGTTTCTGTAATTCCGGTGTGTCGATATGCAGCATTATGCTTGCCTCCTTTCATCCCTGTGGCGGAGAATATTGCCTGCCTGTTCCCACAGCTCTTCGACGGAATCCGCGCGCAGGATAAACACATGACTTCCCATGCCCCCGGAAATGGAGGGTGGCGGGGTGTTTTCCAGAAGAATTTTACCGGCATAACGTTCACGAAGCTCTTCGGCTGAATAGAGATAGTCGTCCGGGCTGCTTCTGGCAAAATGGGTTACATAGGACTGAAACCGGTAATCGGGGAAGGAACGGTTCTCATCGAAAACCAGGCTTTCCGCCCAGATCTGGTAGACATCCACGTTGTAGGCAAAATTCATCTTGTCCGGGATATAGCCGCCAGGAGCGCGGATGTTTACTTCCAGCCCAACAATATCCCCTTTCTTTCCCAGGCTGTCTTTATCCGTGTCCAGGCGGAAGAATTCAAAGTGGAAGAAGCGGTTCCGCAGACCGAAAGCCTTCACGACTCGCGTTCCGATCTCGTATAAATCTTTTTCCTGAATATTCTGGGTATAGCTGACATTCTCGCCGTTTCCCTGTAGCATATCCAATGGCGTCACCGCCATCACCTGTCCGGTGCAGAACAGGATATTGCTCCGACTGTCAGTAATCCCGTCGAAGGTCTCGACATGCCCGGGGACAAATTCTTCCATGATATATTCCTGTGAGGGCTTGTCGTGAAAAAACGCGTCCAGTTCTGCGTCAGAGTGCAGTTTCCATGTGTTTGCCGCGCCTACGCCGTTGTCCGGTTTGACGATCACGGGATAACCGACCTGCGCCGCAAACTGTCTGCAGGATTCCGGATCACTCACCAGTATATAGCGGGCTGTTTTTACGCCGGCCTTCGCGTAACCGGCCTTCATGCGTGATTTGAGCTTTACATTTTCCAGGCTCGTGGCATCAAAGCCGCTTCGAATATGAAAGTCTGTGCGCAGCCTCGCTTCCAGCTCCAGCCAGTACTCATTCTGGCTCTCGATGTAGTCAATGCGGCCATATTTAAAAATATAAAAAGCTGTCGCGCGATACACGTCTTCGTACTGCTCCAGACTGGGCAGATAGTAGTACTCCGTCAGGGAGCGCCTGCAGTCATCGTTCAAATCAGAATAAGGACAGTCCCCAATGCCGAGTACCTGTACACCCAGACGCTGCAGCCGATCGCAGAAATGATAGAAATGATAAGGAAAATTCGGAGAAAGAAAGATGACGTTCATAACACTAAGCCTCCTAAAACACACTAAATAAATAGGTATAGTATGATTATAAGGACGATACGATTATATGTCAATCTTTTTACAAGATGTCTGCAATAGGAAAAATTTATAGCCAGGTATTTCTTTTTCCGATTATCGATAAACGAGAGGAGTATGTTAAGATGACAACATCAGCAAATTAATTATTGACGGGGGGGAGAATATTATGACATTGCAGCAGCTGCGCTACGTCGTGAAGATCGCGGAGGAAAAATCCATGAACAAGGCAGCGGCGGCACTCTATGTCTCGCAGCCTGCTTTGTCCAGTACGATCCATGACCTGGAAGAAGAGTTGCATGTTGAACTGTTTGTTCGTTCGAACCGGGGTATTCTGATTACGCCGGAGGGCGAGGATTTTCTGAGTTACGCGCGGCAGATGGTAGAGCTTTCGCGGCTCATGGAGGAGCATTATCGCTTTGATAAGGTCAGCAGGAAAAAATTCAGCGTGTCGATGCAGCATTATTCTTTCGCTGTCGAGGCTTTCATGAAGATGGCGCGGGAATTCGGGATGGATGAATACGAATTTGCGGTACACGAGACGAAGACAGGCGAAGTGATCGAAAATGTGCGGACCGGACGCAGCGAGCTTGGTGTTCTGTATCTGAATGCGTTCAATGAGAAGGCTTTACGCAAAATTTTTGTGAGGAATGAGCTTACCTACACGCCTCTGTTCACCTGTGGGATATCTGTGTATCTCTGGAAGGAGCACCCATTGGCCAGGAAATCAGAGATTACCTTTGAGGAGCTTGCGCCGTGGCCCTGCCTTTCTTTTGAACAGGGAGATCAAAACTCGTTCTATTTCGCGGAGGAGGTGCTGAGTACGCGGGAGTACCGTCAGACGATCAAGGCGGATGACCGTGCAACGATGCTGAATCTGATGGTGGGGCTCCAGGGCTACACGCTCTGCTCCGGAATTATCTGTGAAGAGCTGAATGGGGATCAGTATAAGGCGATTCCACTCGTGACGGAGGAGAAAATGGAGATCGGTTACATCCGGCGGCGGAATATGCCGCTGAGCCGTCTGGGGAAGCGTTACCTGAACATTTTGAAACAATATCAGAGATCGGAGGATTAGGGGGCAGGCGCTCAGGGCTTTTGGACTGTAATCGTATTTTTCAGCATTCCCATCCAGCAGGAATATGTATATGTTCCTTCTTTCTCCGGTGTAAACTCGATCACCACTTCACCAGCAGTCAGCTTCACCTGCTGATCAAACGCCGAAAGTACAATCTCGTTATTACATCCGTTCAGATTCTTCTCATCTACTGTTATTGTCCACACGACAGGAATCCCTGCGGTGACCTGAATATCGTCGTAGCCGTTGGCATGAAGGGCTGTTGTCACATACTGGGCGTTTCCCTTTATGGTTGAGACGATGGCTTCATCTGTGTCTGTCTTTGTCGGTGAGACAGTAAAGCCCGTCAGAACAAGATTGTTCTGTATCATAAAGATTCCCATGATAAGCAAGAGGACGGAACCGACCTGAAGCATACGCTGCCGCCAGTGCATGTTCAGTATCCCCGCCGCCAGGCCAAATGCCAGGACAAGAGGGATTGTGCCTAAACAAAAGGAAAACATGGATAAGGCTCCGGTCAGCATACTGCCGCTGGCGATGGCGTAGATCTGCATGGATTGTAATGGCCCGCAGGGCATCAGACCATTTGCCAGACCGACCGCAAAGGAACTGTGTTTCCCTGTGCTCTGTATTCTGGCAGAAAGCGTTTGGGACAGCTTTGGGAAAAGACGGACAGAAAGAGAAAGGCCTCCCAGCATATGGATACCCATGAGCAGCATAAAACCGCCGGCGATCAGGCCGATCACGCCCCTTGCATGCAAGGTGATGGCGGCTTTTTCGCCGATAAAGCCCAGGATCCCACCAATGAAGGTGTAGCTGGACAGCCGCCCAAGGTTGTACAGGATACTGCGGCGTAAGGGCTTTCTATTTGCGGAAGAAATGCTCTGAGCCAGATTGAATCCTCCGCACATGGCAATACAATGGACGCTGGTCAGCAGGCCAATCACGAACAGGGCAAAATAGCCCATCCGTTCTTCACTGATTGTCGGGATGTTCTGAAATATCTCCAGCCATCCCATGTGCCGGGCGATCACATAGACTCCCAGAATGAGAATCAGAATTGCGATGGGATCACGAGTTTTTTTGGCGTTTTCCGAAACTCCGTAACCAGTCTTTTGAATGGTTTCCTTGATGACGCTTTCTGTGCAGGGAGGGCCGAATTCAGCTGTCAATTTACCTCTGCTGTGGTCCGCGGTTACGGATTGTACGCCTTCCAGTGCGGATACCGCGCCTTCCAGTCGGCGCTCACAACCGGAGCAGGTCATGCCTGTAACGTGAAAAATAACCTTACCCACAGAATGCCCCCTTTAAAACTGTTTCCAGTTGGAAAAGCGATACGCGTTTTTTTTCAAAAAGGCTTCGGAAACTGTGATGGTTCCACTCGCCTCGGAATAGTCATCGTCTGTAATCGGGACAGGGTTGCAGCCTCCGCCTGTAAGTCCGATTTGATCGGATGAGAAGCGATTCCCACAGTTCTGGCAGACAAAATCATCGCCATCCTGTTCAAAATAGGCATAGGGAGATCCATTGCAAACCTGACAGGTATTCATTGCCAGGCGAACCGTGCCGTCAGAAGCAAGAACCGCAAAGATCTCAACATTGGTTCCATCCACTGTCATATCATAATAACTGGCGCTGGTACTGATATTTTCTGTACGAATTTCGATCCCGGCTGCTGTTGTGCTGGCTGTATTTTCCTGTATTTCTTTCGATTCAGCACCGGAAGAACAACCGGCCATAGCGATTGTTGCAACTGCTGCAATGACTCCGGTGAAGAAACATGATTTTTTTCTGCGCATAATTGATACCTCAACTTTCATTTAATCAGATCCTTTATAACTTCTCCGGCCAGGATCAGACCGGCCACAGATGGAACGAACGCAACACTTCCCGGAATATCCCTTCGCTGCGTACACTTGCGCTTTGTTCCGGGTGGGCAGATGCAGTGCGTCCGGCAGCTGATCTCCATATCGTCCAGAGGACGGATGCTTTTTTCTGTGGAATACACTACTTTCAATGCGCGTATTCCGCGTTTTCTGCATTCACGCCGCATCACCCTTGCAAGCGGACATATTGATGTTTCATAAATATCTGCCACCTGAAATTTTGTGGGATCAAGCTTATTTCCGGCTCCCATACAGCTGATGACCGGCACGCCGCATTTTTGCGCTTGTTCGATAATTTCGAGCTTCGCCGTAACGGTATCTACTGCGTCTACAACGTAGGAATACTGTGAAAAATCAAATTCATCTGCATTTTCCGGAAGATAAAAACACTTCCGGACTTCCACCCGCGCATCTGGATTGATTTCGAGTATCCGCTCTTTCATGACGTCTGCTTTATACTGGCCGACCGTTTTTCTGGTCGCAATGATCTGCCGGTTTAAATTGGTCAGGCAGATTTTATCATCGTCAACCAGTACGAAGGAACCGACCTCGCTTCGGGCAAGCGCCTCCACTGCGTATCCGCCGACGCCGCCGATGCCGAATACGGCGACACAGGACGCCGATAAGCGTTCCATTCCATCCTTTCCCAAAAGAAGCTCTGTTCTTGAAAACTGATTCAGCATGGTGTGTGTTTCCTCTCAAACATATAACTCCGATCTGCACAGCGACACATAAGGGCGGCTATCGCTTCTTCTGCAAACATCATACACCTACTCACCTATCGATTGGATAGGCGAACAGACAAATTATAGCCTACAATGAAACCAATGTCAAGGTTGGTAACCTTCAAAGATTTTTCATGCCAGAAAATGTCCTTGCCAAAACTGGCATGGTAAATATTTTAACATTTGGACATTTTACCAAATCCAGTTTCTGACTATAATATGAACACACGTATACGTTTGAGAAATATAAAATCCAATGTTTGTCATTTATGAAAGGGAAGGATTATAAAAATGAGTGAAGACAGATACACGTTAAACAAACAACTCGCACAGATGCTGAAAGGCGGCGTCATTATGGATGTCACGACTCCGGAACAGGCTGAAATAGCGGAAGAGGCCGGCGCCTGTGCAGTCATGGCGCTTGAACGGATTCCGGCGGATATTCGTGCAGCCGGTGGCGTTTCCCGCATGAGTGACCCGAAAATGATTAAGGGAATCCAGGCGGCTGTTTCCATCCCGGTCATGGCGAAATGTCGGATCGGGCATTTCGCGGAAGCGCAGATCCTGGAGGCGATCGAGATTGATTATATCGATGAGAGCGAAGTGCTTTCCCCGGCGGACGATGTATACCATATTGATAAGACAAAATTCAGGGTGCCATTTGTCTGTGGTGCAAGAGATCTGGGGGAAGCGCTTCGCCGCATCAGCGAGGGAGCTGCCATGATCCGCACCAAGGGCGAGCCGGGGACCGGCGACATTGTGCAGGCTGTGCGCCACATGCGTATGATGAATCGCGAAATTGCACGCGTGGTCTCCATGCGTGAGGATGAACTGTATGAAGAGGCGAAAGAATTGCGTGTGCCATATGATCTGGTTGCCTTCGTTCATGATAACGGTCGCCTGCCGGTTGTAAACTTTGCTGCGGGCGGCGTGGCCACTCCCGCGGATGCTGCACTGATGATGCAGCTGGGAGCGGAAGGCGTGTTTGTTGGCTCCGGAATCTTCAAATCCGGCAATCCGGCCAGACGGGCGGCGGCCATTGTGCAGGCGGTTACGAATTATCAGGACAGTAAGTTACTGGCTGAGTTGTCAGAAGATCTTGGTGAAGCGATGGTAGGGATCAATGAGCAGGAAATCCGGCTTCTGATGGCGGAGAGGGGCAAATGATGAATCGTATTGCAGTTCTGGCTGTTCAGGGAGCCTTTATCGAGCATGAAAAAAAGCTGGATCGTCTGGGGGTTCCCTGTCTGGAGTTACGGCAGCGTTCTGACCTGAACCGGGACTTTGCCGGGCTGATCCTTCCGGGCGGCGAGAGTACCGTGCAGGGGAAACTTCTGCAGGATCTTGGGATGCTGAATCCGTTGCGGGAACGGATTCGCAGCGGACTGCCGGTGCTTGCTACCTGCGCCGGACTGATTCTGCTGGCGGAACATCTGTGCAACGATGAACATGTGTGGTTTGGAACGCTTCCTGTCACGGTTCGCAGAAACGCTTACGGGCGACAGCTTGGCAGCTTCCACACGGAAGCACAGTTTGCGGGTCTCGGCCGTGTGCCGATGACATTTATCCGCGCACCCTATGTTGAGACCGTTGGCTCTGGAGTCGAGATTCTTGCGACCGTGGAGGATACCATCGTCGCGGTTCGCAGCGGGAGACAGACTGGCCTTTCCTTTCACCCGGAGCTCGATTCAGACAACCGGATTCATGAATGTTTTCTCAGGGAATGCACGGCGCCGGTATAATCCAGAACAAAATGATGGCTGCAAGTCGAAGGCGCAGACTTGCAGCCGGAACAGAAATCAGAGAACCGGCAGATTACAGCAAATCGGCCAGAGTCTTCCCGTAAAAATAATCATATACCATTTTGTCAAATTCCTTCCATAAGGGGAGCGTTTTACAGACAGAGGATCTGCTGCAGGGCCGGGCGTCCTTCGCAAGGCAGGCAACTGTGGCAAGTGAACCCTCCGTTAATTCCAGGATCTCCCCGACCGTATATTTTTCTGGCTGACGGCATAGGACATAACCGCCGCCACGTCCGCCATGTCCGGATATCATTTTGCCTTTTACCAGTTCCTTCGCAATAATTTCAAGGTATTTTTTGGATATTTCCTGTCTTTCTGCAATGTCTTTTAATGGGATACAGTCCTCGTTCGTATGCTCAGCGATATCTATCATAAGCCGGAGCGCATAACGCCCTTTTGTTGAAATCATAAGATTACCTCTTTCCACTTTTGCTCATTATAACGCAGGGCGGGCTGACAAATCAAGGGATAGAAGGAAAACGGTATCTGTTTATGTTGCATTCTGTATCTGAAATTCACATATTAAACCTATTGACATAGTAGGTAAATGGTGGTAATATAAGCACATCAAATTCAGAAGCTGATGAAGATTGGAGGAAAAGAATATGAGCAGAATTTATACATCCGCAGACCAGCTGATTGGCAGAACTCCGCTTCTGGAGCTGGTTCACCTGGAAAAGGAAGAGAAGCTGGAGGCGAAGCTTCTGGGCAAGCTGGAATATTTTAACCCTGCAGGCAGCGTAAAGGATCGCATTGCCAAGGCCATGATTGATGATGCGGAACAGAAGGGTCTTCTGAAACCTGGTTCTGTTATTATTGAACCAACCTCCGGCAACACAGGTATTGGCCTGGCTTCCGTGGCAGCTGCCCGCGGTTATCGCATCATTATCGTGATGCCGGAAACCATGAGCGTGGAGCGACGCCAGCTGATGAAGGCCTATGGCGCGGAGCTGGTTCTGACCGAGGGCGCTAAGGGTATGAAGGGCGCCATTGCCAGGGCAGATGAGCTGGCTAAGGAAATTCCCAACAGTTTTATTCCCGGGCAGTTTGTCAATCCCGCTAACCCTGCCGTCCATAAGGCGACGACCGGCCCTGAAATCTGGGAGGATACCGATGGCAAGGTGGATATTTTCGTGGCAGGCATCGGTACTGGCGGGACGATCACCGGCGTCGGCGCATATCTGAAGAGTCAGAATCCTGACCTGAAGGTAGTGGCGGTAGAGCCTGCCGATTCTCCCGTGTTGAGCAAGGGAATTTCCGGTTCCCACAAGATCCAGGGGATTGGAGCCGGTTTCGTCCCTGACGTGCTGGATACCGGAATTTATGATGAGATCATCGCCGTAGAAAACAAGGATGCCTTTGACACGGGCAAGAGGATCGGTAAGAAGGAAGGCGTATTGGTAGGCATTTCTTCCGGAGCTGCCGCGTGGGCTGCCATCCAGCTGGCCAGGAGGCCGGAGAACAAGGGGAAGACGATCGTAGCCCTGTTGCCAGATACGGGCGAACGGTATCTTTCCACCCCGTTGTTCGCAGATTAAGAGAGGGTGGAACATATGAATTTTGTGTTTATCTCGCCGCAGTTTCCGCGCACCTACTGGAATTTCTGCGACCGTCTGAGGAGGAACGGCGTGAACGTGCTCGGAATCGGGGATGCGCCCTATGACGAGCTGCCGGACGAGCTGAAAAACTCGCTTACCGAATATTATCGTCTGGACACGTTGGAGGACTACGGCCAGGTACTTCGGGCGGTCGGCTTTTTCACCTTTAAATATGGAAAGATCGACTGGATCGAGTCCAACAATGAATACTGGTTAGAGCAGGATGCGAGGCTGCGGACGGATTTTCACGTTACGACCGGCGTGCAGGCGGATGAGGTGGGCCGCTTCAAGAGTAAATCGGGAATGAAGGCTTATTATCGGGAGGCTGGCGTGCCGACTGCACGCTGCCATAAGGTGACGACAATCGAGGCGGCGAAGGTTTTCCTCAGTGAGGTCGAATATCCGGTGATCGTGAAACCGGACGTCGGCGTGGGCGCGACGGATACCTGGCGGCTGAGCGGAGAGCAGGATCTGGAGAATTTCTATGCCGATCTTCCAGATGTTCCCTATGTGATGGAGGAATTTATCGAGGGCGATATCTGCTCCTATGACGCGATCACTGATGCGGACTGTACACCGCTCTTTGAGTCGATGACCGTATGGCCGCCGTCGATCATGGACATCGTGCTGGAACAGCGTGACCTCGCCTATTATGTGGCAGCACAGATGCCAGACTCCCTGCGCAGGCTGGGGAGAGCCACGGTGAAGGCTTTCGGCGCAAAGAGCCGCTTTGTACATATGGAATTCTTCCGGCTGACAAAGGTGCGTAAGGGTCTGGGAGAGGTCGGCGATTTTGTCGGACTCGAGGTGAATATGCGCCCGGCGGGCAGTTACACGCCGGATATGATGAACTACGCACACAGTACGGACGTCTATCAGATCTGGGCGGACATGGTGTCCGCCAATCGACGGCTGCTCCCCGAACGTGGTGAGGATCATTTCTGCGTCTATGCAAGCCAGAGAGACTGTTTTGCCTACCAGCACAGTCACCAGGAGATCCTGGACAGGTACGGCGAACGGATTGTGATGTGTGAGAGAATGCCGGAAATCAATGTCGCTCAGATGGGGAATCAGATGTACACGGCTCACGCGGCTACGCAGGAGGAGACGGAGGAGTTCATCCGCTTCGTGACGAACCGGGCATGACATCAGGAGGCTTCAATATGTCAAAAAAAGAAAATAAATTCAGGGAGTACGATATTTCCACGCAGGCTGTACACACCGGAACCGATTACGACGAAGGAACCGGCGCTGTCCGCAGGCCGCTGCACATGGCGAACAGCTACAAGCTGCCGGATGACCTTTCACAGGTCAATTACTCATCGACGGATCTTCTGATGTATTCCAGAAACGGAAATGCCAACCAGCACTGGCTGGAAGAAAAGATCGCCGCTTTGTATGGCGCGGACGATGCGATTGTTCTGGCCAGCGGCGTCGGTGCGCTTCATGCGCTGTTCTGGACGCTTTTGCAATCCGGTGACAGGGTTGTATATCCAAAGGTCAGTTACATGGCCGTTTACCGGATGTTCCACGAGCTGTTCAACCGGAAATACGGCGTAGAAACCGTTATGGTCGATATGACGGATCTGGAAGCGGTCCGGAGAGCCATTACCCCAGGCACAAAACTGGTTCACATTGAGACGCCGGATAATCCGACGGTAGGGGTAACAGATATAGCGGCTGTTGCCAGGATTGCCCATGAAAATGGCGCGGTTCTGTCGGTTGATAACACCTTTGCTTCTCCCTTGAACCAAAGGCCGTTGGAGCTGGGGGCTGATTTTGTGGTAGACGCACTTACAAAATATATCAACGGCCATGGCGACGCCCAGGGAGGCGCCATCCTGTCCAACGACCTGAAAACAATGGATCGCATTCGTTATGAAGCACAGGTCAATGTTGGCGCAGTCATTAGTCCGTTTAATGCCTGGCAGATTTTCCGCGGTTCCGTCACTTTCCCCTTGCGCATGGAACGGATCAACCAGTCAGCACAAAAGATTGCAGAATGGCTGGAACAGAGGGAACATGTTACGTTTGTGTCTTATCCGGGCCTGCCGGGCAATCCGGGACACGAGCTGGCAAAGCGGCAGATGAAGCACGGATTCGGAGGTGTCATTTCCTTTGGTGTAAACACGGACGACAAAACTGTGGAACGGTTTTGCGCAAAGCTGAAGGTTATCACTTTCGCCGTTTCCCTTGGTCATGATGAAAGTCTGATCTTTCCACAGCCGAGTTATGATGAGCGGATTCATCTGTACCCGGAACGGTTCAGAAACGGCTTTCTTCGATTCAGCGTCGGCCTGGAGTCTCCGGAGGATATTATTCAGGATCTGGATCAGGCGTTTCAGGCGGTTGGTCTGTAATCATATTTTTCAGCATTGCTCAGATGCTGAAAATGGAGCAATTATGGAGTTCTCCAATCGTGCATTCAGTTTTTCTTCATTATGAAATAGCCCTGAAATTTTCGAAAACGTACCCGAAGAGGTATAGAAAGCTATTACAAGTGGGAAAATACACCCGAACGGGTACAAACGAAGGAAAATCGTTGACAAAACACCCGAACGGGTATAAAATAGCACTACAAAAGAACCAGGAGAGGCACGATGAATCCGATTGCTGAATTTGTAAAGGAAAACAGAAAAAAGGCTGGACTGACGCAGCAGGAGTTTGCGCTCCGCTCCGGTCTCGGTCTTCGTTTTGTACGGGAACTGGAACAGGGGAAAGAGACAGTCCGCATGGATAAAGTAAATGTTGCACTTGCCATGTTCAATGCCCAGGCTGTTGCCGGAAAGAAGGAGAATAAATGAGCGTTTTCAGGACGGCGTACGTTTATGTAAGAAATAACTTTGCGGGATTCTTATTTGAAACGGATGAAGGCTATACGTTTCTGTATGATAATGATTATTTGCAGAGTGTGCAGGCGTCTGCGGTTTCTCTTACTTTGCCACTGCGTGAGGAGGCGTACGAATCTAAGACGTTATTTTCTTTTTTTGACGGCTTGATCCCCGAGGGCTGGCTTTTCAGGGTGGTTACAGACAATTGGAAAATTGACAGCCGGGATCGATTTGGAGTATTGCTTGTGGCCTGCAAAGATGGGATCGGAAACGTTTCCATCAGAGAGGAGCGCTCATGAATTGTCTATGCTGCGGGAAACCGCTTCGCAGAATGGAGAAACAGGGCTGGCATAAAGCCTGTATCAGACGCTTTTTCGGCACGGACAGCCTGCCTGCGATAGAGATTGATGATAAAACTCTGGCTTTGCTGGCAGCGGAAACAACGAATAAGGGATTTACGGTTCCGGGTGTTCAGAAGAAGCTGTCCCTGCATCTTGTCAGTGACAGAAGCAAGCCGAGGCTGACGCTGATAAATTACGCGACCGGCTATATTCTGAAGCCTCAGGTGAGTGAATACGAAGCCCTGCCGGAATCGGAGCAGCTGATTATGTCCATGGCTGATTCTGCCGGAATTTCAACGGTACCGCATGCGTTGATAAAAGGTGATAATGGCTGCGCATACATCACGAGACGAGTGGATCGTATCATTGAAAAAGATGAAATAAAAATGTTGGCGATGGAAGATTTCTGTCAGCTTGATTTAAGGTTGACAGAGGATAAATACCGGGGGTCTTATGAGCGCTGTGCAAGGATCATTAAGAAATATTCTTCGAGAACCGGTATTGATATGGCGGAATTTTTCATTCGCCTGGTGTTTTCATTTCTTGTTGGAAATTCTGACATGCATCTTAAGAATTTCTCGCTGCTCGAGACGGAGGAAGGTTCCGGTGAGTATACCCTGTCGCCTGCGTATGATCTGCTTCCGGTGAACGTGGTGATGCCAACGGACAAGGAGCAATTCGCGCTGCCGATGAATGGGAAGAAGCGCAATATACGAAAAAAGGATTTCCTGATATTTGCTGAAAACTGTGGCATTGCAAAAAACGCAGCAGAAAAGATGATGAAAAATCTTGTAGGCATGACTCCCAGGTGGATTTCCATGTGTGAAGGGTCTTTGTTGCCGCCGGAACTGCAGGAGCGGATGATACGGATTCTTACGGAGCGTACAGAAGTACTGCAGTGAAGAGCAGTATCTGACGAGGATAGAAACGATTCACCTGTAACAGCAGGAAACCCAGGCACTCTTTGTTGAGTGCCTGGGTTTCCTGCTGTTATCATGTATTCGCTTTTCACTTCAACAAATCGAAATTGGTCAGATTGCACTATATTTTTAAAAATTGCTATTGACAAGGAGATAATTTATGTTAAAATATTCCATGAAAACGATTGTACAAACGATTTCATGGAATTTTAAACAGCAAAATGTAAAAAAGGAGAAGAGAGATGGATGTTCAGATTATTTTAACTCTGGTTGCGTTTTTATTTGTCGCGATCACAATGGTAACCGGAAAGCTTCCGGCCTCCATTGCATGTGGCGTGGCGGTGTTGTTCCTTTGGATAACCGGTGTTTTAAGCACAGAAGAAGCGTTTGCTAATTTTGTAAGCAATAACAGTATTGTTATGGTGGGTATGATGGTCGAAATCGGGGCATTGATGAAAACGAATGCACTGAGAAATGTCGCCAATCAGATACGCAGAGCGGAAGGATCCGGGTTCCGGCTTTTGCTGATTGCTTCTATGATAATCCCTTATTTTCTTTGCCAGTTCATCGGCGGTATTACGGCCATGATCACAATGGTGCCGATTCTGATTGCGTTGGCAAAGGAGATTAATGTGGCGCCGACGAAGCTGATTCTGCCGGCTTCCGTAGGCGCTCAGGCAGGTTTGTACGCGCTGCCGATTGGCGGTGGAATCAGTATGTACCTGATAAAGAATCAGATGATGGCAAACCTGGGCTGTATGGAAGAACTCGGATTTTTTGATTTATGTATGACTCGTCTGCCGGCCAATATCGTTGTCATTTTGTTTGTTGTATTTATTGGACATAAGCTGTTGCCAGAGCGGGATATGAAAGATGAGGGCATGCTGGATCAGAAAACGTCTATTATGAATGAGTCAACGCTTGCAAAATGGCAGCAGATTGCTACATATATTATTCTCATCGGCAGTGTGGTCATGATGTGCTTTACCAAGCAGCTCGGTATTACCAATACACAGATTGCCATGGGAGGCGCTTTCCTGGTTGTGATTTTAGGGATTCTCGATGAACGGGAGATGTTTCAGTCTGTAAACTGGTCCCTAGTATTTCTGATGGCGTTTATGCTGGCGATTGCGACTGCTATCGGCAACAGCGGAGCGGGAGATTTGATTGCGAACAGACTGGCTGCTGTTTTTGAAAGCGGAAACACGGCTCTGGCAGTGACAGCTGTTTTCATTGTAAGTATTTTGATGACGCAGTTCATGGACAATGTGATTGTTATCAACATGATTACCCCTATTGTCATCATCGCCTGCATGCAATATAACATGAGCGCCCTTCCTTTCATTTGCGCGATCGATGCTTCCGGTACCGCTTCCTTCAGCACACCCTTGTCTTCTCCGACTTCATTGATCGCATATAAGATGGGCGGTTACAGTATCTGGGAAATGCTGAAATTTACGATGACGCTGCTTGTCATTACAACCATTGTTTCCGTTATCTGGATCCCGCTTTACTTTTCTTTGTAAAGGGTTAAATGGACATGTTTCAGGAGAGAGGAGGGATATCTTATGGAGAAGGCAGTTTTTGGGCCATGTGTAAGTGACCAGTTGTTTTTTGCACAATTGGTTAATACGGATCTTCCGGGAATGGACGGAATCAAAGATGCAGTTGCGGCGGAAGATTATGCTGCCTGTCGTCATATTTTTGCGGAGCGTGTCAGAACGTATCTTCGCCCGGATCTGTTTGACAAATTGCCGGGGAGTGGAATGGAGTCGATAACAGGGAACAACGATTCCCTGCTGGAAGAAGCGGAAAAGATTTGCAATAATGAATTGAGTTCCTGTGGGCTATCCTATCAATTCGGCAAAGATATTGACTGGACGTTCAATGCGTCTCCTGACGGGTATGTGGAATGGACGTGGCAGCTGAACCGGCATTATCACTGGTCAACACTTGCCGCCGAATATCGTCAGACGGGCGATGAAAAATATGCGAAATGCTTCGTGGAACAGTTCACAGGCTGGGTACGTCAGGCTGTGGCGCCGGACCGGGATGCTATTTGTTATGGAAATGAAACCCTGTGCTGGCGTTCGCTGGAGACGGGCCTTCGTCTGAGTGGAAGCTTTCCTGCGGCTCTTCATGCGTTTTATAAGAGCGAGGCTATGACGGATGACGTACTGGTGGATTTTTACAAATCCATCTGGGAACATGCGAAACGACTGGAAAAATTTCATTCCCGTTTTAACTGGTATATCATGGAATTGAACGGTCTTGGTCATGCGTCCATCCTGTATCCGGAGTTAAAGGAGTCGTCCCAATGGTATGATTCTGTTGTTGAAAATCTCAAAAAGGCGCTGGAAGAGGATGTGTATGCTGACGGATTTCAAAGCGAACTGTCAACGGTCTACCAGTATATTGTGGTTTCCAATTATATGGAGGTCATGAAGGCGGCGGAGATCTATGGAAAAAAGATGCCGCTGGAGCTTTATGACGGAGTGGAAAGGATGCTGGAGGTATTCGTAAAAACAGCAAAACCGGATATGCAGCTTCCTGATATTGGCGATGGGCATAATATGCCTCTGAGTAAAGTCGTAGGCTCTTTTGCCGCGGATTTTCCCGACAACCCGGATATTCAGTGGGCTGCCCATGAAGGGAAAAAGGGGAAATGTCCGGGTTTCACTTCTGTTGCGCTTCCGTATTCCGGCTTTATGATTATGCGCACCGGATGGGGTGCGGATGATTTATATGCGTGCTTTGACGGCGGTCCGTTTGGTGCCTGTCATCAGCATCAGGATAAACTGAACCTGGTGGTGTATGCGAATGGTCATTTCGTTATACCGGAAGGCGGTACCTATGCTTATGACACTTCCCCGATGCGTCGGTATATCATTTCGACCCGGAGCCATAATACGGCTCGTGTCAATGGTATGGATCAGAATCGTCAGCGTTTCGTGATAGGGAAACCAGAGGATATGAAGCAGGACAGCGGAATGAAAACATGGATTTCCGATGAGATGGATTACGCGGTCAGCATTTACAATGAGGGATATGGGAATGAATATACCGAAACCGCATTCCAGTCTGCAATTACAGTAGATGGTCGCCTTCGGGATAAGGATGGGAATCTGCTGCCGGGGCCGGATTATGTGCCTGAATTATATATGGGCGCGGTTCACAGGCGTGGGGTTATGATGATAAAAAAGCCGCAGAAAGGACTGAAGCCGTTTCTGCTTGTGTTTGATGAATTCCAGTCCGATGACATCAATGATTATGAGATCCTGTGGCATGTGGATTCGAAATCGTTGTATCTGACTGATACCACCGCTTCTACGGATGATTTTACCGTTATGACGGTTGCCCGGGATAAAAATGAAGGCGGTCTGGATGTGGTAAGAGGTGCGTGGGCACCGGAATGTCAGGGCTGGCGTGCCAATACGATGACTCAGGGAGCCTATTATCCTGTCTGGACAGTGAAACATTTACTCCATGGAAAATCGATGAAGACGGTCACGCTTCTTTATGCAGCGGCAGGAGAGGAATGCCCGGTTTCCAGTTTAAAAATGGAGGGAGACAAAGCGGTTATTTATTTAGATAACGGTGATTGCCTGCATTATCAGGAGCCTCAAATTTGATAAGCCTGATTTCTCCACAGCTGGGTTATGATGAGCGGATTTATCTGTACCCGGAACGGTTCAGAAGCGGCGGCGCCTGTGCAGAAAAGTGATGGCTGCAAGTCGTTTGTTATAAAAACGGGACTTGCAGCCAGAACAGAAATCGACCAGGATCTCCCTAACCGTGTATTCATCAGGGCGTGACGGCACAAGATTTTCCATCTGTCCCTGGCGCAGAATGGTCTTTGCTTCGTATTCCAGAATTCGTCCTCCCATAACAGCTTTCACCCCTTTCTTTATGGCTTCATAGTCAGCTGCCAGATTGTCCACAACCTTTTCTGACATTTCGATCAGTGTAGAAGGGCAACAGAAAAAGAAGATTTTTCTTCAGCAATTCATCCAGCGGGTATTTTTGCATTTTGATCGCCGGGATTTCGCAGGTAAAGGTCTGCTCCTGAAATCTGATGCGTATATACAGATTATCAGGAGTATTTCTCGTGCTTCGTAAATACAGGATAGCACAGTTTGAAATTTCCACCTCCAGAGTATCTCCGATCACCTTTCCTTCGTCCAAGCCTTATGGAGTACCGGAATGTACTCCAGCATTCCCATCTGCAATCTTGTCCGCAACAGCCTTTTCCGGCCTACCACCGGACCCCGGTTTTGGTCTTCTTGTACCCATGATTCAAAGCACTTCCTTCCCCCAGGGGCTATTCCCCTAAAAACTTTCGTGATTTTGTGCGAGTGTCCCCTGCACCGTTCTCTGGGAGAAGCCAAACAGAGATTTGCACAGAGATTTGCACCGCCCCTTGGGGATTGAAAAATCATTAAAAAATCTCGAAGCTGATTGACAACGTAAACCAAAACGGCTATTATGTGCTTGAAAGGAAGTGATTGTTATGGCTACAGTACCAACTCAAATTCGTATCGATTCCGATATCAAAAAGCAGGCAACAGACCTGTTTAGTGACCTTGGACTGGATATGTCCAGTGCAGTAAACTTGTTTCTCCATCAGTGTATCCTTCGCGGCGGCCTTCCGTTCGCTGTCGAGATGCCACGCTATGGCAGGCAGACTCTTGAAGCAATGGAAGAAGCAAGACGTATCTCCCGCGACCCTGACGTCAAAGGGTATACCAGCATGGAAGAGCTTAAACTGGCTCTGGACGATTAAATGTATACAGTCAAATTCACTACCGCTTATAAGAAGAGCTATAAGCTCATGAAAAAACGCGGTCTGGATATTTCTCTGTTGGACGATGTTGTTGATAAATTGCGTCAGGGCAAGCAACTCGACGAGAAACATCATGACCATGAATTAAGCGGTAAATTTGCCGGTTTCCGTGAGTGCCATGTTAAACCGGACTGGTTGTTGGTCTATCTGATAGAAAACGCTATCCTGACACTCACGCTTGTTGATACCGGTACACACTCTGATATTTTCAGAAAATAACAGTAAAGCAGTCTGCAAATCTTAATCGCGGGCTGCTTTATTGTTATGCCACCTGTCACCACGCTCTGCGCGAATCCGAAGCATATTAAAACTCTTTTGAAAAATGCACGAACCGATTCCCCCCCTAATTTCATTTTTTATGTACGCGAGGCTGTTGATGATCTCCGGATGCATATTCAGTCCGGTAATGCGGAAATTTTCTGCGGCGCGAAGGGTTTGCACCCCATAATAGACGTCTTCCGGGATGTTCCGTGTCCCGATGGAATCCTTTTCCGTGCGATATTCTTTTTTGGCAGTCGTTTCCATGATGAAATCCTCTCTTTCCGCTGGGGTCCGGATATTGAAAACCGGATATCCGTTGTTCTCCGGAGACCGTGTCTGATTGCTTGCGCTTATTATAAATATTTGCTACTATATAATCAAATATTTATAGAATTATGAAAACTATAGCTTTTAAATTATGTGGAGGACAAACAGTGTTTGAGGGAATGGAATATGTATATACGGTATACAAAGAAAAAAGCTTTTCAAGGGCGGCAGAGAAACTTTTTATCTCACAGCCGTCGCTGAGTGCGAATGTGAAGCGGGTGGAGAGACGAATCGGCTATCCGATTTTTGAGCGTGGTTCCAAGCCACTGACGCTGACCGATTGTGGCAGACGGTTTATTCAAAGCGTGGAAAAAATCATGGAAATAGAAAGTGAATTTACGGATTATGTGGATGATCTGGGAGAACTGAAGGTTGGAGGCTTGCGTTTCGGAGGCAGCAATCTGTTCTCTTCGTGGGTGCTTCCGCCTCTGATGGCGGAATTTTCAAGAAGATATCCGGGTATTGTGCTGTCATTGACCGAGGACAGTACGACCGCGCTTTCGCTCCTTTTGCAGAAGGGAGAAGTGGATTTTGTACTGGATAATTGCATTCTCGATCCGGCTGTCTTTGAACGGAAAAAATTTCTGGAGGAGCATCTGTTGCTGGCGGTTCCTGGAACCTGTGAGATCAATCGGGAGCTGGAAGAATATCGTATTCCTGCTGACCGGGCAGTTGACCGGGAATATCTGGAACAGGAGGCAAAAGAGGTTCCGTTGGCTGCCTTTGCGAACGAACCGTTTATCATGTTAAAGCCACTGAACGACACCGGCAGACGGGCAGTGGAAATCTGCCGGGAGCAGGGTTTCACTCCACGGGTGGCACTGGAACTGGATCAGCAGATGACCGCCTACAATGTCAGCTGTTCCGGCATGGGGATTTCTTTTGTGGGGAATGCGCTGCTCTCTCATTTCCCCTTCAATAATCAGGTCGTTTACTACAAACCCGGAGGCTCCCACACAATTCGGAGTATATATTTTTACTGGAAAAAAGGGCGTTACGCAAACAGTGCC
Organism: Clostridiales bacterium; assembly: GCA_021202925.1. Classification (GTDB taxonomy): domain Bacteria; phylum Bacillota; class Clostridia; order Lachnospirales; family Lachnospiraceae; genus Brotaphodocola. The sequence continues at coordinate 40,869 of JAJQCD010000034.1, read as the reverse complement.
ATGAAGGAATTCCTGCGATGCCTCGACGAAGGGGTATTCAGGTGTTTCTGATTTCTTTGATTGACTGAGTCATGACCTGAATAAACAGGGAAGCAGGTTCCGATAAGGTGTCGCGTTCCGGTTTTACCCATCCGAATTCCAGCCCGGAGGAGATTTCTTTTATTGGAATAGCACGAATGGAGGGGCGGGGAGGACGTTTCAACGTGTTCGCAGAGATGGAAAACGCGGAGGTATTTTCTACAATATTGTAGAGCGCACTGTTTGTATTAACCAGAATGACGTTTGAACGGAATGGAGAGAGACCGATCGTTCTCATGACTTCAATGTTGCAGTTACGCTGGAAGGAGCCGTAGGCAACATAAGGATACCTGCGAATATCTTCTATGCTGATCGGGTCTTCTGTATGGTATAAGGGATTTTTTTTGCCAATCATAATGTGAAGGGGAGAAGTACAAATCGGATGATATTCGAGCCCCATTCTCCGGTATTTTTTAATCTCCGATCTGTGAAGGCTGGACAGAAAGCTGACGACGGCAAGATCGATGGATGCCGTTTCCAGAAAATCCAGCGCGACATGGATATCCTCTGTGTGGAAGAGAGAAAACTGAAGGGGATGTTCCTGATACTGATAGATGATTTTCGAAAAAAAAGAATTGATCCAGTCACAGTTGACCGCTGCGATCCGCAGGACGTGGCGATCCGGCTGGGCATACCGGAGACAGAAGTCATCCAGAGAGGACAATTCATTGCGCAGGGTATACAGATGATTCAGATATTCTTTTCCGAAGGCGGTCAGGGTGACACCGCCAGGAGTACGTTCAAAGATCGGATTACCAATTTCAGATTCCAGCTGGTGGATGGACTGGCTTAGATTCGGCTGTGACATATAAAGCTGCCGGGCAGATTCCGTGAAAGAGCCGGTCCGGGCAAGAGAGATAACCTGTTCAATTTGTTCTAATTTCATAAAATTTCTCCCCGCTTATTCAAAAATATCCCCGATGTTGATAAAAATTATATATTTCCCCTCAGAACCTGTCAAGTGTTAAAATATTGCTTGTCGGAAGTTGAATTATCTGATTGGTGAACCATCCGTCCCTGGGAGGAAGGGATATCTTCGAATAAGAAGGTTGTTCCTCTCAGGGACGATTGCGTTTTACCGAGAAATGATTAGAAGGAGGAAGGATCATGTATGGAAAATTAAAGGCAAGAGCGGAAGAACTGAGTGGCGAACTGGTTGCCTGCAGAAGGGATTTGCATCAGTTCGCGGAGCTGGGATGGATGGAAATGCGAACGTCTTCGCTGGTTGCTGCACGTCTGACAGAATGGGGATATGAAGTGATAACAGGAAGAGACGTTTGCCTCGATGAGGCGCGCATGGGACTTCCTGCAAAAGAGGTTCTGGACGAGCACTATGAATGGGCGGTCGCGCATGGCGCCGATCTCCGCTTCGTGGAAAAAACCAGGGGTGGGTTCACCGGAGTGGTAGGTATTTTGCATTGTGGCGAAGGGAAGACGGTTGCCATGCGTTTTGATATGGATGCGCTTCCTGTTTTTGAAAAAACAGATACGGCACATCGGCCGAGAATGGAGGAATTTGCTTCCTGCACGGATGGGGTTATGCATGCTTGCGGTCATGATGGACATACGACGATTGGTCTGGGGGTAGCCCGGGTGTTGTCGGAGATCAGAGAAGAGCTGAGCGGAACCATCAAGCTGATTTTTCAGCCGGCTGAGGAGGGCGTCCGTGGCGCCAGATCGATCGTAGAACATGGGCATCTGGATCGGGTGGATTATGTACTGGGGTCTCATCTGACTGCTTCCGATGACGGGAAATGTCATATCTGCCCGGGAATGGCCGGGACCTTTGCCACAACAAAATTAGATGCGGTTTTCACCGGCCGGGCGGCACACGCGGGCGTGGCGCCGGAACAGGGCAACAATGCCATGCTGGCTGCGGCAACCGCTGTCCTGAATATCCAGGCCATTCCCAGACATGGTCAGGGAGAAAGCCGGGTTAATGTGGGCGTTCTGCGGGCTGGAACCGGACGCAATGTAATCTGCGACCGGGCGAAACTGGAGATTGAGGTACGCGGGCAGACAACGGAAGTCAATGCTTATATGGAGGCATATACCAGAAATATTTTACAGGCAAGTGCGATGATGCATCAATGTAAACTTGCGGTGGACGTGATGGGATCTTCTGCGGCGATTGAATGTACGCCGGAGCTGGTCGAGCGTATCAGGCAGGTTTGTACAGATGATCTGGCGATCGATGTGAATGAACCGTCGGATATGGGCGGGAGTGAGGATTTCGCGTATATGACCAGGCATGTGATCAGTCAGGGTGGGATGGCATGTTTTACCGGCATTCAGATCCCCTGCGCAGGAGTATTTCACAGTGCTGGTTTTGATTTCGATGAGAGGGCATTGCCGCTTGGCGTCGCCTATTATACGGGAGTGGTCTGGAATCTGCTTGGGAGGTAAAAAATATGAAGACAACATTGATTGCAACCGGCGACTCGTTTACGACCAGAAGGATTCCAATGCAGTATCCGGGCAGACAGGAGCTGAAAACGCTTCTGGAGAAGCATGATGTTCGTTTTAACAATCTGGAAATGACGTATCACAGGAGGGAAGGCTATCCGGCCGCTTTCAGCGGCGGTACCTGGGCCATGGCAGACCCGGCTATCCTGGACGATATGAATGAGATGGGGTTCAATCTGTATAATACGGCAAACAACCATTCCGGTGACTACAGCCATGGCGGTATTCTGGCGACAATTCGCAATCTGAAAGAGCGGAATATGGTTTTTGCCGGAACCGGTGAGAACATGTATGAAGCATCCAGAGCCGCATATCTGGAGACGGCAGAATGCAGGGTTGCCTTGATTGCGGTGACGGCGGATTTTCATGATTCCGACCTGGCCGGAGATCAGGGACCGGCGCTTATGGGTCGACCTGGCGTGAACGGCCTTCGTGTGAATACGGTTTATCATGTAACGGAAGATTATTACCACACGTTGCAGAAACTGGTGACAGAGACGAATCTGAATTACTATGATGAGTACGGGATGAAGCTGGGCTATGTGATTCCGGCTCCGAAGGATCAGCTCTCCATGAAAGGGATGAAATTTCATCTTTCTGATCATGTGGCGATTGAGACCGCTCCGGGCAAGACTGATATGAAACGGGTGGAGGATGAGATTCGTGAAGCGCGTCGGCAGGCTGATTATGTGATGGTCAGCGTGCATTCCCACGACGGTCACCCACGCAACTACATTGATCCGCCGGAATACCTTGAAACGTTTTCCAGAAATTGCATTGATGCCGGAGCGGATGTGATTCTGGGTCACGGACCTCACGAATTGCGTGCGATTGAAATCTATCATGGAAAGCCGATTTTTTACAGTCTCGGTAATTTTATTTTTCAGACGGAAACCATTGCGTGTCAGCCAGCTGAAGCCTATCAGAACAAAGGACTGTCTGCAGATAAAAAGGTTGGCGAATACATGGATGAGCGGAGTGCCCATGGGACACGCGGATATGGAATCATGGAATCGATCTGGTTCTCTGTGCTGCCATCCTGGGAAGTGGAGGACGGCCGGGTGAGGGAGATTTCCCTGTATCCGATTACGCTGGATCCGGCGCTGCCCCGCAGCCGCAAGGGGCTGCCGAGGCTCTTCGAAGACGACCGGGTGCTGGAACATCTTCAGCAGCTGAGCGGGCAATACGGCACAAAAATTGAAATCAGAAACCACGTTGGGATCATTCATATAAATGAATAAATGACAGGAAGACAAAGAGAAAGGAGATACCTATGAGTCAGTTGACGATTTGTCTGATTATATTTGTATTGACTGTGATTGGGTATTGCAGCGGCGCATACAGTCTGGCAACCATATCATTGACGTCGATGATGGCGCTGGCATTGACCGGATGCTTAAGCGCAGGTGAAGCAATCAGTTATTTTGCAAACACGAATGTTATTATGATCGCCGGCATGTGTGTGGTGGCGGCCGGTTTTAACCGTACAAAGTTCTGCGCATCTCTGGCAGACAGGATTTCAAAATTGGCGAAAGGAAGCCTGAATAAGATCATGATCAGCTATGTGCTAATCGCTGTGCTGTTAAGTCAGTTTATTCAGAGTCCGGTTGTCGTTTTCGGCATTGTGGCCCCGCTTCTGATGGCATCGGTGGAAAGCATGGGAATCAAGGCAAGCAAAGTAATGTTCGCTGTCGGTTCCGCGGCAATTGTAACCTGCTGTACGCTTCCGGTAGGCGCAGGGGCGACTGTGGCTGCGGAATTAAATGGGTATCTCGAAAGCTATGGTTATACAGATTTTGTGGTTGGCATCACGGATCCGATGAAGGGACGTTTGCCTTTGATGATCATTGCCATTTTCTATTTTGCGTTTGTTGCGCCGCGCTTTTCTCCGGATGAGCCGGTCGTTGAAACTTCCTATTCGATGAAAAAAGCGGCGGCAAAGGAACCGTTAAAGGCGTATCAGGAATATGCGGGGATTGTTCTTTTCTTCGCGGATGCGCTGGCACTGATGTTTGCAGGTAAGCTGGGGCTGGCGAACTGGGAGATTACTGTCATCGGCGCATTGTTGATGATTTTGTTCGGCGTGCTAAAACCGAAGGAAGCAACCGCATCACTTCCAATGAGCATGCTGCTTCTGATTGTCGGCGCGCTGGCAATGTCCGGAGCGTTGAGTGCAACAGGTGCCGGTGAGTTTATTGGCAATGCGATTAGCAACATGGTTGTGGCAGTGAATGGAAATTCCTATGTTGTCGGATTTGTCTTTTTCCTGATTCCTTTTTTGCTGACACAGGTGATGCAGAATCGTGGAACGATGCTGATTTTCCATCCGATTGCCATAGCGACCTGCGCATCCATCGGCGGCAACCCGGTTGGATTGATGATTCTGATTCAGGCAGCCTGTCTGTCTGCGTTTATGACGCCGATGGCGACTGCGGCGGTGCCTTACATCATGGACTATGGCGGATACAATCAGGCTTCCATGTTCAGACAGTCCTGGCTGATTGCAATTGTCTGTTGCGTGGTGAGCGTCGGGTGGATTATGACGATGTTTCCGATTTTGTAAGGAGAAAAATTCCTGCAAACAGCTTATTTTGCATTTGCAGGTTGTTATCTACTCATGTTCGATTTCCTGCACCCACAGCCGGGGATGGTAATACTGATTCAGCAACTTTGCAAGGTGAAGCGTATAGGGATTGCCTGTGGAACTGTGATAAATGGCATAGTATTTCCGGGGCCGGTACATGGGAGAAATCGATCGTTTGACCAGGTTTGGATAGGCGGACACATCGACGAAGGAGGGAATGAAACAGATTCCCCGGTTGGAATTGACCAGCATCAGTTTGGTTTCGTTTGAGTTCACATAGTCAATAGAAGAGAGCGGGAAATATTCCTGAAAAAGACCGCGCACGGCGTCGACGCTGCCTTCATGCATGGTGATGAGATTCTGGCTGCCCAACAGGGAGATGTCAATGGTCTCGTGCTGGGAGAGAGGATTGTACTGGCTTAACGCAAGCACCCAGGGATGGTTGTGGATCGGAATTTTTGTCATTCCGTCCTGTGGAACCGTGGAAAGAAACTGATCGCTTGTGAGAATCAGATCCAGCTTGTCGGCTACAAAGCGATCCAGAAGTTCGCGGTATTTATACTGGACGCAGTTCAGCCTGGAAACAGGATAGCGGTCGACGAAATCCTGAATGACAGGGAGCAGCAGGGCATGTTCGTAGACGCCCACGCCGATCTGAATGCATTGCTGTAGATCCCGGCTGATGTTCTGCACCTGTGTCACAGCGTTATCATAGGCTTCGATCAGAGGAAGAATCTGCGCATAAAATTCCTGGCCGACCGCTGTCAGTTCGACACGGTGATGGTCGCGCTGGAAGAGGCGGACGGAAAGTTCGTTTTCAATGGCGCTGATTTTGCGGCTCATGGCAGTCTGGCTGATGCTGGCACTTTTGGCCGCTCGCGTATAGTTCAGTTCTTTGGCAAGGATCAGAAAGCATTTCAGATTATCGATGGTCATAACTATTCCTCCTGAAAGACAGGTCTGGCGATGTCCGGTCTGTCTTTCATTTTAGCATAGATTACGACAAAACGGAATGACCATTATTTTCTTTTGACTATTTATGCGATTGCAATATGACAGATTTTAAAATGGTTATGATAAAAACGCATAAGGAAATGAGAAAGAGTCAATTCCATTATCGGGGCTGTTATGGTAACATGGTTATTGTTGTGATAACGCTTTATAGTGTGAAAAAACCTGGTTTTTGCGAGGACGCAGAATGCGGTATTCTGCGCTTATTTTTTATCTGTTAAGGAGGAGAACATGGAAAACTATATCCGTAAATTGAGTGGAAAGAAATATCTGGCGAGACTGGCTGAGAATCTGACGGTTATCATTCCGACCGGAGCCTGTGAGGTCTATGGACCGCAGCTGCCGATGGGAACGGATCTTCTGGTGGCGCAGAAGATTTCTGAGATGATTGCGGATCGTATCGGCGCACTGATCGCACCGACGATTGAGATGGGGGAATCCAGTGCACTGGCGGCGTTTCCGTGTACGTTTGCAATGCCGCGCAAGATTCTGGAGGATTATCTGGAAGCACTGGTGAGCATGCTGATCGAGGATGGAGCGAAGAATCTGATTTTCATTACCGGACATGCCGGAAATGTGGACACGGTCAGCTATACCATCAAGAAACATCTGAAAGACGGCATCAAGGCCTGCCAGATCGACTGGTGGCGTTTTACGAATGCGAACAGTGGAGAGATTTTTGATTACAAGGGAGCGATGGCTCACGGGCATGCCAGCGAGTGTGGGACAAGCGTGATGATGTATCTGTACCCGGAACTGGTTGATCACGACGAGATTAGCTGCGTACAGGCGAAAGCGAATTCCTTCCCGGATATTTTACAGTATGAGCATTTTACGACCAAGACGCCGAATGGCAGCATTGGGGATGCAACCGTTGCGACGCCGCAAAAGGGAGAAGCGATTGTTCATGTGTGCGTGGAACGCATCATGGATTATCTGAAGACACAGTTTTAGGTTCTGCTGTTCGAGCACGAAAGGAGACTTTTTATGAAGAAAAAGATCGACCTTGCCGCTCCGCTCCGGCACCTGGTCGGGATTGCGTTTTTCATCGTCATTGCTGTGACCTGCATTCAGGTAATCTGTCGTTATGTTTTCAACAATTCTCTGGTGTGGAGCGAAGAACTGGTGCGGTTTATTGTCGTATGGATGTGCCTGGTTGGCTCATCGGTATCGAATTATGACGATGATCACATGGTGATTAATATTATTGTCGAACGCTTTAACCGGCCGGTTCAGTTTGTGATGTATACCGTGCGTCAGCTGATGATCCTGGTGTTCTGCGTGGTCTGTTCGTATGAGAGCCTTCCGCTTCTGAAGGCGGCCGGCGGAGCAAGCTCGGGAGCGTTGCCGATCTCGAACAGTGTGTGGCGCCTGGCCGGCACCGTCGGTCTGCTGGTTATGGCTGTGATGACGTTGCTTCGCTGGGTGGATGATCTGGGACGGTTCCGTCGTGGAGAATTCTGTCTGAAGGATGCGGATACGGAAATTGCGGAAGAGGTGGAAGACGCTGCCGGGGATGCGGCGTCTGGCAGATAACAGGGAGGAATACGATGATAGTTGGATTTTTCTTTTTGGCGCTGGTTGTTATGATGCTTCTCGGTGTGCCGGTCGCGTATTCCCTGGGGATTGCCTCGGCAGGCTATATGCTGGCGACGGGCACCTCGCTGGCGATGATTGTGCAGCGGATGGTGAGCGGCGCAAATTCCTTTACCATGCTGGCGATTCCCTTTTTCTTTATGGCGGGCGAACTGATGAATATCAGCGGCGTCACCGATAAAATCATTACAATGGCGAAGGCTCTGGTTGGACATTTTAAGGGCGGTCTGGCCCAGGTGAATATTGTGGCCAGCGTCTTTTTTGCCGGGGTATCCGGTTCAGCGACGGCGGATACGGCAGCCCTTGGCTCCTCGCTGATTCCGGCGATGGTGAAGGAGGGCTATGACCTTGATTTTGCCGCAGCAATTACCGTCGCGTCGTCCTGTATGGGACCGATTATCCCGCCGAGTATCACACTGGTGCTGTACGGGATTCTGTCCGGCGCGGATGTCGGCAGTCTGCTGATCGCGGGAATTGTTCCGGGTCTGCTGATCGCGCTGACCCAGATGATTTACACGCACTTTTATGCCGTGAAAATGGATTATCCCAGTTATCCGAAGGCGACTCCGAAAGAGATGGGGAAGGCGCTGACATCCGGGTTCAGTGCGCTGATGATGCCGATTATTATCATCGGCGGGACGATGACGGGCGTGTTTACGCCGACGGAATCGGCCGCGATTGCGGTATTATATGGCATTATTATCGGATTCTTTATCTACCGGAATATTTCGGTCGGACAGTTCTATGAGTCGCTGAAAAAGGTTGGCGTCGCCAGCATGAACAACATGTTTATTCTGGCCGCTGCGAGTTGTTTTTCCTGGGTACTGACCATGTCGAAGGCACCGGATATGCTGGTGGATCTGATGCTGGGGATCAGTGACAACAAGACGGTTCTCCTTTTGCTGATTCTTGCGCTTCTGACGCTGATTGGATTTTTTATGCAGGCGTCTCAGGCGCTGGTGGTGCTGACGCCGATTCTTCTTCCGGTGGCGACGGCGATTGGAATTCATCCGGTACATTTCGGGCTGATTATGGTGGTGACGCTTACCTTCGGTGGATGTACGCCGCCGGTTGGCAGCATGCTGTTTGTGGTTAACAGCATTACGAAAATGGGATTTGCGCGGCTGACAAAGGCGATGCTTCCGCTGTATATCCCGTTAATTATTTCCATTTTGCTGGTAGCGTTTGTGCCGCAACTGAGTCTGTTTTTACCGTATGTGGTATTAGGCAGATAGATCAAAAAACAAGGAAAAGGAGAGAGAGTAGGATGAAAATGAAATTTGCAGGCATGTGTTTGCTGGCTGGTGCGATGAGCGTGGGCCTTTTGAGTGGTTGCGGAAGCAGTTCTTCTTCGACGTCGACGACGGCTGCAGCGGAAAATGCACAGACGGAGGCGGCTGCAGAGGCTGCCGGGGAAACAGAAGCGGCAGAGACTGCGGCGAATCAGGGCGAAATTGTCATCAAGTATTCGACCTGGGCGGCTGATGGCGAGGCTGCTTATGAGGGCATGAAAAAGTTTCAGGAAATCGTGGAAAGCGGATCGAACGGTGTGATTAAGGTAGAGCTGTATCCGTCCAATCAGGCCGGTTCCACGAACGAGCAGGTGGAGCAGGTCAGCATGAATCAGCTGCAGATGATGAGCAGCGGTGATCCGGGTATCATCGAGCTGGAGTATCTGTGCCTTCCGTATCTGTTCAGCAGCCTGGATCAGTACAATGAGTTTATGAATACAGAGGTCGGCCAGCAGTACATCCAGAAGAGCATTGATGATCGCAATACAAAGATCATTGATACGCTTCCCCGCAGCCCGCGTATCATTTCCAGCAACGACCCGATCAATTCGCTGGCGGACATGAAGGGAATGAAGATTCGTGTACCGGAGCGCGATTATTATGTTGACACATTCAAGGCGTTTGGCGCGAACCCGACCCCGATGGATATGGGTGAGGTTTATTCCGCAATGCAGACCGGCGTGGTAACGGGACAGGAGAACCCGATCGAGACGATTGTGTCCTATGGATTCCAGAATGTAAACAAGTATCTGGTGATGACCAACCATATTATCAAGCCTGCATTCGTCATGATCAACAATGATTTCTTCAATGATCTTCCGGAAGAGTATCAGAATCTGCTCATCGATGCCTGCACACAGGCGCGTGAATATGCGAGCGAGTATATGGAGACGGCGATGGAGGCAGATCTTCAGACCTGCATAGACGCCGGTATGGAAGTCTGCGAACCGGATCTGGAGGAATTCAAGGAGGCGACGCAGAGCGTTCGTGATGAACTTGGTGTGAAGACCTGGGGTGAAGATGGCTACGCCGCGATCAAGGAGATTGCCGGAGAGTCATAAGCGACCGGTGTGATGTTGATACAGAACAGGAAAGGCAGTTCCCTTCGGAGCTGCCTTTCGTGACAGAATGGAGGGAATATCGGGATGGATATCAAAGAAAAAATAGAAGAATATTCCGGACATGCGATTGAGCTGCGCCGGGAACTGCATCGGGATCCGGAAGTGAGCCGGAAGGAATTTCATACAACTGACCGGATTCGCCGGGAACTGGAAGAATATGGAATTGAGATCTTACATACCGAACTGGAAACCGGTCTGATTGCAGAAATTCATGGAAAGAAACCGGGAAAGGAAATGACAGTGGCGGTACGCGCGGATATCGATGCATTGCCGGTGAAGGAAGAAACCGGTCTGCCGTTCGCGTCGGCGAATGAGGGCGTCTGCCATTCGTGCGGACACGATCTGCATATGGCGACGGTGCTTCTGGCGGCGCGGGTGCTGAAAGAGATGGGGGGCGAGTTTAGCGGAACGGTGCGTCTGCTGTTTCAGCCGGCAGAGGAAAGCGGGAGCGGTGCGAAAATGATCCTGGAGCAGGATGTGATGAAGAGAAGGCCGCCGGATCTGGTACTGGGCCTGCATACCTGGCCGGATATCCAGGAAGGCTCAATCGGATTCCGTTTCGGGTCGTCGCATGCATCTTCCGACACGGTGATCATCCGGGTGATTGGAAAGGGCGGACATGGGGCGCACCCTTATCGCTGTGTGGATCCGGTCATTGTCAGTGCCTATCTGCTGACACAGCTGCAGACCCTGATATCGCGGGAACTGCCGATGACCGAGGCGGGCGTTCTCACGTTTGGCATGATCCGGGGAGGCAGTGCTCCGAATGTGATTCCGGGCGAGGTTGAGATTCAGGGAACGCTGCGGACGTTGAATCCGAAGTGGCGCGAGAGCATCATTCAGTCGATCAAAAGAGTGGCGCATTCCTGTTGCGAGGCCATGCGGGCAGAGGCCAAAGTGCAGATTGTGGAAGGCATGCCCGTACTGGTCAATTCCACGGAGGTGATTGAAGGGGTTCGCCGTGCGGCAGTCGAAATCCTGGGTGCAGAGCATGTAGAGGAGCTTCCGGCCGCATCGCCGGGATCGGATGATTTCTCCTGCTATCTGGCGAATACGCCGGGAGCACTCTTCCGCATCGGAACCGGCACGGATGACCCGGCCTCTCACATTGGCCTTCACAACGGCAAGAATCTTTTCGGTGAAAAAGCAATCACGGCCGGAGCGGCCGTGATCGTTCAATACCTGTTGGATATTCTGCAGTAATCAAATCGCGTACTGAAGCATCAGCGACAGTACAATCTTCAGGCCTGGGGTCAGGCTGGCGGGATAGACCCATTCTTCGCGCGTGTGGGCATTTGCACCGAGAACGGTTCCGACCGTGTTGGCCGGAATGCCGAGGGAGAGTGGAACATTGCTGTCTGTGGAGTAAGGCGCATAGTCAATCCCTCCTTCGTAATAGGTGGAGATGATCTCCGCTGTCTGTTTTGTGAAGGCATCCAGTGCGTCTTTGTCCAATGGTCCATTACCCGGCCGGATGCCAAGCAGATCAATTTTGATATCTCCGCCCCGGTCACGGATGCTGTCCACAGCCTGATGGAACGCCTGCTCCATGATCTCCAGGCAGCTCTGTGAGGTGGAGCGAAATTCGTAAAGAATGCTGGCGTCTTCCGCGATGGAATTGACGGTTGTACCGCCTTCGATGCGTCCGACATTATAGGTCGTGACTGCTTCGACAGGGGGTTCGATCTGATAGAGTTTTTCTACCAGGGCACACAGAATTTCGATGGCGTTGGGCGCGCCGAAGTTGACATACGAATGACCGCCACAGGTATGGCAGGAAATCCGGTATCGGTAAGAGCCGACTGCGCAGCTGCAACATTGCGGCGTATAGCCGTCAAAGGAATAAAAGGCTTTGATCTGTGCACCGTATTTTGCAAACAGGGCCTTTGTGCCGTCGAGATTGCCCAGGCCTTCTTCACAGGAATTGGCAACAATCAGAATACCATAGTTGGTGTCAATCGGATGCTGAATGAGATATTTCGCACCCATCATCAGGTTGACAAGATTGCTTGTATCATCTCCGATGCCCGGGGCGAAAAGCCGGTTCCCTTCTTCGTACATGGGCAGTTCTGAGGTGTCCGGAAAGACGATATCGGTGTGCGCGGCAAAGGCTATGTATTCGGAGGCGTTTTCGCAGTTGATCTTACAGATTACATTTTTGGCTGAATCAATCGAGACGTCCGTTGCGCCCTGAGCCAGAAACCAGTCGCGGCAGAAAATGGCGCGCAGGTCTTCCTGACGGGTGGGAGCAGGGATTACGCCGAGTGTTCGCAGGAGTGCCTGCTGTTCGCCAGCGCATTCCCTTGCATAGTGTTCCACGATGGTATGGATGTTTGAATTCATGGAATTTCCCCTTTCTGATGTGCTGTCAGGCCTTTAGAAAACCGGATAAACGGTCATTATCCAGGCAACGCTGACGAGTGTAATGATGATCATGGGAACCCATCCCATTTTGACCAGATCCTTTATGGAATAATTTCCAGCGCCCATCATAAGCGGTACGGCCGGAGTCGCCAGGGGGCTGAAGAATGCGGTCATGCTGGCGATCATACACAGCATGATAGGGCCGATGGGGTTGGCACCCATGGATTTGCAGATCATGATGTAAAGCGGCGTGAAAATGGAGTAAATGCCGAGGTTCAGCATGAACTGAGTCAGGATAAAGGGTGCGATAAAGAACACGAGTCCGGCCAGGTAGTTGTTGTTCAGGGTGAGGATGACGCCGGAGAGCCGGGAGCCGATCAGATCCGCCACACCGGTGGAGGACAGGGCGGTACCGATCGCCAGTGCGCCGACAAACAGAAGCACCATATTCATGTTCATGGCGTCGACAAGTTCTTTGGTATCAAACATACCGGATGCGGCGATGACCAGAGCGCCAATGAAAGCAACCTGCCAGGAAGAAAGGCCGATTTTTGAGGAAAATAAAAGACCGAGCAGGACGCCGAGAAAGGTAAGATAGCCGATCGCTTCTCTGACCGGATCCAGGGGCGCCGGTTCCTTTTTCTGGCTGATCTGAATATCACTGCCTGCCAGCTGGTGGTCCGGAGCGAATTTTGGAATTACGAAGATGGCAAGCAGGAGGATGGCAATCATGGTTGGGGTTTTGGCGTAGCTGATATCCATGATAGTCATATTGTAATCAGTGTATTCATAGGCTTCCAGGAATCCCTGAATCCTTGCCATCTCACTGATCGCGGAACTGAAGGGCAGAGTGATGACGGTACCGATGGCCGTAATGCCGAGGGAATACATCATCTTTGAGGGCGGAATCTTCATCTCTTTGCAGACGCCCAGTGCAAGCGGAAATACGACGCTGAAGCAGGCCACGGCGCTGGGGATAAACTGGGCCAGAATACAGGTCAGCAGGACATAACCGGCCAGGACCTTTAAAAAGGATCCCTTGCTGACTTTGCAGATGCCGGCCGATATGTTGTGAACCATCTGGGTACGGTTCAGCCCGGCGGAGACAACGAAAATACTGGCCATCAGAATGGCGCTGGAGTTTGAAAAACAGGACAGCGCGTCAGAGGGAGCCAGGCATCCGGTGAGCATCAGAAGGGCTACGCTGATCAGAGAGATGACCGTGATCGGCACACGGCTGCTTAAGAATGCGTAAGCCAGCAGCGTCAGAATGAAGATGAACAGGCAGATTGTCATTTGATTCATTTGTGTTTCTCCTTTTCTTGAATGATTGTGACCGATTCGGGATGAATATGGTTTTGTGCAAATGTCCTGAATCGTTATAAAAATAAGCAAAGAAGCGCCTTCCTTTCACGATTACGCTTCTTTGCTTTCTCGTAATCTGATTATAATGCTTGACAGAAAAAAATCGCAAATATATTATTTTTATGAAAATGGATAGATGATTTTGATGAGAAATTGTATTGAGGAGGAAGTGCGGAATGAAATTTGAAGCTTTTTTCTATGCGGTGGAAATTGCCGATACCGGTTCCTTCAGTCAGGCGGCCCGCAATCTGTATTTGTCACAGCCGAATTTGAGTTATGCGATTAAGCAGCTGGAGGAGGAAATAGGCGTTCAACTGTTTGCACGTTTGCCGGGCGGAGTGACGGTGACGCCGGAGGGGCAGAATCTCATTGAACGTTTCCGTGTCATCCGCCGCGAATACGATCAGGTGCAGGAATACGTTGCGATGCCGCACCAGAAGAGGACGCCTTTACGGATTGGTTCTCTCAGCTCCAGCCGCGCAGCCGCTGCCTTTGTGCAGTTTGCAAACCGGCATATCGGCACTCCGATTCAGTTTTCTTTTCAGAATTTTGATTCTCTGGATGCGTTGATTGCGGAGGTTGTCGGCAACCGGGTAGAGTTGGCCGTATTTGGAATTTATTCCTCTTATATAAAAATGGCCAGGGCTAAAGCGGCAAACGCCGCGCTGGAATATCATGTTCTGGGGCGAAGTGCGCTGTGCGCGATCGTCGGAAGCGGGAATCCATTGTTCGGGAGACAGGGAGGCATTCGAATGGAGGAATTGTATCCGTACACGGCGGTGCAATATGGTCCTACTTCGAAGGATCCCAGTCATTCGATGCTGCATGAGACCGGCCTGTCGCTGCATTCCATGGGAGAGATCAGTGTGAATGGAAGCCAGATTTTTTTTGAACTGATTCGTTCCGGTCAGGCTGTTGGACTGGTTGCCGCTTCGCCGGAAAGCTTTCACAAATACAATTCCGCTCCGGATTTACAGATTTTGCCCATTGAAGACTGTGAATTGCAGGCGGAATACGTTTGGATGAAGCATAAGAATATGCCGCTTTCGCCATTTGCGGAAGAATATCTCAACATCCTTTCGAAGTTGTATTGAAAGGCAAAAAGAGTAAACAACTTAATTTAATTAAGTGCCAAGAAGCGCAATAATAGACAATAATCGAAAATTGTCTAATAATCTGACAATTCGGAGAAAAGTAGTTATTTACAATTTCTCAATTCTGTAGTATGATAAACGAAATTTGGGGGTCGAACCTTTCAGCCCCCGGTTTCCGTGGTCACCCTCCACTGGCCATGGGCAGGAGATACAGAAATACCACATGGAAAGGAAAATGGTTATGGAAAGCGATCAGAGAAAACCATGCAGGTCAGCGGATACGCTGACGGAGAACAAGGCGCAGGGTCTGTATGATCCACGCTTTGAGCACGACAACTGCGGCATTGGTGCAGTTGCCAATATCAAGGGTATCAAGAGCCACAAGACAGTGGAACAGGCGCTTCACATCGTGGAGCATCTGAAGCACCGCGCCGGTATGGATGCCGAAGGGAAGACCGGCGACGGCGTCGGTATTATGCTGCAGGTTTCGCACAGATTTTTTAAGAAGGTGACCGAACCGCTGGGGATTCGGCTCGGCGGCGAACGGGAGTATGGTGTCGGCATGTTCTTCTTCCCGCAGGATGAGCTGCAGCGCAATCAGGCGAAGAAGATGCTGGAGATCATCGTGAAGAAGGAAGGAATGGAGTTCCTTGGCTGGCGTGATCTGCCGATCCATCCGGATCGCATCAGTGCGAGAGCGGTGGAGAAGATGCCGTATATCGTGCAGGGCTTCATCGGCAAGCCGAAGAAGGTCAGCAAGGGACTCGATTTTGACCGCAAGCTCTATGTGGCGCGTCGCGTCTTTGAGCAGAGCAATGACAATACCTATGTGGTCTCGATGAGCAGCCGCACGATCGTCTATAAGGGAATGTTCCTGGTCAATGAGCTGCGGCAGTTTTTCGATGACCTGGTCGATCCGGATTATGAGTCCGCACTGGCGATCATTCATTCGCGGTTCAGTACGAATACGAACCCGAGCTGGATGCGTGCGCATCCGAACCGCTTCATCGTTCACAACGGCGAGATCAATACAATCCGCGGTAATATCGACCGCATGCTTGCCCGGGAAGAGACGATGGAGACGGAGGTCTTCAAGCACGATATTTATAAGGTTCTTCCGATTATCAATCAGGACGGCTCCGACTCGGCCATGTTCGACAATGCGCTGGAATTTATGGTGATGAGCGGGATGGAGCTGCCGTTAGCGATGATGATTATGATTCCGGCTCCATGGGAGCATGATCGCTTTATGCCGCAGGAAGTGAAGGATTTTTACCGCTACTATGCGACCATGATGGAGCCGTGGGATGGCCCTGCGTCGATTATTTTCTCGGATGGCGACGTGCTGGGCGCGGTTCTTGACCGCAATGGCCTGCGCCCGTCCCGGTATTACATCACCGATGACGATCAGATGATTCTGGCGTCTGAGGTGGGCGCAATCGATATTGAGCAGTCTCATGTGATCAAGAAGGACCGGCAGCGGCCGGGCCGTATGCTTCTCGTTGATACTGTGAAGGGGGAGCTGGTCAGCGACGATGAGCTGAAGATGCGTTATGCGACGCGCCAGCCCTATGGCGAGTGGCTGGACAGGAATATCGTCAGCCTCGATGAGCTGCCGATTCCGAACCACAGTGTACCGCATATGGATGGCAAGCAGCGTGCGCGTATTCAGAAGACCTACGGATATACCTATGAACAGTACCGGACGATGATCCTGCTGATGGCGAAGAATGGCGCCGAGGCGGTATCCGCGATGGGTGCCGACAGCCCGCTGGCCGTTCTTTCGAAGAAGCATCAGCCGCTGTTTAACTATTTCAAGCAGCTGTTTGCACAGGTTACGAATCCGCCGATTGACGCGATTCGTGAGGAGATTGTCACCTCGACGACGGTTTATGTCGGACAGGAGGGGAATATTCTGCAGGAGTCCGCGGACAACTGCAAGATTCTGAAGGTAGACAATCCGATCCTGACCTGCACGGATCTGCTGAAGATCAAATACATGAAAAAACCGGGATTCAAGGTAGAGACGATTCCGATTACCTATTATAAAAACACCTCGCTGGAGAAGGCGATTGACCGGCTGTTCCTGGAGGTTGACCGTGCGTATCGGACCGGTGTGAATGTCATCATTCTCTCGGATCGTGAGATCGATGAGAACCATGTGCCGATCCCGTCCCTGCTGGCGGTATCCGCCCTGCAGAACCATCTGGTCGCGACGAAGAAGCGTACCTCGATGGCCTTGATCCTGGAGAGCGGCGAGCCGAGAGAGGTGCATCATTTCGCGACGTTGCTTGGTTTCGGCGCGAGTGCGATCAACCCGTATCTGGCGCAGGAGTCGATTCATTATCTGATCGAGTCGAAGATGCTGGATAAGGATTACTATGCAGCCGTGCAGGATTACAATTCGGCGGTTCTTCATGGTATTGTGAAGATTGCCTCCAAGATGGGCATTTCCACGATCCAGTCCTATCAGGGTGCGAAGATCTTCGAAGCTATTGGCATTTCGAAGGATGTGATTGATAAATATTTTACCAGCACTGTCAGTCGTGTGGGCGGCGTGACGCTTGAAGATATCGCGGCGGATGTGGATGCGCTGCATTCGAGCGCCTATGACCCGCTCGGCCTGGATGCAGACCTGACGCTGGAGAGCGTGGGCAGCCACAAGGAGCGTGCGGGGCAGGAGGTGCATCTGTACAATCCGAGGACGATCCATTTGCTGCAGGAGTCGACCCGCCGGGGCGATTACGATATGTTTAAGGAATACACGCACGCTCTGACCGGGGAAGGGCAGACGGTGACACTGCGTACGCTGATGGATTTCAATTATCCGGAGGACGGCGGTATCCCGATCGACGAGGTCGAGAGTGTGGATTCGATCGTGAAGCGCTTTAAGACCGGCGCCATGTCCTATGGCTCCATTTCCCAGGAGGCGCACGAGACGCTGGCGATCGCGATGAACCGCATCGGCGGCAAGTCGAATACCGGTGAGGGCGGTGAGAGCCTGGAGCGCCTGAATTCGGGCACAAAGACCAACAATCGCTGTTCCGCGATCAAGCAGGTGGCGTCCGGCCGTTTCGGCGTGACGTCCCGTTATCTGGTGAGTGCGCAGGAGATTCAGATCAAGATGGCGCAGGGCGCGAAACCGGGTGAGGGCGGCCAGCTTCCGGGCGGGAAGGTGTATCCGTGGATTGCGAAGACCCGTCACTCGACGACCGGCGTGGGGCTGATTTCTCCGCCGCCGCATCATGACATTTATTCGATTGAGGATCTGGCGCAGCTGATTTATGACCTGAAGAATTCGAATACGCGGGCGCGGATTTCCGTGAAGCTGGTTTCTGAGGCCGGCGTCGGCACAGTCGCTGCCGGTGTGGCAAAGGCGGGTGCGCAGGTGATTCTGGTATCCGGATACGACGGGGGTACCGGCGCGGCGCCGCGCAATTCCATTTACAATGCGGGCCTTCCCTGGGAGCTGGGGATTGCGGAGGCGCATCAGACTCTGATTATGAACGGCCTGCGGGATAAGGTGATTCTGGAAACCGACGGCAAGCTGATGACCGGTCGCGATGTGGTGATTGCCTGCATGCTGGGAGCGGAAGAATTTGGTTTTGCGACCGCTCCGCTGGTGACGATGGGCTGCGTGATGATGCGTGTCTGTAATCTGGATACCTGCCCGGTGGGAATCGCGACACAGAATCCGGAGCTTCGGAAGCGGTTCCGCGGCAAGCCGGAGTATGTGGTGAACTTTATGCACTTTATTGCGCAGGAGATGCGGGAGTACATGGCGAAGTTCGGCGTGCGGACGATCGATGAGCTGGTGGGCCGCACGGAACTGCTGAAGAAGAAGGACAATCTTCCGGGCGAACGGGCGAACAAGGTGGATCTGAGCAATATCCTCAACAATCCGTACGCGGGGACTCCGCTTCGCGGTTACCACGATAAGATTGAGTTCGACTTCGAACTGGAGAATACCGTGGATGAGCAGGTCTTCCTGAAGAAACTGAAGGGAGCGCTTGCAAGCGGTCAGAAGAAGAGCCTGCAGATTGACGTGTCGAACATAGACCGTACCCTGGGCACGATTTTCGGCTCAGAAATCACCAGAAAGTATCCGGATGGCCTGCCGGAGGATACGTTTACCATTCAGTGCAACGGCAGCGGCGGCCAGAGCTTTGGCGCCTTCATCCCCAGAGGCCTGACGCTGGAGCTTGTCGGTGACAGCAACGATTATTTTGGCAAGGGGCTTTCCGGCGGCAAGCTGATCGTCTATCCGCCCAGGGGCGTCCAGTTCAAGGCGGAGGACAACATCATTATCGGTAACGTGGCGCTGTACGGTGCGACCAGCGGCAAGGCGTTTATCAACGGCATCGCCGGTGAACGTTTCTGTGTCCGCAATTCCGGGGCGACGGCTGTCGTAGAGGGAGTCGGCGACCATGGATGCGAGTACATGACCGGCGGCCGGGCCGTGATCCTGGGACCGACCGGCAAGAACTTTGCAGCCGGCATGAGCGGCGGCATTGCCTATGTGCTGGATGAGAAGAGAGACCTTTACAAACGCCTGAATAAGGAACTGGTCTCGATGGAAGACGTGACGGATAAATATGATGTCATGGAACTGAAGGAAATGATTCAGGAGCATGTGGCTTACACCAATTCCGAGAAGGGCAAGTATATCCTTGACCATTTCGGAGAGTATCTCCCGAAGTTTAAGAAGATCCTGCCGCACGATTATCGCAAGATGATGAATACCATCGTTCAGATGGAGGAAAAAGGGCTGAGCAGCGAGCAGGCGCAGATCGAAGCATTCTATGCGGTACAGAGACAGTAAGGAGGAGAGAAGATGGGAAAGCCAACCGGATTTTTGGAGTATGAGAGAACTGCCAGCGAGGCCATCGCCCCTCTGGAGAGAATTAAGAATTTTAATGAGTTTCATGTCTTCCTCAGCGAGGAGGAGCAGAGAATGCAGGGCGCCCGCTGTATGGACTGCGGCGTTCCGTTCTGTCAGTCCGGCATGATGATCGGCGGAATGGTGTCCGGCTGCCCGCTCAACAATCTCTGCCCGGAGTGGAACGATCTGGTCTACACCGGAACCTGGGAACAGGCCTACAACCGCCTGAAAAAGACCAACAGCTTTCCGGAATTTACGAGCCGGGTATGTCCGGCTCCCTGCGAGGCGGCCTGCACCTGCGGGCTGCATGGCGATCCGGTCTGCATCAAGGAGAACGAGCACGCGATCATTGAATACGCGTATGCTTCGGGCAAGGCGGCGCCACGCCCGCCGAAGGTCCGCACGGACAAGCGGATTGCCATTGTCGGTTCCGGTCCGTCCGGCCTTGCCGCGGCGGATCAGCTGAATCGCCGCGGGCACAATGTGACGGTTTTCGAGCGTGAGGATCGGGTCGGAGGCCTGCTGATGTACGGGATTCCGAATATGAAACTGGAGAAGCAGATCATTGATCGCAAGATTGACGTCATGAAGGCGGAGGGCGTAAAGTTTGTCACCGGAGCGGACGTTGGGAACAATTATAAAGTCGGCAGGCTGAAACGGGAGTTTGACAGTATTATTCTGGCCTGTGGCGCATCGAACCCACGCGATATTCAGGTGCCGGGACGCGATGCGGCAGGAATCTATTTTGCGGTAGATTTCCTGAAGGCGACGACAAAGAGTCTTCTGAATTCCGGCTTGGAGGATGGGAATTTTATCTCGGCGAAGGATAAGCACGTGATCGTCATCGGCGGTGGAGATACGGGCAATGACTGCGTGGGAACCTCAATCCGTCATGGCTGTGCGTCGGTGACGCAGCTGGAGATGATGCCGAAGCCGCCGGTTACCCGTGCGGAGAACAATACCTGGCCGGAATGGCCGAAGGTTCTGAAGACAGATTACGGTCAGGAGGAAGCGATCGCTGTCTTTGGCGCGGATCCGCGGATCTATCAGACGACTGTGAAGGAGTTTGTAAAGGATGAGAGCGGCAAGGTCTGCAAGGCGATTCTGGTGAGCCTTGTCTCGCAGAAGGACCCGGAGAGCGGACGTATGTCCATGGTGCCGGTGGAAGGAAGCGAGAGAGAGATACCGGCGGATCTGGTGCTGATCGCCGCCGGGTTCCTGGGCAGCCAGTCCTATGTTCCGGACGCGTTTGGCGTGGAACTGAATGCGCGCACGAACGTTGCGACCGAGCCGGGGCATTACGCCACGAACGTGGAGAAGGTCTTCGTAGCGGGAGACATGCACAGAGGACAGTCGCTGGTTGTGTGGGCGATCCACGAAGGACGCGAAGTCGCACGCGAGGTTGACCAGTTCCTGATGGGATATACAAGCCTGGCGTAAGATCGCGGATGCTTTCTGCGTGGTGGCAGGTCCTGTGCAACGATACGGTACAAAATGGCCGGAAAGAATACAAAGAGACGGAGTCGGGGGTGTCTGTACCCGGCTCCGTCTCTTTGCCTGCAGGTGGACGGTTCTGGCGTTTTGCCGTTATCTTGTATAATGGAAGTTATCTAACAGCTGGTTCTTCATATTCCACAGAGGTTTCGAAAGGTCGACATGCACCTCGTGCGGATAACTCAGGCGGAGCGATTCCTCCCAGAGCGTCTCCTTCTCCTTTGCGCAATAGGCGCGGATGTCCATCACGCTTGGGCTTTCGTAGACGCATTCGCCGTTCAGGAAGACCGGAACCAGAAGCTCACGCATGGTGTAGGTGTCTCCCGGCAGGTGCGTCTTCTTCCAGGTCTGGATCGGATCGAAAAGCAGGAGCGAATCATGCTCGCTGTATTCCTCATCAACCAGGCAGATCAGGTCGGCAATGATCTTGCCGGTCTGGCCGTCGTAGATGCGTCGGATGGTCTTGTTGCCCGGATTGGTGATCTTTTCGACATTCTCCGAGAGCTTGATCTTCGGAATGAACTGTCCGCTTTCCCGGTCTTTGACTGCCGCCAGCTTGTATACGCCGCCGAAGGACGGGCAGTCCTTGGAGGTGATCAGGTTCGTGCCGACGCCCCAGGAGTTGATGGTAGCGCCCTGCATTTTCAGTGAGGTAATCAGTGTTTCATCAAGATCATTGGACGCGGAGATCACGGCGTCGGTGAAGCCGGCCTCATCAAGCATCTTCTTCGCCATCTTGGAGAGATAGGCAAGATCGCCGCTGTCTAAGCGGATGCCGTAATTCTTCAGTGGAATACCGGCCTCGCGCATCTCGGTGAAGACCTGGATGGCGTTGGGAATGCCGGAGTTGAGCGTGTCATAGGTGTCAACCAGCAGCGTGCAGGCATTCGGATAGAGCTTTGCATACGTGCGGAATGCAGTCAGCTCATCCGGGAAACTCATGATCCAGCTGTGGGCATGCGTTCCCTTAACCGGAACACCGAACATTTTGCCGCAGAGGACATTGGAAGTACCGACACAGCCGGCGATCATCGCCGCTCTGGCGCCATAGATGCCGGCGTCCGGTCCCTGCGCACGGCGCAGGCCGAATTCCATGACGCCGTCTCCCTTGGCCGCGTGCACGACACGCGCCGCCTTGGTGGCGATCAGAGACTGGTGGTTGATCAGGGTCAGCAGGGCGGTCTCGATGACCTGTGCCTGCATGATGGGTGCGATGACCTTGACGAGAGGCTCGCGCGGGAAGACGAAAGTTCCCTCCGGGATGGCATAGATGTCGCCCGTGAAGCGGAAATCGCGCAGGTATTCCAGAAAATCTTCGTCAAACATGCCGACCGTGCGCAGATAGTCAATATCACTCTCGTCAAAGCGCAGATTTTTGATGTAATCAATCAGCTGATCCAGCCCGGCGCAGATCGCATAGCCGCCCCCCTGCGGGTTGTTGCGGAAAAAAGCGTCGAAAATAACGGTTTCGTTGGCATCCTTCTCCTTAAAATAGCCCTGCATCATCGTCAGTTCATAGAGATCAGTCAGCAGGCTGAGATTGCGTTCGCTCATAAGATTGTTCCCCCATACTTATGTTTTTGGTTTGGTAAGCTTGTAATGGTTATGTAAAATTTGTGTAAACGTTGGGGTGAGTATACCACCAACAGGAGGAAATGGCAATAAGAATGATAAAACATTAACAATATAACCCTGATGTTTTTCTTGAAAACGGAATCTGAATTCAGTATAATGAAAAACACTGGACGGAAGGCCTGCATGGGTGGTGAAGCGCCGCGACCGCGGCGCATATCCGTTTGTTAAGCATGGAAATTGACAGAAGGAGAAAATGATGGCGATTGATCTGCACGGAGATATTTCGGTAGCGTATTTAAAGAAAAGCCGTTTTACGGGCAGTTACCGGGGCATGCGTTACCAGCTTGAGCGGGCAGAGATTGTGAGAAAGGAAGCGACGGAGACGGAGCCGGAGGAGAAGACGCCGGTGATCCGCGCGACGATCTGGCCGGAGCCGTTTAATTTCGAGGTGACGGCGGAGGAAAAGAAGCACTGGAAGGATTTCCCGTTTACGCTGGACGGAATCTGGGAATCGGTGGACTGGCTGAACGCGGAGCATGAGGCGGGACATTATTGAACTGGCAGCGAAGCCGGATTGGTCTGCAAAATCGTTTGCTGAGGTGAGCAGGATGAAAATACGAAAGCGCTTTTATTTTTCCGGGCGGGTGCAGGGCGTCGGATTCCGGTACCAGGCGACGCGGCTGGCCCGTTCGTGCGGCCTGACGGGGTATGTACGCAACCTCTGGGACGGCCGGGTGGAGATGGAGATCCAGGGCGAGGAGTCGGTGGTCTGGGATATGGTGGGCGCACTGCACAGACAGCCATATATCCGCATCGAGAATATGGAGGCAGAGGATCGGGAAGTGAAGACAGATGAGCGTGGCTTTTCCATGAGCTATTAAGCGCAGCAGATGGATGAGGCGTTTTTACATTGCGGGCGAAATTGTTCTGTGTGAAGAAGACAGCGCCGGGTGTGGTTTCGCTGATTTTTTTTGTGTTTCGCTTTGGAATTGTTGTCGGAAACAGGGTCAAATATCGAAAGAAAGGCATACTAACAGGTATAGAGAGAATGAATGAGGTGTTTCCTATCGCTTTGGGTATTTTGATCCCGTTTATCGGTACTACACTGGGAGCGGGATGTACGTTTTTTGTAAAAAATGAGATCAGCCCGGTGGTCCAGAAAGGCCTGCTGGGGTTTGCGTCCGGAGTCATGGTGGCCGCTTCAGTCTGGTCCCTTCTGATTCCGGCAATGGAGATGTCGTCCGGAATGGGAAGACTGGCGTTCGTTCCGGCCGTGGTCGGACTGGCCGGAGGGATGCTGTTTCTGCTTCTGCTGGATCATCTGATTCCGCATCTGCATATGGGGAGCGAGGAGCCGGAGGGGCCGAAAAGCCATCTGGCGAGAACGACGATGCTGGTTCTTGCCGTCACCCTGCATAACATTCCGGAGGGGATGGCGGTCGGGGTGGTGTTTGCCGGAATTCTGATCGGTGGAGTGTCGATCTCCATGGCGGCGGCCTTTGCATTGTCCATTGGTATTGCGATTCAGAATTTTCCGGAAGGCGCGATCATTGCCCTGCCGCTGCGTTCCAACGGCGCCAGCCGCACGCGGGCGTTCTCCATGGGGGTGCTTTCCGGTCTGGTCGAGCCCATCGGCGCCTTTGTGACGGTGCTGCTGGCAGATGTCATTGTCCCCGTCCTGCCCTATCTGCTTTCCCTCGCGGCCGGGGCGATGCTGTATGTGGTCGTGGAAGAACTGATTCCGGAATCTGCGGCTGGCGAGCACTCCGATATGGGGACGCTCGGATTTGCCGTGGGCTTCATGCTGATGATGGTTCTGGATGTGGCTCTGGGATGACGATCTGGTATAACTTTAGAGAATACAATACATTCCAATTGCGTAGTTGACAAACACTTTTCGGGTTGATATGATAAAATGAACGAATAGGAGGAAACCAGTAAACTATGGACAGAATTGTGTTATCATTGCTAGTTGACAACACGGCTGGCGTGCTGAGCCGGGTCGCGGGTCTGTTCAGCCGCCGTGGTTATAACATTGACAGCCTGATGGTGGGCGTGACGGCGGATCCGCGTTACTCGAGGATGACAGTCGTATCGTTTGGCGATCAGGATATTCTGGAACAGATCGAGAAGCAGCTGCGCAAGCTGGAAGACGTCCGCGATATCAAGGAACTGAAGCCGGAGCATTCTGTCTATCGGGAGCTGATGATGGTGAAGGTTCGCGCGAATGCGCAGGATCGTCAGACGGTCAATGCGATTGCGGAGATCTTCCGGGCGACTATCGTTGATGTAGGAAAGGATTCCCTGACTGTTATGATGACCGGCGATCAGTCGAAGCTGGATGCGCTGGTGAACCTGTTGGAGGATTACGAGATTCTGGAACTGGCAAGGACTGGTATGACCGGGCTCTCGCGGGGCTCCGACGATATCCGTTATCTGCCATAAGCGGCATCGCGGCAGACCACAGGCGGATGTGGTATTTTGTTGGCATCAGGGTTGCCAGAGGCGGACAGAGAGTCGTCGGCAGAGATCCCTGCGCTGATACATGACAGTCCGGACAGCCCGGACTGCGGAAAAAGTTTGGTACATTTCCAAGGAGGAAGGAAAGAAATGGCAAAGATTTATTATCAGGAGGATTGCAACTTATCTTTACTGGAGGGCAAGACCATTGCTGTCATTGGCTATGGCAGCCAGGGCCATGCACACGCATTGAATCTGAAGGATTCCGGATGCCATGTCATTATCGGTCTGTATAAGGGCAGCAAGTCCTGGAAGAAGGCAGAGGCACAGGGATTTGAGGTATTTACCGCAGCGGAGGCAGCGAAGCAGGCTGATATCATCATGATTCTGATCAACGATGAGCTGCAGGCGGATATGTATAAGAAGGACATCGAGCCGAACCTGGAAGCGGGCAACATGCTGATGTTCGCACATGGCTTTAACATTCATTTTGGTTGCATCACGCCGCCGAAGGATGTCGATGTGACCATGATCGCTCCGAAGGGACCGGGGCATACCGTTCGCTCGGAGTATCAGGAGGGCAAGGGTGTTCCGTGTCTGGTAGCGGTGCAGCAGGATGCGACCGGCAAGGCGCTGGAGCTGGCTCTGGCTTATGCGCTGGGCATTGGCGGTGCGCGTGCGGGCGTGCTGGAGACGACCTTCCGTACCGAGACCGAGACCGATCTGTTCGGCGAGCAGGTTGTTCTGTGCGGCGGTGTCTGCGCTCTGATGCAGGCTGGTTTCGATACGCTGGTTGAGGCTGGCTACGATCTGAGAAATGCGTATTTCGAGTGCATCCATGAGATGAAGCTGATTGTGGATCTGATCTATCAGTCCGGTTTCGAGGGAATGCGCTATTCCATTTCCAATACGGCGGAGTATGGCGATTACATCAGCGGACCGAAGCTGATCACTGAGGAGACCAGAAAGACCATGAAGAAGATTCTGTCCGACATTCAGGACGGCACCTTTGCGAAGGACTTCCTGCTTGATATGTCCCCGGCCGGACGCCAGGTACACTTCAAGGCGATGCGCAAGAAGGCGCAGGAGCATCCGTCTACCAAGGTTGGCGAGGAGATTCGTAAGCTGTACAGCTGGAATGACGAGAGCGGTAAACTGATCAACAACTAAACGATAACGATTCCAAACGGCGGGAAAACCGGTGGAAGCAGCTGCGACAGGCTTGCCTGTAAGCAGCTGCTTCCACCGGTTTTTGCATAGGTGCATCAGATATAGATTGAATCTATATCTGGATACTTATTTCCGATATTAGACAGGCATTCGTTTCCCTGTTAAGATGTCCTCAGAGCGAAACAACAAACCGTTTCCGAACAGGAACGAACGAGGAGGATATCAGAATGAGCAGGAAACCATACGCAAAGAGAAATCTCAAATTTGAAACGCTTCAGCTGCATGTAGGACAGGAGCAGGCCGATCCGGCGACCGATTCGAGGGCAGTTCCGATCTATGCGACCACGTCTTATGTCTTTCACAACAGTCAGCATGCGGCGGACCGGTTTGGCCTGGCGGATGCCGGCAACATTTACGGTCGCCTGACGAATTCGACACAGGGCGTCTTTGAGGATCGCATTGCGAAGCTGGAAGGCGGTGTGGCGGGCCTGGCGGTCGCTACCGGCGCGGCGGCTATTACCTACACCATTCAGGCCCTGGCAAAGGAAGGCGAGCACATCGTCGCCCAGAAGACGATCTATGGCGGCACTTCCAATCTGCTGCTGCATACACTGCCGCTGTACGGCATTCAGACCACCTTTGTTGACGCACACAAACTGGATGAGGTGGAAAGCGCAATTCAGGACAATACCAAGGCAATCTACATTGAGACGCTGGGCAACCCGAATTCGGATATTCCGGACATTGACGCGATTGCGGCGATTGCCCATCGACACGGCCTTCCGCTGGTGATTGACAATACGTTCGGTACGCCGTATCTGATTCGACCGATTGAACACGGGGCAGATATTGTGGTTCACTCCGCGACCAAGTTTATCGGCGGACATGGCACGACACTGGGAGGCGTGATCGTGGACGGCGGCACCTTTGACTGGGCGAGGAGCGGTCGTTATCCCTGGATCAGCGCGCCGAATCCGAGTTACCACGGCGTGAAGTTCACCGAAGCGGCCGGTCCGGCAGCCTTTGCCACCTACATCCGGGCAATTTTGCTGCGCGATACCGGCTCTACCATCAGCCCGTTTGCGGCCTTCCTGCTTTTGCAGGGAACCGAGACGCTGAGTCTGCGCATCGAGCGCGCGGTGGAGAATACGAAGAAAGTGGTAGAATACCTGGCAAATCATCCACTGGTTGAGAAGGTCAATCATCCGAGTCTGCCGGATCACCCGGATCATGCGCTGTATGAGAAATATTTCCCGGATGGCGGCGCGACTATCTTCACGTTTGAAATTAAGGGCGGAAAAGAAGAGGCATACCGCTTTATCGACAGCCTGGAACTGTTCTCCCTGCTGGCGAATGTGGCGGATGTGAAATCGCTGGTGATTCATCCGGCGACCACGACGCACAGCCAGTGCAGCGAGGAGGAATTGCTCGATCAGGGCATTCGGCCGAATACCATTCGTCTTTCAATCGGCACCGAGCATATCGATGATATTATTGAGGATCTGGATGAGGCATTTGCGGCGCTGACAGAGTAAACGTATCCTTGAAAGACAAAAAGACGTGCGGGAAACACGTCTTTTTGTCTTTCCTGAAAAATGAATTCTGTGGAAGGCACCGTTTGCGGAGGCGTTGGTACCAGATGATGTCTCAGAAATCCTCCGCCAGCAGGTCGCGAATTGTCTGCATGGAGAGGTCGATGGAGGCAATCTCATCGGCACAGCGCTTCAACTCGTCCCGGATCAGGGCTTCGTGCCGGATTTCGTGTTTGTATTTCATCTGATGCTCCAGACTGGCCCAGAAGTCAATGGCAATTGTGCGGATCTGGATCTCGCAGGTCAGTCCGGCGCCGGGGCCGTCGATGATATTGAGAATGATGTGGTAACTCCGATAGCCGTTTGATTTCGGATAGGATACGTAGTCCTTCGTCTCGCGGATGACCAGTTCGGGGCGGGCGCGCAGCCAGTCCGCGATCCGGTACACATCGTCAAAGAAGGAGCAGATGATGCGGACGCCGACCGCGTCGTTCACTTCCGTTAATGCGGAATTGCAATTGGCCGGAACGCCGTGCTTTGTCAGTTTGTCGATCATGCTGTCCGGAGATTTGATCCGGGATGTGCAGTATAAAATGGTATGCATCGTTTCGCCTCCCATTCCGGTGTCGGGATATTCGGCGATCATATCGAGGAGCTGCCGTCGTGCTGCTTCTAACAGCGGCAGACGGTCTCCATAAAATTCCTGTTCTGTCATGTTCGTGAACCTCATTGGATTGGATTATGGGCCCAGGAGTACCTGGCCATTTTTTGTGTGCCGGATCAAAGGAAAGGCGTGCATGTCTGCCTTTCAGGAACGGACGCCAGGCAATGTGACGGTAATGCTCAGTGAATGTCCGTCTGCAGAGGACGCATGAATCCTGCCCTTGTGATTTGCCGTTACAGCCGCCGCGATGGAAAGCCCGATTCCATAGCCGCCGGTCTGCGAGTTGTGGGACTGATCGCCGCGGTAGAAACGGTCAAAGAGGCGTTCCGGATGCCGGTCCACCGGCTGCGCCGTGGTATTGAATACCGTGAGAAGAACATTCTTCCCCTGCCTTTCCAGGGTCAGTGAGATCCGGCCTCCCTCGTCGGAGTATTTCAGTGCGTTGTCCAGCAGGACAGAGATCAGTTGCCGCAGGCTTTTCTCATCGCCGCGAAGCGTGATCAGCGGACAGATGTCGACCGTAAAGGTCTTGCCCTCTGTCAGCGCACGGGAGCGGAAGGACTGGGCCATTTCGTCTACCAGGTCGGAAAACGGAAACTCAATCATCTGAATCTGGTTGCCTGCCTCTTCCGTTCGGGACAGGAAGATCAGGTCGTTGGTCAGAGAGGCGAGCCGTGCGGTCTGCTTCTGAATATCCTGCAGCCATTCGTTGTCTTCGCCAAGTTCCATTTCCAGAATATCGGCGTCGGCATTGATAATCGTGAGCGGTGTCTTGATCTCGTGGCCGGCGTCGGTGATGAACTGGCGCTGTTTCTCGTAATTCTCAGAGAAAGGATGCAGGATCCATTTGGACAGAAGGATCATCAGAGCCAGAACGGCGAGCAGGCCGCTGAATGACACCCAGCAGCAGGCAATGAAGAAGGTCTCCAGATTGGCGAGACTGCGCCAGCAGTCCAGAAAGATCACGCGGATTGCGTGGTCGTCGGTGTCGGTGTGAACGAGATAGCGGTAATGTTCGATGAAGCCCTTCTCACGACCGGAATCCAGGATCTGCTGCAGATACTGTTCGACGGTGTTGAGATCGACGGCGGCAATTTCGCTTAAGTCGGATCCTTCCAGCTCTCCGTCCATGGTCAGCTGCACCCAGAAGTAGCGGGAGACGCGCGCACGCTCGGTGGTCATGAAATCCTGTGTGTCGTTGTCAAAGTCGAACATTTCTCCGTCTCTGGGAATCGCGCCGTCATTGGCGGCCAGGAATTCCAGCGTCTCGTCGGCTTCCATGACGATATTGTGATAGTTAATCAGGAGGATGCTGCCCATAATGACGGCCAGGACGAGGAACAGGGAGAGCATCGTAATGATGATCAGCTTGCTCCGCAGTTTCCGGATCATATCGGCCTCCGTTCTGCGTCGACCGGTTCCAGGGTATAGCCGACGTCCTGTGTGGCTGTGATCTGCACGTTGGCATGGAGTGCGTCGAGTTTCTTCTTCAAATAGGAGATATAGACCCAGACCACATTCTGTTCCGTGTCGGTCTCATCGCTCCAGATTTTTTCCATGAATCGTCCGGAAGAGATGCTGTGTCCGGCGTTTGTCATCAGAAGCTCCAGCGTCTGGAATTCACGGTTTGCCAGACGGAAGCTGCCGGTGGGAGATTTCAATTCATAGGTTCTGCGGTCGAGAGAAATGTTCCCAAAACAGAGTGAGGATACGACCGGCGTCTGCTGGGTGCGGGTCATGGCGCGGATGCGTGCAAGAAGCTCTTTGGTGGCAAACGGTTTGGTCAGGTAATCATTGGCACCGAGGTCAAGGCCGGTTACCTTGTCGTCTGTCTCGGCCTTCGCGGTGAGCAGGAGAACCGGAATCTGGTCGCCACGGGCGCGAATGGTCTGCAGGACGGTCAGACCGTCCACTCGGGGCATCATAATGTCGAGAATTGCGGCGTCGTAGTTGCCGGTTTCCAGAAGTTCCAGAGCTTCTGCTCCGTCAAAGGCCGCGTCGACCGAATAATTGTTTCGTTTTAATATGGTAACGACCGCCCGGGAAAGCGAGCGTTCGTCCTCTGCCAGTAAAAGACGCATGGAAAATTCCTCCTTTTTCTCCGGCAGTATACCATCAAATTGTGAATCCGGTTTTAACAATTTTGAAATTTCACAAAAAATACACACCTGAAGGGAAAAAGGAACATTTGTATAGTGAAATCAGAAAAAAACTATGGTATAATTATGCTTATGTGTAAGAATACATGTTGAAATGTTTCATGACAGGTAAGGCGGTATTTGGATGGGACAGTATCTGAGAGATACATGGTATCGGATCACGGTCAGGCAGAAGCTGGCGGTAAATATCGCGCTGATTGTGCTGGTGATGGTGTTTTTTTCTGTTTTCACCATCCTGATTCTGCGGTTTTCACTGGGGGATGTCAACCGGATTCTGGATGACAATGTCCGCTGCCACGAGTTTCAGGATGCGCTGGAGCAGGAGATTGAGGCGTTTAATGTTTATGCGAGAAACCGTACCGAGGAGAACCGGGGGACGTACAATCTTGCCTGTGTGCGCACGGAGCGCTGCCTGGCGTCTCTTCCTTATGATTATGAAGAAATCGGGGAGGAGCGCTACGCCAGAACCTGGAATATCCGTAACAGTTATGAGCAGTACAGCAGGAGCAGGGATCGGGTGCTGGAGATGGCTCCGGAGAGCAGCGAGTATGTGGCCAGCCTGTATGCGGTGATCGACCGGCAGGAATATCTGTCTGACTATGCGCGGCTGCTGGCGCAGCTGATGGTGAAGGAAGGGAACACGAGTTACCAGGAAAGGGCGCCGCTGTTCTATCGGATGTCGGGATGGATTGGACTGATTTCGCTGCTGATGATTGTGGCAGCGTTTGTGATCACCAGTCTGACCTACGGTTCCCTGATTGATCCTGTGGTGATGGTGGTGCGCAGTGCGCGGGAACTGTCGGTCAATAACTATGAGAGTGCAGATATTGTCGTGCCGAATCAGGATGAGATCGGAGAACTGGTTGCTACCTTTAACCGCATGAAGCACGCGACGAAGGGATATATCGATACGCTGCGGAAGAATGCGGAGATGGCGGAGCTTCTGCACCGGGATGAGATGGAACGGGTCGAGATGGAGCGGCAGATGAATGAGGCACAGCTGGAGCTCTTAAAGAGCCAGATCAATCCACACTTCCTGTTCAATACGCTCAACACGATCGGGTGCATGGCAAAGCTGGAGGACGCGGACACAACCGGGCGCATGATCCGCAGCCTCAGTCATCTGTTCCGGTATAATCTGAAGACGACGGAACAGTTCGTGACGCTGGATAGCGAGCTGAAGGTGGCAGATGATTATATCTATATTCAGAAGATGCGGTTTGGCGAGCGGCTGGTCTATGACAGGCGGGTCGAGACCGACGCGAAGCTGGCGACCATCCCGTCCTTTTCTCTGCAGCCGGTGATCGAGAATGCGGTGATTCATGGAATCGCACGCAAGGAAGAAGGCGGCACCCTGTATCTGCGTATTTGCCTGCGGGGAGACGTGCTGTCGGTTGTCGTCGCGGATACCGGAGTGGGGATGAGCGGCGTGCAGCTGCGGGAGTTGCGGGAAGCGCTGAAGGATCGCAGCACTTCAAAGAGAGGGATCGGTCTGGGCAATATTTATCGGCGGCTGCACCTGCTGTATGAAGACGGTGAGCTGAAGATTCACAGTCGGCCAGGCCGTGGGACAGTCATCCGCATGCGAATCCCGCAAAAACGGGATCCGGATGTGGAGTAACTTACGATGGGAGTTTTCCTGCGGGAAGCTGTAAAACAAAGAACGGGGGAACGGTTAAGAAGTATGACAAAGATACTGGTTGCGGATGACGAGGCGATTGAGCGCACGTTTGTGTGCAGGAGCCTTTCGAAGAAGCTGGAGGGTGAACTGCAAATTTTTGAAGCGGCGAACGGAAGGGAGGCAGTGGCGATCTTTCAGAGAGAAGGGATTGACGTTGCGATTCTTGACGTGGAGATGCCGGGAATGAATGGGATCGAAGCGGCGGAGGCCATTCGCGCACAGGATCCGGATTGCAGCATCATTTTTCTGACGGCTTACGACGAGTTCGCCTACGCGAAGAAGGCCATTGCTGTGCGTGCGCTGGATTACCTGCTGAAGCCTTATACGGATGAAGAATTGCTGACGTCGGTGGAGGAAGGAATTTCGGTTACGCTCGAACATCGCGCGGTACGCAGAGAACTGGCACGTCAGGCAGCCGATACGCCGCAGGAACCGGGAGAGACCGTGGCGGAGGCCCGGCCACAGGAGACGGAACCGGTTACGGAGGAAGAACCGGCAGAAGAGAATGGATTGCAGGAAGGAGACCGGCTTTCCGTGATGCGGGGGAAATTCCGCAGGTATTTAAGTGAGAATTATATGCGGGAAATATCGTTGCAGGAAGTGGCGAAGGATATGAATTATTCCGAAGCGTATTTTTCCCGCCTGTTCAAGCAGTGTTTCAACCAGAATTTCATCACATACCTGACGGCCTGGCGGGTTGACGAGGCCAGAAAGCTTCTGAGCGATCCCAGGGCCAATGTTGGTGAGGTGGGAAGGGCGGTTGGCTATTCGGATCCGAATTATTTCGCCAAGGTATTCAAGCGCGTGACCGGACAGAGCCCATCCGAATACCGGCAGGGCTTCCGGAATCCCGGGCCGGTATAAAGATGCCGTTAAGGATTATTCCGGGAAGGAGATGGATTCCCGGCTTTGTGGGTCAATATGACAAAATTATCCCACGATGTCAAAATTTTACCATTAACAGAAATTTTCAGTTGCGATATAATAAAATTTGTATAAAACTTTCGCGGGAGTCGGTGCGCGGGTTGTCATATTTCACAATCAATTGAAGATTCGGACTTCCTGGTGAGAGTGAAAAATAAGGAGGATAAGTAATGAAGAAGAGAGTGTTGAGCATCGTACTGTGCGCAGCAATGGTGGCATCCATGGCAGCATGCGGGCTGAAGTCCCCGGATACGGCGACAACAACGGCGGCGGCAGCTGCAGAGACGGCAGCGGCAGCAGAAGGCGATGCAGCAGCGGCGGCAGAGGGCAGCGGCGATACATCCGCAGCTGCGAATGATCCGCAGGTTACTCTGGTTTACGCAGAGGTGAACCCGCTTGATACGGTTGTCGGACAGGTTGCGACGAAGTTCAAGGAGAGAGTCGAGGAACTGTCCGGTGGTTCCGTTATCATCGACATTCAGGCCAGCGGCGTGCTTGGCGCAGAGGGTGACTTCCTGGACAACATGATCGGCGGCGTGGGTACCATCGATATGGCCCGTCTTTCCGTTTCGACGATGACGACCTATGGTATTGAGAAGGGCATGCTTCTTTCGCTTCCGTTCGAGTTCGTAAGCCGTGAGCATTTCTGGAATTTCGCGACCAGCGATCTGGCGCAGCAGTTCCTGGATGAGCCGTCTGAACTGGGTCTGGGTCTGAAGGGCCTGTTCCTTGGCGAGGAAGGTTTCCGTCATATTTTCACCACGACGCCGGTGAATGATCTGGACGACCTGCAGGGC
Source organism: Clostridiales bacterium (assembly GCA_021202925.1). GTDB lineage: Bacteria > Bacillota > Clostridia > Lachnospirales > Lachnospiraceae > Brotaphodocola. Next base: position 6,560 of record JAJQCD010000034.1, on the reverse strand, counting down.
ATGAAGATCCGTGTGTCGACTGACGCGGCGATGGTTGCTCTGATGAATTCTCTGGGTGCCAGCGCGACAGTTGTATCCTACAGCGAGCTGTACTCCTCTCTGCAGACCGGTGTTGTTGACGGCGCAGAGAACCCGATTGGCAACTACAAGTCCAATGCCTTCTATGAGGTTGCTCCGTATCTGATTCTGGACGGACATCAGCTGGGCGTGATCGAGCTGGTTATCGTTGAGAATTCCTGGAACAAGCTGACCGAGGCACAGCAGGCCTGCATCCTTCAGGCAGCTGAGGAATGTGCTGCTTACAACCAGGAGATCTCTGAGCAGGGCGAGCAGGATGCTCTGGCTGCACTGGGCGACAGCATCACGGTTACCGAAGTTGCGGATAAGACCCCGTGGGTTGAGGCCTGCGCAGACATGATCGCGGAGAATACCGCGAACCTGAGCGAACTGCATCAGGCGATCCAGGATCTCCAGTAGTCGGAGGAGCATTTCCTGAAGCGATGTATTTAACACAGTGCGCAGAGGTGTGATATCCTCTGCGCACTCCTTAGAAGGAGGTAGGTATGGCCAAATTAAAACCTTTATATGACATAGTTTACAAGATTATGATGGTGATCTGCAAGCTGCTTCTGATTGCAGACATTGTCGTGGTCAGCATGACGGTTGCCGGTCGTTATGTTCCCTTTATTCCTGATCCGGCCTGGACGGAGGAGATCACCCTGACGCTGATGTCTTACATGGCGGTGCTCTCCGCGGCTATGGCGATCCGCCGCAACGCGCACATCCGCATGACGAGTCTGGATCCCTATCTGCCGAAGATGCTCATCAAGGTACTGGATGTTGTGGCGGATATCGCGGTTCTGATTCTTGCTGTTATCATGATCGTCATCGGATGGCAGTATGCGACCGGTATCGGCGCGAAGGGCTTCTATCCGAGTGTTCCGTGGCTGAGCAAGATGTATATGTATCTGCCGATCCCGATCGCCGGCATCGCGATGCTGGTCTTTGAGATCGAGGCGCTGTACAGAGACGTGATGAAGCTGACCGGAAAGGAGGTACAGTAAGATGAGTACATCGAGTCTTGCAATTGCGGTATTGCTGGGTGGATTTCTGCTGATGATTATTCTGCGCTTCCCGATCGCGTATTCGGTGGCGATCGCTTCTGTGCTTTGCCTGAGAGTGCAGGGACAGGGATTGCAGACCGTCTGCCAGCAGATGATCAAGGGTATCAGTTCTTTCTCCCTGATGTCGGTTCCGTTCTTTATCACGATGGGCTGCCTGATGGGCGCCGGTGGTATTTCCGAGAAGCTGATCGCGCTGGCGAATGCCTGCGTGGGCTGGATGCGTGGCGGCATGGCGATGGTGAATATTGTTGCCTCCTTATTCTTCGGTGGTATCTCCGGTTCCGCGGCGGCCGATACGGCCTCGCTGGGTTCCATCCTGATCCCGATGATGGTGGATCAGGGCTATGACGCGGATTTCTCCACGGCTGTTACCATTACCTCCTCCTGTGAGGGTCTGTTGGTTCCGCCGAGCCACAACATGGTTATCTATGCAACCACGGCCGGCGGCATCTCTGTAGGCAGCCTGTTCCTGGCCGGTTATGTGCCGGGCGCTCTGCTTGCGGTTGCCCTGATGATCGGTTCCTACATTATTTCTGTGAAGCGCAACTATCCGAAGGGTGCACCGTTTACGATCAAGGGCTTTTTAAAGCAGCTCAGTATCTCGATCTGGGCGCTGGCAGCGATCATCATCGTTATCTTCGGCGTGGTTGGCGGTGTGTTCACCGCAACCGAGTCCGCTGCAATCGCTGTTCTGTACAGCCTGGTTGTCAGCGTGTTTGTCTACAGGGGACTGGACTGGAAGGGCGTCTGGAGAGTGCTTGACGACTGTGTCGACACCCTGTCGATCGTGCTGATCCTGATCTCCACTTCTTCCGTATTTGCCAACTGCCTGACCCTGCTGCATGTGCCGGATCTGGCGGCGAACCTGATTACCGGCGTCAGCTCGAACCCGATTGTCATCGCGCTGCTGCTGAATGTGATTCTGCTGTTCCTCGGCTGCATTATGGATATGGCGCCGATCATCCTGATCGCGACTCCGATCCTGCTGCCGGTTGCAACCTCGATTGGTTTGGATCCGATTCAGTTCGGTATCATGATCATCCTCAACTGCGGCATCGGTCTGCTGACACCGCCGGTTGGTTCCGTCCTGTTCATCGGTTCTGCAGTTGCAAAGCTGCCGATGGAGAAGGTTGTTAAGGCGACGCTGCCGTTTTATTTCTGCATGATCGCCTGTCTGCTGTTGATTACATTTATTCCAGGCATCAGTATGCTTTTGCCGACGATCTTCTCATAAGAGGGAGCCGGAAGCGGGCGCACGCGGAGAAAGGGATACTTTTCCCGAACAGAGTGTGATGGTTTGTAATAACTGACTGGAAAGACATAAAGGAGGATCTTCTGATTCCGCTTGGATTTGGAAGTTCCTCCTTTTTTATCAGGAGACAGAGATTTGAAAACGGCAGGCGGATGAGGGAGAAAAAAGCATGAAAGAGAAAGAGACGCGGATGAACGGCGCCATGCTGGTCAGTGGCTGCGCCGACCGGGCGGACTGGAATACACAGCTGTTGTATTTTACCTGTTCCTCCCTGAGCAGGGATGACCGTCGGATTTATCTGCTGAGCGACCGGAGCGGGAGCCCGAATGTGTGGGTCCGGGATCTGCTGACCGGTGAGGAGACGATTCTGACAGACAATCGGAGGGGCTGCCTGAAAAGCTATGTCTATTTTGACGGGACAGAGGGACAAGGGCTGGGCAAGGCGAGCGTGAGCCTGGACAGTGAGAATGACAGGATTTATTATATTCAGGATGATGCAATCTGCTGTGTCGGTCTGGATGGAGAGATCCGCGTTCTGAACCGGGTTCCCGACAGACGCATGACTGCGTTTACGCATGTGAGTGCGGACGGGAAACGGCTTTGTGTGCCGATGACGGACGGGCGTTGCCTGGATTTTGATCCGGAGACGGAGGGCAGCGGTCTGGACAAACGTCCGGTCTACGATATTGACGGCCGCGTTCAGGAGGAAAACCTGAGCAGCTATCTATGTGTATATGACACGGAGAGCGGCGCGTTGCTCTATGAGAAGCGCGTACCGAAGTGCTGGATTACGCATGTTCAGTTCAATCCCTGCAATCCGGAGCAGATTATGTTCAATCATGAGTGGGCGTGCTTTGACTGCGGGATTCGCCGCATCTGGCTCTATGATCATGGGACGGATACGGTCACTCGCGTCCGCACAGAGGGAACGGACACGCTTGGCGCTCCGAAGGGATATCCGCGCAGCCGGGGGGACTGGGTCTGTCATGAGATGTGGAGCGACGATGGGAGAAACATCGTCTATCATGGCGGCTATGAGAATGGGCCGGCAATGGTTGGCCGGTATGAGCTCGCGACCCGTCGTTACTGGGAGATCGCCCTGCCGGATGATTATGATGCTTACGGTCATTTTACGATGGATCACCGGGGGAATCTTGTCTGCGACGGTTACTTTAAATATCCCTGGGAGACGAAAAAGGTGTGGGAGAACAGCACGGACAATGGGCCGGATCCGCATAAGAAGGACGCCGAGTACATTTGTAAGGTTCTTCCCCGTTGGGAGAGCGGTGAGCTTGTCTGGATTCCGCTCTGTAAGCATGCGAGCGACTGGCTTGGTCAGGACGCCCATCCGCATCCGATCTACAGCCATTCCGGCGATCGGATTTTTTTCAACAGCCGCAGCGGGCGGACGGTGAATGTATATGCCGTTTCCGCGCGGACGCCGCAGCGGTAAATTCTGATATTTCATCCTGGCTTACGCCAGGACTTTTTGTTTTATAAGAAAGTATAGTAAAAAATCGAAAGATTAATATTGACAAACGGGTCCGATTGTATTACAATATGATCCATGACAACGATTGCACAATCGATTACACAAACGATTTCGCGAAATGTAAAGTGGGTGGAAGCTTATAAACGGAAAGGAGAATGATGATGAAACAGGATACCATTCGTATTGCGGGAAGGGAATACGAGCTGTATCGTGTACAGACGCTGGTGGTGGGAAGCGGCGCGGCGGGATTAAATGCAGCGGTTTCTTTAGTGAAGGAAGGGCAGCCGGATCTTGCGATTCTGACGGAAGGGAAATGGCTGGGGACTTCGCACAATACCGGTTCGGACAAACAGACATATTACAAACAGACGACCTGCGGCAGGGAACCGGACAGCGTGCGGAGAATGGCGCAGGTGCTGTTTGACGGGCAGTCCGTGGATGGGGATCTGGCATTGGCGGAGGCGTCACTTTCGCTGCGCTGTTTTTATCACCTGGTAGATATCGGCGTTCCATTTCCATGCAATGGGAATGGCGAGTATGTTGGTTATAAGACGGATCACGACCCGAATGCGCGTGGAACGTCTGCCGGTCCGCTGACGTCAAAATTTATGACCGAGGCACTCTGGAGAGAAGTGGAACATTACCGGATTCCGGTTTTTGATGGCTATCAGGTCATTGAGCTTCTGACGGAACAGCCGGAAGGGGACTTAGCAGACGGGAGACGGGTGCGGGGCGTATTGGCGATTCGGCCCGGAGAGGAGGACAGGGTTCGGCAGTATGTGGTGTTTGCCGCGGATAATGTTGTTTATGCGACAGGCGGCGAGGCCGGCATGTACGATACTTCCGTATATCCGACTGCACAGACCGGAGGAATGGGGCCTGCGTTTCGGGCAGGCGCACGGGGGAAGAACCTGACAGAGTCCCAGTATGGGATCGCCTCGATTCAATTTCGCTGGAATCTGTCCGGGACGTATCAGCAGGTGATTCCGCGATACGTATCGACCGAGGCGGACGGCAGTGATGAACGCGAGTTCCTGGATGAGTATTTTAAAAATCCGTGCGATCTGCTCTATGCAATTTTCCTGAAGGGATATCAATGGCCGTTTGACCCGAGAAAGACAACGAATCATGGTTCGTCGCTGATCGATCTGCTGGTATATCAGGAGACGGTGATCAGGAAGCGGAGAGTCTTTCTGGATTATCGGCGGAACCCTTCAGCTGCCGGGAAGAATGGCGGGTTTGTGGCGGAGCGGCTCTGTCAGGAGGCATATGACTATCTGAAGAATTCGGATGGACTGTGGGAGACGCCGATTTTGCGTCTGGAACATATGAATCCCGCAGCGATTGAACTCTATCGCTCCCATGGGATTGATCTGTACACTGAGATGCTGGAGGTTGCTGTCTGTGCACAGCATAACAATGGCGGCCTGGCTGGTAATCAATGGTGGGAGAGCAATTTGCGGCATCTTTTCCCTGTGGGGGAAGTGAACGGAAGCCATGGCGTCTATCGTCCGGGAGGAACGGCTTTGAACGCGGGTCAGGTCGGCAGCCTGCGGGCCGCACAGTATATTGCAAACCGGTACACGGAGGAGCCGATGGATGCGGAGACGCTGGCGCGGGTTTGCGGCGCTCAGATTGCGGGTGCGATTGATTTCGGGCTGGCAGCGTTTTTGGGAAACCGGGAAGAACTGGATTTTGAGGAGGAGAGGAAGAAACTGGGCGTCCGGATGTCGGAGAACGGCGCGAATATCCGCTCTGCGGAGGGAGTGGAACGAGCGCTTGCAGAGAACAGACGGCAGCAGGATCGAATCGAAAAAGCCGGCGTCCGGAGCGGGAAGGAATCCGCCTGTCGGTATCGCCTGCGCGATTTGCTGGTCAGTCAGCAGGTTTATCTGGAAGCGATTGCGGATTATATCCAGCGCGGCGGGACGAGCCGGGGATCGTATCTGGTCTATGATCCAAAAGGAAGGAAGCCGCTCAGGAATTTGCCGGAATGCTTCCGCTTTTCCGTGGAGGATCGGGGATTTGGCACACAGATTCAGGAGATTGCATACGAGAATGGGTCGACGATCTGTTCCTGGCGGCCGGTGCGGACGATTCCGGAAGAGGATAACTGGTTTGAGAAGGTCTGGAGAGACTGGCGGGAAGGAACGTATTATCATGCCTGCTGATCCGAAACAGCGAGTGTTGGAGATGAGGGCAGCATAATTCAATAGAAAGAAGAGGAGGGTTACAGAAATGAACAAATTCATGACAGCGGATGAGGCGGTCAGGCTGGTAAGGGATGGAGACAGCATCGCGGTGACGGGAAACGGGGGCGGAATCATGGAGCCGAATTACCTGTTCGAAGCCCTGGAAAAGTGATTTCTTTCAGAAGGACATCCGACCGGCGTAACATTGACCCATTCCGCCGGAATCGGCGACAAGGACAAGGGAGGAATCAGTCGTTTTGCGCACGAGGGCATGACGAAGCGGGTAGTTGGAGGACACTGGGGGTGGTCCCCACGAATGCAGCAGATGGCCAACGAGAATAAGATCGAGGCCTACAATCTGCCGCAGGGCATCATCTGTCTGCAGTATCGTGAGATTGCGGCGCATCGTGTCGGCGTAATTACGCAGACGGGAATGAAAACATTTGTGGATCCGCGTGTCAGTGGAGGCAAGCTGAATGACGTGACGAAAGAAGATCTGG
>JAJQCD010000028.1 GCA_021202925.1 Clostridiales bacterium | reverse complement strand
TGTCGGTCGGCACATGCACCGGATGGTAATCATGGTGAGCCAGGCATCTGGCGATTAGCGCAGCGTCGCGCTTGTCTGTTTTTACTTTCTTCTTACCAGACGGCTTCAACATAGTTGCCGGTGCCAGGATCACACATTTCACGTGATGGTCGGTAAGCTGATGATACAACGTAAACCCGAGGCAACCAGCCTCATAACCGCATATAAATACGACATCGTCTCCGTAGTGGAAGCGCATGGCCTCCAGATAGTTGAGTACTTTACTGTAGTGACCGTCGACCTTCTGGCAGTATTCGGCCTGTTCTTTTTCATTAGTATAACAGCAGAGAGAAAAAGTTTCTTTGTGTACATCCATTCCTACGTAAACTGTGCTATAATTCATTTGTATGACCTCCATTTGTATGCGGTAATCCCTGTTACCTTTGATATTTTCCAATCTACAGTATACAGGTAAATCCACGAAACTGCAAATCGGAGGTCATTACATATTGTCTATAAAAGTTATCTGAACGCAGGTAAAGAGCCACCCGTTTTCTATTACAGAGACAAAGATAAAAGAGAGATTGACCTCCTCCTTTATCAAAACGGCACACTTTCGCCAATAGAAATTAAAAAAGCCGCATCTCCCGGTAAATCCGCGATCAAAAACTTCCGGGTTTTAGCCCCTGCGGCTCAGGAAGAAACGTTTGCGGGGTTAGACTCCCTGAAGGTGAAGATCGTAACAGGAAACGTCATCTGTATGGCAGACAATTTGCTCCCTGTTGATGAAAAGAACTGGTATGTGCCGGTCTGGTTAATTTGAATACAAAGAAGCTTTCTTCTTTGCTCCTCTTTGAGAGTACCTTTATCATACAGAAACAGACAAAAGTTCACGGGGAATTTGTGTGGAATTTGTGTGGAATTTATTGTAGAATAAATGTCAGTTCAATAACCGCCTGTTTCAATCATCCCCGAAGCAGCGTTACTGAAGGTAATCTACCGCTTAGACAAATACCATTTGAGAGGAGAAACGATAATGTTCCGAGACATGAGAAGACGTAAACAACTGGTTTCCGACAATGAGTGTCGGGAAATTTTGAAGTCTGAAAAAAGAGGCGTGTTATCCGTGATCGGCGATGACGGTTATCCGTATGGCGTCCCAATGAACTTTTATTATGATGAAGAGGAAAACACCCTGTATTTTCACGGAGCAAAGCAGGGACACAAAATCGACGCGATTAAGAAATGCGCCAAGGTATGTTTTACAACGTGGAACCACGGTTCGCAAAAGGACGGCGACTGGGCCTTTTACCTTACCAGTGTCATTGCGATGGGGGAGGCGGAGCTTGTTGATGATGTTGCTGTCGTTTGTGAAAAAGCGCATAAAATCGCAGATAAATATTACCCGTCAAAAGAGGAAATTGAAGCAGAATGGCAAAAAGATGGTAATCGTATTCAGATCATTGCCGTTCACATCCAGCATATGACCGGAAAACTTGTACATGAAAAATGAGATGAGTTGATCAAAAAAAATGGAATCAAACATAGCGCACATCCCCTTAATACGGTAGAGGGAGGCTAAACGCCTCGCCTCTACTACGACACCGAATTACAGTCACTGGCATTTCGAACAATTTTTTTAATTTCCAGCCGATAGATCAGTCCCGCATCTTTCAGTCACTTGTCAAAATCAATATTACGTTTTTCATAGATATTTCGTTATTTTCCTGATAATCGTCCATCCTTCTGCCCAATTTATATCCAAAGTTACAAGTTTCCTATGTTTCATCGGTAGCAAATATTCACCGCCCGTGCACGCAGGCAGAGCCCCGCAGATAAAATATCCGCCGCGAGGCTCTTCCTGTCATTTTCACTATAAAAATCTGTCTGCTTTTCAATGAAGCCACCCGCCAGGCTTCGGCCTGTCACCGATCATTCCAGCTTCTCTCTCAACACTTCCACCCTGCACTCGTGCTGCTTTGTCTTATCGTCCTTATCATAAGCGATCCCCACTGCAAGCACACGCCCTGTATATTCCGGCTTCCGTCCCAACTTACCTTCAAAACGCAGGGCGTACTGGCGGTCTTTGATCTGCTGAATCGCCTCTTTGGCGGTATGGTTCACCTTCAGCTCCATGGATGTCGCGGCATACTCACGCACCTTTGCCGGGACCGGGGTATCCGCCACCAGCAGCGCGACGTCATCCTTCACCTGATCCACATTCGCGCCAACATAATAAAATAGCTCATCATACGAACCTGAATTCGTCCAGTAACTGCCCAGATTATTGTTCATAAAAGCCAAAACCACCGATCTTGGATTGTAAACCCGCTCCCCTGCCTTTGTATGGTAGCCATCATACCAGAAGCGAAGTTCTTCCTTGGTGACATTTCTGCAAGACACCTTCTGCGCCAGATACCGTTGATAAAGCTCGTCAATCTCTTCGTCTGTAAACCCAAAATACTCGGAAAATTTTTCCTCCGTTACCATGGTATATTCGCAGAACATATTGAGTTCCGAACCGCTCGAGTACTTCAAGATCGGGAGAATGCCAGTCATATATGCCAGCTCCACAGGGCTCCATTACGTACCTGACCCCATGCCACTGAATGTCAGGATCAGAACAGGAAGCGTCATCTGTATGACAGACAATTTGCTCCCTGTTGATGAGAGAAACTGGTATGTGCCTGTCTGGCTGATCTGAGTGAAAAGGGTTACGCGGAGCTTATTTCTGATCGTCCACCGGCGGCACCCTGCGGACATATCCCTCCAGCATTTCCGGAGTGCTGGTATAATATCTGATATTCTTGTTAATTGCCGCTATTTCCGCCATTTCAGCGTCCGTAAGCGCGAAGTCAAACAGGTCGAGATTTGCTTTGATATGATCCGGGTTTTTGGAACCGGGGATCACCACATTACCTGCCTGAATGTGCCATCTCAGGATGATCTGGGCATTGCTCTTGTTATATTTTTCTGCCAGAGCAGAAAAAACAGGCTCCTGAAGCAGCGCCTTATCGCCATGTCCTAGAGGATACCACGCCTGAATCACAATGCCCTCTTTTTTCAGAAATGCTTTCAGCTCCTGCTCCTGAAAATAAGGATGCACCTCTGTCTGTAAAACAGTCGGTTTTACCTCGCATACATTCAGGATTTCCTGAACCTGTGAAATTGAGAAATTGGAAAGGCCGATAGCACGTACCTTACCTTCTTTGTAGGCTTTCTCCATCTGGCGATAACCAGCAATATAATTTCCGGCAGGCTGATGAATTAACAGCAGATCAATATAGTCCATATCCAGACGCTTCACGGTCTTATCTACTGCGTCAGACTGTTCATAAAAAGATGGCCATATCTTAGTTTCAAGAAAGATTTCCTCCCTGACAAGTCCTGATTTCTTCATACCACGGCCGACGGCTTTCTCATTTACGTAAGCGTTGGCTGTATCGATCAGACGATATCCGTTTTTCAGGGCAAAGAGAACAGAAGTTTCTGCATCGTCCGGTTCTAACAGAAAAGTTCCGATACCAGCCATGGGCATTTTTTCGCCATTATTCAAAACTGCATATTCCATTATAAATTTCTCCATTTCATTTGATGCTTCTACAATAATCTGTTTCTTTTTTTAATATTTTAAGTCTTAATCATTGTCTGTCTGCTCTGTCAACGCAAGATACTCCTCATCCGAAATACGCTCAAACCATTCCAGTCCTGTCAGTTCCGGATTCGTATTGACTGCGATATGTGCAAATTCAGTATCCGCGCTGCCGCCATGCCAATGCTTCACCCCCGGCGGGCACAGCGCCACATCACCGGGATGCAGTACCTGCACGGGTTCGCCCTCAATCTGGTGATAGCCGATCCCGTCCGTGGCAATCAGAATCTGTCCGCCCTCATGGGTATGCCAGTTATTAATGACGCTCTGTCCAAATACCACATAATGTAAACCCGGCGCGCCGGCCGCGTTGCCTTCCTCCAGCACGGAAGATACATAAGCCGGACCGCTGAACGTTTCATAGGAAACGGCCTCGTCCGCGCGCTGGAACATAAATTCATTATCATCGGTAACCATGCGTCCCGCATATTCCTCCGCCGTCAGATTTTCATATTCTTCATCCGTTACCGGTTCCTCTGGCGCGGCATCCTCCGGCGCAACATAATCGGAATCCCAGATTACCATCTGAGAGAACCAGCTGTCCGGCGCGGCTCCATGCCAGTGCCGGACTCCTTCCGCACATTCGATCACATCGCCTTTGCGGATAATCTGGGCAGGCTTCCCTTCTTCCTGATAATAGCCGACTCCACCGGTAACCAAAATCACCATCCCGCCGTGGCTGTGCCAGCTGCTCCGAGCCCCCGGCTCAAACGTCACGTTATTGGTAGACGGGAAATTGTAGGTATCATCCTTTGTAATCATGGAATTGATATACACGGTACCCGTAAAGGAATCCGAGTCAACCTTTGTACCAAGAGGAAACGTCAGGGCGCTTCGGCCATCATCGATAAGCAGATCGCCGTAATCCGGCGCGAGAATGGTCAGCAGTTCTCTGTCATGATGATAAACCAGTTCTGACTGAGTATCCAGCAGCATCGTAGCCCCGCCTTCTCTGGTATACGGCTCCCATGCGGGCAATCCATCTGCGCCCGGCGTGCCCGTTTTTGCAAAATTAATCCATGCCTGACTGATCTGACCGGCCAGAGCAATTTCCTCCTCGCTTCCATCCGCGTGATTGAAGACAAAGGGAATCTCCGCCCCATGATAAGAATTACCGTAGGTGAAGACATAAGAGTAAACCGGAGCGCCGTTCTGATCCGCCTTATGTGCCGTGATCTTCAGAATCGGCAGGCGGATTAAGGTTGTGTCGATCTGCTCTGCAGTCAGTCCGTCCTTTTGCGAATAGGCAGATTGAATCGCGGCTGTCAGTTCTTCCGTCGCTTCAACCGGGTCGGAAGTAAAATACCCTGTCCATTCATTCAGGTTGCTGCCGATCAGAAGCGGAATATCCGCACCGGCGTCCGCAAAGGAATCCGCCGTCACCGGGTTCGTGGGCAGGAAATCCCCGTCTACCACCGGCTCCCAGTCCATCGAATACGCGTCTCCCAACGCCGCCGGAATCTGAAGCTCCTCTCCGGTCTGGCTGAGCGCAAGCGTAGCCGCGGCCTGAAGCTCCTCATCTGAAACATTCTGGATTTCTTCCAGATTGTCCTCGGAAATGCCAAGATTGTTTAAAATATTTTCCGCCAGGCGGGTGCTGGATTCCTGTGTGTTGAAGCTGACGCCCATCGTCTCCGTAGCGCCGCTCTGCACAATTCCCTTATGGAACAGACCTTTCGCATACGGGGACGTCATCAGAGCCAGCACCTTTGCGCCGCCGCCTGACTGTCCGAAAAGAGTGACATTATCCGGATCTCCGCCAAACGCCTCGATATTCTCCTGAATCCATTCCAGCGCCGCTACAATATCGGTAATCCCCACATTTGCGGAATACTGATACTTTTCATCATACGCAGACAGGTCCAGATGTCCGAATACATTCAGGCGATGATTGACGGAAACAACGACAATATCTCCGCTTCGGCTTAACGCCTCGCCGTCATACGATTCGTCGTTCGCTGTGCCTGTAGAAAATCCACCGCCATGCAGCCATACCATAACCGGGCGTTTCTCCCCGTCACCCACGCCGGGCGTCCAGATATTCAGATTCTGGCAGTTATTATCCGTACCGGTCTGGTCACTTTCCCCACCTACTCCGGAAATGGAACCCTGCGGAGACATGGCGCCATAGCTGTCCGCCACGAATACTCCTTCCCACGGCTCTACCTCGTCCGCAGGCACAAACCGCTCCTTAACCTGCGCATATGGGATGCCCAAGTAACGGAAAATACCGTCCTCATCCGTGCCCTGCACCGCTCCCGCCGTTGTCTGAACGATTCCTTCCGCTTCGTTTTCTTGTATTTCTTCCGTTTCCGGAACCGCAGCAGTTGTTGCCTCCTGAATTTTCGCGTCCGTTTCCTGCTTCCCGCACGCGCCCAAGGTAGCCAGCAATGCTACGGTAAGTGCCACTGGTAAAAATCTCTTTCTCATATGCAATCTGCTCCTCCGTCTGTTTTTATTTCTTATCTGTCCGCATCCTTATCTATCCTGATTTTCCAGTTCTCAATCCACATTTTCCTGAACCCAGTTTTCCACATGTGCGGCAATCACATCATTGTTCACATCCTGAAATATAAAATGATCATTCCCGTAAATCCCCTCGTCCGGCAGATGGTAAATGGTGCTGACCCCACCCTCCGAAGTATAGCTTTCCGTAAACGTATCCGCTGTAGCGGCCATTCCAGCCCACATTGCGGCGGCAGGCACGTCCGTATATTCCTCTCCGATATAATCTCCGTAGTAAAATGCGATCGGAATATTCTTTTCTAACAGCGCGTTATACGCCTCGCTGCCCACATCCGTAGCGCTGCCTGGCTCGATGGCAATAATAGCCGCAATATGATCGGTATAGATTGCCGTATCCCAGCCGGGTCTGCCTCCCTGAGAATGTGTAACTAAAATAGAGTCCTTGCCCGTCATTTCATACACTTCATCTATGGCTGCGGCGACGGCCTGTGCCACTACTTCATTATCAATGCTCTGATCCCCGTTTGCCGAATCCATCCCGGTATCCGGCGTCATCTGGCGGAAGAACTGATCGAGGGCGTCTTCTCCCTCTGGGAACTGCGAATTTTCATTGTAAGTAAATTCTCCGTCGATATAAGTGCCGATCCGGAACTGAGTGTACCAGGTCTGATCCGAAGGATCCGTGCTGATGGTACCGGCCACTGAGGTCTGTCCCGCCTCACCCCGACGCGGCTGGTCGATCAGGAACACACTGTGACCCATCCGCAAAAACATATCCGACCATCCTTCCCTTCCGTCCGGCGTCGTCATCCAGCCCATGCGCGACTGCCCATATCCATGGAGAAATACCATCGGCAGCTCGCTTTCATCCTCCGGGATCTGGTACAGTACATTCGCATGATCCACATGGGAAGTAGAGCCTTCTCTGGACGTATAATAATTCGATACGTCAAAAGTGCCGTCTGAGGTCACGACAGTCCCGCCTGCCGAAAACATCCCCTGTTTCGCGATTACCAGACTCCCGTCCAATGTGACGGAATTATCTGCCGTCTCCTCCGCCATTGTTTCCTCTGATTCAACGATTTCTTCCTGCTGCACAGTTCCTGCTTCCGTTACCACCTGTGTCTGCTGTGTGGTTGTTGTACCTGCGCCGCATCCGATCAGATTGACAGAAAGCAGTGCGCCGAGTAATAATGCCGCCATTTTTTTCATCATAAAATCTCCTCTCCTGACTTAACATAAACTTCTGATTTTTTATTCCATTACACCGTTATCAACAAGCCACTGCCTCAGTTCTTCCTCATCCTCTGAATTTGCAGTCAATCCGCTTCCGACTGTGCCTCCTCCTGCATTGCCGCGGACTGCCGGCATACTTTCCTCAATATCGCTTCCCGCGCTGGTGCAGAAAGGAAGGATGAGCTTTCCGGTAAAATCATAGGAATCCAAAAAGGTCTGTATTGCCATGGGCGTAGTATGCCACCAGATCGGATATCCCAGCAGAACCACTTCATAGTCCTCGAAGTTATCCACCTGAGCAGCCAAAACCGGCCTTGCATTTTCATCCAGTTCTGTCCTGGCAATATCAACGGTTGCCTGATAACTGCTCGGATAACCGTCCACTGTCTGAATCTCAAACAGGTTTCCGCCAGTTAATTGCGAAAACTCCCGCGCAACCCCCGCAGTCGTACCGCTGTGAGAAAAATAAGCAATCAGAATGTTGGTTTCTCCCTCTGGCTCTGTGACCGAAAGACCCGTTCCGCTATATCCTGCCGTCACCGTCATGGTCTGCACAACGCCATCTACTGTCCAGGCTCCATCAACATTGACATCATAGCCATCCGTCGTCGTAGTTTCCTGATACATCCAGCCGTCCTGGTCAAACGCATAACACTCCGCGACTCCGTCTCCATTGCCGTCCAGCCACTGCCACGCAGGGGTTTCCGAAGATGCGGAATAATACTGTCCGTCATCCAGCTCATACTTCCATCCTTTCGCGTTTTCCGATTCCTGCATCGTCCATCCCGCCGCGAAAGCAGTAGATGCCATCAGTGTCAACGCCACTCCCAATGTTACTCCGAATCTTAATAAATTTTTGATCGTTTTCTTCATATGCGTCTCTCCTTGATAATTGGTAATTCAATTTTAGCAATAAGAGCAGATAATGAGAAGTTCCCCTTTGTTTGCCAGTTTAAACTTAAAGGTATAAACTTAATTTGCCTGTTTTATTATCTTACTGCCGCCGAACACCTCCGACATGGGAATCTGATCAAGCAAATTATCTAATTCACCGACTTCCTGCGCAGAAAGATGGATTTTGGCAGCTCCGGCATTTTCCCCCAGACGCTCTAGCTTTCTGGTTCCCGGAATCGGTACGATCCATGGCTTCTTACAGAGCATCCATGCCAGCGAAATCTGCACCAGGGTTGCCTGATGCTCTTTTGCAGCCTCACCCAGCATCGTCAGAAGCTCCTGATTGGTATCAACTGCCTCCGGCGTAAACTGCGGCATCCCGCTGCGGTAATCATATTTTGGGTCAAACACAGTATCCTTTCCATATTGTCCAGTCAAAAATCCATTTGCCATAGGGGAGAAAGCTACAAAACCAATGCCCAGTTCTTCTAAAACCGAAAACAGCGTCTCGTAATGTCTTGCCATCATGGAATACCGGTTTTGTACCGCTGTCACCGGGCAAACAGCATGAGCCCGGCGCAGGTAATTTTCATTTGCCTCTGAAATTCCCCAGTGCAGAATTTTTCCCTCTTTTATCAGTTCCGCCATAACTTCCGCCACCGTTTCCGGTGCCACTTCCGGGTCTATTCGATGCTGAAAATACAGATCAATGTAGTCGGTTCGCAGCCGTTTCAGAGAACCATCTACCGACGCCCGGATCACCTCCGGCCGTGAATCCGGCAGCAGCGGTTTATTGACCTGTGGGCTGTCATAATCAAAGCGGATTCCAAACTTGCTTGCAATCTGCACATGATTTCGGAAGGGCTGCAAGGCTTCTCCTATCACCCGCTCATTTGCGTTGGGGTCCTCCGGAACGCCGTAAATCTCAGCCGTATCGAAAAACGTGTAGCCAAGTTCATAGGCATAGCGCAGCATTTGAATGGTTTCCTGTTTCGGCATGGGTGCGCCGTAGGCGTGAGAAAAGCCCATGCAGCCGAGTCCTATTGCGGATACCTCAAAATCACTCCCTAGAGTTCGTTTCTCCATCGCTTTTTCTGCGCTCCTTTCCTACAGGCCAAGATCCTCGATCCATGAGACAACATCACTCTCCGATACACTGGAACGGAATCGCTGACCTTCCTGCCAGTCGCCCGTTCCTGCCAATTCCGCCAGCAACTCCCCACTTTCACCAAGCTCAGAAGAGGCGGACGTACAGAACGGAATCACCGTTTTCCCGGTAAAGTCGTTGGCTTCCATAAAGCTGTTCATCGGCCATGCAGCAATACCCCACCAGATGGGATAGCCAATGAATACGGTATCATAGGAATCCCAGTTTTCCACAGTTGTACGAGCCAATTCCACATTCCTCTGATTCTCGTTATCATGTTCTACAGAAACTCTGCTGTCGCTGTTCGTCCAGTCCAAATCCTCATCGGTATACGGCTCAACGGGTGTGATCTCAAACAAGTCCCCGCCGGTTGCTGCGGCAATATAACCCGCAACCGCTTCCGTGCTTCCCGTTGCGGAATAATAGACAACCAGAACTTTTCCGCTCTCTGTATCGGCATCCTTATCTGTATCTTCGACCGCAGAATCATCCGCATGAGCGAGTTCTTCGCTGGATTCTTCCTCTGCATCAAAAGTAACGGAATCTTCTGGAGTTTCATCTATTGTCTCTGTCATATTTTCAGAATCAGATGTCTGTTCCGTTTCTTCCGTCTGCTGCGTATTGCCGCAGGCAGCAAGGCTGAAGATGAGTAAAAAGCTCATCAGTAATGCAGTCAATTTTCTCATAGCAATCCGTTCCTCCTTAATAGCACTCTTTAAATATCTCCAAAATTTCTTCATGGGTCATTTTCTTATAAGCACCCGGGACGCAGTTGCAGGAATCCGCGATGGTTTTCAGGTCTATCTGTTCATCCACACCCAATTCCCGCAGCGTAGTCGGCAGACCAATTTCCCGGATAAAGTCTGCCAGAGCCTCCACACCGGCCTTTGCCATCTGCTGGGCAGTCTTTCCTTCCGGCGAAATACCCCAGACTTCTTCGGCAAAACGGTCAAATTTCTCCAAACCGCTCTGATAAATATGGCGGTAGTAGACCGGGTGCAGCACCGCCAGACCAGCGCCGTGATTGCAGTTCGTGTAAGCGCCAAGCTGATGTTCCATCTGATGGCACTCAAAATCCGTGACCTTGCCGATTTTCAGAATGCCGTTTTCCGCCATGGAAGATGCCCAGGCAAGCTCGCTACGCGCCTCCATGTTCTGCGCATCGTTCAGAAGAACCCGGATGTTGCGGATGACCAGACGCATGATGGATTCATTGATCTCATCAGACAGGTTGCCGGAGCCCGGCTTTCCGAAATACGTTTCCATGCAGTGACTCAAGGTATCAAACGCACCGGACAGCACCTGCTTCATCGGCAAAGACAGGGCATAGGACGGGTCGATCATAGCGACCTCGGCCTGCGCGCCGAGCATTCCGGCCTTGAGCTTCTTTTCCTCGTTGGTAATCACTGCGCCGTTGTTCATTTCCGCTCCGGTGCCGGATGCTGTGACGATAGCAATCATGGGAATAAACTCGCTGGGGTACGTATGACAGTCAAACTCCATGCTCCAGAGATCACAATCTGTTTTTGCCTGTGCGGATACAATCTTGCAGCAGTCAATAACAGAGCCGCCGCCCACCGCCAGAATCAGGTCAATTTGATGCTCTCTGGCCAGTACCGCGCCTTCCTGCACCTTTGCGTAAGTGGGATTAGGCATGATACCGAAAAACTCCGTTACCGTTTTCCCAGCTTCATTCAGATAACCCATCATCTCATCATAAACGCCGTTTTTCTTCACAGAACCCCCGCCGTAGGCCAGCAGGACGTTGTTTCCGTAGCCTTTCAGCAGACTGACCAGATATTCCTTTGCACAGCCCTTGCCAAAATAGACTTTGGTTTTGTTTTCATAGATAAAGTTGTTCATTATTTATTCATCCTCCATTTTCAACTGATGTAAGCATAACAAAAGCGAGACCTGTTAAGAAGTCTCGCTTAGTTCATCGGTTTATACCTGTAGGTTATAGCTCTTCTATTCGGTTTCTGCCACGGCCAGTTTCGCTGCCTCCAAAAATCGTTTTACTGTCTTTGAGGGAGAAGGAGAATGCAGAATCCCGTAAGGAATACTATGTTCCCATTCCACCGGGATCATCTTCACCAGTGGATGGACATTTTCCCACCCTTTGATCGACAGCAACACATAGTTGCCGTTTTCGCACCGGTTAAAAGCGTCCACACTGTAAAAATCAAAATCTATAATCTTGATTTGAGAGTGATTTTTCCAGATTTCGTCCCTCAGCTGGTCTACATAATGGCTCCAGCCCCGGTGCATCAGCATCAGACTCTCCCCATACAAATCCTCTATGCGTAATGTATCTTTTGCGGCAAGCGGATGGTGGATGGAGACCGCACAGCAGAACGGTTCCCGGAACAGCTCCGTACCGGCACATTCTCTCAGATTCAGCATCGTATCATCAAAGATTCCCGCAACAATATCAATATTTTTCCCAAGATTACCTAAAATCTCTCTGGCATTTTCCGGTGTGTTTTCAAATGGAATCACCTGAAATTTGACATCCGGACAACGTTTCTGGATCTCCGGCCACAGCTGCATCAGAATATGCACCGGGGTTGTGGGAGATGAGCCCAGCCGGATAATGCTCACATTCTCCTGCATCGCATTCTTTGCGCGGGTGACAGAATCTTTGCAATACTGGATAATGTATTTGCTGTCCTGATATAATGATTTCCCCGCTTTCGTTAAAGCAATCCCGCGGTGCGTCCGTTCAAAGAGTCTCACGCCCAGTGAACTTTCCAGAAGATTAATCTGTTTAATGACAGCCGTCGGAGTTATGTAAGACTCCTCCGCCGCCTTATTAAAGCTCCCGGCATCCGCTACCTTTATAAATGTCTCAAGTTGTGGATTATACATTCGTCAGCACCCTTTTCCTTTCGCTGTCCTTCGGATTCTCTAGTCGGTCTTTTTATTATAGCGTATAAATTCAGAAGGTGGAATCAATTTCTGTATATTTATACGGAAAGTCAACTCTGCTCTGCGCCCGGAAAATTTAAAATCAGGTATTACATCAAAAAATTTTTTGTGCTATACTGGCACAGCTGCCCAAAAAACAGAAAAGAAACTATGATGGTAACCTGTATGCGTGAAAGTCATGTCATGTATACAGGATTTTTTTATGGAGGTATTTATCATGAACGAACAAACAAACCGTTACTTAGCAGAAGCCCCGATTGAAAAACTGATGTTAAAATTTTCGATCCCATCGATTCTGGCTTTGCTTGTCTCCTCACTCTACAACATTGTCGATCAGATTTTCATCGGCCGCGGAGTCGGATATCTCGGCAATGGCGCAACCAATGTCGTGTTCCCCATCACCGTGATCGCACTCGCTGTCGCGCTTATGGTAGGAGACGGCTGCGCTGCCTTCTTAAGTCTCTGTCAGGGAATGAAGGATCAGGAATCCTCTCACAAGAGTGTGGGTAACGCCATCCTGATATTTATCCTTGCCAGCATCCTGCTGGTCGCTGCTTTTGTACTGGGAAGAGAAGGGATTCTGGCAGCATTCGGCGCAACAGAAGGTAATATCGCCTATGCCAGGGCTTATTTTGATATTATCGTAATCGGACTGCCCTTTTATATCTTTACCAATGGCATTAATTCCATTATCCGTGCGGACGGAAGCCCCAAATATTCCATGCTTTCGACGCTGACCGGCTGTATCATCAATGTGATCCTCGATCCTGTCGCTATTTTCATCCTGCACTGGGGCGTCGAGGGCGCTGCTTTGGCTACTATCGTGGGTCAGGTCGTTTCCGCCATCCTGGGGATGATCTATCTTTTCCGCACGAAAACTTTCCGCTTACAGAAAGAGAGTTTCCGTCCCAACGGAAGGATCATCCGCAAAATCCTGCCGCTTGGTATCAGCAGCTTCCTCACTCAGCTTTCGATTGTGATTATCATGGGCGTCATGAATACCACTCTGATTAAATATGGTGCGTTATCAGAGTACGGCGCGGACATCCCCATGACGGTAATGGGCATTGTCATGAAGGTGTTCCAGATTGTCATTGCCTTTGTCGTCGGTATCGCCGCGGGATGTCAGCCGATTGTCGGCTATAATTACGGCGCGGGTATTTATGATCGTGTGAAAGAACTATACAGAAAGATGATGTTCTGCGAGGTGATTATCGGCCTGATTTCTACAGTCGCATTTGAGTTTTTCCCGGTACCGATTATCAGTCTGTTCGGCAGCGAAAGCGAGTTATATATTCAGTTTGCCATCTATTCGTTTCGCATTTTTCTGGCAACCATGACTCTGTGCTGCGTTCAAAAGGCGACCAGTATCTTCCTGCAGTCATTAGGGAAACCGCTCATGTCCCTGACTTTGTCACTGCTGAGAGACTTTATCCTCAGCGTACCCCTCGTGCTCTTCCTGCCGGAGTTCCGTCAGCTTGGCGTCATGGGGCCGCTATATTCCGGTCCGATCGCGGATGTGGTCTCATTTACGGCGGCGATGATTATGATGGTGTATGTGTGGAAACAACTGAGCGTGAAACGCTTTGACGAAACTGCCATCCGAAGTGAGCCTGTACTCATGAAAAATTAACTGCAGGATAAAAAATGGGGAATCCTACTACATCCAAAGCAAACAAAAAGCCGCCGATTACATGATAAAAACAGGAAGCGACATCTTCTTTCTCCTATATAATCTGTGTTCGGATATCTTCCGGAAATTTTAAAGGCAACAGGCAAAGGGACTCAGCCCCTTATGCCTGTTGCCTTTTTACAATGCAGTGATAGGAAACGATTATACTTTTACATACTTCTGGTTTCTGCTTTGTGGTTTCTCAGGTATTGTCATTTTAAGTCCTCCCTCCTTCAGGAGCGGTTCCAGATAAGCTCTTTTGAAATATGCACGACTGCTTATATTCAAATACATCTGCATCTCGTTTCTCGATCTTGGCTCCATACAATACTCTAAAAGTCTTGCCGTTTTCTCTTCACGGCTTTCATCATGGCCCCTATCATGGCCCCTATCATGGCCCCTATCATGGCCCCTATCATCATTGCTAACATATGGCCCCACTTTCACTGTAGTAGCTGCCTCACTCAATGGGACAATCGTTTGAAACACTTCTCCCTCTACAAACTGCGGTTCTGCGCCAGAATAGAGCCGCGTATATTTATATGTGTTTCTCATACCGGAACCCAATTCATCCGCCAATCCAATCTCTCTGAACATATTGGAGATGGGCGGATTCTTCGGAAAAGGTCTGAACGTAGCCAAATTCAAATTCCCATGGCCATGTGAGCGATTCGCATTTTCAGTGAAAATCCGGTCTTTCTCGATAACCATTTTCGCCACATAACCATTAGAAAAATCTCTATGTGCAAGCAAATTAGACACAATTTCTCTAAGGATTTTATCTCTGGCACTGACACTGATAATCCCATCCATGGTAAACAGGTCATTTAAATGTTTCTCGCCAAATGCAATCAATCGATCATAACTGTCAAGCAGATTTGTCACAATTACATCTCTGTCATCATACCGATCCACATGATAGACTCTCATAATCGCATCTGTCTTATGATGAGCAAGTACCGATGCTATCAGGTTATCGGAACCGAATAACAGAATCGCCGCCAACGTAATCCCTTCTTTTCCCGTTTGGGGATCCGTTAGAATCAGCTTACCACTGCGAAGCATTTCTTCATCCGTCATATCTCTCCACGGATGATTTTGCATCCGGGCTTTCGTCATATTACGTGCGCGATCCATCAGATCATGACGTAAATCAGCAACAGTAAAAACCGGGAACGCTTTGTTAACATAGTACGTATCTTGTTTTCTGGAATATAGCTGATACACCAGATATTCATGGTTGGTTATATCAATATCCGATTCATTGTTGCGATCATATATGCGTCCGGTACATCGACAAACACTCGGACTGACAGGTACATAAACATAGAGGACACGCTTCCCATCAACATCGTACTCTATTGGTTGCAGATACATTGGGGGATATATTTTCTGCTCATTGTTGATTGTAGTAACGAAATTTTTCTTCATACCATCAATCTTATCCTCTTGTATTCCAAGAACAGTTCCATCGTCTTTAACGCCTAAAAAGATATGGCCACCCTCCCGATTCGAGAAAGAGCATACCGTCTCATACACATCCTTTGTAATATCCGTTGTAGACTTTTTGAATTCCACCGTCAGGGATTCACCCTGTTCTATCAAATCCATCAGATCTAAAGGCATAGCTGAAATCATTGTCATTCCTCCTTGAATCAGATGCGCTACTCACAGTATCCCCTCATTCTCATGGATATTATCCTCAATTTTTCACTGAAAGTCAACTCTACTTCCTGATAAACGGAGCATCCTGATCAGGGATTCCTTCCTCGTCAGCGACATATCTCTCCACCTTCATATGAAGATTGTATTTTTCTCTCAATTCTGAAATTTCCTTCATCATCGGGGACGCATGGTGAGCGTCAAGCGCAGCCTGGTCTCTCCACATATCTATTAGCAGTACCGTTTCCGGGTCATCCATCGGATAAAAGTACTCATAACGAAGATTCCCCTCCTCCGCACGAATTCTGGCAACTGTGCCGCCTGATACCATCTCCTGCGCGAATTTTCTTGCATTACCTCCTGAGCCCGTATAATAAAGATTCACTACAATTGCCATGTCAAAATCCCCTTTCTGGTCAAATTTTATGAAAAACCGGCTCCATGTTTTCATATGTACATAAATACTCAAACCCCATCTCTTTCAAAATCCGGCTGTCCTCCCTGATATAAGCCCCCAAATGGGCGGGCGCGTGGCTGTCACTCCCGATCGTCAGGATTTTGCCGCCCAGATCGCGATACAGCTTCAGAATCGCCGCGCACGGCTGTGAATCTGTTAATTTGTAACGATGGCTTGATGTGTTAAGCTCTATTCCTTTCCCATCCCCAATCCCGGTCGATCTTAATTCCGTAGTCTACATGGTCGGTAAAGCAGAGTTCCTCCATCCCCATCTGAATCGCATCTCTGACCACATCCTCCATGGGATAGGTGGAATCATCACTGTAATAAGTATGAACATGATAATCTGTAAATATCATCTGTGACCTCCATTCAGTTTTTCGAACATCACCATCATCAAAAACAAAAGAACCAGAAGATACCACGGTAAAAGACCAATGCTGATCGAATTGGCGATCACTCCGAACAAAGGCGGCATAAGACAGGTTCCTACACAGGCACTGGCCATTTCCACACCGATCAGCGCCTGTGAGCGTTCTGCTCCAAACTGCTCCGGTGTGGCATGAATCATACAGGGATAAATCGGTGCGCAGCCCAACCCGATGAAAATGAACCCGGCCACGGAAAATCCACTGGAAAATGGAAACAGCAGAACAAAACATCCCAAAGCTATGATTTCCTGTCCGATTCGCACCATTTGTCGGTCGTTCCACCTCATGGTCAAAAATCCACTGAAGGCTCTGCCGATTGTAATGCCCAGGTAAAACATGGATGCAAAGCTGGCAGCCTGCTCTGCCAGAAGACCTTTTTGCAGCGTCAGATAGCTGGCAGCCCACAAGCCCACGGTCTGTTCAATGGCGCAGTAGCAGAAAAAAGACATCATGACTGCTTTTGCACCACGTACCGAAAGAATCTCCATAAAGCCCATTGCCTTCCGTATCTTCTCTGACGGCACAGTTTCCTCCTTCTTTCTATGAAATTTCCAAAGTGGCAGGCTCAACACCAGGGCGATTGTCAAAACGATCTGTAACACCGAAATGATGCGGTAGCCACTGTTCCAGCGCAGGCCTCTTGTCAGAACCAGTCCCATCATATAAGGACCTGTACTGGCGCCGATTCCCCACATACAATGAAGCCAGC
The DNA here is from genome assembly GCA_021202925.1 of Clostridiales bacterium. Lineage (GTDB taxonomy): Bacteria > Bacillota > Clostridia > Lachnospirales > Lachnospiraceae > Brotaphodocola. Next base: position 110,692 of record JAJQCD010000028.1, on the reverse strand, counting down.
TCATATGTCTGCTTTTATAATGGAGCGCCACATAATTATTCAGGCTGGCATCCACACTGCCTGCTCCCAGACCATAGGGAATTGCCCACAGGCAAAGAGACGGAAATGAATGAGAAACAGAAAAGCCAAACAGGGCGATTGCTGTCATCCCTACACTGACTGCCGTGACCGTTCCGGTTCCGAACCGGACAGTCAACCTGTCGCTTTGCAGGCTGGAAATGGTGGTTCCCAGAGCAATCACCATGGAAATCATTCCCGCATAGGAGACCGGAACCGAGAACTCTGGATAAATGGATGGCCATGCGGAGCCAAGCAATGCATCAGGCAGACCTAAGCTGATAAAAGCAATGTAAATAATAAACAAAAGCAAGTGTGTCATGTTGTATTCTTCCTCTCCATGCTCCAGACGCAATCTACGCCTCTTTCAATTTTGTTAAGAGAGCATGTCTCGACGGTATTTTGACAGAAAATTAAACGGTCTCTGGTCTCAAACAAATGTCAAAAATAGGTTGAATTTCTCCTAAAATATGCGTATACTAACAGTATTAAATACAGGAGGTTCTGCACATGAACGTAAACACAAGTAATCTCGTTTCTATCACAGAAGCCAACCAGAACTTCTCACGAGTCGCACGCATGGTTGATGAGAATGGAGCTGTTGTCATTCTAAAGAACAACACACCACGCTACCTGCTTATTGAATTCAGTTCCGCAGAAGAAGAACAGACCGCTCGCGATGAAGATGTCCTTGCTGTGTCAAAACGGTTGCTCGCAAAAAATCATGAAGCTTACAAGGTACTGGCCAAATGATTATTCTTTCAAAGGAACAGATTTTATTACTCCATACACAACTTCTGGAAGAAACCGGTGGCAGTGATGGCATCCGAGATGAAGGATTGCTCGATTCTGCGTTAAACGCACCATTTCAAGGCTTTGGAAATACCGACGTGTTCCCATCCATTCAGCAAAAGGCTGCCCGGCTTGGTTATGGCCTTGTTAAAAATCATGCTTTCATTGACGGAAACAAACGCATCGGCGCACATGCGATGCTTGTATTTCTCGCGCTCAACAAAGTGGAGCTCGACTATACGCAGGAAGAGTTATCCGAAATATTCCTGCAAATAGCTGCAGGAGAATCCGGCTTCGAGGAGTTGCTTCGTTGGATAACCTCGCACCAGCTTTAATTTTTTCTTTCACGCTTAACGTGGTTGTTCCACCTGTCAACACACTCCACATGAATCCGCGCATAGCTCGGTTTGTAATTTTCATAAGATAAAATCAGTCATACAATTCACTCGTAAGAACTGAGGTTGATAACAACGGAAACTGAGATTTTGTCAATTAACCTCTTTGACTTGGAATCATCTCCGTCTGTGCCAAACTCAAACATATTCACAAAGTGTGTAAATTCAAGGACTTCTACATGCTAACTTTTTGTATTCCTACTATAGTCTCGATCCCTGAAGTGGCCGGGAACATGTCCACAGCGCAGGCTTTCACCAGCCGATATCCCCTTCCCTGAAGGATGGCAAGATCCCGCACCAGACTGGTCGGTTTGCAGGAAATATAGACCAGTCGGTCCACACCATAGCGAATGATCTTGTCCAACGCCTTCGGGTGAATTCCATCTCTTGGCGGATCAAGAATAATCAAATCCGGTTTATCCGCCAGCTCATCGATCACCTTCAGCACATCTCCGGCAATGAATTCGCAATTACTGAGTCCGTTTTGCGCCGCATTCTCCCGTGCGGCCTGCACAGCCTCCTCGACAATCTCCACGCCCACGACCTTCGCAGCCACCGGCGCAATCATCTGCGCGATCGTTCCGGTTCCACTGTAAAGATCAAACACAACTTTATCCCTGGTCTCTCCCACATACCCACGCGCGGTCTCATAAAGCACTTCCGCACCGAGGGAATTGGTCTGGAAGAAGGAGAACGGCGAAATACGAAATTTCAGCCCCAGCAGTTCCTCATAGAAATAATCCTGTCCATACAGGATCGTCGTCTCATCGCTCTGCACCACATCCGCCAGACTGTCATTGCGAATATGGAGAATGCCGGTAAAGGTTCCCGCGAGCGGCAGCGAAAGAAGCCGATCTCGCCATCCAGCAAGAATCCTTTCCTCCGCCTCGCATCCAGCCAGCTTCTCCTGCCCTGCGGTTGCTTTCTGAGTTTCCCCTCTCTCCAGTTCTTCGGTCTGACCGGAAGTGACCAACGCGACCAGAATCTCACCCGTCTTTACAGCACGACGAACAAGCAGATGCCGGAGATATCCCTCATGGCGCATTCTCCGATAATAACTCACATTCGCATCCTGAAAAAACGCAAGCGTCGCCTCGAGGATGCGACAAAAATCCGGGTGAACGATACGGCAATCCATCGTCGTTACCACATCATAAAAACTGCCGCGCCTGTGCATGCCAAGCGCCAGCGGCCCATCCTTGTATTCATCCCCAAACGTGAATTCCATCTTATTCCGGTATCCGGTGTGGAGCGGGCTTCCCTTGATCCCCTCATACTCGTAGGATTCCGGATCACAGACCCCATCAAGCAGCGTCTTTACCTGGGCATTCTTAATCCGCAGCTGTTCTTCATATGGAAGGCTCTGGTACAGACAGCCGCCACACTGTCCGAAATGAGGACAGGTTCCCTGCGCCTGTTCGAGCGGAGAACGCTCCAATACCTCCAGCAGCCGTCCCTCGGCGCTTCCGTGCCGTTTCTTGTTAATGACAAAACGAACCCGCTGTCCGGGAATGGCATGTTTCACGACAACCCGCTCTCCCTCTATGTATGCAATTCCCTTATTGGGGAATTCAATTCTCTCGATCACAGCTTCGCACAGATCTCCTTTTTTCACAATCCGACTCCTTATCCTTCTTTTCTCAGGGAACCGCAGGAAGCACGCACGAACTGCGTTCCCATGAAACAGAAAATGCGTGTCCCGCAAACAGGACACGCCCCTACTCGTTCCATCCATCCGGCGAATGATCGTTCGCCTTATTTCTTTTCTTCTTCCTTATCTTCTTCCTCTTCCTCGAAGAAGTCATCATCAAAGTCATCATCAAAATCGTCTTCGAAATCCTCCAGATAATCCGGAGTAAAGAAACGATACACGCCATACGCAATCAGCGCGACTGCCGCAACCGCACCGATGATCGCCAGAACCCAGAGAATGCAGGTCTTCTGCTTCTCTTCTTCCTCTTTCTTATGCAAAAGTTCGTTCAGCCTGGTCGTGTTCATGATTTCTTCCACGCGGGCTAACGCATCCTTGCTCATGCTGTCGAATCTGTCCTTATCAAAACGATAATTCATAATTCACGTCCTTTCCGCCATACGGCTTTCTTTTCCTGACCATTGCATTCAGTATATCACTAATTCCGTTTTTTTACTATCCTATTTTACTCAGTTTTTTTAATTTTATCACAATTTTTCCAGTTTTGCGAAGGAAGCAAACATTTTCTTGATTCCAACCCGGTCAAAGTTCACCGTCACTTCAAAATCCTTCGGCCCATCCTGAATATTCTGCACGATCCCTTCGCCAAATTTGATATGCCGGACCCGGTCACCGGCTGCATAACTCAGCGCAGACGATTTCTGCACAGCAAACGGCTTCCCGAAACCAGGAATCGCCGCCTTCTGCTCGCTGCCTTCCGCCCCGAAAGCAGCGGTCGGAGAAGCATAAGAATTCGTCCGGACACCAAAACGGCTGACACCCAGCTCCTTCTGCCGTTGCCTCCACATCATCGGATCGGCCGCATTCCGCTCATGAGGTGTCCGATCCTCCTGCCGTGGTCTGGAACGCTCCCTTACCAGCATCTCCTCCGGAATCTCATCAATAAACCGGCTGATTTTCGCAAAGCGCGTCTCTCCATTGACCATCCGGGAACGCGATGCCGTCAGAATCAGCCGCTCCTTCGCCCTTGTGATACCCACATAGCAGAGACGGCGTTCCTCCTCCAGATCCTCCCGATTATCCGAAAAAATTGCCATGGAGCCAGGGAACAGTCCGTCTTCCATGCCGCTTAAATAGACGATGGGGAACTCCAGCCCCTTTGCACTGTGCAGCGTCATCAGCGTCACCCGGTTTTCCGACTCATCCAGGGAATCCACATCCGCTACCAGCGCTACCTCTTCCAGAAATGCATTTAGGCCGACAAGCCCGGTCTCCTCGTGAATCTCCGCAAAAGCGACCGCCTTATTGATCAGCTCATTGATGTTCTCCAGCCTTGCCAGAGCCTCGGTTTCTCCTTCATTCGCCAGATCGCTCCGATATCCGGTTTCATCCAGCACCGCCTCGATTAACGCTTTGACGCTGCCCCCGGTCTCTTCGCCAGCCGTCTGCTCTCCTTCCAGTCTCGAACGAAGCAACTCAATCTGCTTTACAAAGTCTCTGATCTTTCCGGCCGCTTTGCTCATCTCCGGAATCGTCTCTGCCTTTTTGCATGCTTCATAAAAGTTCAGATTCTGCTCTGCCGCCCAGGCAGCGACCCGTTCCACGGAAGTCGCTTCGATTCCCCGCTTCGGCACGTTGATGATGCGCCGGACTGCCATATCATCCCGTCCGTTCGCAATCGTCTTTAAATACGCCAGGATATCCTTGATCTCCTTCCTGGCGTAGAAATTGACGCCGCCGACCAGACGATAAGGAACATTGTGCGTCACGCACTTTTCTTCTAGCAGCCGAGACTGTGCGTTTGTACGGTACAAAACCGCGTAATCCTGATATGCGCGACCGCCATTCAGAATATCCCACACGATTCCTTCTGCCTCCGCAAACGCATGATCATAATGCCGGAATACCACCGGGTAACCTTCCCCGTTTTCCGTCCACAGCTTCTTCTCCCTGCGGCCAACATTATTCTGAATCACCGCGTTGGCTACGTCCAGAATATGACCAGTCGAACGGTAATTCTGTTCCAGCCGGATCACTTTCGCTCCCGGAAACGTGCCCTCAAAATCCAGAATATTGTTGATATTCGCGCCACGGAACTTGTAAATCGACTGATCGTCATCACCAACCACACACAGATTCTTATACTTTCCTGCAAGCAGAGAAATGAGCTGAAACTGAGCCGTATTCGTATCCTGATATTCGTCTACCATAATATAGCGGAACCGCTCCTGATAGTTCGCCAGTACATCTGGATCGCAACGGAAAAGATCGACCGTCTTAAAGATCAGGTCATCAAAATCCAGTGCATTATTCTTACGCAGCTCCTCCTGATACAGCTGATAGGCTTCCGCAATCTTCCGCTCCCGGTAATCGCCCTCCGCCCGCAGCCGGAACTCCTCCGGGCTAATCAGTTCATTCTTTGCGTTTGAAACAGCCGCGAGCACCGAACGCTCACGAAACTGCTTCGGATCCAGATCCATCCGCTTCAGCACCTGCTTCATCAGAATTCTCTGATCATCCGCATCATAAATGCTGAAACCATTCTCATATCCCAGCCGGTCAATGAAGCGGCGCAGAATCCGCACGCATGTGGAGTGGAAGGTACTGACCCAGACGCTCGCCGCGCCCTGTTTCACCAGCCCGTCTACCCGCTCTCTCATCTCACCCGCGGCCTTGTTTGTAAAAGTAATCGCCATGATATTCCATGGGTTCACCTGCTTTTCCTCAATCAGATATGCCACGCGATGGGTCAGGACCCTGGTTTTCCCCGAACCGGCCCCCGCGAGTATAAGAAGCGGCCCTTCTGTGTAAAAGACCGCTTCCTTCTGCATCGGATTCAATGTATCATAAACTGCCATTCTGATGCATATTCCTTTCTTATTCTGTTCCGCTTTCCGTCTGCAACAGCCGTGCGCCATTCTCATGCCAAAAACGCAGCAGCCACTATCGCGACCACTTTCATTATACTGATTTTTCTTTCTTTTTTCAACCGGAACCGGAAAATTCCCGGCAAAGTGTTACGATTCCACTTGTCATGTAGTTCTCATTACCATATAATAAGGTCAGGAGGTAACACCATGAAAACAAACAACGAACGGCTGGCCGACATTCTGGAAGGCCTGGATCACACTTCACACATCCGTCTGGAACGGATTCCGGATATCGACCTGTATATGGATCAGGTCCTTTCCTTCATGGAAGAGAATCTGAAGCAAACCAGGCGCATGCCTGAGGACAAGGTTCTGACAAAAACCATGATCAACAACTACGCCAAAAACGCACTAATCCCACCCCCGGTGAAGAAAAAATACAGCCGGGAGCATATGATCCTGCTCATCTTCATTTATTATTACAAGAACCTGCTCTCCATCAACGACATCGGTCAGCTCTTCGAGCCGATCACTGCGCACTATTTCAAAGCCGAAAACGGGCGGAATCTCTGCGACATATACAACGAAGTTTTTTCTCTGGAAGACGAACAGATGAAACGTCTCCGGGAAGATATCCGGACAATGTTCGACTTTTCCCGCACCACCTTCACCGACGCACCAGAGGAGGAGCAGGAATATCTGCAGTTGTTCACCTTCATCAGTGAACTGGCCTTTGATGTATACCGGAAGAAACAGATCATCGAACGGATGATTGATCAGCTTCGGTCTGAAACACAGGCCGGGACAGCGAATGGCAAAAAATCCCGTACGGAAAAATAATCCTTCATGCACATGGCGCCGACAATGTCTCACTCACATCATCGGCGCCTTTGTCATGACTCTATTCCACTTCCACGTCCGGCTCTTTCCCTGGTGCTTCGGCCGCTTCCTGTTTCGCCAGCCGGGCAAACACCATGTCATATCCGTCGCTGCCATAATTCAACGAACGATTCACCCGGCTGATTGTCGCCGTGGATGCGCCAGTCGTCTCTGCTATCTCCAGGTAGGTTTTCTTATTTCTCAGCATCTTCGCTACTTCGTATCGCTGTGACAGAGACAAAAGTTCATTAACCGTACACACGTCCTCAAAAAAACGATAACATTCTTCTGACGTTCTCAGGGTCAGCACTGCCTGAAACAGGTGATCCACTGCTTCTGTCCTGATTTTCTTGTTCATAAACCGGTCTTCCTTTCTCTGTGTGCTTGTTTACACTTTCTGCCATCCCGCTTAGTTTAACACACTAAATTTATAAAGTCCAGTCCTTTATCACAAATTTTGCCATGATTCAATCTTTTAACATAAATTTCTCCACGACATATCCAACGCCGTCTTCATTGTTGGAATATGTGATAAAATCTGCAGCATTGCGCACTGGCAACACTGCATTCGCCATCGCCACGCCTAGCCCCGCATACTTAATCATCGACATGTCATTGTAGCCGTCTCCACAGGCAATCATCTCCTCCTGCGTCATTCCCAGCCGATCCAGAAGCTGTCCCAGACTGTGCGCCTTATCGATCCCCCTTGGCATAATCTCCAGGAAATAGGGTTCTGACCGGTAGACGCTGAAATTCTTCCCCAGGGCTGCCTTTACACGCCCCTCCACCAGCGCCAGATAATCCCCATCATCCAGCATAATAAACTTCGGAACGGAAAAGGTCATATAATCCGCCATATCCTCGATCTGTTTCAGCTTGAGATGGTTCACCTTTGACTCCAGCTTCGCATATGGACATTCCACATTATTTGTAATAATCCATGCGCCCTGATAGCTGAGGATGTCCACTCCCTGATCCTTTGCCAGCTCCACAATCCGTCGGTTCGACTCCAGCGGCAGCTTCTTCTGGAACATCACTTCCCTCGTCCGGCAGTCCGTAATCATTCCGCCGTTAAAGGATAATATAAAACCACCATACTTCTCAAGCTCCAGTTCCTCCGCCAGAGGAGTGACGCCATACGTCGGCCGCCCCGACGCCAGCACGACCTTCTTTCCTCGTCTCTGTGCCTCCATCAAGGCTTTTTTGGTGCGATCGGTGATTACTTTGTCCCGATTCGTCAGTGTTCCGTCCAGATCCAGGACGATCATCTTATAATTCATAGGTTCCCGTTTCCTCTTGCATCTTTCCATCTGCGGCGATCTGCGCAAACCGCCGTTCCCTGTCTGTTTTACCATCTGTCATCTATCATAGCACGTTTCCACTGGTTTGTCATGGGATTTTATATAACGATTCCAAACGACTGGCACCCAGGGCAGGAATTCCGATGGCACGCTCCGTGTTCGCCATTCATACACTAAGATATCAATCAATTCTATTTTAAGGGAGGAACCATGTATCAACTCAGATTACTGGCCGGAACGATCGCAGCCGCCCTCGCGCTCACCGCATGTGGACGCACCGGTGCCGACTCCGGCCTGACCAAAGTTACTCTCAACGAAGTCGCTCACTCGGTTTTCTACGCTCCACAATATGCGGCCATCGAACTGGGATATTTCCGGGACGAGGGGCTGAATCTGACTCTGGTAAACGGAGGCGGAGCTGACAAGGTCATGACCGCCCTGATCTCCGGAGACGCGGATATCGGCTTTATGGGGTCGGAGGCCTCGATCTATACCTATGCAAACGGAGCAGAGGATTACGCGGTAAATTTCGCCCAGCTCACACAGCGTGCCGGCAACTTTCTCGTCGGGCGGAAGGCGGATCCGGACTTTACATGGGAAAAACTTCGCGGCGCAAAGGTTCTGGGCGGCCGGGCAGGTGGCATGCCGCAAATGGTATTTGAATATATCTTAAAAAAACACGGAATCGACCCAGAGACAGACCTCACCATCGACCAGAGCATCAGCTTTGGTCTGACTGCGGCCGCCTTTACCAGTGACGACTCCGACTATACAGTGGAATTTGAACCATACGCCACCAGCCTGGAACTCGAAGGAAACGGTACGGTCGTCGCCTCGCTCGGCACGGAATCCGGTTACGTCCCCTATACCGCTTACTGCGCACGGAAAAGTTACATTGCCGCCCACCCGGACGTCGTGCAGGAATTTACCAACGCGATTCAAAAAGGCCTGGAATATGTCAATACACACTCTTCTGAGGAAATCGCCCGAACCATACAACCCCAGTTCCCGGAGACGCCGCTTGAAAACCTGATTAATATCATCGAACGCTACCAGTCTCAGGATACCTGGAAAAATGATACCATATTCGAGGAAAGCAGCTTTGATCTGCTGCAGAATATTCTCGAAGAAGCCGGGGAGCTCAAAAACCGCGTTCCCTATGACGATCTCGTGACAACGGAATATTCTGAGGCCGCACTTCGGTAATTGCTCCCCTGCTTTCTGTCATGTGGAAGGAAACGCATCCGAATCCACCGCTTCTTCTGCCCGCGCCCGCCGCAAAAATAAGGACAATACCCGCTTCAGATAGTCCCGGTATCCGGCGCGGGCAGTTCCTCCCGCGGCAAGAATGTCGACTTCCCCAAGTACTTTCCCGTTCAGTTCATAGCGAATGACACCGACCTTCTCTGTCTCTTCCACCGGCGCCTCGATCCATTCCGGTATCAGGAGTTTTTTCTGTATCTGAGAAAAATCTTCTCCGCCCAGGCTCAGATAACTGAATTTTTCCGCATAACAAAGAGGAACCGTATTCTCGACCCCGTTTTTTACCGGCATCCGGGCAAGTTCCGGCATTTCTCCGTCTTCATACAGTCGGCAGCCCGCGTAACCGTAGTTCAGGAGTGTCTGTGCGTCCGCAAATCTTGCCCGGAAGTCCGGAGCTGCCATAATCACTGCAATCAGACGAATCCCATCCTTCTCCGCCGTCGCTGACAGACAGTATTTTGCCGAGGAAGTCGACCCGGTTTTTAACCCGGTTACCCGGAAATTCGTTGCCATTTTCAACAGCTTATTGGTATTCGCCAATCCAAATTCCTTCGTCCCCTGCTTCGTTACATGAGTGATATTTTCCATCCAGATCGTCGAATAATTATGAATCTGCGGATACTTTGTAATCAGCTCACGCGACATAATCGCGATATCCCGCGCGGTTGTCTGATGCGACGGATCCTCGGTCAGTCCACAGCAATCCACAAAATGAGTCCCGGTCATCCCCAGTCCCTCCGCCCGTTCGTTCATCATACGTACAAACGCATCCTCGCTCCCGGCCAGATACTCCGCCATGGCAACCGATGCGTCATTTCCCGAAGCAACCACAATACACTTGATCAGTGTCTCTACGGTCTGAACCTCTCCTTCCTCCAGAAACACCTGCGAACCACCCATCGATTTCGCATAAGCGCTGGTCACCACCTCATCCGTCAGCTGAATCTTTCCGGAGTCGATCGCATCAAAAATCAGAATCAGTGTCATGATTTTCGTGATACTCGCCGGACTCCTCTGTATATCAGCCTCCTTTTCGTAAATCACCTGTCCGGTGGATGCCTCCATCAGCAATGCACTCGGCGCGGAAATCTCCGGTCCCGCTTCCGCTGTTTCCGGTAAGACAATCGCCGCAGACGGAACGGATATCCGACCGCCAGAGGCGGCCCATGCAGTGGGAGCCGCGGTCAGCGTAAGTACCCCGGCACACAGCAAAACCAGTATTTGTTTCATGCCACTCTCCGATTTCTCATCCTGTCTTTCCAGTATATGAAGGTCTCCTGAAAATTAGTAATTGAGCCAGTCAATCCCCGGTAGCCATTTCAAAATGAATGTGATATACTGGTATCGTTTCGAACATTCATAAAAGCAATTCAAATACAACGGAAAAGAGGATTACATAGATGCTTTTTCACAGACACAGACGCCGATTCAGAAGGAAACGGCGCCGCAATATTTTTCCGCTCCTGCTTGCCGTTACCGGATGCGTCCTGCTGGTTGGCGCGGCTGTCTTTGGAATCCACGCCTGGCGCAGCCACCGTGCTTCATCCCCGGAACAGAATACGGACCGGATTCTGTCAGCCGATCCGGACACAGAACCAGACAGCTCCGATATCGAAGATGCAATCGTCGGCGAGGATACCCTGCCTCCTGCCGCTGATACACTTCTTATCGATTCTCCAGCCGTTGAAACGATCGTTGCCGCGCGCCGGCTGGCTGCCGGATATGACTACGATGCGGCTCTGGATCTTCTCCGCTCCGTCGACGGATACGAAGACGATCCCGTTCTCATGCAGGAGCTCGCCGGATACGAAGCCGCCAGAGAAGCCCTGATTCCCGTTACAGTCACGGAAGTAACTCATGTGTTTTTTCATTCCCTGATCTGGGATCCGGCAAAGGCTTTTGACGGTGAAGCAGACCAGGACGGATACAATCAGGTCATGACCACGGTCGATGAATTTCGTAAAATCATCCAGAGTATGTATGACAAGGGCTATGTCCTCGTCCGTCTCCACGATCTGGCATACGAGACAGTCGATGAAAACGGGAATTCTGTGATGAAACCGGGAACCATCCTTCTGCCGGAGGGAAAGATTCCCTTCGTCATGTCTCAGGATGATCTGTGCTACTATCCTTATATGAATGGTGACGGTTTTGCCAGCCGCATCGTTGTGGGGGAGGATGGCAAACCGACCTGTGAAATGACAAACGACGACGGCAGTATTACCATCGGTTCCTATGATCTGGTTCCGATCCTGGAGGACTTCATTCAGGAGCATCCGGATTTTTCTTACCGGGGCGCCCGTGCCGTCCTTGCTTTCACCGGATACGAAGGCATCCTTGGTTACCGGACTTCTCCTTCCGCCTACGCAGACTCAGATACATTGGAACAGGATCGGCAGGCTGCCGCCGAAGTAGCCCAGTGTCTCCGCGATCACGGATGGGAGCTTGCCTCTCACAGCTGGGGGCACTTAAACCTCGGCGAAGTAGAATGGGAACGCTTCCTCTCTGACACAGATAAATGGGAAAGCGAAGTGGAAACTCTGATCGGCGATACCGATATCATCCTGTTCCCATTTGGTTCCGATATCGGCGACTGGCATCCATATTCCATGGACAATGACCGGTTTGCCTGTCTGCACGCGGCTGGTTTCCGCTATTTCTGCAATGTTGATTCCAGTCGCTACTGGGTACAGATCGGCGACGACTGGTTCCGCCAGGGACGTCGCAATCTGGACGGCTACCGCCTGTGGCAGGATATCATGACAGAAGACGTGTCCGCCCGCCGCCTGGAGGATCTCTTCCATGCAGAAGACATTTTTGACTCCGCCAGACCAACACCGGTGCCGGACATGTAAGCCGTCGGCAGGATTCATCCGGATCGGACCCGTGTTACCAGATGCCTTTCATTCACACGAACCATTTTTCGACCCGCAACAGACAAATGGCCGGAGAGCCAATCGCCCTCCGGCCATTTGTCCGACGTGAAAGACACAACCTTCTTATACGAGATCTCTGTCCCGCAGATATCCGAGAATCACCCGCACAGTACCATCCACTCCCAGTTCCGAAGTATTCAGCATCAGATCATAATTCTCCGGGGCATCCCACCGTTTCCCGGTATAATACTGATGGTAATCCCTCCGCTCCTTGTCAATCCGTGCGATCTGCTTCACTGCATTCTTCTCATCATACAATCCCTTGTCCACGATCCGGCGCCAGCGCGCTTCCATACTCGCGTACAGATAGATGCGCACCAGATTCTCCGTCCCTTCCAGAACATATTCCGCGCAGCGCCCGATGAAAATACAGGACTCCTCCGCCGCCAGCCTGCGGATCACCGCGGACTGAAAGCGAAACAGATTATCCGCCTTCACCAGGTCGGAACCAAAAGAAGGAGCGCCCTGTTCCGGAATCAGGCTGCTGACAACCCGATACAGCAATTTGTTCCCGGCCCGCTCATCAGCCAGATGAAAATAACTCTCCTTGATCCCGCTCTCATCGGAATTCATTCGCAGGATCTCCTTGTCATAACAATGGAGTCCCAGCTCCTCTCCCAGCTTCTTTCCGATTTCCCGTCCCCCGCTGCCATACTGTCTGCCAATGGTGATAATCATAATGATCCTCCTTTCCATTTCCAGGCGCTGCCTGTCATATATTCACGGACTCTTTTACTATGAAACTCAGCGAAGCGAAGCTGAGCGCTAAGTTTCATGTATGCAGCGGCGCTTAGCGAAGTCAAGCCGTCAGGCGCAGACTAAGCTTAGCATAGCTGTTTACTATGATTATACCACAGTTTCATGCAAAACGGAATCAAATATTAAAGCACAGCCGTTTCCTGCACCAGTATCGTTTCATATCCCGCGCCCCGGAGCGTCCTCTCTGTCCATGCCGCATAATCCAGATTCAGATAGGCTCCCACGCGCACCTTGTAAAGCCCGTCCTGATACACCAGAAAAGCCGGAAGCCCCTGTCCGGTCAGCTCACCAAGCAGCCGCTCCGCTTGCGTACGGTTTGCAAACGCGCCGACCTGGATCTGGTAATATCCGGGGTCTTCCTGCGCATCACGAATGGTCTTCATAATCCCCCGGGCAATGCTCTGGGCAATTTCATCGAAAGAGGCATCAAAAAACTGATTATCTGCTTCGTTGTCAAGAAATCCGGCCTCCACCAGAACCGCCGGCATCTCTGTCCGTCTCAATACAATCAGACCGGGGCGCTCCACAATCCCCAGTTCCGGTTCACCAAGCGCACGGAGCGCAGCTTGGATATTCTGCGCCAGCTTCTCTGCCTCCCCACCGCTCTCATAAATCAGACTCTGAAAACCGGATGCTGTTCCCGGCCGTTCCATGGCATTGCGATGAATCGACACAAAATAATCCGCATTCCATCGGTTTGCCATCTCTGCTTTTGCAAGTGGCGACTGATACACATCCGTCACCCGGGTAAAGGAGACGTCGATCTCATGATCCGCCAGAATCTGACCAACCGCCAGCGCCAACGCCAGATTGTCATCCTTTTCCAGTCTGCCCATATACACGGCACCCGGATCCGCTCCGCCGTGTCCGGCGTCGATAATCACCCGTTTTGTCTCCGCCATAAAAAGACTTCCTCTGCATACGTTCCTATAAAATACCATATGCGAAGGAAATCCTCTTCGTACCTGTTTCGCGCAAACTTATTCCTCTACATCAATGCCTCTGGGGCCGACATGGGTGGAAAACACAATCTGCGTACTTGTCTTCCCATATTTCTGCAGCTGGCCAATAAAGATATCCAGTTCCATCGTGCTCTGAAAAGCTACCTTCAATAGCATCGAATAAGCTCCGGTCACACAGTTGCACTCCAGCACATTGGGGATGCTCTCTGCGTATGCGTAAAACTTTGGCTTATCCTCCGGCATGACATCCAGGTTGATAAATGCAATAATATGATACCCCAGCTTCATCGGATCAATCATCGCATGATACCCGCAGATGACTCCATCCTTCTCCAGCTTTTCAATCCGGGCCGACACCGCCGGTGACGACAAAAATGTAGTCTCCGCAATCGTCTTCAACGACACTCTTGCATTCTCCTGCAGCAGCTTCAGTATTTTTCTGTCAATATCATCCATTTTCTTTACCCTCCGATCATCTATGGAGCGTTTTCATCTCAGGCAATCCCCATCCTCCTGTAACGACAGGCTCTGCCGCCGGCAGCTTCCCGTACGCCCGGACAAATAAAAAAAGCGTCCGAATCAGAATCACCATTCGAACGCCTTCGCTCACAAATCATATCGCTTTATTAATAATATCTACATCTGATATCATAAACGTTTCCCGTCCACTTGTCAATGAAAATTTGCCTCCACGTCACATTTTATTCGCCTGCCAACTTAATACAGCACGCAGAGATACAAATCTGACAGGTCAATCAGGGAATACTGCAACGCTGCTTATCGATGCAGGAACAAGCCGTGAAAGCTACGGTTTCCATCAACCATAATTCACGATCTTACCAAAATCCGGCTTCAGAGACGCGCCACCTACCAGACCACCGTCAATATCCGGCTTTGCAAAAAGCTCTGCCGCATTGCCCGCATTTACGGAACCGCCATACTGAATGCGAATCGCTTCCGCTGTCGCCTCATCGTAAATTTCACCGATGCAGGCACGGATTGCGCCACAGACTTCCTCTGCCTGATCGGAAGTCGCTGTCTTACCGGTTCCGATTGCCCAGATCGGCTCGTAGGCGATCACAGCCGTCCTCGCCTGATCTGCTGTCACATTCTGGAAGGCAATCTTGATCTGCTGACGAATCCAGTCAATCGTGATGCCCTGTTCTCTCTGAGTCAGGGACTCCCCACAGCAGATAATCGGAGTCAGGCCATGCTCAAATGCCTTCAGTACCTTCCTGTTCACCGTCTCATTGGTCTCCGCAAAATACTCTCTCCGCTCAGAATGTCCGATAATGACATACTTTACACCGACATCAGTCAGCATATTCGGAGCGATCTCACCCGTATATGCACCCTTCTCTTCAAAATACATATTCTCCGCGCCGATCTCAATATTGCTTCCCTTCGCCGCTTCCAATGCCGGAATAATATCAATCGCCGGTACACAGAATACAACATCCGCCTCGTCGGTCGCCACCAACGGCTTCAAAGTTTCAACCAGAGCGACTGCCTCCGACGGTGTCATGTTCATCTTCCAGTTACCCGCAATAATCTTTCTACGTGACATAATCTATCCTTTCCTGTAACTGCCTGATCCAAGTTCAGACGCTACCTCTTACTTGTCATCTGCTGCAACCACACCCGGAAGTTCCTTGCCCTCCAGGAACTCCAGGGAAGCGCCGCCGCCTGTGGAGATATGGCTCATCTTGTCGCCAAAGCCAAGCTGATTCACCGCTGCAGCCGAATCGCCGCCGCCGATGATTGTGGTCGCTTCGGTGTCCGCCAGCGCCTTCGCCACAGCGATCGTACCGGCTGCCAGCGTCGGATTCTCAAATACGCCCATCGGTCCATTCCATACCACAGTCTTTGCGGACTTCACTGCTTCTGCGAAAAGTTCCGCCGTCTTCGGTCCAATGTCCAGTCCCTGCATATCATCCGGAATCTGATCCGAAGACACCACACTGGTCTCAATCGGTCCATCAATCGGATCCGGGAAGGAAGCCGCAATCACGGTATCAATCGGGAGCAGGAGCTTCTTACCCAGCTTCTCCGCCTTCTCCATCATTTCCTTACAATAATCAATCTTGCTGTCATCGACCAGAGACTGACCGACGCCCTTGCCCTGTGCCTTCAGGAAGGTATAAGCCATGCCGCCGCCGATAATCAGGGTATCGCACTTTTCAAGCAGATTGGAAATCACGTTCAGCTTGTCCGCTACCTTCGCGCCGCCAAGAATTGCCACAAACGGACGAACCGGATTCTCAACCGCGTTGCCAAGGAAATCGATCTCCTTCTGCATCAGATAACCAACCGCATTCGTACCGCCCTTGGCAGAGATAAATTTGGTCACGCCCTCTACAGAAGCATGCGCTCTGTGAGAAGAGCCAAACGCATCGCACACATAATCATCTGCCAGATCGGCCAGTTCTTTGGAGAACTCCTCTCCATTCTTCGTCTCCTCCTTGCCACGGAAACGGGTGTTCTGCAAAAGCATGACGTCGCCATCCGCCAGAGCGTTTGCGGCAGCTGTGGCAGCCTCGCCGGTCACCTGGTAATCCGCAACAAAGACGACTTCCTTACCCAGCTTCTCAGACAGGCGCTTCGCAACCGGAGCCAGAGATTCGCCTTCATTCGGGCCGTTCTTTACCTTGCCCAGATGGGAGCAGAGAATTACCTTTGCGCCCTCGCTGATCAGCTTGTTAATCGTTGGCAGCGCCGCATTGATGCGGGTCTCATCCGTGATCTCACCGTTCTTCAGCGGTACGTTAAAATCACAGCGAACCAATACCTTCTTGCCCTTCAGATCCTTCAGATCGTCTACTGTTTTTTTATTTAACATGGGAATGTGTTCCTTTCATTGAAATATCATCCATGAGTGACAGGAAATAACGCAGGGTCCGGTCCATCGGACCGGACCCTGCAGAATCCTTCAGTTTCGCAATCAGCCAAGCTCTGCGAAATACTTGATGGTGCGAACCATCTGGCTGGTGTAAGAGTTCTCATTGTCATACCATGAAACAACCTGAACCTCATACAGATCATCAGCAATCTTGCACACCATCGTCTGTGTCGCATCGAACAGAGAGCCATATCTCATACCAATCACATCAGAAGATACGATCGGATCTTCGTTGTAGCCGAAGGATGCGCTCGCCGCCGCCTTCATCGCCGCGTTGATACCTTCCTTGGTCACGTCTGCACCCTTGACAACAGCGGTCAGGATGGTGGTGGAACCGGTCGGAACCGGAACACGCTGTGCAGAACCGATCAGCTTGCCGTTCAGTTCCGGAATAACCAGGCCAATCGCCTTCGCAGCGCCGGTGGAGTTCGGAACGATGTTGGCAGCACCCGCTCTCGCTCTTCTCAGATCGCCCTTTCTGTGCGGACCATCCAGAATCATCTGGTCGCCGGTGTAAGCGTGAATGGTGCTCATGATACCGGACTGGATCGGAGCGTAATCATTCAGAGCCTTCGCCATCGGAGCCAGGCAGTTGGTGGTGCAGGATGCTGCGGAAATAATGGTATCCTCAGCAGTCAGGGTGTTCTCATTCACGCTGAATACGATCGTCTTCAGATCGTTGCCTGCCGGAGCAGAAATAACAACCTTCTTGGCGCCGGCATCAATGTGTGCCTGTGCCTTATCCTTGGAGGTATAGAAACCGGTGCACTCCAGAACAACATCTACGCCAAGCTCTCCCCACGGAAGATCCGCAGCCTTCGGCTCCTTGTAGATGGTAATCTCCTTGCCGTCTACAATAATGGAACCATCTCCGGCCTCTACCGTATGCTTGCCTTCACCAATGTGTCCGGCATACCCGCCCTGAGCGGTGTCATACTTCAGCAGATGAGCCAGCATCTTCGGGTCAGTCAGATCGTTGATCGCAACCACTTCATAACCCTCAGCGTCAAACATCTGACGGAATGCCAGACGGCCGATACGTCCAAAACCATTGATCGCAACTTTTACTGCCATGATGAATTCCTCCTGAATTGTTAAAAAATATTTGATTGTTAAGTTTAAATCAATCTAGTGCTATTGTACCTAATTCCATACAAAATAGCAAGTAGTTTTTTGGAATTTCTGGAAATCTTTACATTTCGCTTTTCACATACCCCGCAAGATTATAGGCATGATCAGAAATTCGCTCGAGGTTGCTGAGGATATCGAGAAAAACCACTCCCGCGGACGCCGTGCATTCGCCGGCCGCCAGACGCTCGATATGCTTCTCTCTCAGTTCTTCCTCCTGGCTGTCCACCTCGTCCTCGTACTGACTCACCCTGCGTACCAGATCCATGCCACCACTCTGGCGGGCCTCAATCGCACAGGCAAAGGATTGGAGCGCACAGGCACTGATGGAATTCAGGTCCGCCTTGCCGACCGGCGAAATTTCCAGTCCATGCTCCTGCAGATACTGAGCCAGATCCGCCAGGTTCTCCGCATGACCGCTGACCCGCGCAATGTCGCTCGCGCTGTAGAAAAGATTTGTCACCGTTTTCTTCTGGCGTCCGTTTAAAGACAGATTCTCCACCTTGATCAGATACTCCGTCAGCATCTGTTCCATATGGCTGATCTTCTTTTCCCGCTCATACACTTCCTGAATCTTATCCGTACTGCCGCTGATCAGGGCCTCGAGAGCAACACTGACGTTTTTCTCTGCATACTGTCCCATATGGACGATCTCCATGGACGCAACCTCGACTGCAAATGCCGGAGACTCAAAGATGCGCTCGTCCAGATGTCTCAGCGTCGATGCCTCTTCATCCGTGGTCTCCTGCGCCTCATCCTCTCCACGGACAAGCACTCCTGACAGCTTCACCAGATAATCCGCCGACGGATACAACACCGCTGTCATAACCAGATTAAAGAACGTATGAAACAGCGATATCTCTACGGCGCTGATGTGAGATGCTGCGAATTCGCGTCTGACCGAGAACAGGACAAAACCGCCGACCCCGAACAGTACCGCGCCAATCAGGTTAAAACTCAGATGAATGACCGCCGCCCGCTTCGCGGTCCGCGAACCACCGACGCTGGAAAGCAGGGCGGTCACACAGGAACCGATATTCTGCCCCAATGTGATATAAATAGCCGAACTCTTGGTCACAACGCCGTTCAGTGCCAGCGTCTGCAGAATACCGACCGACGCAGACGAACTCTGCAGGAGCGCAGTGACCAGCATACCGACAATCATACCAAGAATCGGATTTCGTCCAAACAGAGCAAACGCATCCGCAAAAACCGGCAGATCCGTATACGGTGAAATAGAACCCGACATGAAGTCCAGTCCCTTGAACAGAAGGCCAAGGCCAATGGCAATCTCACCCGCTGTTTTTTTCTGCGGCGACCCGGCAAACAGAAAAACCAGCGCGCCCACACCGATGATCAGCGGCGCATAAAAATCCGGGCTGAACAACTCCATTGCTTCTCCCAGCTGACTCATCGATACGATCCACGCCGTGATCGTTGTACCAATATTGGCACCCATAATGACACCGACCGCCTGTGTCAGATTCAGAATTCCGGCGCTGACGAAACCAACCACCATAACGGTCGTTGCTCCGCTGCTCTGAATAATCGCGGTGATCAGCGCACCCAGTCCGATCGCCATCAGACGATTGTTCGTCAGCATACCGAGGAATTTGCTCATCCGGCCTCCCGCCGTCTTCTGCATGCCATCCGCCATGATATGCATTCCATACAGGAACATGCCCAGACCGCCCAGAAATCCGAACAGATTTGATATATCTCCGATTGTCATCGTCTCTCTCCCCCACCAGCGTCTCTGTCACTGCAACGCTGCGGCCAACGCGACCCAGACTTCGCTGTTACAATTCCATACATTTGTAAATTCCGTCACCGGCATCGGGCAGGCCACGCTTCCAACCTCGATCGTCAGGCCTGGAATCGGATTATCCTTGATCTGAACCCAGTCCTTGAAGCCACCATGTCCACTGCTGCCGGCAATCTGGTATCCCGTCTTCTCCACGACCAGATTGGCCAGATTCTGACTGGCCTCCGAAACGCGATTTCCCTCGTAATCCCAGTAAATCAGATCACCCATGCTGTGGTAACTGATAGCCGCCGCCCAGCTTCTGGATTCCGTCAGATTTGCAAGCGCCTGACTCTCCGGCTCCGAAAGCGGACTATCCCCTTTATAAGTCGCGTAAGATGGCGCGTCCGCCGACGTCACCAGATCCCAGTTTGCCGGAAAATTCTGGTTCAGATCCACACCGCGCGCATTCGACTTCCAGTATGGCAGATACTCCTCGAAAGAAGCCGTCGTCCGGGATGCCGACACATCATAATCGTAACACTGGCGGATCGTCGCCTGCAGTGCAGAGGAACGGATCCCACTAAGCCCGGACTGGCTGATTGCGATTCCATCGGGATTCACCATCGGAACATAATGAATGGCGACTCTGTTCAGAAGATCGGACAACAGCTGTCCGTTGTAACTTCCCGTCTGATAAAAATACAGCCCATATTCCAGCTGCTTCATTACCAGAAGCGGCGTCATATATTCTCTCGCGTGAATACCCGCATGGATCAGAATGTGCTTTGACGCGCTCGCGTTGCCCAGCACCAGCTCATAAATGCTTCGCCCGTCCAGAGACGTACCGATCGTATTCACCTGCAGCAGACTCCCGTAGCGGCTCTGCAGTTCGCGGATATCCTGCTCCATCTGGCTGAAGGTATACTTTCCCGTCACTGTCACGATCGGATCCTCCACCGTACCGGCAAAACCGTCCGTCCCCTTCGAGATCTCTGTGGTACTCACACCAGGGCCTCCCGGTCCATAGCTCGTCGATGTGCCAGCCCCGACTGTAATCGTCGCGGAACCGCCACCCGTCGTCACCGTTCCACTCCCGGCGCTCACCGGGACTCCTGACGTTTCCGTGTTCGTCGATGTACTGCTGCCAGCCGTAAGCGTCTCCGAGCCAGCCCCTGCCGTCACCGGCTCGCTGCCGGAACCCACCGGAATTCCTGTCGCGACCGACCCCGGCGCCACACCAACCACGACTTCCTCTGCGTAAGCAGCAATCTTGCCTGCGGACAGAGAACGCGCCACTGACGCTTTCTCCGGCGTCAATGACGCGTTACCCGAAAAGACAGGCAAGGAGGGCCCGGTCGCCAGAATAACGGCCATGGCTCCTGTCATCAAAACTCTCTTCAATCCCGTCTTCAAACTGTTCTCCTTTTTCAGTGTTCCGCCAGGTCGCCCGGCTTCATGCTCAGACTGATCTTTCCCATCTTATCGACATCCAGCACCCGCACCGTCACCATATCACCGATGTTCACCACATCCTCAACTTTTTCCACACGCTTGTTGGAAAGTCTGGAAATATGAACCATGCCGTCCTTCTTCGGCTTCAACTCAACAAAGGCACCAAAATTCATAATGCGCACGACCTTACCGGTCAGAATCTGGCCGGGCTCGATATCGGTCACGATGCTGAGAATGATCTCCTTCGCTTTATTAATCATCGCCTGATCCGTACCACAGATCGCTACGTTACCATCCTCGGAGATATCAATCTTTACGCCAGTCTCCTCAATGATCTTGTTGATCGTGCTGCCCTGCTTGCCAACCACATCGCCAATCTTCTGCGGATCGATTGTAATCGATTCAATCTTGGGTGCATACGGAGAAAGTTCCTTTCTCGGCTCGGCAATCGCCGGCTTCATACAGGTATCCATAATGAAGAGACGCGCCTCCCGGCATCTCGCAATGGCGCCTTCCACGATCGGTCTGGTCAGTCCGTGAATCTTGATATCCATCTGAATCGCCGTGATTCCCTTTGTCGTACCGGTTACCTTGAAATCCATATCACCGAAGAAATCTTCCAGTCCCTGAATATCCGTCAACAATACGAAATCGTCGTCCGTCTCCCCAGTCACCAGACCACAGGAAATGCCGGCAACCATACTCTTAATCGGAACACCGGCCGCCATCAGCGACATACAGGACGCACACGTCGAAGCCATGGAAGTCGAGCCATTGGACTCAAACGTCTCCGATACGCAACGGATTGCATAGGGGAACTCTTCTTCCGACGGAAGCACCGGAAGCAGTGCCCGCTCCGCCAGCGCGCCATGGCCGATTTCACGTCTTCCCGGACCTCTGGACGGCTTGGTCTCACCAACCGAATACGACGGGAAATTGTAGTGATGCATATAACGCTTCGCAACCTCATTCTCATCCAGCCCATCCAGCTTCTGCGCCTCGGAAAGCGGTGCCAGCGTACAGATGTCGCAAATCTGCGTCTGTCCACGGGTAAACATCGCAGAGCCGTGTACTCTCGGAATCAGATCAATCTCCGCCGACAGCGGACGAATCTGCGTAATCTCACGGCCATCCGGACGCTTATGATCCTTCAGAATCATCTTGCGGACAGTCTTCTTCTCATACTGATAGACCGCCTCACCCAGAATCTCCAGCCAGTCTTCCTTTTCGGCGAACGCTTCCTCAAGCTTCTCTGTGATTACACGGACATTGCCTTCCCGGGTCTGCTTGTCATCGGTAAATACCGCTGCCTCCATCTCCTCCGGAGGAACAATTTCCTTTATCGCCGCAAACAGTTCTTCCGGAATTGCGCAACTCTCATAGGAGTGCTTCGGCTTGCCGCATTCCGCCACAATCTGATCAATAAAACGAATGATCTCCTGGTTCACTTCATGAGCCAGGTAAATTGCCTCGATCATCTGCTCCTCCGGAATTTCATTCGCTCCGGCCTCAATCATGATCACCTTGTTGCGGGTTGACGCCACCGTCAGATTCAACGTTCCGACCTTCCACTCCAGCTGGGTCGGATTGATAATAAACTCATCTCCGATCCGGCCGACCTGTGTCATCGCACAGGGTCCGTCAAACGGAATATCCGAAATACAGGTCGCAATCGCAGACCCCAGCATCGCCACCAGTTCCGGCCGACATTTCGGATCCACACTCAGAACCAGATTGTTCAGGGTCACATCATTCCGATAATCCTTGGGAAACAACGGACGCATCGGTCGATCAATGACACGTGAGGTCAGAACGGCATTCTCGGAAGCCTTGCCCTCTCTCTTATTGAATCCACCGGGGATTTTACCCACGGAATACAGCTTCTCTTCAAAATCCACACTCAACGGGAAGAAATCAATGCCCTCCCTCGGTTCAGCCGATGCAGTCGCCGTAGACAATACCGTCGTATCGCCATAATGCATCAGAACCGCGCCATTCGCCTGCTTCGCCACCCGGTTCACGTCAACTGTGAGGGTTCTTCCGGCAAGCTCCAGACTAAAACTTTTGTACATGCCTTCTCTCCTTTCTAATACGCATGCATGTCCCACGAGTCGCTATTGGTATCCGTGAGACCATTTTACCATTCTTTCAACAGAGATTCACAAACAGCGAAAAGGGTGGAGACAAGCGCTCCACCCTCTGACGTCCCACTTACTTTCTGATGCCTAACTTCTCGATCAGCGCACGATAGCCCTCCAGATCGGTCTTCTTCAGATAGTCAAGCAGGCCACGTCTCTGGCCAACCATCTTCAAAAGTCCGCGTCTGGAATGGTGATCCTTCTGATTCTTCTTCAAATGCTCAGTCAGTTCTGCTATTCTCGCGGTCAGAATCGCGATCTGAACTTCCGGTGAACCGGTATCTCCAGGCTTTCTGCCATACTCAGCAATGATCGCTGCCTTCTTTTCCTTTGAAATCATATCCATTTCCTCCTTAAAATATAATACTTACCGTAAACCAAGTCTCCGGTTGGAGTCTTCCTGGTGACCGGGTTACGGCGATAGGATGTGATCTGTCAGATTAAACATTTGATACCGACAGTCCGCATCCGTCTGTTCATACTGACAAATTATAACATATTCCAATTTCTCTGTCAACAAAAAAGTAAGCCAATCCCGCGCCATTACTGGTACATCCCATGCACAAAGAAAGCAATGGCAACGCCAAGCGCCGCCCCTACAGCAACCTGCAGGGGAGTGTGTCCAACCAGTTCCTTGAGACGTTCCTGCACCTCATCGCCGTTCATCCGAAAAAAATCCTGTTCCATGATCATGTTCAGGAGTTTTGCCTGCTTGCCGGTCTCACGGCGCACACCGACCGCATCATACATGACCACCGCAGCCAGCACAAACGAGACAGCGAATTCAAAGGAATCCAGGCCATAAACCAGCCCGGATGCCGTCATCAGCCCACAGACGATAGCGGAATGAGAACTTGGCATACCGCCGGATCCAACCAGGCGCTCCGGCTTGAATCCTTTATTCAGCCACATATCAATCAAAGTCTTGAGAACCTGCGCCACCGTCCAGCCAAACACTGCACTGATCAGTATCTCATTGTCAGATAATTTCCCCGGAAAAGTCATCGTATACTCCTGTCATCGTCAGCCATCAGAGAGAAAAACCTCCGGCAGTATCGAGCCGCCGGAGGTTATCCTGTCATCCAATCAGCCAGTCGTACATCTCCTGATACTTCGCTGCCGAAGCCTGCCAAGAGAAATCAGCCGCCATCGCACGGTCAATGATCTTGTTCCACTCGCGTTTCTTGTCATAATATACATACTTCGCATAGCGGACCGTATCCAGCATCTCATGCGCGTTGTAATTCGCAAATGAGAATCCGGTACCCTTGCTCTCAAACTCATTGTATGGCTCTACCGTATCCTTCAGACCACCCGTCTCACGGACAATCGGCACTGTACCATAGCGAAGCGCCATCAGCTGGCTCAATCCGCACGGTTCAAACAGGGACGGCATCAGGAACGCGTCACAGCCCGCATAAATCTTGTGAGACAACTCATCCGAATAATAAATCTGAGCCGAGACTCTGTCATGATACTTCCAGTCGTAATGACGGAACATATTCTCATACTTTTCATCGCCAGTTCCCAGAACGATCAGCTGCATATCCTCGTCGCAAAGGTCATCCATCACTGCCTGGATCAGATCGAAACCCTTCTGATCGGTCAGCCGCGAAACCACACCAACCGTAAACTTACGTTCATCCACCGGCAATCCAAGCTGCGCCTGCAGATCCTTCTTGTTCTTTCCCTTCTCCTTGCGGAAGTTCTTCGCACTGTAGGTCTGCGCAATCATCGTATCCGTCTCCGGATTGAACACCTCATAGTCAATGCCATTGACAATGCCGCGCAGGCTGTTCGATCTCGCGCGCATCAGGCCGTCCAGCCCATCACCGTAAAACGGGGTCTTGATCTCCTCTGCGTAAGTCTGACTCACAGTCGTAACCGCATCTGCAAATACGATGCCTCCCTTGAGCATGTTGCCATCCTTGTAAGCCTCCAGCTTATCCGGCGTAAAGTAATAATCGGACAGCATCGAGAAATACTGAATCGTCTTCACATCCCACACGCCCTGGAACTTCAGATTATGAATCGTAATCACAGATTTCATGCCGCGGAAGAATTCATTGCCCAGGAAACGATCCTTCATATACACCGGAATCAAACCCGTCTGCCAGTCGTGGCAGTGAACCACATCCGGACGGAAACCAATCACCGGAAGTGCAGAGAGCGCCGCATTACAGAAGAAGGAAAACTTCTCCAGATCCCACAGTCCACCGGCATAGGGCTTCTCACCATTGAAATAAAACTCATTATCAATGAAATAGAATGTAATACCCTCATACTCATACTGCAGAATCCCAACATAACGGCTCTGCCCCAGATAATCCATGTAAAAACTGGACACAAAGGTCATCTCGTCACGCCACTTGTCCTTAATACACAGATATTTCGGGATCATCACCCGCACATCGTAGCTCTCCTTGTCGAAGCACTTCGGTAAGGAACCGACTACGTCCGCAAGCCCTCCCGTCTTAATAAATGGCACCGCTTCCGACGCTACAAACAGTATATTCTTCATGAAATACCTCCTCAGAATTTGTCTGCCCCCACGCAGACCTCATTAGTACCAGTATACAATATTTGTGACGATTTAGGAAGCAGAATCTCGTAAAAAACGCAAAATTATTTCCCATATCATCTCTGTTTGTATTCCAGACGAATCCGGTCGGAAATCAGGGCAATAAACTCAGAATTGGTCGGTTTCCCTTTGCCGGTACTGACCGTATAACCAAAGATGCTGTGGATCGTCTCGAGACGGCCCCGACTCCAGGCGACCTCAATTGCATGACGGATTGCACGCTCCACCCGACTTGCTGTTGTTTCGTGCATTTCCGCAATAGACGGATAAAGCACCTTTGTCACTGACGAAAGCATTTCCTTCTCACGCACCGTAAACATAATCGCGTCCCGCAGATACTGATATCCTTTAATATGCGCCGGGATACCAATCTCATGCAATAATTTTGTCACATCCGTCTCCAGGTCCCGCACTGGCAATTCCCGTCCGGCATTGCTCCCTGCTGCCATCTCCTTTTCACGAAAAGCAGGTTCAACAGAGGGCGTATTTTTCGCTGTTTTACCCAAAGATGCCGTCTTAAGTGCTAATGCTGAAAAGCGACGAATCTTCTCCATTACTGCTTCCTGCTCAAACGGCTTCAGAATATAATAGCTCGCGCCAAGTCCAAACGCATCTTCTGCCACCCGGTCACTTCCCGCCGTCGTCAGGATGACAAATGCAGGCAAATCTTTTCCCGATTTTTCGTGCCTGACCCGTTCCATTACAGTGATTCCGTCCATCTTCGGCATAATCACGTCCAGCAGAACCACGTCCGGATTCGTATTCATGATCATTTCATATGCGTCCGCACCATTATCTGCCCGCCCGACGACATGAAATCCGGATTCCTCCCGCAGCATCCGATCCAGAACCTTCAGCATCTGCGGATTATCTTCCGCAATCGCGACATTTAACTCCGACATATTCATTCCTCCTTCTTTTTATCCCAAAACTTTTCGGGAAAACCTGTATTTCATCGAATTAATCGTATCCCGAACAGCTATCCCCATTATAGCTGTTCGGGAAGCAGCATTGCAACAGATTTTCGCCGCAAGTTTCGACATCCAGAAGGCGAGCGGATTCTCTTACTTTCCCCAGAGATCCGCGGGGTACACTCCCTTTGCTATCAGGTCTGCAAAGGCTTCCTGCACTGCCTCTTTGTCTTCCTTATATGTCACGCCAAACCAGTGGTCGTGCGTCTCCAGGACCTTTACCTTTGCCCGTCCACCGCGAATCAGCTGATCCACAATGGTCGGAAGCAGATATTCCTTCTTCGTTGGATCGCCCTCTTTTTCACTCAGAAATTCGGCAAATCCTTCCTGCAGATAATCAAGGAACGCCGGCTGCCCCGCCCACATATTCATGGACACCCGATCATCCGGCCCAATCCACTCCTGCACAGGCCCGTCGCAAAGGATCCGTCCTGTTTTATCTGCTTCAATTCCCTTCGTCTCATACACCTGGGTCAGATAACCCGTGTCATCTACTTTGCAGATCCCCCTCGTCACAGTACCATTCTCACTGAGTGTATTTTTCAGGATAAAACCGGCCATCCCCATCGGAAATTCCGTATCGATCCGCTCTCCGCCTGTAAGGAAGTCATACAGCTTCACAAACGCCTCTTTTCCATAGTAATCGTCCGCATTGATGATCACAAACGGCTCGCGTACCTTCCCCCGGCAACAAAGCACAGCCTGTCCTGTCCCCCATGGTTTTGTCCGCCCCTCCGGCACGGAAAATCCATCCGGTAGATCCGATAATTCCTGAAAAACGTATTCTACGTCAATCTGCTCCCGAATCCGGTTTCCTATAATTTCTTTAAATTCCTTTTCTATATCTTTGCGAATAATAAAAACTACTTTGTCAAATCCGGCCTGCTTCGCATCATAAATCGAATAATCCATGATGATCTCACCATTTGGCCCCATCTTTGCCAGCTGCTTAATTCCTCCCCCATACCGGGAGCCAATCCCAGCCGCCATAATAATCAGCGTCGTTTTCATACGTAATCTCATTTCCTTTACTGATATTTCGGACCGGATACCGATGTTCCCAAACAGTATCCCACCACACGGAATGTTATCCCCGTATCGCATTCTTCCGTTCTTTACAATAGCATAGCCACAATAAAAAAGCAAATATATTTATTCTTCAATTTTATCATTTCCAAACTCAAATGAGAATACGTTAAATAAACGCGTTTGTTTGGAGTGAGATATGACGAAATGGCTTCCTTTATCTGCAACCGATCGCGCACTTCTTGGCGGAACCCTTTTACTGACCGGTGTTGGTTTTATGTGCCGGATGCTCGGATTTCTCTACCGGATTTTCCTGTCACAGACAATCGGCGCGGAAGGGCTCGGCATCTACAACATGGTTCATCCGGTCTATGGAGTATGCTTCGCACTGTGCGCCGGATCGATTCAGACGGCGCTCTCGCAGTATATTGCCTCCCATCTGGATCGCGGAAAGCAAAGCTTTTGCGCCGGTCTTATGATCGCTCTCTCCTTTTCCGTCGTCTTTGTCTGCCTGATCTGCAAGAACGCGACATTTCTGGCAAACGTTGTGCTGATGGAAGCAGACTGCGCCCCTTATCTGCCATATATGGGAATCTCGGTTCCCTTTGCCGCTGTCCATTCCTGTATCAACGGCTGGTATTATGGCGTGCGCAAGTCCAGAGTACCCGCATGGTCCCAGCTTGCCGAACAGATTATCCGCATGACAATTGTCTTCTTTTTCGCCTCCTGTCAGATACGAGAAGGACAACCGATCACTGTTTCACTTGCAGTTTTCGGACATCTCGTCGGCGAAATCGCCGCGGCCATCTTTACCTTCCTCTGCATACTCCTGTGTCCACCACAGCCCTCCCGACCCATGGCCGGACAATCACCATCCTTTTTCACCGATGTCGCTCCCCTGATGCATCTGGCACTTCCCCTCATGGGGAATCGTTTCATCGTCAATATTCTCGCAAGTATGGAGGCCGTCTGGATCCCCGGCTGCCTGCGGCAATACGGCATGTCCTCCTCCGAAGCCTTCGCTGTCTACGGAGCGCTGACCGGAATGGCCCTGCCATTTGTCTACTTTCCCTCCGCCATTTCCAATTCCCTGGCTGTCCTTCTGCTGCCGAGCGTGGCCCAGGCTCAGGCCGAGGGACGACACGGGAGCATTCGTACCAGTATCGCCCTTTCGCTTCGCTACAGCATGTATATGGGAATCCTCTGTATCGGAATTTTTCTCCACTTCGGCGCGTCGCTCGGAGAAAGCGTTTTTCACAGCAGGGCAGCCGGACAGTTTATTCCGGTTCTTGCCTGGATCTGTCCGTTCCTTTATCTTGCATCCACGCTGGGGAGCATCCTTAACGGCCTCGGACAGACCCGCACAACCTTTCTGCTTCATATTGTCTCCTTGCTTCTGCGCATTGCCTTCATCCGCATCGGCGTCCCCCGGCACGGGATTTACGCCTGCCTGTGTGGTATGCTGGCAGGTGAAATTGTCCTTGCCCTGACCTGTCTATACTGCCTGAACCGATTCGTTCCCTTTTCCTGGAATGTCAGCGAAATGATTCTCAAACCTTCGCTGATTCTCGCCGCCGCTTTCAGTTCTCATCAGCTTCTCTTTTCTGTTTTCTCCGTTCCATCATGGATTCCTCTTTTCATTCAAACCGTTCTGCAGATTGGCCTGATTTGTTTCGTCTACGCCGGACTGCTGCTCCTGTTCCATCTGGCGCGCCCGACACAGCAATAACTGCAGAAAAGAGATGACATCGGACAAAATCCGACGCCATCTCTCTTCTGCAAAATAACCAACGATGCGTCGCTTGCTGCAACGCTTCCGCACACAGGAAAATCAATCATACAGATTCAAAACCAGCTTCGTTGACATTTCTTTCGCTGTCCTGTCTCGCAGGCTCACCTCAAACCTCGCAAGCGTGCTTGCGGTAAGATACGGCTGTGTCTGCAACCGAATCGACACGGTAATCTTATTTGACGATACGCTCTCCACCAGATAGACCATATCGCTCGTTTCCGTCGCATACCATCCCGCCTTCGTCACCGCATTCTCAAGCAAATAGCAGACATTATTCCGGTTGATCGACGGATTCCTGACCCATTCCTCTGTCTCCGGATCCATATAATACCAGGTACCTTCCACCGAAACCCAGCCGGTCAGATAAGAACCGTCCTCCTCATATTTCCACGCGCCATCCTCCTGCTGTTCCCACTGCCCGGCAAATACCGGAAAGCTTCCGAGAACCGCCATCATAAGGACAAGAGCAACGGTCTTCCCTATCGTCCGCAGTTTCCTCATTTTCTTCATATTATCAAAAACCTCCTGTCATCCTGAATCGTTTTTCTATTATATAGCAATTTCAGTGACAATTCAATTTCTTAAATATGAAAAAACCTTAAACTTTTCTTTCTCCAAACAAGAGCATGTTACCCACAGAAATCACCGACTGCAAACTGTCGTCCGGGTCATCGTCCCGTCTGTTCATTCCGTATATCCCTCATGGATTCACGTATGATCAGCTTGTTCTCCAGAAACACTCTCCGATTATCGACGACGCCATCCTTCAGACGACGCAAAAGCATTCGTGTACCTTCCCGCGCAAGATCGCCCATATTGCGCTCGATCGTCGTCAGCCGCATATTTCCATAGGAAGACATATCCCAGTTATCAAACCCAACCAGAGAAACATCCTGCGGCACAGAAAGTCCTTCGTCGGCAAGCGCCTGCCTGGCGCCGAATGCCATCTCATCGTTACAGCAGATGATCGCCGTCGGATGATGCACCATCAGCCGTTTCGCGCCCTGATATCCACTCAGATAACGATAATTTCCCTCCACCCACGGAATCTGCTCCGGATCAAGTCCGTGTTTTCTTGCGGAAGCCTGCCAGCCGCGATGGCGCAGCCGCGTGGAATCCAGACCCGGTTCTCCTTCAATCACACAGATATTCCGGTGTCCGTTCTCAATCACATAATCGGTCAGTTCTTCCATCGCCCTCGCCTCGTCCGTCGTGACATTCGGCGCATCAATCATCACCGTGCGGCAGATCACCACCATGGGAATCTTCTTGTCCAGCACTTCCTCCATGAATGCCTCATCTTCATTTCTCTGGCTCAGGCAGATGATTCCGTCAAAATAGCTGGGATTCAAAGTCCCCGGCTCATGCATATCAATGCCCTTGACGACGACATTATACTTGCTCCCTGCAACATCATACACCCCGGTCAGTACATCGTGAAGCACAAACTGAGACGTTGTCTTGCTGATTGTAGAAAAATATAAACCAATCGCATATGACCGCTGCAGTTTCAGATGAATCGCCGCCTGGTTTGGAACATATCCCATCTCATCGGCAATCTTCAGGATCCGTTTCCTGCTTTCCCCGTTTTCGCTCCCAATCCCGTTCAGCGCCCTGGAAACGGTTGAGTAGGAAACTCCTGCACGTCTTGCAATGTCTTTGATTGTCACCGCCACGTATCTTCTCCGTCCTTCCTGTACCTGCCGTTCTGACAGTTATCTGGTTTCTTTCGTATCTTCCATCCATGCAGGCTATCGGATCAATGTGTCAAT
Organism: Clostridiales bacterium; assembly: GCA_021202925.1. Lineage (GTDB taxonomy): Bacteria > Bacillota > Clostridia > Lachnospirales > Lachnospiraceae > Brotaphodocola. The sequence continues at coordinate 79,321 of JAJQCD010000028.1, read as the reverse complement.
ATTGTTCAGAATAAAAGGTTCTCCTTCCTGCCCTTCTATCGTCACATCCTCCAGCTGCAGTTTTGCTACATTCAGAGCATAGATGCCCAGCCTGCAGCACGGCTCCAGATCATCCATCATCGCAGGGATATTCGGTTTCGCATCCTTCGCGAATTTGATATGGATATGCTCCATATGAATCTCTCTGATCTTCTTCTCCGGCAGCCCCGTGAAAAATGCTCCTGCTACCTCACAGTCGTCGCACAGAATGTGCCGGAAATTCAGCCTGCGAATCTCCGGCGTCCTCTCATCCACCGGCAGCGCTTCCTTCGTCCGCACATAATCCGTATGCCCATCCGGATCGCAATAATAGAAACTGTTGATCACAAATGGAGTCAGTACCCGTTCCATATAAATGTTCTCAAAATGAATCCCATCGATGATCGCGTCCCTGCCTCTGCCTCTCCTTGTCTTGATCTGCAGTCCCCGGTCCGTACGGACAAACTGGCACTCGCTCACCGTCAGATTCCGGACACCTCCTGCCATCTCGCTCCCGAGTGTAACCGCGCTGTGCCCATCTCCCATGAAGCACTGCCGGATCACAATATCATCGCATGGGACCCGATACTTCGAGCCCATGTAAATCTTACCCGCTTTGATTGCGATACAGTCATCTCCGAGAGAAAAACAGCAGCCGATGATTTTCACATCCTTGCAGGACTCCGGGTTCAGACCATCCGTGTTCGGTGAAATCTTCGGATTGAGAATCGTCAGGTTGAAAAATCGCAAATGCTTTGAAAAATAGGGATGAATGTTCCATGACGGACTATTCTGCACCCGGATGCCTTCCACCACAATATTTTCACACCGGTTCAGAAAAATCATTCTTGGCCGCCATGCGATCAGCTTCACTTTCTCGTTGTACCACCAGTTCAGCGGATCCGCGCTTGCATTCCCCTCGATCATCCCCTGGCCGTAAATGACAACATTTTTTACCTGGATTCCGGTAATAATGCCGGCAAACATATCCAGCGGATTGCCTTCCCAGGTACCTAGATTGTATTCCGATTTCTCGTTCCAGCCCTCAATCATCCCTGGAAGAATCGGGAATCTGGTTCGGTCCGTGTCTGCGGAGAGAACCGCTCCCTTTGCCAGTTCCAGCTTCAGATCATCCTTTAAAAACAGGCTGATAATCCGGTATATCCCCTCCGGAATCAGCACACGACCATTCCTGGGACAGGCCATTATCGCTGCCTGAATAAAGGGAGTGTCGTCCTGAATCCCATTCCCTTTTGCTCCAAAGTCTCTGACATTCAGTGTAAAATTCTCCGTATCCGTATGGACGAAAATGCACTCCTCCTCATCTCCCTCCCTTGCCAGAATCTCATACTCCGTATCCGGAAGAAGACCATAAATTCCCTTGACCGTCCGTCCTGTCCTCTGATAAAACACCCCGTTCACATAAATCTCGCAATCCCTGACGCTCTGATAAAATCCTCCGTCCTCGATCTCGATCGTCACGCTGCGTGCCGTCTGAAACAAATTTCTGATATTCATTGTCTTTCCCTTCCGGCCGGTCTTTCTCATTCAGCCCTTTTTGGTCATGATTGCGGAAAAAGGCCACCGCGAATAAACCGTGCGGCGGCCTCTGAAGACTTCTGCCCGGGGAAGGCCCCCGCAGCAACTAAACCTATTATAAGCAGATCATGTTGAAAAATCAACCCTTTACGCCACCTGCGGAAATTCCATCTACAAAAGAACCCTGTGCACAGAAGAACACAATCAGAGATGGAATAATGGAAATCAGGGACATGGCAAGGATACGGTTCCACTGGAATCCGACATCACCGTCCATGGACATACGCAGATAAATCGAATGCGTATATTTCTCCATCGTAGAAATGTAGATCAACGGTCCCTGGAAGTCATTGGACGTCCACATGAACTGGAACAGCGCACAGGATACCAGTGTTGGCTTCAACATCGGAACAATTACATACCACAGCGTCTGAAGCGAGGTACATCCGTCAATCTTCGCTGCCTCCTCCAGTTCTCTCGGCACATTGTGCAGGAACTGGATAATCATGTACAGGAAATACGTGTCACAGGCAAACAGGGACGGAATAACCAACGGCAGATAGCTGTCCGTCCAGCCCCACTTGTTGAACATAATGTACTGCGGTGCATTCAGTACAACCTGCGGCAAAAACAGGGTACAGATCATCAGAGCAAAAAAGACATTCTTACCCTTAAACTCAAAGCGTCCGAAGCCGTAGCCGCAGATCGTGGCGGATATCAACGTAAATATCACCTTGGGAATTACGATCTTGTAGGTATTGAGCATGGACTTGATCAGATCAATCTTACCACCGTAGCTCTTAAATGCATCATTATATCCGTCAAAAACCGGATTCTTCGGAATGAACCAGGCACTGGTAAAGATTTCAGAATTCGTCTTAAACGTAGCGCCAACCATCCAGATCAGAGGATAGACCATGATGATACCAACCACAATCAGCACAATATAGCGCAAAATGGCACTGACTTTGTTTTTCTGTTCTCTTGTCATCTCGTCTACCTCCCGTCTTCATCCGCATAGTAAACCCACTTCTTCTGGCTTACAAACGCGATTGTGGTCAATATCGTCGTGATTACAAACAGTACCCATGCCTGTGCACTCGCCATGCCCATCTTGTGACGGAGGAATGCGTTGTTGTAAATCAGCATGGAAATCAGTGTGGTGGCTCCGTTCGGGCCGCCCTTCGTCACCAGGTACGGACCATTGAATTCCTGGAACGCCTGGCAAAGCTGTGTGATCAGGTTATAGAAAATAACCGGTGTGATGATCGGCACGGTGATCTGGAAGAACTGCGTCCACTTGGATGCCCCATCGAGAGAAGCAGCCTCATACAGATCCTCGGACACGCCCTTCAGCGCAGCCAGGAAAATGACCATTGAGGAACCAAACTGCCAGATACGCAACAGGATGATGACGAACAAAGCCGTGTTGCCATCTGCCATCCAGTTGATCGCCGGAATGCCAAAGATGCTGAGCACCGAGTTGATCAGGCCTTCTGTATTAAATACCGCTCTCCACAGAATCGCGATCGCGATGGAACCGCCGAGAATGGAAGGAATGTAATATGCGGTCCGGAAGAAATTCACACCCTTCAGCTTGAAGTTCAGAATGTACGCGATGAACAGCGCGAAGATCAGCTTCAGCGGAACATCGAACAGCGCATATTTACCGGTCACAAGGAATGCACGCACGATATCCTCATCGGTAAAAATCTGCTGGTAATTCATCAGACCCGTCTTTGAAATGCCCGAGAACAGATCATAGTTCGTAAAACTGTAGTACAAAGACGATGCAAATGGATACACCTTAAACAACAGGAATCCAATCAGCCAGGGAATGATGAAAATAAAACCGGTATTTTCAGCAATCACCCTGCTTAAGCCTTGTTTTTTCTGCATTTGGTTACCTCCTACTCTTGTGTTGTGTTGCATTTTGACAACAGCTCCCCATACCGATCCGGCAAAATCACCTTCCGGGCTACGGCGATCCCGACCACATAGGTCAGCTGGTCTCTCATCGGACCCTGCGGGCAGATCTCATCAAGATGCCCGTCCTCACAGGTCCGTCTGATTCTCTGTAACTGGCTCTTCAGAATATCACGCAGAGCCCGGTAATGCTCATATATCTCTTCCGACATCGCCAGAACCGTATCGGCCAGGAGAACCATCTGATCCATGTCCAGATCGCCCTGTCCGCGAAACCACTTCACGATGGCTCCATAGTTTGCCTTGTCTTTGACGGCGGTCATGACATCCATATCATTCTCCTGTTCTATTTCCCATAGAAGCCGCCAAAGTTCTCTCTTTGGCGGCTTCCGGTAGCCAAGCATACCGGCGAAACGTATCGCTCAATGGATACGCCAACCCAGTGACGTGTTTCGCCAGTCATGCCCTGATGTCAAAAGTTATGTATGAATCGTTACTGCTCCAGCAGCTCATTGATGCCTTTAATCAGAGCCGCCGCTGCATCCGCGCTGGTGTAATCGCCGGTGGACAGCTTGCCGAAGACCTTATAGTAGACGCCATCCGGGCTTGCCTTCAGGTCATTGTGCTCAAACATGGAATCCAGCGGGAATCCGTTATGCTCCAGAACCTGAGCATTCGCTTCCATAACCAGCTCATCGCCAAGACCCTTCTCTTCCAGAACTGCAACCGCTGCCGCAGAGCAGGGGATACCACGCTCGGTGCTGCAGATCTCCACGCCTTCCGGATCATTCAGAAGGAACTCAATCAGCTGAGCCGACTCATATGGATGCTCACTGGTTGCAGAAATCGCAAACGCCATCGAGATCTTGGTAAATCCACCATTGTAATCGCCAAAGTCAAGCGGCTCGCCGATGACGAATTCCTGTCCAGGCTTGTTGGTAGACTCTTCTACGGCCTGCTTATACTTCGTAGCGGAGGAATCCCACTCCAGGATACCTGCATACTTGCCATCAATCCACTTGGAATTCTTATCCAGGGAATCTGCCATGTCGCCGCTCAGGACGGAGATCGTCGGAATCACATGCTCCTCTTCCAGCTTCGTGATGAAATCCATGGCCTCTGTAATCTCTTCTTCGCTGTACTGCAGCTCACCATTCTCAACCCAGGCCTTGCCATACTTGGACTCCAGATAATGAACGATGAAAATCATGCGGTCATACTCACCAAGCGCCAGCGGATAATAGCTGTCGTCATATGCCTTGAACGCCGCGCCTGCCGCCAGCAGGGAAGCCTCGTCGGTCGGGATATCCACACCCACCTCATCAAAGGTCGTCTTGTTCCAGTAGAACAGACGGCCGGTCAGGGAAATCGGAACCGCCACCTGCTTGCCACCCGCTACGCACTGCTCCAGAGATGATGACGGGAACTGACTCAGATCCAGAACTTCGTTATAAGCGTTCAGATCCACGAAGTTTGCTCCGTTATTGGAGTAGGACTCAATCCAGTTCCAGTTGATCTGCATCACGTCAGCTGCATTGCCACCGACGATATTCAGGGACTGCTTCTCCTCCCAGCCGGACCATGCGCCGTACTCCGGCGTCACATGAATGTTCGGATACTTTGCTTCAAACGCTGCGATCGCCGCTTCTGTCGCTTCATGTCTGGAATCGCCGCCCCACCAGGAAAAGGTAATCGTAACGTCCCCTTCGCTTGCAGCCGCCGCGGTCTCAGCAGCACCTGAATCTGCGGAGCCGCTCGAACTGCCTGAACTGCTCGAACCACCACACGCAGTTAAGGACAGAGCCGTAACGGCCGCCAACGAAAACGCGATGACTCTTTTTGTGTTTCTTCTCATAAGATTCTTCTCCCTTTCTACGGATTGCCCTGTGCCATGTTTTCCCCGTTCGTTTGCAAAGGTTTGCAAGCATGGGCTAAAATTTTATGCATTTCCACAGACAGAAACGTTTTCAACACGCATCCATCCGGTAGTCCTGCATAACACTTGTTGATGTTTCTAATATAGCACCATTCTATAATTCTGTCAATTAGTTATTTTGCCCACTTTCATTTTGTTATTTTGTCGATATTCACCAATTCTATTTTTTTTCAAACTGTGTTAATATAGTTTATATTGCAAACGTTTACAAAAAGGAGGCCTCGTTGGATTATGGAAATTCTTGACCGTTACATAGACCAGCTTCTGGAGAAAAGCAGCCCCCAGGCACCGATCTGGAATATTGAGAAGATTAAGGCGGGCAGCAAGCCCTCATGGAATTACATGGATGGAGCCATGATCAAGGCTATTCTGGAATTGTATCACATCACGAAAAAGGAAGATTATCTGACCTTTGCAGACAATTTCATCGATTATTTCGTCCGCGAGGATGGCTCAATTCTCTCCTATGACCCTCAGGAGCTCAACCTGGACAACGTCAATGCAGGAAAGACACTGTTCGATCTCTATCGGCTGACCGGTAAGGAAAAGTACCGCAAGGCGATCGACACCGTCTACAGCCAGCTTCTGATCCAGCCGCGGACTTCTACCGGCAATTTCTGGCACAAGAAGATCTATCCGAACCAGATCTGGCTGGACGGGCTGTACATGGCACAGCCCTTCTACATGCAGTATGAAATCACCTATAATAATAGTAAGAACTGCCTTGACAGTTATCAGCAGTTCCTCACCGTCTACGATCGGATGCGTGACCTGCGAAACGGCCTTTACTATCACGCTTACGACGACTCCCGCGAGTCCTTCTGGTGCGATCGGGTGACCGGACTCTCTGACAATTTCTGGCTTCGCGCACTTGGCTGGTATGCAATGGCCCTGATTGATACCATGGATGTCATGCCGGATGAGACACTCGGTGCGCAGAAGAAAGAACTGAACCGGATTTACCGTGAACTGATAGACGCGATGCTGCCATACCAGGACGAAGAGACCGGCATGTGGTACCAGGTCGTGAACCGTGGCGGCATCAAACCAAACTATCTTGAAACCTCTGGCTCTGCCATTTTCGCCTACGCGATCATGAAGAGCGTCCGACTCGGATTCCTGGATGAATCCTATTATTCCTGCGGGCGGAAAGCGTTCGACGGCATTTGCACCAAATATCTTTCCGAGGAGAACGGCGAGCTGCAGCTCGGCGGCATCTGTCTGGTTGCCGGACTCGGCAATGTCCAGATGCGGGAAGGAACCTTTGATTATTATATGCGCGAGCCGATTGTCAAAAACGAAGCCAAGGGCGTCGCGCCACTGATTCTCGCCTATATTGAGACACTGTACCATGAGAAACCATAAATTTCCATGAAAACGCCCGGATCCGTCACGATCCGGGCGTTTTCATATCAAAAAAGTTCTTCTCATTCATCCAGCAGAAACTCACAAAACACGGAGTTACTCACATCCACGCCAAGATCAGTCAGCCAGACCCGGCTTCCATCTGTAGCAATCAGCCCCTGCGCCTCGAGTTTTTCCAGTACCGTCCCATAAATATTCCACATATTCTGACCAAAGCGTTTCAGAAAATCGCTGCCCGTCACGCCCTCCATCCTGCGCAGCCCCAGAAACATAAACTCTTCCATGCGATCCTTCTGTGACAGTTCCGTGATCTCACGGGCGGCCGCACCTCCCTCAAGCAGGTTCAGAGAAAGATACTCGCCCAGGTCTTCCGTATTGCGATAACGAAAACCAAACGTGTAAGACGAAGCGCCAAGACCAAGGCCAAGATACTCCGTCCCGATCCAATAGCCGATGTTATGCCGGCAGGCAAAGCCCGGCCGGGCATAATTGGAAATTTCATACCGTTCATAGCCCTGCGCGGCCATCATCTCCTTCGTCAGATGATACATAGCGCGATCGGTTTCCTCATCAGGAAGCGGAACTTCCGGCATCCTGCCTGACGGATTTCCATACATCTCATAAAACGGCGTTCCCTCCTCGATGATCAGGCTGTAAGCCGAGATATGTTCCGGCCGAAGCATCATCACCCGGCGCAGAGTTGACCGCCAGGAATGCAGATCCTGACCCGGAATCGCCGACATCAGGTCAATGTTGATGTTCTGGAACCCCTCCTGTCTCGCTCTCTGATAGCTTTTCAGGAAATCATCGTATGTATGAATTCGCCCCAGCAGCTTCAGTTCTCCATCGTCGGCAGACTGCAGTCCAATGCTGAGACGGTTGACGCCGCACCTTCGGTATGTCCTCAGCTTATCCACGCTCAATGTTCCCGGATTCGCTTCGATCGTAATCTCCGCGTCCGCCGCCACATCAAAGAAACGGCGTACCGCTGCAAACATCTCTTCGATGAGAAGTGCGGGCAGAATAGACGGCGTACCGCCTCCCACGAAAATCGTCGTCACGCGGTATCCCCGGAAGTTTTCTCCCTGTCCCTCGATCTCATCCCGCAGCTTCCCCATATAATCCCGCCATGTCCGCTCCGATGCGGCAGAGGAAAGGAAATCACAATAGGCGCATTTGCGGATACAGAACGGAATATGGATGTACAATTCCAATTCCCGTTTATTCATTCTCACTCATTATCCAGTTTCAGTACACTCATAAATGCTTTCTGCGGGATCTCGACATTGCCCACCTGACGCATTCGTTTCTTGCCTTCCTTCTGTTTCTCCAGCAGTTTCTTCTTTCGTGTAATATCGCCGCCATAGCATTTCGCCAGAACGTCCTTGCGCATTGCCTTAACCGTCTCGCGCGCAATGATTCTTCCTCCCACCGCCGCCTGAATCGGAATCTCAAACAGATGGCGTGGAATCTCCTCCTTCAGCTTCTCACACATCTTCCGGCCGCGCTCGTAAGCAGAATCCGCATGGACAATGAAAGAAAGCGCATCCACTTCCTCCCGGTTGATCAGGATATCCAGCTTCACCAGTTCCGACCGTTCATACCCCTTCAGATCATAGTCAAAGGACGCATAGCCGCGCGAACGGGATTTCAGCGCATCAAAGAAATCGTAAATAATCTCATTCAGTGGCAGATCATACTTTAACAGCGCTCTCGTCTCTTCAATATACTCCATCCCATTGTAGACTCCGCGCCGTTCCTGGCAGAGTTTCATGATTGCACCGACAAACTCGGTCGTAACCATGATCTCAGCGTTCACAACCGGTTCCTCCATATATTCAATCTCCGACGGATCCGGCAGATTGGTCGGATTTGTCAGTTCGATCGTCTCCCCGGTCTTTTTATGAACCCGGTAAATGACGCTCGGCGCCGTCGTCACCAGATCCAGACCATATTCCCGTTCCAGCCGTTCTTCTATAATCTCCAGGTGAAGCAGCCCCAGAAAACCGCAGCGGAATCCAAATCCCAGTGCGACGGAAGTCTCCGGCTCATAGAACAATGAAGCGTCGTTCAGTTGCAGCTTCTCCAGCGCGTCCCGCAAATCATTGTATTTCGCGCCGTCCGCCGGATACAGGCCACAATAAACCATCGAAGTTACCTTCTTGTAGCCGGGAAGCGGCGCGTCACATGGCCGCTCTGCGTCTGTAATCGTATCGCCGACACGCGTATCTTTCACATTCTTGATGCTGGCCGTCACATAGCCAACCATACCCGCAGAAAGCTCCTCGCACGGAATAAACTGGCCCGTGCCAAAATAACCGACTTCCACGACCTCCTCCTGCGCGCCGGTCGCCATCATAAGGATTTTGGTGCCTTTTCTCACCGTACCTTCTCGAACCCGGCAAAACACAATGACACCCTTATAGGAATCATACAGCGAATCAAAAATCAGCGCCTTAAGCGGTGCGGATGCATCTCCCGTCGGCGCAGGCACTTTATGGACAATCGCCTCCAGCACATCCTCACAGTTGAGACCGGTCTTCGCCGAAATACGCGGAGCATCCTGTGCCTCAATGCCAATCACATCCTCAATCTCATTCGCCACCCAGTCCGGGCGGGCACTCTCCAGGTCAATCTTATTGATCACCGGGAATACATCCAGGTCATGGTCAAGCGCCAGATAGACATTTGCCAGCGTCTGCGCCTCAATCCCCTGCGACGCATCGACCACCAGGATCGCCCCGTCGCACGCCGCCAGGCTGCGGGAAACCTCGTAATTGAAATCGACATGCCCGGGAGTATCAATCAGATTGAAAATATACTCCTCCCCGTCCTTCGCCCGATACACCGTGCGGACGGCCTGAGACTTGATCGTAATCCCCCGCTCCCGCTCCAAATCCATATTGTCCAGCACCTGCTCCTGCATCTCTCTGCTGGTGAGAAGTCCCGTCATCTCAATGATTCGGTCCGCCAGGGTCGATTTGCCATGATCGATGTGTGCAATGATACAAAAATTCCGGATTTTGCTCTGATCTGTCGCCATATCTGTTTCCTCTCTTGTCCTTCCTGCTTTTGATATCCTACCATTTTTTCACTCTGCTTGCAAGGTGGTTTTTAATACTCCGTCCACCAGTTCGGCCAAAGGTTCCATGGCGTTTTTCGCCTCCTCCAGCGTATTCGTCTGTGCGCCAACCTCGATCAGCGAAGAACGCGGCCGCAGGTGCATGTTATAACGGAGCCCTTTCAGGTAGATTTTCCTGGTCAGACCGGGAAAATCCGCCTCCGCGGCAAGCTGCATCTGAAAGCTGAAGGCCAGATTCTCCGCCAGGTAAGGATTTGGCAGATATTCGATCAATCCGTCCGGCGTCCGGCTCATTCCCTGAAAGAACATGATTTTCGCCGTCGGCTTTCCATCGATCGTACCAAGCAGCCGCGTTCCTTCCGCGACACCGTCCCGATGGATATCCAATATTACCTCAATTCCCGGATTTTCCTGCAGAATCTTTGTCACGCCATCCAGCGCAAAGGTATATGCCTTGCTGCGGTCCAGTTCTCCACCCGCGATATCATAGGCAGTCGTGTCATGAATCACATTCCAGCCCTTCGCCCGCAGCAGCTGTGCCAGATACTCGCCGACTGATACAACCGTCGCCTGACGAAAACCGGGGCCATAGTCGGCATACGTTTCCTGCGAATGGGTGTGATAGATCAGAATCTGCGGTATGGATGCATCCTGTTCCAGAGTGAAATCCATCCCCAGAAAATTTTCTGCCTTCATCAGATCCCGTCCCGCGGTCGTGGATGTATGGACACTGTAGTACCGTTTCATCAGATAATCATAATCCATCAGCTGAGCCAGCGTCGGAAGATCGTCTGGCGTTCGACGAATTGTCGCCTCCTGTCCCGTATCACCCACTGTCTCCGGAATGCGCGAACGGTCTGCTGTCATCGAATGCTCTGGTGAAATTTCCACAGCATCCGCCTGACCTTCTTCCCCCGAAAACAGGTATCCATATTTTTCCCGCGCACGGCAGTATTTCTGATAGATGACATAGGATGGATCATAGCCTGTCTCCCGGCCCACCGATTCTGTCCATCCGGATTCCCCCCACCTTCCGGCCAGACCGGCCTGCGGATATCTGGCCTGCAGCAAAAGCACCGCCAGCCCCTTTGCCAGCCACCCCGCCCATTTACTCAAAACGCACGATTTCCCTCTTCAATCGCTTCATGATTTTCTTTTCCAGTCTTGAAATATAGGACTGAGAGATTCCCATGATATCCGCCACTTCTTTCTGCGTCATTTCCACCGCCTCCTCATTTTCCAGACCATATCGGAGCGCGACGATTTTCTGCTCTCTCGGCGTCAGGCTTCGGATTGCCTCCCGCAGCAGCTTTCGCTCCGTTTCATTTTCCAGATCCCGGTAAATGATATCCTCATCCGTACCCAGTATATCCGACAACAGCAGCTCGTTTCCATCCCAGTCCACATTCAGTGGTTCGTCAATCGAGACCTCCATTCTCGTCTTGTTGTTGCGCCGTAGGTACATCAGTATTTCATTTTCAATGCAACGGGACGCATACGTTGCCAGTTTGATGTTTTTCTCCGGATTAAATGTATTGATTGCCTTGATCAGTCCAATCGTTCCGATCGAGATCAGATCCTCCACACCGACACAGGTATTGTCAAATTTCTTCGCGATATACACCACCAGGCGCAGGTTGTGCTCGATCAGCGCGGAGCGCGCCTCGCTCTCCCGCTCGGAAGCGAGCATCGCGATTGTCTCGGCTTCTTTCTTCGCGTCCAACGGGGCCGGAAGGATATCTGCCCCTCCTATGTAGTGCACCTCTCCTTTCTTCTGCCACAGCATCGCCGTGAATGACGGTGCCGCCTTAAACTGAATCCGATTCGGTACGGAAACCTTTACTATCATAACTCTGCATCCTCCAGATTTCTGTTATTATCCATCTTTTGTATTCTGCCCATCCATTCGCCATGCAGCAGCATTTCATACCGGTGATCCGGTGAAAGCGGTTCCTTTACAATAGCCAGCCAGGGATGTTCCAGTGTGAAAACCTCCTTCTGGTTCCGGATGACATCCATCTGCTCAATGCGAATCGCCGGCAAGATCCCCTGCTCTTTTCCAACCGAACAATATGGGATATAAATCATGGCGGATACCCGCTCACACAGGCCACCCAGACCACTTGCCGTAATCACATGAACCGGTTGCCCGCCGTAAGGCTCCCGCAGCCGATTGCCCGTATCCCAGAGCGCAGTCACCTCCCTGGTATTTCCCTTCTCATGCAGACGCACCAGGCATATCGCCTCCCGCGCGGCAATGACAGAACGGAAAGACCGAAGCATGGCGCTCCCCAGAAAATACAACGCAATCCCCGTGCAGCCAGCCTGGACCAGCGTCCATTGCCGCCATATACGACCCACAGACAGCAGTCTGGACCGACATAACCAGCGCATTGTCACACCACAGAATCCTCCCAGCACCGCACCGACCAGCCACAGGATCAGCACGCACCGGACGAAATCATTGAATCTCCTTCGGCCAAACGACGACAGGATCATCAGACTTCCCACTACCGGGCAGGTAATCGCCCATTCCAGCCACACGGGAAATCTGCCCCCGGCAACCAGGATCAGGTCTGTGCAGGCCCAGAGCGAGCCAATTGCTGCACCAAAGAAGATACGGAACCACCCCCGGCCAAAGAGCCCCATGGCCTTACCGGTCAACGTCAGTATCACCACATCCGCCGCAAAATTGACCAGAAAATACACATCCAGGTATACCGTCACACTCATGCGTCAGCCCTCCGACTACACGGTTTGATTATACAATTTTGGAAAATCACATACTGTCGAAACAAAGAATGGAAAGAAAATTTTTATGAAAAAAGAAAAGACCGCAGTCCTGATCCCTGATCAGAAATACGGTCTTTTGTATTCTGTTCTCCGCTGCGGATGACAATCCTTCTAGCGGTTTCTGTTCTTTAAGAAATCCGGAATGTTGATCTGTGTCTCCCGGTTCATCGGTCGGTAGGACGGCGTCGGATTCGGCGTCTGTGTCGGAGACGCTGCCGGATTCTGGCGCGGAATCGACGTCACCTTCGAAGAAGCAGACGTCGTCTGACTCGTCGCGGACTGACTCGTCGCCGCCGCTGTCGCGCTGGCTTCGTCCACCGCATGATTCAGACCTACGGTTCCCAGATTGAGTCCCGTCGCCTTCGGCTTGAATGAGGTACTGAATCCCGCCATCGCATTCTTCACCGGAGTATTCGCGCCGTGCGCATCAAGACCGGTCGCAATCACCGTGATCGACGCCTCATCCTGCGCGTTCTCATCGTACATGGCGCCGAAAATAATGTTTGCGTCGTCACCCGCCAGCTCCTGTACATAGCTGGCAGCATCATTTGCCTCGATCAGGCTGATGTCACCGGAAATATTGATGATCACATGGGTTGCCCCCTCAATCGTCGTCTCAAGCAGCGGGCTGGAAACTGCCTGCTTCACTGCTTCCAGTGCCTTATCGTCTCCCTTGGCATGTCCAATACCAATATGAGCAATTCCCTTATCAATCATAACCGTCTGCACGTCCGCAAAATCCAGATTGATCAGCCCCGGAACATTGATCAGATCCGTGATGCCCTGAACCGCCTGCTGCAGAACCTCATCCGCCTTCTTCAGTGCGTCCGGCATGGTCGTCCGACGATCCACGATCTCCAGAAGCTTATCATTGGGGATCACAATCAGCGTATCCACGCTCTGTTTCAGATTCTCAATTCCGACCAGTGCGTTATTCATACGGGCCTTCGCCTCGAAACGGAACGGCTTCGTCACAACACCTACCGTCAGAATACCCATATCCTTCGCCAGCTTCGCGATGACCGGCGCGGCTCCCGTACCGGTACCGCCGCCCATGCCACAGGTCACGAACACCATATCCGCACCCTTCATCGCCTGCGCCAGCTCCTCCGAGCTCTCCTCCGCCGCCTTCTGACCGATCTCCGGCCGTGCGCCGGCTCCCAGTCCCTTCGTCAGCTTCTCGCCAATCTGCATCGCAGTCGGCGCCTTGCAGAACTGAAGCGCCTGCTTGTCCGTATTAATCCCGATAAATTCCACACCGGCAATATTCTCATCAATCATGCGATTCACCGCGTTGTTACCGGCACCGCCCACTCCCACTACGATAATCCTGGCAGAATTCTCTGCTTCATTTATCTTAATCTCTAACAAGATCGTCTCCTCCTTAACCTTTCCACACTGCTTTTGTAATACTTTTGTAATAAATATTGAAATCCAGTCTATTTTATACTATATGTGATTTCCAAAAAAATATCAACCACTAACTTCAAAAATCTGGGTTGAAATTTTTAAACGGTTTAACGGGGTCGAAACGCATACATGGCATTGGTACTGGTCTCGTCATAATCGTCCAGATACAGGGTTCCGTTGCGTCCCTCCAGTTGCGAAAGCATATCGCTCAGCTCTGCAATCTTGCCATTCAGACTCTCATTGCCTCCCAAAACCACCTCCAGGTCTCCCATATACAGATTTGCCTCGCCGTAAGAATTGAACTGAATCCGGTCAACTTCAATCCCGTAAATCGAAAGAACCTGCGTCAGATTCAGAATCTCCGAAAAGATCTCCTGACTCTCGACCGGCAGCGCCTGATAAAGCACGATATGTCCGAATTTCAGTCCGGTGATACGCGGGACGCCGGACAACGCCTGGCTGGAACTCTCCACAATGATACCGTCCTTATCAAAGTACATGTAGCTGCTCATGTATGAAACATACCCCACCACACTCTTCTCGTAGACGATCACCTCCACTTTCCCCAGCCCCTGAAAAACAATCCGGTAATCCTCCACAAATGGAATCGTCTCATGTTCCCGTAAATGATCCCGCAGATAACAGACGGCTGTGTTCCGGCTGATTTTGTCCGGAAAAAGCATCTGCACGATCTGTTCGTCCGTGTATTTCTGATTGCCGGTCACCTGAATTTCTGTAATCCGCAGAGACATAAACACGATCAGCAAAAAGAGTACAACGACAACAACCGCCAAAATCGCAGTTTTCTTCCTTCCCGGTGCCTCATACCCATCCTGTGCTTCTCTTGCATCCTGTAAAAATGGCATAATATCCGTTCCTCAGTCCTTCCATCTTTCCCCAATCACCCGACTGGCGTCACCGGACTGGCCGTAACTCTCCGGCTCACGTCCGCTCCAACTCCGCCCAGGTCACGACAGATGTCTTCGTATCCCCTCTCAATATACTGACAGCCGCTAATCTCCGTCTCGCCCTCTGCGGCAAGCGCAGCCGTCACCAGAGCCGCGCCTCCGCGCAGATCTCTCGCCTCTACCCTGGCGCCATGAAGCCGCCGCACACCTTCGACAAAAGCCATATCCCCGTCTATTATAATATGGGCGCCCATTTTCTGCAATTCCTTCGCAGTGGAAAATCGATCCTCAAATACCATTTCCCGGATCCTGGCATTTCCATCCGCCACCGCATCCACCGCCATCATCACCGACTGCAGATCCGTTGGAAATTCCGGATAAGGACCAGTGACAAATCCGACGGCTCCCGGCCTCCTCTCCATCCGGACCAGCAGCCCATCTTCATGAGCCGTACAGTCCGCTCCCATGGAACACGCCAGTTTGACCGGCTCCGCCAGATGTCTGGCAGGCACGCCGGCAAGAAAGGCAGAACCTCCCGCCGCGATCACCGCACCAAGATACGTCCCGGCGACAATCCGGTCCCCCGGAATCGCAAAGGCAACATCATGAAGCGGCTGACGACCATGTACCTTCAGGCACGACGTTCCCATACCGGCAACCGTTGCCCCCATCTCCCGCAGGAAAAGGCACAGCGTCCCGATCTCCGGTTCTCTGGCCGCGCCCTCGATCACGGTAACGCCCTCGGCAGCGACCGCCGCCATAATCGCATTCTCCGTCGCTCCGACACTTGGATAAGAAAGGCGGATTACCGTACCGTCCAGTCTCTTTGCCGTCGCCGCGATCCGCTCTCCCTCCACATGGATATCCGCTCCCAGACGACACAATGCATGGATGTGCAGGTCAATCGGACGTCTGCCAATCGAACAGCCACCCGGACTCACCGTCTCGGCCCTGCCAAAGCGACCAAGCATCGGTCCCATCAGCATAATCGACGAACGCATCAGCCGCGCCCTCTTCTCCGGAATCGCTCCGCCCCGGGCCATGCGCGTATCCATCGTCAGCGTATGACCTTCCAGCCGACAGACACATCCCAGATGTTCCAGAATCTCCATCATACAACGGACATCCTGTATGTCAGGAACATTGCCAAGTTCCACAAAACCGCTGTGAAGCAAAGATGCTGCCATCACTGGCAGCACCGCGTTCTTTGAACCCTGAATCCGAATCATTCCATTCAGCCTGCGCGGTCCCCGGATACAGATAGCGGACATGTCCTGCCCTCCCGACAATCATTCATGTATATCCCTATCTTATGAACCTTCCTCACAAAATGTGACTGCTGCTATTTTTCCATTCGGATCTGGTTTGAAACACTCAGGACCATTCCCATCTCTACCATCAGAAACAAAACCGATGTTCCCCCATAGCTGATGAACGGAAGCGTAATGCCGGTATTCGGAATGGTATTCGTGACGACGGCAATATTCAATACCACCTGAATCGCGATGTGCGCCATCACGCCCACCACGATCATCGCACCAAACATGTCTGGCGCATTGCCGGCGATCAGCATAAACCGGTAAATCATAAACAGGAAGATCAGAATCACCGACACGGCCCCGAACAGGCCCAGTTCCTCGCAGATAATGGAAAAGATCATGTCATTCTGCGCCTCCGGCACAAATCCCATCTTCTGTATACTCTCTCCCAGCCCCTTGCCAAACAGGCCGCCCGAACCAATCGCATAGAGTCCCTGCAGCACCTGGTAGCCACCGTCCAGCGCATATGCCTCCGGATCCAGCCACACATGAATGCGCGCCATCTGATAATCCTTCAGCAGATGCAGATTGTCAATGATAGCGGCTACCGGCTCCGCCAGAAATATCGCCGCCAGACCGGCCGCGCCGCACGCGTAAAAAGGAAGGCTCTTTTTGCTTGCCACAAATACCATCACAAAAGCCAGGCCGCAGATAATGATGCCTGAACTCAGGTTATTCGCCGCCACAATACCCGCGATCGGAAGCGTGACCAGAAATACCCGTCCGATCCCCTTCCACGTACTGATCTTATTGCCCATACTGGTGATCATCACGGCAAGCATCACGATCAGCGCAATCTTAACAAACTCAGTCGGCTGAAAACTCGCGCCGCCGATGCCCAGCCAGCGTCTCTTTCCATTGACCTTACGCCCAAACAATGTAACGGCAATCATCAGAATATAGGAAAGGAAATAGGCCAGACCCGCGAATTTCGCGTACCAGTGATAGTCCAGTTTTGAAATCACAACAGCCAGAATCAGGCCAACCGCTGCAATCCGGAGCTGACGCATCATAAAATACAGCGAATTCCCATACTTCACCTGAGCCGAGTAAGAGCTTGCGCTGTAAATCATCACCAGGCCGAACGCCGTCAGGAAGATCACCGAAAACAGCAAGCTGTAATCATAAAATCGCTTTGGTTTGTTCTTTGCCATCAGAACCTCCTGTTCCTACAGATTCCTTACACACTCCTTAAAAATCTCTCCCCGCTGTTCATAATTTTCGAACATACCCCAGCTCGCACAGGCCGGAGACAGCAGGACATTGTCACCTGCGTTTGCGTAGGCCGCACAGACACGCACTGCCTCCGCCATGTCCTCCGCATACATAATCTCCTGAAACCCGTGACTCTTGGCGCAATCCGCGATTTTATCCCGCGTCTGACCAATCAGCACCAGATGCTTTACCTTGCCGTCAAACGCTTCGATCCATTCGTCATATTCGCTGTTCTTGTCGTAACCCCCCGCAATCAGGATCGTCGGTCCCGGCATCGCACGAATGGCCTGAATCGCGGCGTCCGGATTCGTCCCCTTGGAGTCATTGTAGTATTTCACGCCGGAGCGCTCCAGCACAAACTCAATCCGGTGTTCTACCGCCTGGAACTCTTTCACTGCACGGCGGATCCCATCCATCGGAACGCCCATACGGATCGCGATCGCCACCGCTGCCATCACATTCTCATAATTATGACGACCCAGAATCTGCAGCTCATGAACATTCACGACAATCTCTTTCTTGCCGTCATGCGCGAACACGATGTCATCCCCATCCAGATACATTCCCTCCTTCAGCGTCTGTCTGCTGCTGAAGAAAAATACCTTCGGCTTCAAATCTTCTTTCTCGCCAAATTCCCGGAGAACCGCATCGTCATAATTCAGGACAATACAGTCCTCTTCTGTCTGATTATACGCGACCCGTTCCTTGATCTCGATATAATTCTCCATCGTCCCATGCCGGTTCAGATGATCCGGTGTAATATTCAGAATCGCGCTGACATTCGGCCGGAAATCCATAATCGTCTCCAGCTGAAAGCTCGACACTTCCGCGACAGTCACTGACTCATCCGTCGTCTCCAGCGCCTTCTCCGTATATGGCGTTCCGATGTTACCCACCACGAAAACCTCTTCAAAATGGGTCTTCATAATTGCACCGGTCAGGGCCGTTGTTGTCGTCTTGCCATTGGTCCCCGTAATCGCGACGAGCTTCCCCTTCGTCACCTGATAAGCCAGCTGGATCTCGCTCCAGATCGGAATCTTCGCCTCATCGAGTATCGCCACAAACGGTGCATCGAGTGGAATACCCGGACTGATCACGCACATCTCGACTCCAACCAGATCGGTCCGCGACAATTCTCCCAGCACGATGACCGGCTTCGCGTCCCCTTCGAATTTATCACTCAGTTTTTCCGGATCCAGCTTCTCATTCCCATCATAGAGAATAACCTCGCCTCCCATCTCGAGAAGCAGCTTCGCAGCCGCGATGCCGCTCTTGCCGGAACCTGCTACCAATACCTTCTGATTGCTCATGTTTCTCCTCCTCGTCTGTTCAAACCATCCGCTCTGTTTTACAACCCAAGATAGGCTACCAGGCACAGGATCGCCGTCGCAATGGAAAACACTGCCACCACCCGGGTCTCCGACCACCCACAAAGCTCAAAATGATGGTGGATCGGCGCCATCTTAAATATCCGTTTTCCGTGGGTTGCCTTGAAGTAAGATACCTGCATGATCACGGACAGAACTTCCACCAGATAAATCAATCCAACTAACGGGATAAAAAGCGGCATCCTCATCATAAATGCGCTGGATGCCACAAAACCGCCCAATGCCAGTGAGCCGGTGTCTCCCATAAACACACGCGCCGGATATACATTAAACAACAGAAATCCCAGCAGACTTCCGACTACGGCTCCCGTAATCGGGCTGATGCCGCTGTCTTCTCCCAACGCCACAATTGTCAGAAACGTCGCGACAAGAATCGTCACGCTTGTACACAGGCCATCCAGACCATCCGTGAAATTCACCCCGTTGTCCGTGCCAAGCACCACAAAAAACACAAACGGTATAAACAGAATCCCCAGATCCAGAAAATATCCGTCCTTCCATCCACCGGTAAACGGGACCAGAATCTCCGTACCCACTCCTGACCGGTACAGATAATACACAAAAATACCGGTAATAACAAATTGTCCCACCAGCTTCTGCAGCGGATTCAGACCTTCGGATCGTTTCATCACGATCTTGATGTAATCATCCAGAAAACCGATAATACCAAATCCCACCGTCACAAAAAGAACCGGAATGATCCGCGGATACTCCCGGATATAAAACAGGGAAGTAATGACAATACTGGTCAGAATCACAAGTCCGCCCATCGTCGGCGTTCCCTGCTTTTTCAGGTGCGTCTGCGGGCCATCATCCCGAACCTGCTGTCCGAATTTCAGCCTGTGCAGAAAGGGAATCACGATCGGACAGAGGATCGCGCTGATCGCAAATGCGATAATAACCGCCAGGATTGTTTCGTTAATCATACTATAACTCCAATCTGATATGTACTTGCTGCTGACACATTCGTTAGTATACGTCTTTTTCGGTTATTAATCAACATCCAATTGATTTCGTTCGATCCCCAGATATGGCAGAATGTTCCGGAAAACATCTGCAATCACCGGCGCGGCAATCGTTCCTCCGTAGTAAATTCCCTGCGGTTCATCGATCGTAATCAGGGCGATCACCTGCGGATTGTCAGCAGGTGCAAAGCCGATAAAGGATGAAATATATTTCTTCATACTGCGTGGAAGCTTCTCTGAAGTAGCCGTCTTGCCGCCAATCCGATACCCCTCCAGGGCAGCCTTTTTTCCGCTGCCCTCCGCTACCACCTGTTCCAGGATCTGCCGCATCAAAGCACTTGTTTCCTCCGAAACAATCGAAGCCCCCTGCGGATAATCCAGCTTTCGCACGTTCATCCCATCGGCACTCGCGACCGTAACGCCGAAATGCGGTGTCACTCTTTTTCCACCGTTTACAATCGAAGCCGCCGTCGTAATCAGCTGAATCGGTGTAATCTGGAAGGACTGCCCAAATGAAACCGTAGCCAGCTCCACAAGCCCCATATCTTCTGTCCGGTGCATGATCGTCGACGCTTCTCCCGGCAGGTCAATCCCGGTCTTTCCCTTCAATCCAAACTGTTCAAAATACCGGCAATAACGTTCCACGCCCAGCCGTTGCCCCACATCAATAAAAACCGGATTGCAGGAATTCATCGCACCCTGAAGAAAGGTCTCCGTTCCATGTCCGCCCACCTTGTGGCAGCGGATTTTCCGATCCTCGACAATCCGGTAACCGGGGCAGGAAAAGGTATCATTCAGGCTGACTACCCCCGCCTCCAGCGCGGCGGCTGCCGTGACAATCTTGAACGTAGAACCCGGTTCGTAGGTATCATTGATCGCCGGATTCCGCCACATCTGGTTGAGCAGTTCCTGCTTCTGTGACGCGGTAAGCGTCGTCGCGAATTCCATATTTAATGTAAACGGATCATTCAGATCAAATTCCGGAACGTTTGCCATTGCCAGAAGTTCCCCGTTCTGCGGATTCATGATGATAATGGAAACCTTCTTTGCCCCTTTTCTTTCCATCGTCTCTTCCGCTGCCTGCTGGGCATATTTCTGAATATTGACATCCAGACTGACAAACAGATCGTTTCCGGCCTCCGGCTCAATCCGATCCTCAAATGTATTTTCGATTTCCACGCCAACGGCGTCCGCCATGGTCAGAATTGTGCCGTTTTTCCCCTTCAGGACCGAATCATACTGCACCTCCAGGCCAATGATTCCCTGATTGTCGCTGCCGGTAAAACCCAATACCTTCGAAGCAAGCTCTCCGTATGGATAATAACGCCGATAGTCCTCATCGACCTTCACGCCATCCAGCCGGTATTCCCGAATGCGGTCGCCGGTCTCCTTGTCCACATTGGTACGGACAATTTCCCGCAGGCTGCGTTTCTCTACGCGGCTGCGGACAGCCGCTTCGTCCATTTCCAGTTCCTCGGAAAGTACCTGAATCACACGCTCCCGATCCGTCACCTGGCTGTAAATCACAGAAATCGTGCAGACTGTCCGGTTGGCTGCAATGACGACGCCGTTTGCGTCCAGGATCCGGCCACGCGCAGCCTTGATTGTGCGTTCCCTCTGGTGCAGCTCCTGCGCCCTCGCGCTGTAATAATCCGCACGTGCGATCATCAGATACGCCAGTCGCCCCATGAGTCCCGCCATGCACAGACAAAGCAACGCACACAGGACGGCTGTTTTCCTTCGATGGCCTGTTCTCATGGCATCGCTCCCGGGCAATTCAAATCTCTATAGATTATGTGGATTTGGCGGGTTTATGCTCCCGGAATGTTCCCGGAATACTCCCGGTCATTCCGGACGGGAACCTGTCCTCCGGGAACCGCTTTCGCTTCCGTTTCCCTTTACATTCCGTTTTCGGTCTCTTCCGCAGTAGTTTCGGCCTCCGTCTCTGGTTCCTCTGCCGTACTCTCTATGATGATTTCCGCACCATCCGGGAGTTCATCCGGCACACCGGAGTCGGCTGCGCCCTCATCAACATATTCCTCCGTTTCGTATACCTTTGTCTCTGCGACTGTTTCCTCCTCTTCTGTCGTGCTGCTGTCGGAAATGCCCTCCGACTCCGGAAGCTGACCAGCGGCAATCTCCGCCTCTTCCTCGCTTTCACTCTCCGGAAATACATTCAAATAAGGAAGGATGTCGGACATAATCTGTGAAAACACGCCGCTCGCAAAGGTACTGTGTGCCTGATCCTCCACCGCCGGTTCATCGATGACAACATAGACCAGCACTTCCGGGTCATACGCCGGTGCAAAGCCACAGAAGGACACCACATATTTGCGGTTGCCACGCGGAATCTTCTCCGCTGTTCCGGTCTTACCGGCAATCTGATAGCCTTCCACGCCCGCTGCTTTACCGGTACCCTGTTCTACCGTCCGGAAAAGCGCTTCTTTAATGAACGAACTGGTGGATTCTGATACTGTCTCACGAACCAGATTCGGCTCAACCTTCTTAATCACAGATCCCTGTTCGTTCAGAATCTGACGAACCACATGCGGCTCATAATAGGAACCACCGTTAATCACGGAACAATATGCCGCAGCCATCTGAATCATCGTGCAGTTAAACGTCTGACCAAAGGAACTTGTCGCCAGATCGGCCGCCTGCATATTTTCCGCCGTATAGACCAGCGAGCTGGTATCCGCTTCGCCGGGCAGGTCGATGCCGGTTTTCGAACCAAAGCCAAACATGTGCTGATAACGTGAAAATTTCTGTATGCCAATCTTCGCCGCGATCTGCATCATTGCATCGTTACAGGACTGCATCAACGACTCGGCCAGCGTCAGCACCCCATGGCCGCCTTTGGAATACGCGGTACACTTGATCGTATAGTCACCCACCTGCTGAAAGCCATCACAGAAAAAGGTATCTTCCGTGGAGATAATGCCCTCCTCCAGCGCTGCCGCCACCGTAAAGATTTTAGACGGAGAACCAGGCTCATAGGTATCACTGACACAGTAATTGCGCCAGATCTGATTCCAGGCCACCTGCTGCCCCAGCGAGTCGATCTCTGTGTCCGTATAATATTCCGACACCTGATCCTCCGTAATGGTCAGCCCCTGCTCCCGGTTCTTTCTCTTGTAATCGGCCACCGCCTCGGTCCGTCCAAGCTGCCGGATCTCCTCATCCGTATACAGCCCCTGCAAGTCTCTTGGCTGATTCAGGTTAAAGGTACTCTTACTCGCCATCGCGAGGACCTCTCCGTTGTCCGGGTCCATGACGACTACGCCAATCTGCTTGGAATTCGTCTCATTCACCCACTGCTGGATCCGGTTTTCTACTGCATTCTGAATATTCAGATCAATGGTAGACACTACCGTATTTCCGTTCACAGCAGATTTGATCACGCGTTCCAGATTGGAGTCGTCATTCAGATAACCGTACTCGCGGCCGTTCGTGCCGCTTAAATAATCGTTGTATGACTGCTCGATTCCTCCGGTTCCCATGCCGCTGTCGCTGCCCGAAAAACCGATCACATTACAGGCCAGAGAATCGTAGGGATAGACTCTCCGATACTCATCCTCAAACCAGACTCCCTTCACCCGTTCATGAGAATCCGCCGCGGAAAACGAACGATTGGTCTCAGACTCGTACGTCTCAAACGCTTCTTTCTGATCATAGGACATCTGACGCTCATAACGCACATAAGAACGGTTTGGATTCTCTGTGATCAGCGTCCGGATCTCCGTCTCATCATACCCGAATACGGTCACCAGCGCAGTTACCGACGCATTCAGATAATCCTCTTCGTCCGACATGATCTGCCTGGGATCCAGAATCAGATTGTATACCTTCTCCGTCGTCGCCAGATAGGTGCCGTTACGATCCACAATATCACCGCGCCGATAGGCAATCACCCGGCTGTCATACTCCTGCTGGGAGAGAACGATTTGATTGTAACTGTCCTGCTTCGTATCGATAATCCGATAGAGTACATAGATCAATACAAACAAAGCCAGCGTAATCACAATAACTGTGATAGCCAGCTTTTCCTGCATATAAGATTTAAAAATCCGCTTTTTTTTCGGGTTCCGTCCCGACGGCTCCGGAACCCCGGCATTATTGTCCTGGGATGTCTTCATACTGTCTTACATACTCGCTTTCTGTCTTATCATATATAAGAACCTGATTCTTATTCGCATAAACCATACCCAACTCCTCCGTCGCTACCTTGTATATGTAGTCCAGATCAATGTTCGTGTTGATCCTGGTCTGAAGCGTGTCGTTCTCCTGCTTTAACTGCTCCAGTTCCTGCTCCAGCTGTTCAATGTGATAGATTCGCGAGGTAATGGTAGACTGAACCTGGAGATAACCGATACAGATATACAAAGCACAGAGCGCGGCTGCTGTCAGCAAAAGCACATAAGGCAGATCGATCTGAAGCGCTTTCTCCTGGTTCCTGCGCACCGCACGACTGACTCTCTGCTGTCTCTGGTACTCGCGACGTTCTTCCCTCGGTGTCCGGACAGACGGCTCCATCTCCCGAACCGTATTTCCATACACATATTCGCTCTGTACGGGTCTTTTCTGTCTTGCAGCCATACCTGATTCCTCCCTTTTCTGCTCATCCGGCGTCCCCTTCGCCTGATTCATCCGATTTCCAGAGTTCCATTCCCTGCACGCCATTCTGCGCCTTTTGTCCGCGCTCGAACACACGCAATTTTGCACTCTTCGCACGAGGATTCTCTTCCGTCTCCTGATCCGAAGGCAGAATCGGCTTCCGCGTGATCACGCTTCCTTTGCTCTTCCTCCCGCACATACAAACCGGAAACTCCGGCGGACAGATACACGGATTCTCATTCAGCCGGAACCTGGTCTTTACGATCCGATCCTCCAGCGAATGAAAAGTAATGATGCTAAGCCGCCCCTCCGGCATCAACAGACCGATCATCGTATCAATGGAGCGGTTCAGGACATCCAGCTCCCGATTCAGTTCAATCCGAATCGCCTGATATGTCCGCTTCGACGGATGTCCACCCGTGGCTCTCACCTTTGCCGGAATCGCCGCCCGGATCACCTCATTCAATTCTCCGGTCGTCTCAAATGGCTTCTCCTGCCTGCGTCTGACGATATGCTTCGCAATGTTCTTTGCGAACCGATCCTCCCCGTAATCGCGGATAATCCGATACAGTTCCGACTCCGTGTAAGTGTTAACGATGTCAGCAGCCGTCTTCGCACCTCGCTGATCCATCCTCATATCCAGCGGCGCATTCTCTTCCCGATAGGTAAAGCCCCGTTCCGCCGTATCCAACTGCCAGGAAGAAACGCCCAGGTCCAGATAAATCCCATCTACCTTTTCCAGGTGAAGGTCTTTCAGAATCTCTGCGATATTCTCGTAATTATCCCGGACAATCGTGACCTTGCTCTCAAACGGAGATAACCGCTCGGATGCTGCCCGGATCGCGTCCGCATCCTGGTCAATTCCGATCAGGCGTCCACCCTCTCCCAGACGACGACACAACTCCATGGCATGTCCGCCACCACCCAGGGTGCCATCCACATAAATTCCGTCCGCTCGAATCCGCAGACTGTCAATCGTCTCATGCAGCAAAACCGATCTGTGTTCAAATGCCATATTATATTCCAAGACCTTCCATATTCTCCGCGATCTCTTCCATGTCATCGTAACTGTTCGATTCATTCCAGAGATCCCGGCTCCAAATCTCAATCCGGCTCCCCACACCTACCAGAACGGCTTCTTTATCAATCTTCGCGAACTCTCTCAGAATAGCAGGCAGCAGGATCCGTCCCTGCCTGTCCACCTCACAGGTAGTAGCTCCTGCCAGAAAAAAGCGGGAAAACTTTCGTGCATTCGCGTTCGTCAGTGGCAGAGCGTGCAATTTCTCTTCCAGGGCTTTCCATTCCGAATTCTCATACACAAACAGGCAGCCGTCGAGTCCCTTCGTCACTACAAACTCATCCCCCAGCTGCTCCCGGAATTTTGAAGGGACGATTAATCGTCCCTTCGCGTCAACCGTATGGTTGTACTCACCCATGAACATAGAAACCACCTGTTGCCCTAACGCACCACTTAAATGCCCTTTTCTACCACTTTGCTCCACTTCCCACCACTTGTACACCTATTTTATTACAGGAACAGGAAAATAGCAAGGATTAATTTACAAAAAAAGAGAGCCGAAATTGAATTTTTTCAGGCTCTCCAGATGGTGTATAGAACAGGTATTCTGGTACAAAATATGGTCGATCGTATGTTCGCCTGTGTGGCGTATTTCGGGGATGAAATACCCCCGCACAGTCAGTCTGTGCGGGGGCAACCATTCGTTATGCGGTTTTCATCCGGCAGTGCTGAATAAACAGGACACATCCGGCAACAAGAATCAGGCAAAAGGAAAGCGCCTGGGATACGGCAATCGCCGTGCCTGGAATAAGGAGAGAATCCGTACGAAGGCGCTCAATCCAGAAACGTCCGAGACCATATCCAAACAGATAAATGAACAGCATCTCTCCCTCAAATTTCTTTCGTTTCCGGTACCATAGCATGAATCCGAGCAGGCATAGATTCCAGACCGACTCATACAGAAAGGTCGGATGTACCTGGATATATTCTATTCCATCCTCCACAATCCTGTGGTTTAACACGTCGTCATTGAGCATATTGGCATTCACAATAGAAAGCTTCAGGCGCATGGCGAACAGACTGTCCGTGTATCCGCCAAACGCTTCCCGGTTGAAAAAATTCCCCCAGCGGCCAATAATCTGCCCGGTAATCAATCCCAGAATCGCACTGTCCGCCATCGAAAAAAACGAGAGTTTTTTCACGTGGCTGTAGACAATCAACGTCAGGGTCCCGGCAATCACACCGCCATAAATCGCCAGCCCGCCAGCCCGCAGATTAAAGACCTGAAGCAGGTTATTCTTATAACTGTCCCACTCAAAAATAACATAGTAAATCCGTGCGCCGATCACCGAACAGATGATTGCATACAATGCAAAATCCAGGTAGATTTCCGGGTCCTGTCCCCGCCGTTTCGCATCCGATGTCGCAACCCAGATACCGGCCAGCATCCCACAACCGATGATGATTCCATAAAACGCAATCCGAAATCCAAAAATACTGATGCTGTCCCGGATATGTTCAATCACAATTCCCAAATGTACAAAGCTGATATCCGCTCCGCCCATATCGTCACTTCCTCCGTTACCAAATCCATGTCTGTTCTGATTTTCCTTCCCATTATACCCTCATCTTCTGCTTTTCTCAACCCACTTTTTGCGATTCACCCATTGCCGCTTTCCGAACGTCCCAACCGGAAATCCGAAATATCCACCAGCCCCATTTTATTTAACGTTTCCATTTCCTCCTCCATGCTTCCCAGCGTATAGATCCGCGTCGTGTCCAGGCTGGAATGCCCCATAATATCCGCCAGATGATTGGCGTTTTTCTCTTCCTCGTAGTACACGCACGCGAACAGATGCCGCAGATTATGTGGAAAAATCTTGCTCCGAACGATTTCTGTCTCGTCACCAAGCGCCTTCATATCACGGCATATATTGCTCCGATCCAACGGTTTACCATTCTTGGTAACAAACACGCAGCCGGTCGTAATTCCCTGCTCTCTGATATACTCGCTCAGCAAAAGTCTCAGATCTTTTGATAATAAGACCGTTCTTGTCTTACCCTTTAACGTCACATCCGCATACCCCAGGCGCACAGCCTCCACCGTGACAAACTTCAGTTCGCTCACCCGAAGACCCATGGAACATAACGTCTGCATGGCAAAGCAGAGCCGTTTCTGTCCCAGACGCTTTGCCGCTGCAATGAGCATTTCGTATTCCTTTTTGGTCAGCACCAGATGGTCCGGTCGAAATGTTTCCTTCTGAATTTTCAACAATTTTACAATACACTCATACCAGCCCATCCGCTTAAAGAAACCGTTTAAGGCAGAAAGCTTCGCGTTCACGCTGCTGGGCCTGTATGCTTTTACCAGCGTCGCCTTGTAACAAAGCGTCATGCTCTTATCGACCGCTCTCCCGTCGGCATAACGCCGAAAATCCTCCAGAGCACGCATATACTGGCTCACTGTGTTCCCGCTTTTCTCCTCCTCAATCAGAACCTTCTGATAATCCTTCAGTACCTTTTCGCTGATTATCCTGCTTTTCGTCTTACGCATCGTTTCCTCCTGAATGTATATTTAAATATTGTCTTCTCTGATTCGATCCATCTCCCTCCATCATCTCATAAAACACATGCCTTTTTCAAAAATAAATGTCGAATTATCTTATAGCTTTTTATATTCTGGTGTGGTAAGATAGGATATGCAAAAAATGAGTATGGTTAAAATCTGAGGAAAGGCGAAAACCCTTTATCATGCAATAGGGTTTTTCGGAAGGGAATATATCAAAATGAAATTGGGAATTGTCGGTTTGCCAAACGTTGGAAAGAGCACCCTGTTCAATTCGCTGACGAAGGCCGGAGCGGAATCCGCCAACTATCCGTTCTGCACCATTGATCCAAACGTAGGCGTCGTCGCCGTACCGGACAGACGGCTGAAGCTTCTTGGCGACCTGTACCACTCAAAAAAGGTCACTCCCGCCGTCATCGAATTTGTAGATATCGCCGGCCTGGTCAAAGGCGCGTCCAAAGGCGAAGGACTGGGCAATCAGTTCCTGGCAAACATTCGTGAGGTGGATGCCATCATCCATGTCGTGCGCTGCTTTGAAGATTCGAATGTCATCCATGTAGACGGCAGCGTCGATCCGCTGCGTGACATTGAAACGATCAACCTGGAGCTGATCTTCTCCGACATCGAAATTCTCGAACGGCGAATCGCTAAGACTTCCAAATCCGCTTTCAATGACAAATCCCTGGCAAAACAGGTAGAAGTCCTGAAGGAATTAAAGGAATTGCTGGAAAATGGCCAGCTCGCCGCCACATATCACAACGACGATGAAGATATCATGTCCTTTGTAAACTCCCTGAATCTGCTGACTGCCAAACCTGTCATCTTTGCCGCAAACGTCGGCGAGGACGACCTCGCAGACGACGGCGCTTCCAATCCACATGTGGATGCCGTACGCAAATTCGCATCCGAAAATGGTTCTGAGGTCTTCGTCATCAGTGCCCGGATTGAGGAAGAGATCGCCGAACTGGGTGACGACGAGAAAGCAGAATATCTGGAAGCCCTCGGTCTCGATGAATCCGGCCTGGATAAGCTGATCGCGGCCAGCTACCGGCTTCTCGGTCTCTTAAGCTTCCTGACCTCCGGCGAAGACGAGACGCGCGCATGGACAATCCGCACCGGCACCAGAGCGCCTCAGGCCGCCGGCAAGATTCATTCTGACTTCGAGCGTGGCTTCATCCGTGCCGAGGTTGTCAATTATCAGGATCTGCTCGACTGCGGTTCCTACGCCAAGGCAAAGGAGAAAGGACTGGTCGGACTGGAAGGAAAGGATTATGTCGTCCAGGATGGCGACGTCATTCTGTTCCGGTTCAACGTCTGACCGAATCTGTTGCAGGCGCAGAACCCGCCACAGACACTTTTTTGCATACACTATGGTAAAAGAGCGGAGACTTCCTCCCCATTTTCAGGGGAAGAACGTCTCCGCTCACTTTTACCATAAACGACTATGCCAAGCTCTACCCGAAGGGCATGCAGAGCAAGTCTGCGTCCTTGGCCAGTTCTCTCGTGATAACGCCTACAAGTATTTTTTCATCATCGGGCACACATCTAACGTCGCAAAATAGTCTTGCGGCGTCTCGGCACGGCGGATCAACTGCACACTGCCGTCCTCCTTCAGAAGCAACTCCGCAGATTTCAGTTTTCCGTTATAATTGTAGCCCATCGCAAAGCCATGCGCACCTGTATCATGAATAATCAGGTAATCTCCCTGCTCAATCTCCGGCAGCATCCGGTCGATCGCAAACTTATCATTATTCTCACACAGGGAACCAATCACATCGTATTTATGGTCGCAGAGCGCGTCCTCTTTTCCACTGACCGTGATGTGATGATACGCGCCATACATCGCAGGACGCATCAGGTTCACGGCACAGGCGTCCACACCAATGTATTCCTTATAGGTATGCTTCTCATGGATCGCCGTCGTCACCAGGCAACCGTACGGCCCAAGCATAAAACGTCCCATCTCGGTGTAAATTGCCACATCGCCCATGCCGGCCGGAACCAGAACCTCATCATAGACCCGATGCACGCTTTCGCCGATCGTAAGGATGTCATTCGGCGTCTGATCCGGGCGATAGGGAATGCCCACGCCGCCCGACAGATTGATGAACCCGATATGAACGCCGGTCTCTTCCTTCAGCCGCACCGCCAGTTTAAACAATACCTTTGAAAGCATCGCATAATAATCATTCGTCACGGTATTGCTCACCAGGAATGCATGAATGCCAAAATTCTCCGCTCCCTTTGCCTTCAGAATCCGGAACGCCTCAAACATCTGCTCCGTCGTCATGCCGTACTTCGCGTCGCCGGGATTGTCCATGATGCCATTGCTGATCTGAAAAATGCCACCCGGATTGTAACGGCAGCTGATGGTTTTGGGAATATAGCCAAGTGTCTCCTCAACACAGGCTATGTGCGTGATATCATCCAGGTTGATGATCGCGCCCAGCTCTTCCGCCAGCCGGAACTCAGAGGCTGGTGTATCGTTCGAGGAAAACATGATGTCAGAACCAGAGAACCCACATGCGTCCGACATCATCAGTTCTGTAGCAGACGAACAGTCTGTCCCACACCCATACTCCTGCAGAATCTTCAGAATATATGGATTCGGAGTCGCCTTTACCGCAAAAAATTCCTTAAATCCCGGATTCCAGGCAAATGCCTGTCTCAGTCTCTCTGCGTTCTCCCGAATGCCCTTCTCATCGTACAGATGAAACGGAGTCGGGTAAGTCTTCACAATCTTATCCAGTTGCGTTTTCGTCACAAATGGTTTCTTCTCCAATTTCTTTTTCTCCTCTCGCCCTTGTTTACTTTTCGCCGGTCACATGCCTGTGCGTATACAAATGATCCTGGCAATATTCGTAATCCCCCTCGCATTTGGAACAGTACCGGAACTCCAGGTTCGGGTCGTCCTCCTCCGTGCGACCGCAAACGGCGCAACGATGTCTCGTCCTGCCCTGCGGCATCATCTTAACCTCCCGTTTAAACGCCTGTTTCCTGCGGATCTCCTTCGGTGAATATTTCCTGTAATTCCTGGTAAGCAGAACAAAAATCAGCACGTTCGCCAGGGAAATTGCGATCTCCAGTCTTGTACCCAGGCTGCCGAATACAAAACTGTACACATACACGGCGCATTCCGCCACCGCCAGCCACTTCGCCTTGATCGGAATGACAAAAAACAGCAGGAACTGAATGTCCGGGAAATAGATCGCGAAAGCCAGGAAAATGGAAAAATTCAGATATCCCGTCGTCATCGCCAGATTGCTTCCCGTAACCAGATAAGTCACCAGATCCGCCAGGACCTGCAGGATCACGCCCGTAAAGAAAAAGAAATTAAACCGGAACGCACCCCATACCCGTTCGAGCGTCTGCCCCAGGCTGTAATATAAGAACAGCGCAATAATCCCATAAAACACACTGGTAAAGGTCGAACTGCCAAGCGCCGGCGGATAAACAAGGAAGGCCACAATCCGCCACACCTGTCCATGCAGGATCATATATGGGTTCAGGCACAGATATGTCCAGTAAATCATCGGATTGGTCAGCTGAATGACCAGGCCAATCCCATACAGAATGACAATGTAATACATCAGATTCCGGATCGCATATTTTTGAAA
Source organism: Clostridiales bacterium (assembly GCA_021202925.1). Lineage (GTDB taxonomy): Bacteria > Bacillota > Clostridia > Lachnospirales > Lachnospiraceae > Brotaphodocola. Next base: position 47,642 of record JAJQCD010000028.1, on the reverse strand, counting down.
CTTCTGCTCAAACTGATTAAAAAAACTCATTTTTCACCTTTCCTGTCTCGTCAGCCGGTACAGCCCTGTCCTGTCACAAAACCATTTTCTTCCGCCGGTGATTCACGGGGACTTTATCATTATAGTTTCTATGTACTCTTTTGTCAAACCATCCCGTTCCATTTTTTCTCAGAAACCCCGGCTCGTTTGCGGCACACCGGAGCATTCCCTTTATTTTCTAAATTCTTAACGCTATTTCAAATTGTATTCTTCATCAAACTGTGCTAAAATGCATGGTTGTACCATTCCGTACGGGAATTTTCCCGCCGGTAATTTATACGAATGTTCCGGGCGGATCCACAAAAACCGCAAGGAACGCTTCATCAGAAAAGGAGGCAGGGGACAGACCCCCGCAGAAATGAAATTACCCGATATGTTATCTTCTCTTGGAATCGACATCGGTTCCACCACGGTCAAGATCGCCATTCTTGACCACGCAAATCATATATTGTTTTCCGATTATGAGCGTCATTACGCGAACATTCAGGAAACGCTCGCCACGCTCTTAAAACGGGCAAAGGAAAAACTGGGTGAGCTGACGTTGGCTCCCAGCATTACCGGTTCCGGCGGACTCACACTTTCCCGGCACCTGGAGATCCCGTTCACCCAGGAAGTCGTGGCGGTCGCTACCGCGCTTCAGGATTACGCGCCGCAGACGGATGTCGCGATCGAGCTGGGCGGTGAGGACGCAAAAATCATTTATTTTACCGGCGGCATCGACCAGCGGATGAACGGCATCTGCGCCGGCGGCACCGGCTCCTTCATTGACCAGATGGCATCTCTTCTGCAGACGGACGCTTCCGGTCTCAATGAATACGCGAAGAATTACCAGATGATCTATCCGATCGCCGCCCGTTGCGGCGTATTCGCGAAATCGGACATTCAACCGCTCATCAATGAGGGGGCGACCAGAGAGGACCTGGCAGCCTCCATCTTCCAGGCGGTGGTCAATCAGACCATCAGTGGTCTCGCCTGCGGCAAACCAATCCGCGGCGTTGTCGCCTTTCTCGGCGGCCCGCTTCATTTTCTACCGGAGCTGCGACGTGCCTTTATCCGCACACTGAATCTGGACAGCGAACATGTCGTCGCGCCGGATCATTCGCACCTCTTTGCCGCAGTAGGCGCGGCGATGAACGCAACCGATGCAACGACTGTTTCCCTGACGGAGCTGGTCGAACGCCTCGAACACGGCATTCGCATGGAGTTTGAAGTCAAACGGATGGAACCGCTCTTTGCGTCACAGGAAGATTATGACACATTCACCAGGCGTCATGACTGCCATACGGTTCGCAAGGGCGACCTTGCTACATACAGCGGCGACTGCTACCTCGGTATCGACGCCGGTTCCACCACCACGAAGGTGGCGCTGGTCGGCGAAGACGGCACACTGCTGTATCATTTTTATGACAACAACAACGGGAGTACCATCGCCACCGCGATCCGCGCGATCCGGGAGATCAGAAAGACGATTCCGGACACGGCGCACATCGCCTGGTCCTGCTCCACCGGCTACGGCGAAGCGCTCCTTAAATCTGCTTTGATGCTGGATGAAGGAGAGGTTGAAACCATCTCCCACTATTATGCCGCGGCCTTTTTTGAACCGGACGTGGACTGTATCCTTGACATCGGCGGCCAGGACATGAAATGCATCAAGATCAAAGACAATACCGTCGACAGTGTGTTGCTCAACGAAGCATGTTCCTCCGGCTGTGGTTCCTTCATCGAAACCTTTGCCAAATCACTGAACTACAGCGTCGTTGACTTCGCAAAGGAGGCGCTGTTTGCGAAGAACCCGACGGATCTGGGCACACGCTGCACAGTCTTCATGAATTCCAACGTAAAGCAGGCGCAGAAGGAAGGAGCGACCGTCGCGGACATTTCTGCCGGACTCGCCTACTCTGTCATTAAGAACGCTTTGTTTAAGGTAATCAAGCTGACCAGCCCATCCGACCTCGGACAGCATGTCGTCGTCCAGGGCGGTACCTTTTACAACGACGCCGTGTTGCGTTCCTTTGAAAAAATTTCCGGCTGTGAAGCGGTACGCCCCGACATCGCCGGAATCATGGGCGCCTTCGGCGCCGCCCTGATCGCCCGTGAACGCTGCGACAGGAAGAAGGGCACCCGGATGCTCTCCCTGGACAAGATCATCGACCTGAAATACACGACTTCCATGGCGCGCTGCAAGGGCTGCACGAACAGCTGTGTCCTGACGATCAACCGCTTCGGCGGCGGCCGCCAGTTCATCAGCGGCAACCGCTGCGAACGCGGCCTCGGCAAGGAAAAGACCAAAAAGGAGATTCCGAATCTCTTCGATTATAAATACCACCGGATGTTCGACTATGAACCGCTGACCGCGGATGTGGCAACACGCGGTGTCATCGGCATCCCACGCGTTCTGAACATGTATGAGAACTTTCCGTTCTGGGCCGTCTTTTTCCGGGAACTGGGGTTCCGTGTCGTACTCTCGCCACAATCTACGAGGCGGATCTATGAACTGGGAATCGAATCCATCCCCAGTGAATCGGAATGCTACCCGGCCAAAATTGTCCACGGGCATATTATGTGGCTGATCAAACAGGGAATAAAGGACATCTTCTATCCCTGCATTCCCTATGAACGGAATGAGACACCGGACGCAACCAATCATTACAACTGTCCAATGGTCACCTCCTATGCCGAGAACATCAAAAACAACGTCGAGGAACTGGCAGAAGAAGATATTCATTTCATGAATCCGTTTTTTGCCTTCACCGACGAAGAGGTGCTGACCAGACGCCTGATCGTGGAAATCGGAAAGGAATACCAGATCTCCTCGATTGAAATCCAGAAGGCTGCCCATCTTGCATGGGAAGAGCTTCTCAAATCCCGACGGGATATGGAAAGGAAGGGCGAGGAGACCATCGCCTGGCTGAAGGAACACGACCGTCACGGTATCGTACTCGCTGGCCGCCCGTACCATGTGGATCCCGAAATTCATCACGGCATCCCGGAGCTGATCACCTCCTATGGTCTCGCCGTCCTGACGGAAGATTCCGTCAGCCACCTGACAGACGTCGACCGCCCGACAATCTCGACGGATCAGTGGATGTACCACTCACGCCTGTACCGCGCGGCAACCTATGTGAAATCCAGCGACTGTCTGGATCTGGTCCAGCTCAATTCATTCGGCTGTGGACTCGACGCCGTGACCACCGATCAGGTTCATGATATCCTGACTGGCTCCGGCAAAATTTACACCGTCCTGAAAATTGACGAGGTAAACAACCTCGGCGCTGCCCGCATCCGCATCCGCTCGCTGATCGCCGCACTGCGCGTACGCGAACAGAAGCACTACGAGCGTAAGGTTGTCTCCAGTTCCTACAACCGAACTGTCTTCACCAGGGAAATGAAGGATGACTATACCCTTCTCTGCCCCCAGATGTCGCCGATTCATTTTGAACTGCTTGAACCGGCAATCCGATCCTTTGGTTACCGGATCGAAGTTCTGCAAAATGACGACCGCCGCGCCATTGATACTGGTCTTCAGTTTGTCAATAATGACGCCTGCTATCCGTCCCTGATTGTCGTCGGGCAGATCATGGACGCCCTGCTTTCCGGCAAATATGATCTGAATCACACGGCCGTGCTCATGAGCCAGACCGGCGGCGGCTGCCGTGCGTCAAATTACGTCGGATTTATCCGCCGCGCACTCGAAAAGACCGGCATGGCCCAGATTCCGGTCATCTCGGTCAACGCCAACGGCATGGAGACAAACCCCGGCTTCACCTTCACGCCCGCCCTGCTGGTCAAGGCCATTCAGGCAGTCGTATACGGCGATATTTTCATGCGCGTGCTCTATGCGACGCGCCCTTACGAGGCAGAGCCAGGATCGGCAAACGCTCTCCATCAGAAATGGAAGGAACGCTGCATTCAAAGTCTCTCTACGAAATCATTGAACATGATGGAGTTTTCCAGGAATGTCTGCGGCATCATTCGTGACTTTGACCGTCTGCCGCGACTGGATATCCGGAAACCCAAAGTCGGTATTGTCGGCGAGATCCTGGTCAAGTTCTCCCCGCTTGCAAACAACCACCTCGTCGACCTGCTGGAATCCGAAGGAGCCGAGGCCGTTATGCCCGACCTGCTGGATTTTCTGTTCTACTGCTTTTACAATACAAACTTCAAGGCAGAGCACCTTGGCGCAAAAAAATCAACCGCCCGTCTCTGCAATATGGGCATCTCTCTGCTGGAATATTTCCGCGGAGTGGCCCGCAAAGAATTAAAGAAAAGCGAACACTTCACGCCACCATCCCATATCTCGCAGCTCGCGAGCATGGCGAAGGAATACGTTTCACTGGGCAATCAGACCGGTGAAGGATGGTTCCTGACCGGCGAAATGCTTGAACTGATCCACAGCGGCACGAAGAACATCGTCTGCACCCAGCCCTTCGGCTGCCTGCCGAACCACATCGTAGGCAAAGGCGTCATCAAGGAACTCCGGCGCACAAACCCCGACGCCAATATCATTGCCGTCGACTACGACCCCGGCGCCAGCGAAGTCAACCAGCTCAACCGCATCAAGCTCATGCTCGCCACCGCAAATAAAAACGTGCGCGAAGGAAAATAAGCCGTGCACACAGAAAGACCCTGATCGTCTCGTCGTGAGCTTGCTCACGTAAGAGACGGTCAGGGTCTTTCTGTGTATGGGTCACATGCCCTCTATTCTTCTCCATTCTCCCCCAGGAACTCGACCTTCCCTGTCCGAATATCATAGATCGCCCCGGCAAATTCCACCTTGCCCTCCTGGTGCAGTTCACGCAGAATCTCGCTCTCTCCGAGCCGCTTCATACTATGGATCAGATTTTTCCGCTCCGCCTCACGCGGATCCCGCTCGTCCCCGATCGCAAGACCGACTTCTTTTAAGACTTCCGCCAGTGCACCGCTCCAGACTTCATTCATCATCGCGGAGCCGACCGCACCACAATTCGTGTGCCCCATGATCAGCACCAGCTGGACATTCAGATGCTCAACCGCATACTCAATGCTTCCCAGGTCATACGTCCCCATCACGTTGCCGGCATTGCGAATCACAAACAGTTCACCCAGTCCGGCGTGGAAAATATGTTCTGCCGGCACACGGGAATCCGCACAACAGACGACCACCGCGCACGGCGTCTGCCCCAGCTCCGCCATGTACGTCCGGCGGTTCTGCGTCATCATCGACGGATTCTGATCCGCAATCTGATACTCCCGGTTTCCTTTCACCAGGCGGTGCAACATAACCGCTGCTCCTTCGCACACCGCGATATGTTCCCCAAACACAGTCTCGTTGCCAAATGTCAGAATATCATTGTACAGTTTTCTCATCTTTTCTTCTCCTTTCTCTACTCATTCTGTTCCCTCAATCCGGCACCGGAACCCCCGTATCCATGCCGGACCGGCAACTTCATCAATCCCTCCCAAACTCACTGAGTTTCAGCTTCGGATTACGCTCCTCGACCATCCCGATGCTCCAGCTGTTCACAAACAGAAGCAACGGATTGTCTTTCAGATCCCGGATCCGCTTCATGTCAGAAGTACCCTGAATCCTTTCCACATCGATTTCATCCTTATTCTCAATCCAGCGAATGTACTCGTAGGGAAGATGTTCCAGCTTTACGTCCACATTATATTCATTCTCCAGGCGGTATGTCAGAACCTCAAACTGCAGTTCACCGACCACGCCGACAATAATCTCCTCCATGCCGGTATTATACTCCTGAAAAATCTGAATGGCACCCTCCTGCGCGATCTGGCTGACACCCTTCAGAAACTGTTTGCGTTTCATGGTATCCACCTGGCGCACACGGGCGAAATGTTCTGGCGCAAAGGTCGGGATTCCCTCAAATTCAAATTTTTCATTCGACAGGCACAGGGTATCGCCGATGGAAAAAATCCCCGGATCAAAAACGCCGATGATATCCCCCGCAAACGCCTCTTCCACAATTTTCCGATCCTGTGCCATCATCTGCTGTGGCTGCGACAGACGCATCTTACGTCCTCCCTGCACATGATTGACCTCCATTCCGGCCTCAAACCGGCCGGATACCACACGCATAAACGCGATACGATCCCGGTGCGCCTTGTTCATATTGGCCTGAATCTTGAATACAAACGCTGAAAAGTCCTCCCGGAACGGGTCAATCACCCCCGTCGTCGTCTTACGCGGAAGCGGAGATGTCGTCATATTCAGGAAATGCCGCAAAAAGGTCTCCACGCCAAAATTCGTCAGCGCCGATCCAAAGAAAACCGGCGACAGATTCCCGCGGCTGACCCGCTCCTGATCAAACTCATCTGCCGCGCCGTCCAACAGCTCTATCTCATCGAGTAACTGCTGGTGATAATCCGCGCCAATCACCGACTCCACATCCGCTTCATCAACGGCAAATGTCCTGGAAGCAACCTCCTTCGCGCCTCCCATGGCGGCTGTAAAAGTCGTGATCGTCCGCTCGCGGCGATCATACACTCCCTTGAAATTCTTCCCACAGCCGATCGGCCAGTTGATCGGGCAGGTCCGGATGCCAAGCACATGCTCGATCTCATCAAGAAGATCAAACGGGTCTCTCGCTTCCCTGTCCAGTTTATTGATAAAAGTAAAAATCGGAATCCCACGCATCACACAGACTTTAAACAGCTTGATCGTCTGTGCTTCGACGCCCTTGGAGCCATCGATGACCATCACCGCGCTGTCCGCCGCCATCAGCGTCCGGTACGTATCCTCCGAGAAATCCTGATGCCCCGGTGTATCCAGAATATTGATGCAGTAACCGCCATATTCAAACTGCATCACCGATGAAGTCACAGAAATTCCTCTTTCCTTCTCAATCTCCATCCAGTCTGAGACCGCATGCTTAGCCGCCTTGCGTCCCTTGACCGTCCCTGCCAGATTAATCGCGCCACCGTACAACAGGAATTTCTCTGTCAATGTCGTCTTGCCCGCATCCGGGTGGGAAATGATCGCAAATGTTCTTCGTTTCCTGATTTCTTCTGTTATATTAGACAATATGTTTCCTCCAATCAACCAGTTCAATTATATGTCAGAATGCGGGCCGGATCGTCTCAGGCCGCATCATTTCTTTCCCTCATATCAGCTCTGTATACCGGATCACAAAACTTCCTTCGTCCGATTCCCTTCCGCACAAAAAATCCGGTCGAGCAGGATGTGCGCCACCTGATCCTTTGTCATCATCGCCAGTTCCTCTTCCCCGCTTCGGGTAATAATCGTCACGACATTGGTATCCGTGCCGAATCCCGCACCCGCCACTCTCAGATTATTCGCCACAATCATATCAATATGTTTGCGATCCAGCTTCACCCGTGAATTAGCAAGCATATCCTTCGTCTCCATGGAAAATCCGCAGAGGAACTGCCCCGGCTGCCGATGTTCACCCAGCCAGGCCAGGATATCATCCGTTCGTTCCAGCTCAATCTTCATATCTCCATCCGATTTCTTCGTCTTTTCCTCTCCGACATACTTCGGACGGTAATCAGCCACAGCCGCCGCCTTAATCACCGCATCCTGTTCTGCGCTCACGGAAGTCACCGCCTCAAACATATCCCTCGCACTTTTAACCGGAACCAGCCTCACTCCATGCGGAACATCCAGGTTAACCGGTCCCGAAACCAGCGTCACCTTTGCGCCTCTTCGCGCAGCCGCGCGGGCGATCGCATACCCCATCTTCCCGGTCGAATGGTTCGTAATATAACGAACCGGGTCAATCGGCTCGCAGGTCGGTCCCGCTGTCACAAGAAGCCTTTTCCCCGCAAGATCCTTCTCATATCCGATCTCACTGACAATATATTCAAACAATTCCGACGGCTCCGGCATCTTTCCTGCGCCCGTATCTCCACAGGCCAGATATCCGCTTGCCGGGTCGATCACATGCATCCCGTAACGTCGGCAGGCAGCGAGATTGTCCTGCGTGACAGGATTCTCATACATCTGGGTGTTCATCGCCGGTACGATGTATTTCGGCTTCTCACATGCCAGAAACGTTGTCGTCAGCATATCGTCAGCGAGCCCATGCGCCACTTTCGCAATCACATTGGCCGTAGCCGGAGCGATCATGAACACATCCGCCCGCTTCGCCAGCGCAATGTGCTCCACTTCAAACCGAAAATCCCGGTCAAACGTGTCTACCATACATTTCTTCCCTGTCAGCGTCTCAAATGTCAGCGGCGCAATAAACTTCGTCGCATGTTCCGTCATGATCACCTCGATATTCGCATGCTGCTTCTTCAGCATACTCGCGAGCGACGCAATCTTATATGCGGCGATCCCTCCGCTTACGCCCAACACCACCGTCTTTCCCTGAAGCATCCTTCTGTCCTCCGTATCTTTTCTGGCGACTGCCCAGACTTGTACCAGTATATCACAATTTCATCACTTATAAAAGGGATTCCAATTGTTTTTCCGGGAGAAATGTGCTAGGATGATGAAAGGTTATCAACCGCCGCATGGCCCGTAACCAAAGACCCGAATCACCATGAAACAGGATAAACGAAACAATAAAGGAGCAGACCATTATGATACTGGCAATCGATATGGGCAATACCAACATTGTCATCGGATGCATTGACCACGAAAAGACCTATTTTGTTGAACGTCTCACAACGAACCGCGACAAGACCGGTACCGAATATGCGATTAACATAAAAAACATCCTCGAAATTCACAACATTCTTCCATCCCGGATTGAGGGAGCAATCCTGTCTTCTGTGGTGCCTCCCCTGAACGCTCCCATCTCATCCGCCGTCAAGAAAATTCTCGGCTATCACCCGATGCTGGTGGGCGCTGGCATTAAAACCGGCATGAACATTCTGATGGACAATCCGAAGACCGTCGGCAGCGATATGATCGTCGACGCGGTTGCCGCGATTCATGATTTCCCCTGTCCCATTATTGTCATTGACATGGGCACCGCAACGACCCTGTCTGTCGTAGACCGCAATGGCAACTACATTGGCGGCGTCATCCTGCCTGGCCTGCGCGTTTCGCTGGATTCCCTGAGCAGCCGGACCGCACAGCTTCCTTCCATCAGCATTGACATTCCGAAGAATGTCATCGGCAAGAATACCATTGACTGCATGCGAAGCGGCATTATGTATGGTAACGCCGGAATGATTGACAGCATCATCGACCGCATGGAAGCCGAACTCGGTGAAACGCCATCCATCGTCTCCACCGGAGGCCTGTCCCGGTTCATCATTCCACTGTGCCGTCATCACATTGTATACGACAACGCCCTGCTGCTCAAAGGCCTGCTCATTCTGTATGACAAGAACCATAACTGACGATCCCGGGGTACGCTCCGCATACCGGTTCCTGCGGAACCTGCCTCCGGCAGTTCTTTTCTTCTGTTATTGCAAACCGAAACCCCCGCGGGAGATTGAAATGTTCTCCCACGGGGGCTGTTTTCATTGTTCCAGGGCACAATCCGCTCTACCGTCCGCAATCGCTACAATCCAAACATTGCGTCCAGCATCCGTATCCCGGTCTCTGTACGGAACAACCGCTTGCGTACCTGTCTGGCACGCTCCGGATTTTCACCGTCTTCATACAGGTTCACAAGGAAATCCGCCTCTACCAGAATCTGATAATCCATCCCGTCGATATCCGTATAAGTATGGTGATGACCAATCAGAAACTTCACCCGTTCAATCTGTTCCGGGGTATAACCACCCGTTGCCAGCATCAGTTTCTCCGCCTCCGGCGGTCCTTCCAGTTCCTGATATTTCCCGGTTCCCGTTCCATACTTCTGTTCGCTGATATGAATTCCGATGTCATGGAGAATCGCAGCCGTCTCCAGGATGAAAACTGTCTCTTCATCTACGTTCTCCAGACACGCGATCGTTGCTGCAAGATCATGAACCTTGATAAAATGCTGAATCCGTCTCGCATCTCCTCTGTCATAAGCAATCATCGCGTCTATCAGTCTCGCATGCTGCCTTTCCATGTGCCTCTCCTCTCTCATGTACGGAGATGTCGTCGCCACATTCCATACCCGCACACGTCCGGTCGTCTCTTCAAACCGGATTCCTGTCCCCTCACGCTGTCTTACAGCCCACGGACAATCTTTACATGATTGCGGAGTACCGCGTAATAACCCGCACCCTTCTCCTGTCCGAATTTCCTGACCAGCGCGCCATGGATCGAACTCAGATTTTTACGGGGAATCGCAGTCAGAATCTTCCAGACCGCCTCGGCATCCTCCTTCACGCCAAGATTTCGCCAGAGAATCAGTTCCAGATACTGGCGTTCCCGCTGTTTTTTGCTGTTCAGATAACCCGCAGCCAGATCATCACGACACGTCGGATTTTTCTTGATATAGTGGTAAATCGCATTGCCCGTCTCCTGGCCAAACTGGTACTCCAGAATATTGTGCAGACCCGACATGTCCGAAAGCTTCACACACCGGCAGAGGCCCTTCAGAAACTTCAGATCCCGATGCGGCGTCCGGCTGCCTGTCTCCTCAAAAATGGCAAGCAACGCTTCCCGGCAGCCAAGCGTCTGCGCTCCATCCCCCGGCTCATCCTCGTCAATCTCATCCTCTGTTTCTTCGCTACATTGCGTCTCCTGCGTCGCATCCGTCTCTGGCTCTCCACCTTCAGAATCCGCCTCGGCCGGATCATAATACAGATCCAGTTCCAGGCTGCTGTGCGCCTGTGCTGCCACATCCCAGTTGTCCGTGCCCAGCGTTCCCATCTGGTAATCCAGCTTCCGTCCATGCTCCTCTCCGGGCCAGTACTGTTCGACGGGCTCCAGCGTCGCCGTTGAGCGACACGTCTCTTCCGTCTCCTGCTCCGTCCCGGCTTTCTTCTCCCGCCTGAGCTTCGAATCCTTCCGGCGTTTTTTCTTTTCTGACGATTTTCTGTTGTCTGCGTCTTCCAGCGTCTTCGTCACCTCAGCCGTGACCGCAGCCAGATTCTCATCCGCGTCCATCTTTCGCTCTTCCGAAGTTACCAGCCATGCGTCCGCCTGCTTCTCCGGCAACGCTTTCCGGTCCTTCTTCGATCCGGATTCTGCCTGTTTTCGCTCCGTCGCCTTCGGTTTCCGCTCTGACTTTTCCTCCGCAGTGGGCGTCTTCGATTCCGGCTCTGTCTTCGGTTCTGCCGATGCCTTTCTGCGCTCCGTTTCCGGAGTTGTCGGCTTCGGTTCTGCCTTCTTTTCCGCCGTCATTTTTTCCGGTTCCGGCTGCGCCTTCGTCTCCAGAGCTTTCGGCTTTGGCGCCGCCTTTCCTTCTGCTCCGGCTGTCTTCTGCGTCACCTGCACGTTGGATTCCGCCTGCGCCTTCGGTTCCGCCGCCATCGCCTTACGCTCCGCTTCCGTCTTCCCCTCAGTCGACGCACCGCGTCGCCCGGTTCGCTTCTGCTGTTGAGAACGACGCTTCGTGTCAGACACCAGTCGTTCAATCTCGACTCCCCGCATCCGGCTGACGCTGCTGCCTCTCTGCTGCCAGTACCGCACCGCCGCATCGTACCCGGTATCGTTGGATACAATCACATACTCACGCTCCGGATCCAGATAGATCTGGTGTCCCATTTCTGTCACGAGCTGGAAATCCAGCGCATTCTGCCCTTCAAAGCACCGAATCCACTGTATCGTTCCCTTTTCCTGCTCCATAATCCGAATAATCCGATCGTATCCCATATGGGCACTCTTGTCAGTGAAAAATACCAGGATCCCATCGTCCTCCTCCAGGCATTGCAGAAGTTCCACCCAGACGTCGTTGATATTCTCACTGTCAATCAAATAGGTTCTCTTCATAAGTCATCCTTTCTTTTTCTGTCGCATGAGCCATCCTGGAAACCCATGCGCCACACCTATTATAACATGGAATCCCAAATCTACAAACTATATTCTTCATAAAAAGACAGAAAAAACGCGCCGCAAAAAACGGCGCTCTCCCGTAACCATCCTCGTCAAACCGGCTCACATGTAAAACTGAATGACACAGAATACCGCATAAATCATCAGCAACAGGAGCCCCTGCAGCCGGTAAAGCCGCCCTCGCACCAGCGTCGGCACCGTCATCAACAGCATAACGACGAACATAACCGGAAGATCGAGCACAAGCGACGCATTGCGCCCGAACAGCATCGAATTCTGAGGAATCCAAAAAGGCGACAGTGTAATAGAAACCCCACTGACCAGCACCAGATTGAACAGATTTGCGCCGATGACATTACCAAGAGAAAGGGCGCCGTGCCCTTTCAGCAGCGACGTAATCGCCGTCACCAGTTCCGGCAGCGACGTCCCCAATGCTACAAAAGTCAATGCAATTACCGACTCTGGTACACCAATGGCCTGTGCCAGCAACGTACCATTTTCAACCAACAGATTCGCGCCAATGGCAATCAGCACGGCCCCGATGACCAGCAGACCGATATCGACCGTAAGCGTCTTTTCTGTTCCGCTTTCCGTTTCCTCTGGCGTCTCCGACGTTGGGTGTTTCTTCATCTGCCATATCGTGACAAGCATGTATATCACAAATATCATCAGCAGCACAATCCCGATCCCTCTGCCAAAATATCCATACCGGTAAGCCACACCGGCATAAAGAATCGCTGCCAGAAAAAAGAACAGAACCGGCGTCTGCAGGGATTTTCGATCGATGACCCCCGGCTTTGCTGCTATCGTGATCGCAGAGATCAGAGCCGTATTGCAGATCACAGAACCGATCGCATTACCGTAAGCGATCTCGCTGTGCCCCGTCAGCGCAGACGTTGTCGAAACCATCACTTCCGGAAGCGTCGTCCCGATGGAAACAACAGTCGCACCGATTAATAGTTCCGGCAGATGGAAGCGACGGGCGATGCCCGTGGAACCGTCCACAAACCAGTCCCCGCCCACAATCAGGCAGGCTAATCCCACAAGAAACAACAATCCAGGTATCAACATGATTTTTCTCCCACATGTATCTATTTACAGAGAACGACATGAGGTCGTTTCCTGTGCACCCGACGAAAGCAGCGTAAACAGCCACCGCCATCTCCAGATTCATTGTACTTTTCCATCATTCCCACCGCAAATTCAAATTTTTCACACCACAACTTTGAAAAATATGGAAGTATAAACCTTGTCCTTTTCGTAAATCCTGTCTGGTGTAACCACTCATCTTGAACAATTTCGGAGGTACGGAAACATGGCAGGATACAAGGTTGAAATCTGCGGAGTGAACACGGCAAAACTTCCACTTCTGACAAACGACGAGAAGGAAACCCTGTTCCGGAAAATCCTGGACGGGGACATGGATGCCCGTGAGCAGTATATCAAAGGAAATCTTCGCCTGGTCTTAAGCGTCATTCAGCGCTTCTCCAGCAGCAACGAAAATCTGGATGATCTTTTTCAGATCGGCTGCGTCGGTCTGATCAAGGCCATTGACAATTTTGATATCACGCAAAACGTAAAATTTTCTACCTATGCAGTACCGATGATTCTCGGCGAAGTGCGCCGCTACCTGCGTGACAACAACTCCATCCGCGTCAGCCGTTCTCTGCGTGACACTGCCTACCGGGCAATCTATGCGCGCGAAGGCCTGACCCGCAGAAACGCACGCGAACCCAGCCTGATGGAAATTGCCAATGAGATCGGCGTCAGCAAGGAAGACGTCACCTGTGCGCTTGACGCCATCCAGAGTCCGGTCAGTCTCTACGAACCCATCTACACAGACGGCGGTGACCCTCTTTACGTCATGGATCAGATCAGTGACAAAAAGCACCTCGAGGAAAACTGGGTCGAAGACATCTCGCTGCGCGATGCCATGGATCGCCTCCCCAACCGGGAACGACATATCATCGACATGCGATTCTTCGAAGGAAAGACGCAGACCGAAGTCGCTGAGGAAATACACATCAGCCAGGCACAGGTATCCCGCCTGGAAAAGAGCGCGCTAAAAACGATGAAAAATTATCTCAGCTGAGCGACAGCCAGAGCCTGTGGCAGTCCGTTTTTGACCTTAACATAGAAGGCGAAGTGTGTCAAGTTAAAATTTCATTTACAAAAAACCGAACCTGCGTTATACTGAAACCGGAAATCGGTTCACTGTTCCGGCTGTTGCCGGAGTCGTGACATAATCAAAGGAGAACAGGATCATGTTAAAACAGGTATCGATCTTTGGAGAGAATTCCAAGGGCACATTTCAGAAAATCACAGCAATTCTCCAGCAGAAAGGAATCAATATATGGGGTTCCGTGACTAACGACAGTGCAGAATTCGGCATCATCCGCATGGTCGTATCCGATCCGGATCTGACCTGGCAGGCTCTGACTGAGGCAGGCTATATGACCCGCCTGAACAGCATTCTGGGAATCGAGATGAACGATGAGGTCGGCAGTCTGAATAAACTGCTCCTCTCCCTCTCGGAAAGCAATATCAATATCAACTATATGTATCTGTCCTTTAATCGAGACTCTGGCATGCCAGTGATGGTGGTTCACACAGACGACATCTGGGAGGTCCAGGAATGTCTCAAAGCGAAAGGATATTCCATTTTGTAACGATCCCCTTCCGCATACAGGAATCGGTCGGAAGCACTCCCATCACCAGAGAAATGGAAGGAGTGAACCCGCCCGATTTTTTTGTCTCAATTCTTCAGACATGCTATTTAAAATCGTTACTCCGATTACTCATTTTCATTGTATATGTCCCACCATTGCAGGCAGCAGGCATGCCACTCCTTCCAGACCGTATCCCGCTCTGAAACAGCCATGCCGTCACTCCCCGAATGTCCGGACATATCTTCGCTTTGTGGCGCAAAATCCAGCCAGTATGTCTCCGATTCCTTCCACTCGATTTCCTGTAACCGACATTTTTCTTCCAGCCTGGCATAGTATGCGCCCATATTCTCCAGCTTCTCTGTTGCCAGACGAAGCTTCCAGTCTGTATATGCCTGTTCTTCTGATGGCTCGCAAAAAGACCACCGTTCTGCTTTTGGCACCGAGCGAATCCCCTCAATCAAAGCCGCATCCTCCGCCTGTACGCGGGCTGACAGATTTTCTCCCGTATCCGTCCGCTGCCTTTTCTCCAGATAATGCTCGTACCCGAATGGATAATACATCACTTTGCCGTTCTCAAAAAACAGAATTGACTCTGCCACATGCGAAACAAAATACCGGTCATGCGAGACAAAAAGAATCGTACCCGTATAAGCCTGGAACGCAGATTCCAGCGTCTCCTTCGCCTGAATATCCATATGATTCGTCGGCTCATCCAGTACCAGAAAATTGGGTCGGCTCTGCAGCAATTCCGCAAGTACCAGCCTGGCCTTTTCTCCACCGGAAAGATCACAAATCCGCCTTCCGGCTTCTCTTCCACCAAAAAGATATGCTCCCAACACACTGCGGACTTCCTTTTCCGTCATAGACGGAAATAAACCAGAAAAATGCTCCAGCACCGTCTGCTCCGACTGAATTTCAGCCGAATGCTGATCAAAATATCCTACCGTGACGTGATTACCCAGAGAAGACTCTCCCGCAATCGGTTTCACGAGACCGGCAACCGTTTTTAAAAAGGTGCTCTTGCCAACGCCATTTGAACCAATCAAACCAATCTTCTGTCCCCGTCGGATTCTCAGGGAAACATCCAGAAGAATCCGGTCATAACCCACTCTCAGATGCTCCGCCGTATAGACCCATTTAGCACCTGGAACCGCCGGCACAATCTCACCGGTAAACAGACGTATATCGTCCTCTTCCGGCTTTGCCACATGTTCCATCCGTTCAATCTGTTTCCGCTTCGCCCTGGCAAAAGACGCCTTCGTCGGCTTGTGCTTGAATCTCTCCACGTCTGTCTCCAGGCGGGCAATTTCCTCCCTTTGCCGCTCATATGTCCGCCACGCTGATGCAATCCGCCGACATTTCTCCCGTCGATAATCTGTGTAATTTCCTACATACCGTTCCAGCCGCTTTCCGAATACCTCATATACCACTTCCGCCGTCTGATCCAGGAAGAAACGATCATGTGAAACCATCACTACTGCATGCTCATATTGTCTTAAATACTGTTCCAGCCACTGCACCGTCTCCAGATCCAGGTGATTCGTCGGCTCATCGAGAAGCAGAATATCCGGTTTCATCAAAAGAAGTCGGATCAACGCAATCTTCGTCTGCTCCCCGCCCGAAAACTCTGACAGACGCTTGTGCTTATCCTCCTTGCGAAAACCAAATCCGGTAAACAGGCGGTCATATTCCTGTTCATACCAAAAACGTTCCCGGTCAAATACGTCTCCACAGTTGCATGCTGCCAGAATGGCCTCTTCTACCGTGCACTCTCCTGTGAAAACCGGCTGCTGTGAAAGCATTCCCATGCTCAGGGTGCGAGAACAGACAATTGCATCTCCCCGTCTCTTATCATCCCGATCCATTTCCAGTTCTCCCGCAATCAGACGCAGAAGCGTCGTCTTTCCCGCTCCATTTCGTCCCACTACGGCAATCTTCTCCGACCCTTTTATCTCAAAATTGACGTGAGACAGCACTGGCACGCCACCCAACGATACCGACCCATCCACAATTCGATATAACATGCCTGTCTCCTTTGCCTGCCTTAGCTGTTTTCTGGTATGCGCAGAAGAGGCGTCCTCCTGATGAGAACGCCTCTTCTAACTTTCACGTGCGCGAGAGGATTCGAACCCCCGACACCTTGGTCCGTAGCCAAGTGCTCTATCCAGCTGAGCTACGCGCACATCCGTTGCAACGATCATCGCCGCAACGAAATATATCATAGCACTTCAAAATCAATCTGTCAATACTCTTTTTTTATTTTTGCATTCCCAACAAATAGTTAACAAACTGCTGTGCCGTCCGTCCGGAAATTCCTCCATGCGAAAGTTCCTATCGATTCGCTTCCAGTTTCAGTTCCTCATCGGGCATGAGCACCCCCGCCCTGCGGGCCAGGCCAATCACAATATTAAAATACTCCTTCTGCGTTGGCTTCGAGTAATTGATCGTAACGCCAAATCGATTCACCAGCGAAAGCTTCTCCTCCATCGTATCCGAACGATGCATGCCGTTTTCATGTTCCATATCATCCCGGTCACTCCAGTTTTCCTTGATCAAATGGCGGCGATTGGACGTAGCATAAATCAGAATATTGTCCGGACGAGTCTCCACGCCGCCCTCGATCACCGCTTTCAGGAACTTATATTCCACTTCAAACTCTTCAAAAGACAGATCATCCATATAAATAACAAACCGGTAATTTCGATTCTTAATCTGTGCAATCACCGAAGAAAGGTCCTTAAACTGGTGCTTGTAGATCTCAATCATTCGCAGGCCTCTGTCATAGAACTCATTAACAATCGCCTTTACACTCGTCGACTTACCGGTTCCACTGTCGCCGAACAACAGCACATTATTCGCCTTTCGTCCCTCGACAAACGCCGTCGTATTGTCAATCAGCTTTTTCTTCTGGATCTCATAGCCGATCAGGTCATCCAGCATCACGGTATCCATGTTGTTGATGGCGATAAATTCTACTCCACCATCGAATTTTTCCCGGATACGGAATGCTTTGTTCAATCCGAACATCCCCACGCCATAAGCCTTATAAAATCCCGTTACATAATCAAAAAAATCATCTTCATTCTGCGCTGTCTCCAGCTTTTCACTGAGTGCACGCACCTTCTCACTGACGTTCTTATTGTACATCAGATCTTTTTTTCCAATCGCCCGGTAATGCGAAATTCTTGAGAAGCAGTCAATATTCAGATACTGCTCCAGCCTGGAAAAATCATACCCGAACAAATCCATGAAAGCCCGAAAATCCCCCTTCGCAAAGAAATTAACGCTGCCTTCGCTCGCTCCCACCTTCTCACAGGTGATCGAAAATGGATTCTCGCTGGTAATCAAAATAAACGTCAGATAATTATGCCACAGATTTCGATCAAATCCATAATCCGTTGCCACCTGCAGCAAATGCTTGATCTGTACAAACACACGGCTTACCAGTTCTTCCTTCGTCTGCGTCCCATCGTCCATTCGCCGGATAATGTCGGCCATCTGCATCAGGATCGTATCCTGTGGCATATCACTGTAAATCAATAATCTTGAAACAATCTTATACATATGCAAGCGTTATCCTTTCGTCCCTTTCATCATCGCTCCATTATAACATAGTTCCTCGAAATTTAAAAGGCAGAATAACAATTAAGCTATTCTGCTCAGTATGGGGAACAATAAATTGGATAATGGCGTATCTCATTTACAGCATTCATGCTGCCGTAAATTTCTCGATGTCGGTAAATAAAGCCTCGCAGTTCTCATCCGAATATATCTTCAGATTGACCGCCTCATTAAATCCAAGATTCATAATTCCAAGGAGTGATTTTGCATCCACAACGATACTGCCGCGGCTCAAATCCATGTTAAACGGGTACTTCTCCACCCTGCTCACAAAATCAAGGACATCATTCGGATTCCTGAATGTTACTTTCAACTCCTGCATCTCCTCGATCACTCCTTTCGAGTCTCCTTCCTCCATCTGCTTCCATTTTATCAGATTTTATCCAAAAACAAAGAGGATTTTTTTTTAAAGGAGTAAGATTTTTAGATTTATTTCCGCATGGTTAGCCTGTCTCTTTTCCATCGAACGGCCTGCGGATTCCTGTGATTTCACTTACAAAAGGTCTTAATAATCTGTGCTCTGCAAATCACTCTCTATCCTTACGATCCAATCATGATCTGCGGAAGGCCATTGCACACTCCCCTTACCATGCCGCGTATAGTATAATCCCAACGGCAGAAATCATCACCCATCTGAATTAATCCAATCAGATAATGATATCTTTCATTTGGATCAACTAACTTCCACACATCTTTTTATCTAAGGCCACATATATAATTAACGCCAATTTTGCCGTTATATGAAACTGCCGCTTTCGATTGAGATTGATCTTTCAGATTCATCATCCATCTCAACAATCCTATTGCATCCTCCCCATTTGTGTAAAGGTATAGCAATTCATTTTTTCCGTAATTTATTCTCTTGTTTCTTTCCAAACAACTATACTAAGTTCAGTCTGCGGCTGACGGCTTAACTCCGCAAAAGAACGCCTGTATAAATCGCTCCAGTGTTTTACAAACCTTTCTTATCAATTGATTTCATTTCAATCCACGCTCCCGCGTGGGGAGCGACCCCATCGATGTATCGCAAGGGGCTGTAGAGGTCTGGAAATTTCAATCCACGCTCCCGCGTGGGGAGCGACGTAACCACTAGAATCAAACTTGCTCTGATAATACATTTCAATCCACGCTCCCGCGTGGGGAGCGACAGACCTTGTACTCCTTTCATACTGCCCTTATTGGATTTCAATCCACGCTCCCGCGTGGGGAGCGACCTTCCCGTGTCACCAGATAGTCACACAGCGGCAAAGATTTCAATCCACGCTCCCGCGTGGGGAGCGACATGGTATTCTGCGAATGCTTGCAAACCACTTTATATTTCAATCCACGCTCCCGCGTGGGGAGCGACATTTTTCTTTTGTTTTTTGGTCTAGTCTTATCGTATTTCAATCCACGCTCCCGCGTGGGGAGCGACTTGCAGAGCCGGCTT
This sequence comes from Clostridiales bacterium, assembly GCA_021202925.1. Lineage (GTDB taxonomy): Bacteria > Bacillota > Clostridia > Lachnospirales > Lachnospiraceae > Brotaphodocola. Next base: position 28,036 of record JAJQCD010000028.1, on the reverse strand, counting down.
GCTTATGCCGCCATGCTCCATTTCAATCCACGCTCCCGCGTGGGGAGCGACAAAGATGCAGATACGCAAGACAACCGTTCTTCCGGATTTCAATCCACGCTCCCGCGTGGGGAGCGACTTTCAATCGTTCTTTTAGGGATTCCATATTTTTTTATTTCAATCCACGCTCCCGCGTGGGGAGCGACTCTAATCAATATTGCCAGCGCAACCGCCGCTTGAATTTCAATCCACGCTCCCGCGTGGGGAGCGACGCAGATATTCCGCTTGGAGAACTTGCCAGTTATTTATTTCAATCCACGCTCCCGCGTGGGGAGCGACATTCTGACGGAGCGCGTGTGGTGACTGACCAGATGGATTTCAATCCACGCTCCCGCGTGGGGAGCGACCCAGTTCTTCCGATCGGGCTTGTATTCTCCTCTTATTTCAATCCACGCTCCCGCGTGGGAAGCGACTGGAGGGGTTAGATTTTGATGATCTTGACGATGAGATTTCAATCCACGCTCCCGCGTGGGGAGCGACGAACGGGCTTCGCCAGATAAAGACCAGTTCTTTACAATTTCAATCCACGCTCCCGCGTGGGGAGCGACTGCGGGGTGATAAACCTTACCACATTTGCCGGGATTTCAATCCACGCTCCCGCGTGGGGAGCGACTGTATCGTCACTTTCCCTTGCAACATCGTTTACATATTTCAATCCACGCTCCCGCGTGGGGAGCGACGAGTTTGACTTGTTCTTTCAACGCCTGGACAAACGATTTCAATCCACGCTCCCGCGTGGGGAGCGACGAATGGCAGCAACAAAAACAACAATGTCGTAGCCAATTTCAATCCACGCTCCCGCGTGGGGAGCGACTGGACAAGGTAAGGTTTTTCTGTACTGCCGTATCTTATTTCAATCCACGCTCCCGCGTGGGGAGCGACTGGAAACACAGACCGGACTTGTTAAGGCTCTCGGAATTTCAATCCACGCTCCCGCGTGGGGAGCGACCTGTAGCAGACCCTTTGACCAGTAATATGCGATAATTTCAATCCACGCTCCCGCGTGGGGAGCGATGCAAGATGAGACTCGGAAGAACCTTCTTTACCAGCATATTTCAATCCACGCTCCCGCGTGGGGAGCGACTCAGAAATCCAAATACAGGATTCTAATGATTGAGATTTCAATCCACGCTCCCGCGTGGGGAGCGACTTCTTTTTGAAATTCCTTTAACCCCTTGATCGTATTTCAATCCACGCTCCCGCGTGGGGAGCGACCATTCCGGCAGCATAAGGAAAGGGGGTGCTGAAATATTTCAATCCACGCTCCCGCGTGGGGAGCGACGGCTTCCCGCTTTGGCTGTTCCTCGGTATAGTCCCTATTTCAATCCACGCTCCCGCGTGGGGAGCGACCTGGGAAAGGCGGTGCTTTTTATGGCTCATGTGCAATTTCAATCCACGCTCCCGCGTGGGGAGCGACGCGTTGCCATGACTAAAATGCAGGAGTGGATTTTATTTCAATCCACGCTCCCGCGTGGGGAGCGACATCATTACAATGATTACAATGGCAGGCTTTTTGCAATTTCAATCCACGCTTCCGCGTGGGGAGCGACATGGCATGTCATATGTAATCGTTCCGTCAGAGGTATTTCAATCCACGCTCCCGCGTGGGGAGCGACTGCCTGTGCGCTTTCCATGTTGAAGTACCGTTCGATTTCAATCCACGCTCCCGCGTGGGGAGCGACAGGGGTTTACGGGGACGGGTTGGACTGGTAAGAGCATTTCAATCCACGCTCCCGCGTGAGGAGCGACGGAAAAGACGGATACATAGCACTTGCAATAAGGATTTCAATCCACGCTCCCGCGTGGGGAGCGACTAGGTTATGACGGTTATGTTGTCGGTATCAACAATTTCAATCCACGCTCCCGCGTGGGGAGCGACGTGCCTTAGAAAATCTGTTCTTAAATGCCGGAGAGATTTCAATCCACGCTCCCGCGTGGGGAGCGACAAAAGCGACAAAAAGAGAATTTCCTTTGCTTCCTATTTCAATCCACGCTCCCGCGTGGGGAGCGACCGTATCTTCGGGGACGCTCTGCAAAAATACAATGAATTTCAATCCACGCTCCCGCGTGGGGAGCGACGCAACCGCTTCGAACAACCATACTAAAGCTTTCGGAAATTTCAATCCACGCTCCCGCGTGGGGAGCGACAAAAGCTGCACTTCGGTACGCAAAACCATAAGAATTTCAATCCACGCTCCCGCGTGGGGAGCGACTTATTGGGGTTGAATTCCAAAAACCCCATTCTGATTTCAATCCACGCTCCCGCGTGGGGAGCGACGTGACCCGTTTTCCGTAGGTTTGCCGCTTACCTTAATTTCAATCCACGCTCCCGCGTGGGGAGCGACTCCTCACCGTGAGTATTGCTGTAAAAAATTTCTAGATTTCAATCCACGCTCCCGCGTGGGGAGCGACCAGTGATCCGGGATGACGGTACGCCGGATTATGTGATTTCAATCCACGCTCCCGCGTGGGGAGCGACCTTAAAGGGGGCTTTGCCCCCTCACCTACGCTTCTGCAATTTCAATCCACGCTCCCGCGTGGGGAGCGACAACAGCGGAATAAGGCTATATGCGTCCTGTTCCAATTTCAATCCACGCTCCCGCGTGGGGAGCGACGTGAACGGTTTCGGGGACATCATGGACGCTGACACATTTCAATCCACGCTCCCGCGTGGGGAGCGACCACAGTTGGGGGCAGCGACTTTACATATTATTCGAGATTTCAATCCACGCTCCCGCGTGGGGAGCGACTTGCACTACACCACCATGCGGGGAGAGATAGACTTATTTCAATCCACGCTCCCGCGTGGGGAGCGACATCCCCTACTCCGATTTCATTGCCGACATTGAGCGATTTCAATCCACGCTCCCGCGTGGGGAGCGACGGATAATGGGGCGTTCATTGATTATGCAGAACTATTTCAATCCACGCTCCCGCGTGGGGAGCGACGTGACTCGCCCAGGAGCGCGGCATTCAGGATGGATATTTCAATCCACGCTCCCGCGTGGGGAGCGACGGGATGCGTGCATCCACGGATAATCCGTGTTCAGATTTCAATCCACGCTCCCGCGTGGGGAGCGACAATTTCCTTCATTGCCGGTTCTAAGACTTTTCTCCATTTCAATCCACGCTCCCGCGTGGGGAGCGACTACAGGATATTTGACGTTATTTATATATATTTAGAATTTCAATCCACGCTCCCGCGTGGGGAGCGACGACTGATTCGCCGGATTATATTGGCGTAAACCCAAATATTTCAATCCACGCTCCCGCGTGGGGAGCGACCCTTAATGCGGGACGGCATATAGGCTTTTAAGTCAATTTCAATCCACGCTCCCGCGTGGGGAGCGACAACGATCTGCTCCTGCTTTGCTTCCTCTCTCATATTTCAATCCACGCTCCCGCGTGGGGAGCGACCGTGGTAATGCCGGTATACTCTTCCACCTTGTCAATTTCAATCCACGCTCCCGCGTGGGGAGCGACTTACAGACCTTTCGAAAGAAACGGCAACATCTGTATTTCAATCCACGCTCCCGCGTGGGGAGCGACATTTTCGCTGCTGTCCAGGAAAGTCGTGATCATGATTTCAATCCACGCTCCCGCGTGGGGAGCGACAAAGAGCGCGGTAAGAGCGCAGCTTCGGATCCCCGATTTCAATCCACGCTCCCGCGTGGGGAGCGACGTACAATGCACGGTCGGCGGTATGGCTGTCATAATTTCAATCCACGCTCCCGCGTGGGGAGCGACTTCCTGTTCCCTTTTGGAGCGCCGCGCTTTCGTGATTTCAATCCACGCTCCCGCGTGGGGAGCGACCTCAAATTCCAGCATTTTCCCACCTCCTTACGAATTTCAATCCACGCTCCCGCGTGGGGAGCGACAAGACCACTCCGGGCCGGCTACTGTCCATCGGTGATTTCAATCCACGCTCCCGCGTGGGGAGCGACGGAATTGCCGCCCAAACAGGTCTTTGCCTTGCTATTTCAATCCACGCTCCCGCGTGGGGAGCGACATATTCGAGCGTCAATTATGATGCTGAGGCATTGATATTTCAATCCACGCTCCCGCGTGGGGAGCGACTATACTGTCCAGCATTTTCTTCTCAAAAGCCTTCGTATTTCAATCCACGCTCCCGCGTGGGGAGCGACTATTTCATGGATCAGGCGAGAGCGCTGGGAGAGATTTCAATCCACGCTCCCGCGTGGGGAGCGACCGAGTCAGTATCCAAGGTATATGAATAATCATCATTTCAATCCACGCTCCCGCGTGGGGAGCGACCGATGCCATAGACCAATATTTGGCTAAGGCTGATATTTCAATCCACGCTCCCGCGTGGGGAGCGACAGTCATAATCTTGACCGATCATCTTCCCGTCCTTATTTCAATCCACGCTCCCGCGTGGGGAGCGACCACCACCCGGAGCATTTCATCTCCCAAGCCTTCGAGATTTCAATCCACGCTCCCGCGTGGGGAGCGACGCCAGACGTCATTATTGGTCCAATCGTATATCGGATTTCAATCCACGCTCCCGCGTGGGGAGCGACGTTCTCGCGGAGCGTTTCCTCGGTGATTTCCCAGGATTTCAATCCACGCTCCCGCGTGGGGAGCGACTTGGATTTTCCATTTTTTCTCCACAACTTCCGCAATTTCAATCCACGCTCCCGCGTGGGGAGCGACAGTGTCTTACTTCACCCATGTTGATTCCTCCTTGTTATTTCAATCCACGCTCCCGCGTGGGGAGCGACTCGGATCGGCGACACCGGGTGCCTCGTCTACAATATTTCAATCCACGCTCCCGCGTGGGGAGCGACGGACGCAGAACCAGGCCTTGCCCTTGTCGGCGAGATTTCAATCCACGCTCCCGCGTGGGGAGCGACCTTTCCACACAAAGCCATTGGTCAATTCCTCCTCGATTTCAATCCACGCTCCCGCGTGGGGAGCGACCCAGCAACCACTGCGGCTCCTGCGTTTTATATCCGATTTCAATCCACGCTCCCGCGTGGGGAGCGACAATCTGCGCATGGAAGAATTTGACGCCATGCCAAGATTTCAATCCACGCTCCCGCGTGGGGAGCGATGCCTATCGCTATAGACAGGTTGCTCATGCTGTTCTATTTCAATCCACGCTCCCGCGTGGGGAGCGACTTCTCCACGCCTTGACGGTTTCCTCGATGCACGAATTTCAATCCACGCTCCCGCGTGGGGAGCGACAAACGGGCCCTCCCACCAGTCAGAGTTATATTTGCTATTTCAATCCACGCTCCCGCGTGGGGAGCGACGGCGTCGCAGTATGCCTGTATCCCATCGCTGTCCAGATTTCAATCCACGCTCCCGCGTGGGGAGCGACAAATCATCACAATTTACAATCAGACGATAAAACAATTTCAATCCACGCTCCCGCGTGGGGAGCGACCTCATCGCCGATGCTCCTGCTCTGGTCTACATAATTTCAATCCACGCTCCCGCGTGGGGAGCGACCGTCTGTGTCAGCGTCCCGTCTGGGCTCACATTATTTCAATCCACGCTCCCGCGTGGGGAGCGACCATAAGCTGATCAGATACATTTCCAAGGAGAGCGAATTTCAATCCACGCTCCCGCGTGGGGAGCGACGCGCCCGCGAGCTCCCGATCCATTTCCGCCAGTTCAATTTCAATCCACGCTCCCGCGTGGGGAGCGACCTTTATGCACAGCGGGCGCCCCATCTTCTTAATCATTTCAATCCACGCTCCCGCGTGGGGAGCGACCCCCAATAATAGACAAAAGCATTGACATCTACAAGCCATTTTTTGCCATCTTTTACAATTCCATTTATAATTTGCCAACGTATGTCTGATTATTTCTTTCCAAAACCTTATTTATTATAGTGCGAAACTCTCCACTTTTTTATGTATGCTTCCCGTTCGCACAGCTACATCATTAGAACGCCCTTTGCCTCGTAAGTATTCTTAGCTCCAAAGTGTTCTATTTTTGTTTTATAATTATTTCCAAGATAGTAAAAACGCAGGCTGTCTTTTTCTGGATCAATAAGTTTTAATAAGGCATCCTTTAAAAGCAAAGATTGTGATGCATCTACGATACATTCAAATACAGAATTCTGAACTCTCTGCCCATAATTCACGCATTCTTTTGCAACTTTTCGCAATCGTCTTCTTCCTGCTCCATCCACTGTACTGACATCATAGGTAATCAACATTAGCATATTCTCACCCCATTTCATTTCCAGAAAAATGGCGGATATTCATCCAGATCTCCCCGTATCGTTCTCGCCAGAAGCAATGCCTGTACATACGGAACCAATCCCCATTCTATCTTCTCTTTTAAATATGGATGAGTGATTTTCTCTCTTTTTCGTGTCTGCCATTCACTGAAAAATATCTTTCTTCCTTTTTCATTTAAATAAACCGCACCATCTTTTTGCTTATCAAAGTGTCCACTGTTTATCTTTTTCATATTAATCAGCGTCAATACAAACCTGTCTCCGGAAACAGCGCGAAGTTCTTCCATCAAGTCTAATGCCAATGATTTCCGGCCTGGGCGGTCGCGATGCATAAACCCTACGTACGGATCTAACCCAACGCTCTCCAGCGCATTTGCACAATCATTCGCCAGAACCGTATACGAAAAAGACAATAACGCATTTACATTATCAAGCGGCGGCCTGCGATTGCGATTTTTGAAAATGAAATCTTCTTTTTGATTCAATATTAACTCATCAAAGACACTAAAATAGCACTCTGCCAGCTTTCCTTCTTTTCCCCTTAATTCATCCATCTCCTGAATCAGCGGGATTTTCTGATAGCCGTCTTTTAAAGTTTGCGCCGCGTTTCTCAGAACATCCGCATTGACTCTTAACGCGTGATCTCTTATGGTTCTTTCTATATTCCACCGGCTATTATATACCTTTCCCACGATCATATTTCTGGCATAAGTCGTGCTTCTTTCCGTAGAATCTGAAATGCGGTACTGTTCCTTGCGCAGCAGGACATTACCGTACTCTTTTCCTTTGATCCTGGCGAGGAATTTTCCTCTTGGAGAATGAAAACATAAACCGATTTTTCTGTCTGCACATGCGCCCATGAAAGCCGGAGACGCTCCTTTATAAGTAAAGCAGATAATATTTTCCAGCGTATGTAGCGGAATTCTTCCAAGTGTAACATCACCGTTCACGACCACAACATTTTCACCATCCAAGGTCAGATAAGCATCTTCTGTCATAACGTATAAAGTATTCAATAATTTTCTCGTGTTCCATCCTCCTTATCCGCGTCTTCATCGATCAGATGAACTTCAATATATTTGTTAACAGATCCCTTTTTATTCAGTTTCGGCACACATAGATCAAAGAGCGAACAGCTTCTGCATTTTCCTGAAGATTTTACCTTCGGAGTATATCCACGGTCGAAATAATTATGCATCTCCATCGCGCACTGACTCACATAGTTCCGCAGTTCTTCACTAAAAAGCACACAAGTGCGTCGTTTTGTCTCTCCATAGTAGAGAAAGCCCTCGTCAATCTGCGTCAAAAACATTTCTTCCAGACACATCGCCTGAGCGCAAAGCTGTACCTCGTCTTCTTTTCCTTCTTTTGCTTTTCCCCGTTTGTACTCTATGGGAACGATTTTCCAGCATCCCTCATATCCAAAGACACTGACGCCTTCCATTGCCTTATGAAATTCAACCACGTCACACTGACCGCTCAGTCCCAACTTCGGCGAGGCAATTCGTAACCCACGGGCAATCATGGTATCTCCACGCTTCTCAAACTTATCTTCATCGTGGGCGTTCTTATGCATTAGCTCGCCGGCAGTGGTCTGATAATTTTCAGACCACTGCTGTTCAATATGAATCAACGCCCACTGTCTTCGGCAAAACACAAAATGCTGCAGGCCGGAAAGCATTAAGTAGTCGTCTTCTTTATACATCCCATTCTTATTTCCTTTTATAACAAATCATAAACTTCCGGTATTGTCTCATCCAACTCCATCAGACTGATATCATAATCCTCAATAGAACTCGCCTTGCCAACTCCTTCTTTCAGCTTAATCTGTACTGAACGATGTACCTTTGCCGAAGAATATTTCGGAGTCTTACAATCATGCTTCCACCAATACAGACGACACACTTCCATACTTCCCTCAGGACGCGCGGAAGAACTGTCATTCTCAAAAAGAGTCAAAAGAGCCTGTTTTATTGCATCTGCGTCTTCATCAGTAAATCCGGTTTTCTCAGCAAGCTGGCAATTAATGCTTCCATTGATGACATAAACACCGAATGTAATTCGATGCTTCATTCCCATAGTATCGGAGGCTTTCCCCTCTTTTCCTCCCTCGCTATTTACACTCTTTGTAATCTGCATACTTACAACATCAACAGGAGAAATGCTGGTTGCCTGACGAATACTCACCGGCCCCCGGACTCCTACCGACACATTATCGCCCTTAAAAGCAAATACCTGACCAAAACTTCTGACATCGATCCATTCCTGACATGCTACTTTCGCATATTTCTCGCGATCAGTATTTTTACCCTTACTGATTGCCTTCAGTGCTGCGTTTCCTTCCGCGCGAGCGCGTAAACTATCATATCCATCATCGCATCGATCATCCGATTGTACAAATATTTTATAGCCCATATCCTGAAGACGGTTCCGAATCTTTCTCTTAATACACACATCCGAGATTTCCCCATTTCCTTCAAACGTCGTTCTCGGCCGATTGCCATCCAGCGGATCCCCATTCGGATTCGCATTTGTAGCTGTAATAATTAATGTGAAATCGATCTTATTCTGTAAACTGCTCATTCTATTTTTCCTCCTTGTGTTCCTTATTTCCGGGATACATATATGCCATAAAATGATGATATCCTAACAAATATTCTGGTTCTAATGCCTGGTTTTTCTCAAAATTCTCCATCGTCATCTTGTCCATAATCTTCTGAATCTGAACTTGATAATAAACACTTTTTTCCTTCAATTTGTCAAAATAAGGATTTAAATGTTCCTCTATTCGCTGCCATGTCTGATAGGGATTTTGCGAAAACCGATTCCAATATCTTCTGGCCGTTGTAACCCTCTTATTTCTGTCCTCCTCTTCATAAGCCTCCCTCTCTGCTTTATCTGCTATCGCAAGCAGACAACCAAACAGATAGGATCGATTCGTTTCATTTGGATCGTATGCCAAACTGATCACTCCCTTTCTTTTTTCTATGTTCATCATTCGGATCATACCACAGGCGGTTTCCAGTACCTGCCTGTGATTGTAAGCTTTTTCATATGCGGATGGATTCGAGGCGTTGTGATACAAACATCTCACAATATCGTCAGGCAAAGGAGTTCCCTCCGCCATACAGGAGAACAGGCGTAAAACCACTTTTGAAAATACATTCTTATCACAGACAAGCCGTTCATTTTGTTCTGTCCCATAAGCGCAATTTGCAATATCATAAATTCCAAAAGAATAAACCTCGCTGCAATTTTTCTTTCGGTTATATCTTAACGCGGCTGTGCCCGTATGCCATTGCTCAAGATTATGATAAAATCTGGATTCTTCCAGTTCTGCATACATAGCAATAGAAAGGCGGCCAGTTGTGGCAGCATCCACTGCCATAATCATAACTTTTGTGTTTGGCTTCAATTTCGATCGATAAGAAAAAATCATCTGCTGAATCAGTTCCTTATATTGCTGTCCAGAGTCAATGACTGCCTCATCATCATCAAAATCCTCATCCCAGTCTCTTGGATTCTTTGTAATATCTGGCAGGTTTTCCAGGGCTTGCGTCCACGCCACGACTGTCATAGAACCAAAATTCATACCCTGACGCGCAATCAGCCATTTCAAAGCATTGTGCATTTTCTGCGAAGCTTCATACCCAACCGAAATCGCCTCTTCCTTGTTTTTAAATCTGCCGCGATAAGTAAAGCCACTTTCATCATTAGCAGAAATCAGTTTAGCCTTATCTCCACTATTGCGAATCTTAGACGGATGCTTATAAGTAACCGGACATTCTTTTCCTGTTGCGTAACATAATTGTACGTGATTCATCCTGCTTCGGTTATAACCAATAAAGCTTTCATACAATGAGCGATCCATCCATGTCTGGTTAGACTTTGACAAATCTGCATAATTTACGCAAAACCTGACAAAAGCATCTTCCTGAGCAATACCGGAGATTTTTATTTTGTCTGCCAACTTTCCTGTTTTGTCCTCACATTTTAAGACTCCGGCATTTACCAGATCACTCATAATCTGTGCTTTTGAAAGATAATGATAGATCGCAGTTACGGCAGGATGCGAAAATTCACTCTCTGACCATTGTTTAAGTTGACTGATATATGCGGAAAAATAATCTTCATTATCCGCTTTCTTCCCGACCGCATATTTCGAATAGTCTCCCGCGATATATATCAGTTTATCCGCAAGAGGCATAGGACAGATACCGCTGCTCCTCGCTCCAGAATCCTCCGTTACCGGAATAATCGTCTCTGCCTTTTCTTTTATAACGGTATCTGCCGATACGAAATTTCCGTCTTCATCCAGCGTGACCTGAATCTGTGCATTCGCAGTAGAATGGGAAATCGGAAGCAATGACATATCTGATGCGTCATTCTCGTTAAATTGATCATACACGCCTATCAGCTCATTCATCCAACTCATCTAAACAGGCTCACCTCCTCCAAATTCCTCCAACCCTATAAAATTACCAAATTCTTTACCGAAACGCTTAATAAGCATCTTTTTAATATGTCTTTTCACTGTACACTCACTTGGCCTGATCAGATGAATCACTCCGTCTTCCATCGTCGGATTCCAGAAACACACTGTCATCTGATCCCTGTCTTCCTCTTTCTCAGCCTGATCTGCATAAATCATGGCATAATACATCAGGTTATATGAAATCTTACCGCTATGGTCATAACAGCCATCTCCTTCTCCAAAGACACATGGCTCAACATAAGCGCCACACTCACGAGTGCCTAAAAAGATATCCCTGCGTCCGCCTCGCTCAATCATACGTTTTGCAATGTTATGATGTTTATTTTCACACCGATCAGCAGCCAGTTCTGGATGATTTTCATTCCATTCAAAATGAGCTCGAACCTGATATCGCACATCTTTCAAATACGTATAATAAGCAAGATCATTTCCTCCACCGTAGTTAATCGGCCGCATTCCTTTGCGAACCGTGCAAATTGGGTTCATAATGCGTACATCGTCTATCAGCCACGTAATTGTCGGTTTTGCGTAAACACTTTGCACAATTCCTTTTAATGCCTCATATGTAGGAATCATATAACTGCACTTTTCTGCGCCCGATCGTGTCAGGACATCCGTGAAAAGCGCATAATCCCCGTACACTTCAAACTCGACCGTATTTCTATGTATTGCTTTGCTTACAACCACATATTCACCTCCTTTTCTTTTTCTTGTTAGATTGTAAAATAACCATACTACTAAATTCTATGTTTGTCAACAACAAGTAGTATTTTAGTTGATTTATTTTTCTTCTATGATACAATCAGTATGTCATCTTGAACCAAAATAAAAATTGGTACAGGATGTGGATTGAAATTTGTTGGATTGTACTTGCAAATGATGAATGAGAGTGCCGCATGGTATAACCATGCGGCACTCTCATTCATCTTCAAAACATCAACAATTCATGCATACTTTCTTTCAAATTCACCCCAAGTTCGCTATCATAATAATTGTGTCTAAGGCCTACCGCACCGCACTCATACAAGAGCAATGCACCTTCATCCTCCATCTTTCGTAACATTCCCCGATAAACAGTAACGGTATACTTCTGCGCTTTTCTTAAAATATCATTCACTTTCCCCATATTCGATTCCGATTCCAATTCCTCCATAAGATTCTTTGCTTCTTTATTATACGGGACAATGACATCCAGGGTATCGCTGTCAATCACCTCAAACAGTTCTCCAGCTGTCTGAAATGCCTGCGCACTATATCGTAAATGCTTATTTCCATTCAAATTCCATCTCAGGACATTCTCTGACAACAAATTTAACAGTGTTGTGCTGACCGAACCATCCTTTACATTATAAGTTAGCTGGTCTTTTTCTTCCGCATAAAGAAGAGAAAAATACTGACGCATCACTTCAACCGAAAGGTAATTATTTTCTACATCTTTCTTCATAAGAAAACGCATCGTATTTTGCTGCGCATGTTTTATTTGTGTTAGATTTCCAAGATTCTCATCATCCACTTTCAACACATATACCGGTGCCGTTCCATCATGTTCTCCATTTCGATTGCACCGTCCCGCGGCCTGCGCCAAATTATCCAACCCCGACAGGAAACGTACCACACTGGCAAAGGAGATATCAACTCCCGCTTCTATCAGCGGGGTTGTGATACATATTACCTTTTCCTTCTGTATCAGGCTCTCCTTCAGGAAATCCAGTTTATCCCTCCGATGTTGCGGACACAAATTCGTACTCAGACACACAATAGATACATCTTCTTGCATATCGTCCTGACTTATCAATTTCTGCAATCTTTCTCTCATTTCCACAACAGATTTCTTGGTATTCACAATAACAAGCAGATTCCTGTTTTTCTCGAAAACATTTTTACAAAACTCTGCCGCCTGATCATAAGTATAAGCGCAGGTACCAATCTCCGGAATAATCTGTGTACGTTTAAACACCGCAAAGTCTTCTCTGTAGTCACCGATCATCTGTGAATCTTCATCCATCAAAATCGGATAATCGCTCTTTGTGAAATCTGGCTGAGTCGCAGAACACAGAACAATAACGCTTTTGCACATTTCTTTTAAAAAGTTCATAGCCAGATAAAACAGATTCACACATTTTAATGGCAATGACTGCACTTCATCCACAATTATAACTGCACGACTAAAACGGTGCATTCGCCGGACAGAAGAAGTTTTTCCAAGAAACAGTGTATTCAGAAATTGCACCATCGTTGTTGCAATCACGGGTTTATCCCACCTGGCAGCGTAAAGCTCATATTCCGCCAATTCTTCCTCATTATCTATTTCCTGTACTACGTTAGAATGATGCTCCAGGAAATTTTCCTCTCCAACAATTTCTTTAAACACATCGCTGTTCTGATCAAGGATAGACATAAAAGGAGCCACATAAATAATCCGCTCCGCCTCATGCCCTATCCCATATTCAATTGCATATCGAAGAGACGATAACGTTTTTCCTCCGCCTGTCGGCACAATCAGTTGACAGATTCCTGCCTCATGTCTGGCAAAGTCTCTGCATCGATTCGATATATCGTTTCTTTGTCTTACAATGCGCTCATTTTGTAAAGCGAAAGTTTCCGCTTTACGCTTCATATAGGCTTCATAATTGTCGTGAAAATATTCAAATAATTTTTTCCTGTCATAATCAAGCTCAATCTTCCTGTTCATCATGAATTCTGAGGTATTCGTCCTGTCTGCATCAATCAACATGGACTGCACCACACGTTCAAACATACCCATATAAAAAGCAAAAGCGGTACGTTTTCTCATGGAAATGGCTTTTAATTTTCCCCTCATCTCATGGTATTCTTTGTTTGCAAAACCAATATACTCTCTCAAAAGATCCTCCGATATGATTTCCTGAACATGGCTTTTGGCCACCTCATAATTTTCGTCCTTACCTGTACGTCTGGTCAGATAATCCGTGCCATCGGTTAGTACCCAATCATGTAGGCCATGATGAGAAACTATGATTCTTGCAATAAAATGCGATACATCATAAAATTCTGCTCCCAATGTGTTACTAAATTCGATAATATACCTCGCACCCGCATAACTGTGGTCAATCTCTCCTCTGCGATAGGATTTGTTTCCTCTTACATAATCATCAAATTTCTGCGTAAACTTTCCCATATCATGTAATAATGCGGCTATATATGCAATATAACCAGTTCCTGTAGAATTTCCGTACTTTTTGCAAAACTCTGCCGTTTCCTGACAATGTTCCTTTACCGCCTGTATCTGTACATTGCCATTCTCTTCTCTGACATGTGCTGCAAATTTCTCATATTCTTTCACTTCTGATACCCTCCCTTTATCAATTATTGATATATCCAAAATCCAAACATCTCGAATCGACGACTCAATGCATCTCTACTTAATCGCGAGCCATTGGAATTCATGTTATCAACACCCATAAACCTTCCCCCACCAACCATCTATACGTTCTCTCCAAACACCCTCCGAAACGCATCATAATTCGCAGTATCCCTGGCTGAACAAAATACCGCAAACTCAATCGTCTGGAAATCTCCCCTATGTTGTTTTACCGCCTGACAAATCCCCGCAGCCACAACCGCCGGAGGATTCTGGAACGCCCCGCATCCAAACGCTCCCATAATTACGACCTCATTTCCGTTTGCTTTTGCAATCTCCAGTATGCGATTTGCTCTTTTGGCGTGAAGAGCCATCAGATCCGAATCGCTGATCCTTACCGCCCGGTTTCCCGCATCTGGATTCATGTGATTCGATAGCTTTGACCGCAGATTCGGCGCAGCACAGGTAATCACATTCACTTGATACCACTCGCTCTCCGGCAAAGTCCTCGGTCTCAGTTCGTCTGATTTAAACACTATGACATCGGGCGTGTAAATACAATCATCATTATAAAGTACATTCATTTCCCCAGATGCGAGTCCGGCCCTATGCCTTTCATGGAATCCCTGCCGGACAGCATCTTCGCTGATACACGGATAAAGCGTGCTGCATCTGCAAAGACACTCCTCCTGCGCGGATGATCCCTTCCACACGCCTCCTCCCGGATTCGTCGCGGAAGCAAAGTTCAGCACACAAACCTTCCTTTTCCCTGCATACTTTCTCGCAGCTTCATAACTCCTTTTCTTTGAAACTACGATATTCACATCCGCATCGGATGCAGACACCGATGCTCCATGATCCGAATCATTTTCAGGCATACCTGTATTTTCAGGCATATCTGCAAGCTGTCCGCAGATAACTTCCCCAGGGTTATCAACCTCTCGAATTAATTTCTGCGATATAATAGACTGCCGAATGGAATTTCTGAGACGTTCATTTTCTTTACATAAAGTAAGCGTATCTTTAAACACGGCAATCCTTTCATCTCTGTCATAATGAAAGGACATCCTTTCTTTTAATCTGTCTGTATATGGATTTTTTCGTGGATTTAAATTTTTAAAATCGTATTCATCTCTCATATTTTCTTACTGACTCCCCCTCTTTTGGTATTAACGCTATCATCTCTGTATTTTTCTCCAATACAATCATTTTCTACATGATGACAGACTGCCGCTTCCCGGAAATCTCAGTTTCTGTTATTCCTGTTCTCCCACATAGCCCTTATCTACATTGATCGCACAAAAATACTCTTCGCCCATCTCTTTTTTTACGGTTTCTTTTATTTTCTCTTCCACCTGTTTATCCGTCAGATGATACTGAAACGGCACCAACACATCAAAAATCAGATTCACATGCGTCGGACCTGCAACCACCCGAAAATCATGCATACTGATTTTCGGATCAACCGCATGGATAAGAGAAATCGTCTTTTCTTTCAACAATTGTACCTGTTCATCCATCGTCACAACCGGATCCATATGGATCACGGCATCGCATCTTAATTCTCGTTTCAATTCATGCTCGATATTATCAATCGCATCATGCAGCTTCAGGATATCTCCCTCCGCCGGTACTTCTGCATGAAGCGAAATCATCTGTCTACCCGGTCCATAATCATGCACGATCAGATCATGAATGCCAAGCACTTCCGGGTGCGCTATGACCAATGTTTTAATCTGTTCTACAAATTCCGGCGCCGGAGGCTGTCCCAGAAGCGGGTTCAACGTATCTCTGGCCGCCGTAATCCCGGCAATAAAGATAAACACTCCCACCAGCACGCCACAGTAGCCATCAATCTGCAGATTCGACAGTTTTTCAACAATGGCCGCAATTAACACAACAAACGTAGCAATGCTGTCGCTGAAGCTGTCCGTTGCTGTCGCGAGCATCGCGGAGGAATCAACTTTTTTGCCAATGGAGCGGTTATAAAAACACATATACAGCTTTACCGCAATCGATACGACAAGTATGATCAGCGTCAGTGTACTGTACTCAACCCTTTCCGGGTTTATGATCTTTTCCACTGAACTTTTTACCAGTTCATATGCCATAATCAGAATCGCACCAGAGACAATCAGCCCGGAAATATATTCAATCCGCCCATGCCCGAAGGGATGCCCCGGATCTGGTTCCGCTCCGGCCATTTTAAATCCGAACAGCATTACAGCGGAAGATGCGGCATCTGACAGGTTGTTAATCGCATCCGCAGTAATCGATACTGACCTGCTGATGGTTCCCGCCAGAAATTTCCCACAAAACAAAAAGATATTCAGACAGATGCCCACCAGTCCGCACAGCATGCCGTAAGCCTGCCTTACCTGCGGAGAGGAGGTATCTTCCGAATGTTTAATAAAAATCTTTGCCAATAAACCTACCATGTCTCATTTCTTCCAATATCTTGTTTAATATGTATTGCTTCTGTTTCTTACATAAAGCCCAATCCTCTCGACGGCCATGTCGCAATACCGTTTCTGTTAACATCTTCATACAAATATATTTTAACACATATTTATTATAGACCTGTTGCAAATAGTTGCAAAGCATTTTTCATTATTTGTAAGTCAGAAAAAAGAAAGAAACTTCCTGGAAATTCCTGTAAGATAAGACAGAACTTATAGTTCGATTTACCCTCACTCTCGACAACTATGCCACATTACACAAAGCTCGATAATACAGGAGAACCCTTTTCCATTGATTCTCCTGTCTACTGTCTACTATACGTTCCTGCAATTTTTCATCTTTAACGACAAGCAAATCCTCCATACACACATGCAGCAGTTTACTAAGTGCGTACACATGATTCAACGAAGGCAGGATCTGCCCTTTGAACCACCGATAGATAGGCTGCGGGCAGGACAGATGCAGATAGTCCTGAACTTCGCGCACCGAATATCCCGCCTCTCGAATCACACTCTGTATGCGGCGACCTGTTTCCTGTAAATCAATATTAGGATATTCTGGATACATCGCATTTACCTCTATTACTTAAATAGTGTACTTTCTACATTATATCTGTTTTTTCCATTGAAAGCAATCAATTCCTTCAAGCAACATTATAATGTAATTTGAGCCCGTTGCCGGAAAATCGAGCTCGAAGTTTTCAAGCTGCAGATATATCGTCTCAATCAATCTCTATAAATGTTGTAGCATTTGAAACTTTAATCTGCGTATCAAGCTCTGTCAGAAGTGCCATTCTCTTTTCTTGCAGTTCCACCATCTTCTTCTGTACATCAAGAGGATCTACCAGTTCTGTCGTATTTTCCTTCACATAAACCTCCACCACTTCCAACGGTTTTTCTTCCTTTCCTTTAGAATCCTTTCCCAAAATACTCATTCTCATATTCTCCGCGGTCGTCTGGAGCTGTCGATTTTTCATCTCGCTTTGCTGTATATGGGCTTCATATTCTATTTTCATCTTCAGTCGCAGTCTCTCCTCAAAATCTGCCTTTTCCTCATAAGAACCGGTTCCACGCATCCGTCCGCGAAGAGAAATCGCACCGGCAACCGTAAAAGTTCCATAAGAAGTCGAGATTCTCGTAGCTGCATTTGATGCAACGAGCGCGGCATCAATCTTCTGAAATCTGCTAATCAGATCCTGTATCTGCTGCCAGGATGCATTCGCTTTCTTCGCGAACTCCTCCCGCGTGATACGTTTCTCACAGACCTTTTCTTCATTTACTCTAATTGTATCCACAAAACCGGCTTTCTCAATCTTATCATTAATTTTCTTTACCAGCAGATCTCTCTCATCGAGGGCCTGTGTAACCAACATTTTTTCGCTCATAATTCTGTTCTCCGTCTGATTTTTAACTGCACAGTGTTATCCGGACGCGCACATCCATTATATTATCCCGCCATTTATCTGCATATAATTATGTACTTACAGCATTCTGCTTCAGATATCTGCATATCTTTCAGTCCCGAACAAAACGAATACCCGTCCGCAACTTGATACAACAGGAAATAATCACATTCAGAGCAGTTCGAAAGTTTCTCGAAACTGCATTTTTCATCTGCTCTGAACCTGATACCTTCTTTAAACATTTTGTCATAAATATAAGTCTAAAATACCCTATTCCAATACGGCCCAGACGGAGTTTCCATAGCGACTCGTTTATCCGGGTCAACATTTTCTTCAATATATTTTTTCTGCGCTTCTCCCGCAGTATCCTCATTCATAAATTCACAGATTACTTTATCAAAACATTTGGGGCACAGGTACGAGGCCACGACAGAATCCCTGGTTCTCTCGAACAGCCTATCTTGTTCATTATAATTCAAATCTGTATCCCATAAGCTATACATGGGCTTTCCAGGTTCAATTTTTTCCAGGCAACATCCACAACGGTTCTGTAAAATATATGCAACGGCTTCGTACTCATTTCCATCACACCAGTGCACTCCATTTCGTGCCGTCATGATCAGCTCTTTTGCAACGTCCCGGGTGATCCTGCCTTCATCCAGCAACTCAACTGTTTTCCGTGTAACTGTATTCATACCCCGCCCGATATCATGACAACTCATTTCTCACCCTCCTCTGTTATCTGCTAATTGTTTTTCCAACGTCGTTACGCGCAAATCATCCCCATTTCAGCAAAATCACCTCATCTTCGAACAAATCTGATCAGCAACATATGCCTGCAGCACAGCCATGAGGAATACCTCCGGCCAACCGACTTGCCGCCAAACCTTTACCATGGATTTCAACACATCTCTATGCCTGACTGAAAGTTCTGACTTCACTGTTTATGATTCAAGTTTCTCACTGTTCATAATTCAAAAATCAGCATCGACAAATAATCGAAAACCATTAAGTTTTGACCTTCTTTGGCGAGGTCATTACCAGCTTTTGGCTCCAAAAGCAGGATTTGAACCTGCGACATCATGATTACCAGTCATGTGCGCTACCTGCTGCGCTATTTTGGATTTTCCATCCCCTTTGCATAGGGTTATCGTGTAACTTGACCCTGTTACCGGGAAGTCGGGTTCGAGGTTTTCGTGCTGCAGGCATATTGCCTCAATCAATATCTATAAATGTTGTAGCATTTGAGGCCTTAATCTGTATCTGCAAAATTGATCGAAAAATGCAGTCTGTTTTCGTCTCTCATGCTTTTTTCCTCTGTATCTTGTATCATACCACTTTTAAATCAAAATTACATTGGACGGATAGTCCAATCCCGATACAATAAGCATACATAGGGCAAGCCGACACCTGACTATACACTCGCCGTGCCATACTCATCTCTGATTAACGCAATTATTTTCTTATGATTGGCCTCCAAAATCTCCTGAGTGTATCGGCGCTCTATTTTCTTAACTTTACTTTCATATTCTCTTTTCAGGATCATGTGTTCTCTTTCATCAGCATTCATACAATTCTCAAGCAGTTCCTCCCACAACTGTTCAAATACTTCTTCATGCGAATATAATTTCCCTTCCGCGATATCTTCTTCCGCTTCTTTTATGCGTTCATATAGTTCCTGTATGTTTTTCTCCCGGCTTTCATCTGAATAACCAAACTCAAATAGCTCATGCAAAATTTCCACACAACATGCCGTAATCCCAAGCGTCTCGACACTTTTCTTCGCTATGTGATAACCTGCGATACATTCTGGTTTACTCATATCAATCCCGTAACGTTCGATACGGCACTCTCGATCCTTATTCCATAAAGAAAAATCCCTCTGTACTTTCTGATGCGCCTCATTATCAAATATTGAAAATAAGGTTAATTCCGTCTTTCCTTTATCTTCGTAACATTCACACAGAAGTTCAATAATAAAAACTGTTTGCGATTCCTCTCTGTCAATATTGCAGGTCGCCAGGCGAATCATATACTCACGGATATATTCTTTTATTCGCATAACTACATCGACCTTTTTATCCAAAGAATACCTTTCGTATGGTTCAAAAACCGTATGTTGCAAAAAATATGCTTCTTCCACACGTTCCTTTTCTGCTTGCTGAAATAATTCCTGTATTATCATTTTTTACTCCTGATTTCTATCTGTCATCACTCATCTTTCTTGCCATGTCCACCAACATCTCGTTTCGTACAGATTTATCATCAAATATATGTACACAGCAATTTCTCAGCTTTGTCACATTTGCAACAGTAACCTCAACCTCTGCATTCTCCAATGCTGTTTTCAGATCCTCGTCATACCATCTCTCCTCGTACCAACATGGATTCTTGTCTGCCCGCGCCATTTTCTCCTCCCAGGCTTCCTGAATTTTGTCTATCATATTCAAAATACCCATCGGCAAAGCTGCTGCCTCCCGACCATACCATTTCTCTATTTGAATCTGCTGTGCATAAATCCATTCTTTCTGCCGCTGAAACAAATCCCACTCCATGTTTTCCATTATTTTTACCAATTCATTTTTTCCCGGTGCTCCCGCTTCAATTGTCCCATCTCCAGGTATGATTTCCCAAAGATTCTGATAATGGACGATTGCCAACGCACCCATCGGAAGTACGACTTTTCCCTCTTTCAGTTCCATTTGCACCTCTGTATCGCTGTGATTAATCAGATACAGATAGTCCGTATAATTTTCTGTGAAATCAAATAATCCCTCTCTGGATAACCCTTTGAAGTGAATCAGTTTTTCGCCATATACAGATGAATAACCAAAATAACGATTGTCCAGACGCTTTACATACCTGCCATACGATTGAATATCCCGAAAGCCGTGTCCCTGAAAAAAATCGATAATTTCCTCTCCATGGCCGCCATCAATCGGATACATGTCCCCGTTAAATTCAATCGTCGAATATACCTGTCTTTCTTTTGTCACATAAATAATTTTCCCACGCGTCATAGAATAACACCTCTTTTTAAATCGTCTTCTAAAAATTATATCGAAGAAGGCTAAACATTGCATTGGACAAATAGTCCAATCGCAAACCTCAGTCTGTCTGGCATTTCAAGCGTAATGCAGAAGAATCTAAGAACAATGAATAAACCGCCCGCCAGGCAACGCAAAAAAGCCTAACCAAATTGATATATTTTGCTCAATCTGGTAAGGCCTCATTTTTAGGGTCTCGCGGATCCACTCGCTAATCGCCAGCGTAATAACACTTACACACTGGTCATTCAGCGTTGATAAATTCATTCATTACCGCTTCGTCCTGCTCTAATTCCAGAATACTTGCTTTAATAAATACTGATTTTCTCTCTTTTTGAATGCTTCGCCAGTGATCTGTGCAGGCTACGCGGAACCGCAGCTTAAAGTATTCAGATAATCCTCCAGAGAATCCGGTTCCTGAATTTCTATTCCATCTTCGATAGATGTCTCCAATCATGTCTTTTTTGCATCTCTGGCATTAGCCACCGCTGATTTCATTGTCTCGCCACAAGTAAGGCATCCCGGCAGGTCAGGAAAAGAAACCACATATCCGCCCTCATCCTTATCCTCTACGATTTCCATGCGATAAGACATCGCCATATATTCATTCAACGTCCTCATCATTCTTCGCCTCACTCTCGACAATGTGCTTTACCATTTCGACATATCGCAGCCCAATCAGGCCAAGGAAAATGATGTTTAGAATCCGCTCTTAACATCACCGTAACATCACGGGAAACATTAAATCCGCCAAAAACGAGTAAAATCAACGGTTTTGGCGAATATTTGCATCACTCGAACTCGTCTTTTACAATCGTACGAAAGATTATAAAACGCATTATCAGTGCGCATTTGTCCGAATTATGATGATTTATTTGGGCATTCCGGTTCGTCCGCATGGTTTTTGTAGCCAAAATGTAGCCACTCATTTTTGATTCATCTCAAATATCGTGTCAGACAAGCCACCGGTTTTCGGAACTCATTTGGAATTGGAACCGGTGGCTTACTTGCAAAAGATAACCCGATGTTTTTCTACATTGGCGTAGAAATCAAATTTCTCCAATCTTCATATTTAATTATTCCTTCCCAATATTCAAATTTTTAACTTTGCTGTCAAAATCATTCGTCTTTTCCCAAGCGGCAGCAGAACCAGCTCCAACCATGTATATCATTCCTGCGTCTCTAAGTTTCCAGAATATTCTTTTCATACTATTTTCAGATTTAATTCCAGTAATACTTCTTCCTATCTGATTAGTTATTCGTTCATTGCTCGATAGATAATCAACTACTAACTCTTCTGGAGACGCCAGCTTTTCATGTTTTATAATCACTAAAACAGAATTATCGGTTTCTACAATAATTGGCTTCTTTAACCTTAATTTTTCCATTGCTTCAAATGCGGTATTCAACCCTTCACCAACATCTTTATTTGGTGGTTCTGGAAACTTATTTATAAGACGTACGATTTTAGGATTACGTGCAGATTGCGCAGTTAATATATTCTCGACCGTTACATATCCTGGTAATTTACCCGGACTTTCAACTTCAACACGGTTATCAAATATTCTAATTTGGATATCGGTTGCAATACTATAGTCCCTATGTAAGACAGCATTAGTGATAATTTCATGTAAAGTTTCTTCTGGATATTCTATAGTCTCAAATCCTTTACCAAATTTTTTGATTGACTCGATAATTCCCTTCGTTTTATTAACGGCTTCATAAATTTGATTATATGCACATCCTTCGACTGTAATTGGAAGCCCAGCCAAAGTGTCACGTTCCGCTTCGCCACTTGTTTGATATCGAAATATTTTTATTGACGAACGCTTCGGCAAGCAAATTTGTGGTTCATCAGAAAATAGAAGTAACGCTGCGACTGTCAATTTTTGATCAACTAACAATCTTTGCTTCTTTAACCATGACTCCGTGTTTGATCCTGGGACAATATCTTCTTTAAAGTTTTTCCAAGTCATGGAATCATCAACATCAGATAAATCTGATTCAGCAACCAATTCATTTTCAAATGAAGAAATCCCCTTGTCTAATTCCAAACGTCTTATTTTCTCTGACGTATCACACGGGAGATTTTGAGCGCCCTTTCTGATATAAGGAATTTTTCCATCCGTACAATAAACTATAGCTTGCGTCTTAAACACTGTGATTTGTAATACATATGTAGCAAATACAGGATGTTTCAAAAATACAATCTCATAATTGTTCGTCAACACCAATAAATTCGATATCATTTGTATAAAGCCATTGGCGTCTTCGATCGCATTAAACCCTTCCCAATGCTTTATTTTAGTATTATTTTCCTCTCTTATACCCAAATAAATATCCCCGCCACTTGCATTAGCAAATGCAGAAATTGTTTTACTCAATTTTTTTCCTTCAATATCTTTTGATTTAAAATCATTAAAATGATTCTCCTCTATCACAAATAACGAATTCAAATCCTTTTCCAATAATGTTCGTACCTCAAAGCTCATTATATCCCCCTTGTAAAAATATTATTCTTTTCTTATTTTGCTATACTTGCAACTGTATGATTTGAATATGTATTCCAAGTTGGTTCATAGTCTTCATTCGCCTGATCCCCCCACATATCCCAACCTTCACGAACGCCTCTGGCAAAAAGTTCAATTCGAGGGCCTTGACTGCACGATTCAATTATAGGAATAATTTCATCCGGTTTACGACTATGTTCGCGCTTCATAGTTCTAATCAAATTAACCTGAGATCGCGCCGGTTGCAATGTTCGATTGGGTGCGCTTTTTTTCTTTATTCCAAACAGAAGCAACTCCGTTACATTTCTAAAATAAAAACCCACACCGCGTCCATCTGGCTCGCCGTCTTTACGAATTTTCTCCCAGACAATATTTCCTTTATATTCAAATCCCCATGCATCCATAACTGCCAGTCCATCCGGCAGCAACGCATTCGGAACCCATAAATAAAGGTGTGCCTTGTCTCCGGTAATATCAGAAACAGGTAGAGCTTTAATATCGTTTATGGACATAGTCTCATAGCGATTTAACCTCTTATGCTCTGGTGCAACTTTTCCGGTTCTATTCTGAAATTGCCAAGGCGGATCTGCATAAATCGTATTATATTTTTTACCTGTAGTAAAATCTTGAAGACTTTTTTTAGTGCTCATTAAGTCTGCCATATCCTTCAACACATTCCTTTCCTATACCAATTGCTAAAATTGGGCATCCGCCATTGCGCCGCGACTCAAGACGATAAATCAATTTTCCCATCCACGTAGTACTAGCGCCATATTTCTTCATCAACAGTTGACCATTATCATCTTTCTCTCGCTTAAAAATATCATTAAGTTCTTCAGCTCTCGTAACAATAACCCCGACATCAATCAGCCCGCAATCAAAATATGTCCTCATTGCCAGCAAGTCTCTATCAAAGGTTTGATCTTTGCTGTTCCATTCCAAGTCAAACGCAACACGATTTTTCAGGAAATCAATATTGTGTCCATCTATGTATCCCGCTATTGTTTCTACTTCATATGGTTCATCAGCAAAACGTCCTCTTCGTTGAGCTGTTTGACGCGGATATTTTTTTACTATTAAATCACCGCTGATTCGAATCTCTCTCCAACCATAAGGATATAAAACATCATCAAACTTTTTGGGTATCGGAGATTCATTTCTGCCTGCTTTTTTTATATCCGCCAACGTAAGATTTAACCGTTTTAAGCAGTCCTGCAATTCTCTCCATTCTTCCGGGAAAGCATCATATAATATTTCCAAAGCATGCCCATAATTATGAAAATCAAACTTTCTCAGAAGTTCGTTTTCTATATAATCATTAAAGTTCATTATTCTTTGACCCCCTGTTCAATATTTTCCGTTATCTCCATGATATCACTGATGTCACATTTCAAAGCAGTACATATTTTGACGAGTACATCAGTCGTAACATTTTCATTCTTTCCCAGCTTTGCCATGGACGCATGACTGATCCCAGCCGATGCACACAAATCCTTTTTCTTCATGTCCCGATCAATCAGCAACTTCCATAACTTTTTATAACTGACAGCCATATCTATTCACCTAACTATTCATGTCGAACATATTTTCGTTTTCTCCTGCCAGTATATCATAGGAATTCACTTTACGCAACACTCAATTCAGCGTTCGCTGATTTTTTCGCGGCCTATCATCTGCTACTGTCTCAGAGCTGCCAACACGCCGCTAGCCACCGTCTCACAGCTATTTCATGACTACCTTAATTTCCATCACTCCGTTTTTCTAACACAAAAATATATTCATGAGCCAGCATTAGGAATGTCTTTTCACGCCCTTCCCAATAATCGGCAGACCGGCAGTTATGCTGTTCCTTTATAATAATCTCCTTCAGAATAAATAATCCCACATCCGTGAATTTTTGCATGGTATTCATTCCAAGAGGTAATACATATCCCTTCCTTCGAATATCGCCAATCATAAATGCGCAGATTCCACCTTCTTTCAAAACGCGATAGGATTCTCCTGCTACATCCTCCATCGCCTGTAGGAAATCCTCATATGTCAAATGCGATATGTCTTCCTGTATGTCCTGACTGTAATGAATAATATCCGCATATGGAGGATGCGTGCAGACCAAGTCTATACTTTGATCTTTTATGAACGATAATTGTCTTGCGTTGCCCTGTTTCGTGAATATTTTAGAAGTTTCCTGATAAGTAAAGTGAAGATTTGAATTAGATAGCTTGATAGAATTCGGATTCACATCGACGCCGATTGCATTTCTGCCAAGCAGCTTTGCCTCGATCAATGTTGTCCCGCTTCCTAAGAACTGATCCAATACCCAATCATTTTTTCTGGTGTATCGTAAAATAAGATTTCGTGGTACATATGGCGACCAGTTTCCGCGATATTTGCCGGAATGTGTGGCCCAACTTCCACGATCTGGAAATGACCATATAGTGGTGTCTTCCAATTTGAAGTTTTCCGGTCTATCTCTTATGGCAATCCTCCCCTTCTTTCTGCGTTTCTGCAAATTATATCGCAGGAAACGACATCTGTCCATGATTATTTGTATAGAAAGATCATTAAATTTCTATATACCCTGATTCCCCTTCAACCCATGTTCCTTCGCCCACTCGCTCTGCTTTCGCCTCCGCTCCGCCGAATAAGGCTTCGTCACATGGATGCTGACCCTGCTCTTATCCATCACCTCAAAATATGTGCCGCTGATCGTATCCACCTCCACAAGACGACACGTTTCCGGATACTCTTTGCTCAACGCTGTTAAGCGCCGGATCAGTTTCAGGTCATGGGTACGTATCTGCATAGGCGCATCACTCTGATCGTAAATTATTTCGGTATCTCTTTCCTTTTTCGTAAGTCTCTCTGTCATACTGCCTCCAATTTAAAATTATTCCTAAAGGTGTCATTTTCGCTATTTTTCTCCAGTTCGCCAATCGGCGTTTTCATCATTTTTTGCGTTTTCAGAGCGCCCAATGTGGAGTTATCCCTCTGAGTACTCTGAAAATCGCAATTTCGCTCCTTTTGCCGATTGGCGAATGGATTTTAACATATTTCACTATCTGGCGTCTCTGCCGTATTTCCGATTCCTTGATTTTTGTGCTTCCATCATCTGCTCATGTCGTTTCGCTGTTTGTATTGCATCCTCAACGGCCGCATCACCCAGGACTGTTTTCACACGGTTTAAATCTTTTCGCAGTGAATTACTTTCCTGTTGAGAAAGTTTTAAATCCTTCGCCAGATTATCAACCCTGCCATTCAGGTCCTGATTCCGGCTCTGTAGCTGATCGTATTTTCGCTTCATATCCAGATATTTCGCATATAACGGCTGTAGCAGCTTCACCACTGCTGTGATAATCGGGAGAATACGCTTCCGATAAGCCTTGCCGCTTTCGAATGTTTCGGCCTGCGGCAGCCATTCCTCTGGAAAGTGTGTATACTCCGCTGCATACCGTTCCACCTGATTCATGTTACCCGTCAATGTGGTCAGCTTCTTTTGCACCTTCTCCGCTTTGACTTCGGCGGCATCTGTTTCTTTCTCCGCCTTTTCCTTCCGTTCCTGCGTCTCATGGATTTCCGCGTCTATCTCACTCAGTTGCTCTATGAATGATTCCTTCATAGCCGTATAATCGGCATTGGTCTGCTCCAACTCCGTCCGCTGCTCCTCTAAAGCAGCAACCTCTTTCGCCCGTTCCTGCTTCTTATATTCCAGCACCGACAGATGCTCTTCGTGCGTCCCTAAGTGCTCCCACTCAATATCATGCTGCGCCATCGCTTTCGCGAGCTGCTCCTTCTCCGCGTTCGCCCACTGGTTCCACTCTGTCTCGCTCCGGGTTCCGCCTTTAAACCCCAGTGCCATTAGTGCCTGCTTCAACGACACCCTGGTATCCACGCCACGACTACTCCCTGTGATATAAGGAACAAAATCAATGTGAAGATGCGGTGTCGCTTCATCCATGTGAAGATGTGCAGAGAACACACGGAGAGTAGGATTTCGCGCTTGAAAATCCTTCATATACTCGTCCAGCACAGTCGCGGCCAATGCGCCGTTCTCCGTCATCGCACCCATATCATCCTTATTTCCAATCTGGATAACGATCTCATGAAATAACTTCTCCTGTTTTCCGGAACGAATCTTTTCATAATAATCGTCAATGCATCGGTCCTTCCGTTTCTGCTTCGCATTATAACGGGCGACGGCCTCATCAAATAATTCGTGATAAACATCTTTGATCTTCTCATTGCAATATTCGGTATTCAGATGGGTTCTGCTCGGGTCAACATTTTCCGCAATAAATTCCCTGCTGTTGTGTGTCAGAGAGCCTTTTCCCATCATTGCACTGATCGTTCGTTTCAATCGCATTCCTCCATTTTCTTTTAAAGAGCGCCGGATACGGCGCATAACTAAGGAACCTTCTCGAACATTAGTAGTTCGAGAAGTATCGGGGCGAAGCCCCTCCTTTGTTACTTTCGTCGAAAGTAACGCAAAAGCACTTTTGACAGCCGTTCCGTCCATCAAAAGCTGCCTT
>JAJQCD010000017.1 GCA_021202925.1 Clostridiales bacterium | reverse complement strand
ATGGTGCCCGTATGACCAAGGGCTGGTTCAAGGTTATCCCGCCGAATGAGGACAACACCTTTGATTCTGATTTCACTGATCCGGATGGTTTTGACCCGGATGATGCGGATGATGAAGATGAGCATTGGTATTATGCAGACAGCGATGGCGAGCTGTACAAGGGTGTAATCAAGAAGATCAAAGGTAAGTACTATGGCTTCCAGCCGGATAACGGCCAGGAAGGTGCTGCTTCCATGCTGAGCGGCCTGGTGCTGATCAAAGTAGAAGAAGATGGCACGATCACCGATGTTGCGGATGACGGCATTGATACGGATGAACTGAGCGACCTGATTGACGGTGATGATTTTGTTGAAGAACTGGCTAAAGGTTATACCCTCTATTATTTCGGTTCTTCTTCTGATGAGGATACCGATGGTTCCATGAAGACTGGTTCCACCACAATCAATCTTGATGGCGACAGCTACAACTTCTATTTCCAGAAGTCCGGCGGCAGTGAGTCCAAGGGCGCAGGCGTGACCGGTATCGATGATGACAAGTACATCTACAAGGCTGGTGTCAAGATCAAGGCTGATAGTGATGACAAGTATCAGGCAGTTATGGTCGTTGAAGGTAAAAATGGCGGCAAGGATACTGCAGAGGAAGGCGTAGAGGTCTACAAGATTGACAGTATTGATCTGAGAGCCAATACCTCTTCCTTCAAGAACGATGACGGAGATACCCTTCGCTATGCTATTCTGATGGGTGAAGGATATTATCTCGTAAATTCGAGCGGTGCTATTCAGAAGAATAAGACCGCTGCCAAGGATGGCAATGACTGGTTCTACTATGTGAAGGATTACGAGATCCGTATGTATGCAAATCAGAAGGAACTGACTCCGGATGAGGATGAAATGGATGAGGACACATACTATCTGGATAACTGGAAGAACTGGGATTATGATTCGAACGGTGACATTGACTATGGTAGCCGTAGCTGATTGAATCAATATAATTGACTGATCTTTCGGGATTCAAAAATGAAGACTGCAAAACCAGGGAGACTTGGTTCTGCAGTCTTTTTTGCCGTAGCAGAATAAATATTTCTGCCCAAACCTGCAGATCGACATTTTTCTTCGAACAACTATGCTATAATCTTCCTCATCAACAATAGCAAGGCGAAGCAGAGACTGTCCGATACACAGGATAAAGCATTTTAACAGAATGGCATTCTCTAAAAGGGCAAGTTTGGATAACAATTGTTCATGAAATTCACAAAAACAATCAGAAAGCTATTGTTTGAAAACAGAAATCCCAATATAATAAAGGTAGTCTCTGTGTAGCTGCTGAGGAGGAGGCTGCATGGCAAAGAGCGACGATACAAAAGATAAATTAACATCTTCCGAAAGGACAGACAGAAAAAGAAAACGCTTCGAAGCGCCGGTGAAGCTGCAGAGAGCGCGACTTCTCGATGATGAATTCCTGCGCTGTTATCTGAGAGGGCAAAAAGCGCTTGCGGAGCAGATTCTGCGTATCATCATGAATCAGTCGTCGCTGGTTATTACATCAATGGAAACGCAGGCGGATATGAAACGGCTTCTCGGAGCAAGATCCATTTGCCTGGACGTTTATGCATTGGATGAGAATGATACAAGGTACGACATTGAAGTTCAGCGCGCACCTTCCGGCGCTAATCCAAGGCGTGCCAGATATCATGCCAGCGTGATGGATATTGAGAATCTGGATGCCAGACAGGATTTTGAGGAATTGCCGGAGACTTATACGATATTCATCACAGAATCCGATGTTTTCGGATACGGAAAAGCAAGGTATCTGATTGAACGGATGAATCGGACAACCGGAAACCCGTTCAATGACGGTACGCATATACTGTATGTGAATGCGCAATATCGGGATGACTCAGATATCGGGAAGCTGATGCATGATTTCTGTTGTTCTGATCCGGACGAGATGTATTTTCCAATTCTGGCAGAAAGAGCCAGATACTTAAAACACACCGGGAAAGGAGGGAATGAGATGAGCCAGTGGTTTGATGAAATGTTAGAAGAAGAACGCCAGGAAGCCCGTGAAGAAGGATTGAATATGGGTCGTGCAGAAGGCCGTGAAGAGGGCCGTATGATTGTTCTCAATGCAATTCAGAAAGTGATGGACAACTTAAAACTTACAGTGGAGGATGCCCTGGATTTTATGGATATTCAGGCAGAAGATCGTCCTTATTATCGTTCCAGATTTTAAAGTGGATTTTGCAAACATAGTGTGCTGTAACAGATCGCGGGGATTTTTCATCCCCGCTTTCATATATACAGCGGCGCTTTACAACGAAAGTCAAGAAGATTACCAGTCTACGACTCGATTCACAATGTTCTGCTGCTCTGTACTTGTCTTTCGCAGATATATCCTGGTTGTCTCAATGCTTTCGTGCCCCATGAGATCGGCAAGAAGGGCAATATCATTGTATCGTTCCAGAAAACTCTTTGCGAAGCGATGGCGGAAGGAATGTGGATAGATAACCGAGGGATCCAGTCCGTAACGGATGCCAATCTGCTTTAGCTGACCGGCAATGCCACGGGATGTGATGCGTGCCCCATATCGATTCAGAAAAAGGAAACCGCTCATGCGATTATTTTGTTTCAACCATGCAAGCGCTTCTTTCTGCAAGGCAAATGGAATATAGATTCGGCGCAGTTTGCCGCCCTTAGAATAAAGATCAAAATAGCCGATCGCCACATGTTCGGCTTTGATCTGTACCAGTTCACTGACCCGGGCACCCGTCGCAGCCAGAAAACGGATAACAAAATACCAGTACATTTCTCCGTCTCTTTTCAGGCAATTTCTGAAATAAAGGTAATCCGCTTCACTGATAACATGCTCCAGAAATGGCTTCTCCCTAAATTTCATTCTTCTGTACGCTGTTGATCGTCTTTGTACGATAATTATCAGTAGTGTTTTCATTGACCTGGAATCTCTTACCATTGCTCTGGAAATAGAACCAGTAGTTCATATCGTCATCCTCTGCCTCATCACAGACAGAAAGATACTGTCAGCCAGTCTTCATGGCATCGTCTTCCCAGCTGCCGCAATAATGCATCTTAAATGTCCATGAAACACCCATGAAAATTGCTCCGAAAGACTTGATTTTTCCTGGCATTTTACATATACTGATAGTGGATAGAGATATTCGCCGGTCATTACGGCCAGAATATGATGAACGTGTATGTTTAACCTCCGCAAGCGACGGGGTGCCTGACGGCGTAGAATATCGCTTACATGTACACAGAGCCTCCCGCAAGGTTGGTTCTGTTTTTACAAAATGGGGGAATTGCTATGAGACTCGTCACGATAGACAAATCATTGTTAGAAAAATACAGAGAAGATCCACAGGTGCTATATAAGGATAAACGCCCATATGTGCTTGTAATTCGACTTCAATATCGTGGTCAGAAACAGGATTACCTGACAGCTTATGAAGCAGGTGAACGGCCAAAGTTTTCTACAGATATAAACCTGCTTCTCACAAAACTGAAGGAATAACAAAGGACCATTTCTAAATTTAACTTATTTTTTTAAAAAGACACCCAAGTGTCTGCGGGTATAACTGAAAATTTGCAGGCACATTCTTTGTGGCTCAATCAGTCTGCCATCTTTGAAATAATAAATATTCTCCCGCCTATATCCATACTTTGAAGAACTAACTCTAGAAGACGGATATTTGGATGGTAATTGTTCATGAAATTCACAAAACAACCAGAAAGTTATTGTTTGAAAGCAGAAATCACAATATAATAAGAGTAGTCTCTGCGTAGTTGTTGAGGAGGTTGCATGGCAAAGAATGTCGAGAGGGAGGTGCGTATAAATGGGAATTTATCTGAATCCGGGAAATAAAAGCTTTAAAAAGATACGAAATGATATATATGTGGACAAGACCGGATTAATTCGGGCTATTAACGAAACCATCGATACGCCTCGCAAACTGACCTGTTTCAGTCGCCCCAGACGATTTGGAAAATCATTTGCGGCCAAAATGCTGTGTGCGTATTATGATAAAAGCTGTGATTCCAGACAGCTGTTTGAAGAACTTGAGATTTCACAATCCACATCATTTGAAACGTATTTGAATAAATATGATGTGATTTATCTTGATATTACATGGTTTATTTCAACCACACCGGATATCAGATACATTGTTGAAGATCTGCAGAAATGTGTCATCCGGGAACTGAAAGAAAAATTCGAGGATATATTTGAAGCGGAAGAAAGATCCCTGCCGCGTGTTCTGGCACAAATTTCCGGAAAAACCGGTAATGAATTTGTCATTATCATTGATGAGTGGGATGCGCTGTTCCGTGAAGTAAAAGATAACGAAGCACTGCAAAAAGAATATATACAGTTACTCAGAGGTTTATTTAAGGGAGGGACGGCAACAGACGAAAGCATTGCGGCTGCATATATGACAGGTATTCTTCCGATCAAAAAATATGGTACAGAATCTGCCTTAACGGATTTTCAGGAATACACAATGGCAGATCCTCTTATTTTCTCAGAATATGTTGGCTTTACAGAGGCAGAGGTACGAGTACTGTGTGACAGATATGCCCTGGATTTTGATACGATGAAACAATGGTATGACGGTTATTCATTCAGCGGTCAGAACTCTGTGTACAATCCAAATTCCGTCATGAGTGTGGTTCGATTTAAAAAGTTTAAAAGCTACTGGACTTCATCGGAAACCTATGAATCCCTGAAAGATTTCATAAGTATGGACATGGACGGATTAAGAGATGCGGTAATAGCCATGTTGGGTGACCAGAGACAACATGTAGAGACTTTATTTTTTCAAAATGATTTGACAAGCCTGACCAATAAGAATCATGTATTAACGCTTCTTATTCATCTGGGATATCTGGCGTTTGACCAGGAAACTCAGGAAGTATATATACCGAATCTGGAGGTGGCAGAAGCGTTTAAGCTGGCGGTTCAGGATGCTGGCTGGGAGAAAATCGGGTCTGCGCTTGCCGAATCAGAAAGACTGCTTGCTGCAACAATAGGCGGAGACGGCGATGCTGTTGCGAACGCTCTGGAAGCGATTCATTCTGCGAAAACGTCGGTTCTTCAATACAATGACGAGAATTCTCTGGCCTGTGCAGTTACGATTGCTTATTTTACCGCAGAGCGCTTTTATGAGATTTATCGCGAACTTCCAACCGGAAAGGGATTTGCAGACATTGCATTTATGCCCAGAAGAAACACCGACAAACCGGCATTGCTTGTTGAACTGAAATATAACAGGACCACGGAAAGCGCAGTGAAACAAATACATGAAAATCGATACGACGGCAAATTAAAGGACTATTTTGGGAATCTTCTTCTTGTCGGAATCAATTATGACAAGGACATAAAAAAGAAGGGCGCCAAAAAACATACCTGTGTGATTGAAAAGGTTTGATATGCCATCGTATACGAAGAACATGCCGGTAGCAGCTTTATCGTTGTCACTTTATAAAACAAGCTATAGAATCGGGAAAAGTGCGATTCTATAGCTTTTAGTCATTATGCGTAGCGGCAATCTGCTTTAATGCTTCGCTGCATGCTGCCTGTAGATCCACGCCTTCCGTATATTTCACTTCGATAATCAATCCGGTTTCCTCATCCTCGATCTCAATGGAAATGTCAGCGTAACCGATTTCTGTTTCTCTGTTTGAGTCAACCGACCAGTTGCTTTTTACGCTGAAAATTCCAAGCAGAATCCCATGGTAAAAGCTTTCTTTAAATTCCCTTCGAACGGAGGTATCCCGGATGCTGATCGTTCTCCGCAAAAAATTGCCGAGCAGATTTTCCGCCTCTACGGCATTGCCGGTTTTCAGGGCACCACAAAAAGCAATGGCGGTTTTGCCGTCTTCCGCGACCTCATCCCGGAACTTGACAGAAATATTTATTTTGTAAGGCCAGGTTCATGGTATAAACCCTGGCACTCCATACAACAAAAGAGAAGCCGTATGGCTGAGATTCCCAACCATACGGCTCTGCGTGCTTAAACAACACCTATTCGTTTATTAAGCATTGTAGTTGATTGATCCATCACTATTGGTTTCCCAATTCTTCCAGTTGTCCAGATTGTAAGTATCATCTGCGCTATCATCCGGAGTCAGTTCCTTCTGGTTTGCATACAGCTTAACTTCATAATCAGCAACATAGAAGTACCAGTCATCGCCATCCTTGGCAGCAGTCTTGTTCTTCTGAATCGTACCGCTGCTGTTTACAAGGTAGTAGCCCTCACCAGCAGTGACAACGTAACGAAGCGTGTCGCCATCTTCATTCTTGAAGGTCTCGGTGCCGCCGGTTACACTTGCAGCATTGCCGTTTCTCAGATCGGTGCTGTCGATCTTGGTTACGGTTACGTCCTCGGCTGCGGTATCCACACCGTTGTCACCTTCTACAAGTACAGCAATATACTTGTCATCGCTGTCAGCCTTGATCTTGACACCAGCTTTGTAGATGTACTTGTCATCATCGATACCGGTGATACCAGCACCTCTGGACTCGGTACCGCCGGACTTCTGGAAGTAGAAGTTGTAGCTGTCGCCATCCAAGTTGATCGTAGTGGAACCGGTCTTCATCGCGCCGTCGGTATCCGCATCATCAGAGCTTCCGAAATAGTACAGCGTATAGCCAGCGCTCAACTTTGCATCATAATCGCCATCCAGCAGATCACTCAGCTCATCCGAATCGATGCCGTCATCCTCAACATCGAGAATCTCACCCTCATCGTTCACTTTGATCAGAACCAGACCGCTCAGCATGGAAGAAGCACCTTCCTGTCCGTTATCCGGCTGGAAGCCATAATATTTACCCTTGATCTTCTTGATTACTCCACTGTACAGCACACCATCGCTGTCAGCATAGTACCAGTCCTCATCCTCATCATCCGCATCGGTCGGATCGAAGCCGTCCGGATCGGTGAAATCGGAATCAAAGGTATTGTCCTCATTCGGCGGGATAACCTTGAACCAGCCCTTGGTCATACGGGCACCATCCTCCGGGCTGGAGAAATACTGCCATGTAGATGCAGATGCGCTGGATGCGGATGCGTCGTCTGTCTGCATTACCCACTGGTAAACCATGACACCGCGCTCATCGAAGCCATATCTCTTACCATTGATCTTCTTGGTACGATAGTTATCCTCAGTCGTGGACTTCTTCTGATATCTCTTGCCGTTGCTCTGGAAGTAGAACCAGTAGTTCATATCATCGTCTTCGTCATCATCATAGACTTCGATGTACTGCCAACCGGTCTTCATAGCACCGTCTTCCCAGCTGCCGCAATAATACATTGCATCATCATAGGTAACGGAAGCCCATCCGTCATCATCATTCTGCATCTCAGCATTGTCATCGACCCAGCCATACAGCATGATGCCGTCGTCGTCAAAGGCATATCTCTTGCCGTCGATGGTCTTGAACTTGGTGCTGTCAGAATCGCCTGCGGTATAAGCCTTACCACTGGACTGCATGTAATAGTAATGATACTCAGCCGGATCCTCATCGTCATCCTGCTCGTCATTGACTACCTTAACCCAGGTATTCTTGACCATCACGCCGCTTGCGTCTACATAGTAGTAATCGCCGTCGTCATCGATCAGCTTATCGGTGGCCATTGCGCCGCCCTCTTCGCCGTCCAACCAATACCAGTTGTCGCCGGACTTCTTCCACTCGTCCTCGACGATGTTGCCATCGCTGTCATAGTAATACCAGACTCCATCTTCCTCAACCCAGCCAGCTGCTGCGAAGGAAGTCATGGAAGCGCCGATGGCAAGCAGTGCTGCTGCAGATGCGACTGCAACTACTTTTGTCTGCTTTCTCATAATGAATGCACTCTCCTTTTTGTTTTTTTGAAACCCTCTGGCATTGAAGCCAGAATTTGCATTACAAAGGTGATTATACTTCCGATAAGGTAAATTATTGCGTGTTTGGATGCGCTCAAAGCCAGTTTATAAGACGGTGATCAGGGAAATCCATCTTACAGAAAATTTTTACAGGATATTTAGGAGTTTCTGTTTGTAACATTGATCCCGAAGAAATAAAAAGAAGCAATTAGATACAATATTGCTTCAATTAGTGATTCGATTGTTGCAAATTGAAGCAACGTATGATATTCTGTAGATATAGATAATAAATGCCATAGACTGGAGGGATAAATTTATGACCACAATCAGTATCAGACTTGATGATGATGATAAGAAGGAACTTGAAGAAATGTGTGCGGATATGGGAATGAATATCAGTACATTCTATATGATTTATACGAAAAAGGCACTGAGGGACAGATGTATACCTTTTGAGGTCGCTGCGCCCGTAGAATCGTTTTATTCCGATGCAAATGTAAGGCAGATAAAGAAGGCAGACAAACAGTTGAAAAGTGGCCATGTGGTAAAAAAGTCCATAGAAGAACTGGAGGAGATTGCGAATGAGTAAAATCTTGTTCGCTGAGGATGCCTGGAAGGAATATTTGTACTGGCTTGACCATGATAAAAGGACGGTGAGAAAAATAAACGCTTTGCTGAAAGAAATTCAAAGAACTCCCTTTAACGGGATCGGAAAACCAGAACCGTTAAAGGGAGATTTGAGTGGAATGTGGAGCAGAAGAATTAATGGTGAAGATCGTCTGGTTTATCGTTATGAGAATGATACGGTCATGGTGGAGCAGTGCAAGGGACACTATGAATCATAAAAAATTTTTAACCTTGTTGACCAGGAATGCAAAACGAAGACAGTGGACAGAATATAAGGGGAAGTGAATGGATAAATATCAGGTACTGAAGCAGTGTTTTGGCTTTGATTCATTCCGGGAGGGGCAGGAGACGCTGATTGACGGCATCCTGGCGGGAAAGGATGTCTTTGGCGTCATGCCGACCGGATCAGGGAAATCGCTTTGTTTTCAGATCCCTGCATTGATTATGGAGGGGATTACATTGGTGATTTCGCCGCTGATTTCATTGATGAAAGACCAGGTAACTGCATTGAATCAGGCGGGCGTTCATGCCGCCTACCTGAACAGTTCTCTGACGGCCAGACAGTATGAGAAAGCGCTGGAGTATGCGCGGGCCGGGCGATACCCGATTATATATGTGGCGCCGGAGCGACTGGAGACAGAAGCATTTCTTGATTTTGCACTGCATACGAAGATCGCGATGGTGGCAGTGGATGAGGCGCACTGTGTCTCTCAGTGGGGGCAGGATTTTCGACCGAGTTACCTGAAAATCGTGAAATTTATCAAAAGGCTGCCGACGAGACCGATTGTCAGCGCATTTACGGCGACGGCTACGAAGGAAGTGAGAGAGGACATCATTGATATTCTCATGCTTCAGGAACCGGTTATGGTGACAACCGGATATGATCGACCGAATCTGTATCTGGGAGTGCAGCACCCGGGAAACAAATACGAGGCTTTGAGGGCTTTTCTGGAAGCTCATTCGAATCAGTGTGGGATTGTCTATTGCCTGACGAGAAAGCTGGTGGAAGACATCAGTGAGAGACTGCGCGAAGATGGAGTTTCCGTCACCAGATATCATGCGGGGCTGAGCGCAGAAGAACGGCGGAAAAATCAGGATGATTTCATTTATGACCGTTCGCAGGTTATGGTGGCGACGAATGCATTTGGCATGGGGATCGACAAATCCAATGTGAGATTTATCATTCACTACAATATGCCGGGGAGCGTTGAGGCGTATTATCAGGAGATCGGGCGCTGTGCAAGGGATCAGGAACCGGGCGAATGTATTTTGTATTACAGTGGTCAGGATGTGGTGACCAACCAGTTCTTTCTCGATCATAATACGGATAATGATCAACTGGATCTGGTGACCAGACGGATCGTATCGGAGCGTGACCGGGAGCGGCTGCGAAAAATGACGTTTTACTGTTTTACGAATGAATGCCTGCGTGATTATATTCTGCGGTATTTTGGAGAATATCATTCGAATTACTGCGGAAATTGCGCGAATTGTCTGACCCGGTTTGAAACGGTGGATGTGACGGAGATGGCAAGGGCGCTGGTTGGATGTGTGTTTTCCTGTCGCCAGCGATATGGTGTAAATGTTATTCTGGACACGGTTCGTGGTGCGAATACCGCGAAAATACGGCAGTATCGGATGGAGCAAAGCCCATATTATGGAAGCCTTTCCCGAATACCCGTATATCGGCTGCGTCAGGTGATGAATTATCTGGAGATGCAGGGATTCCTGTCTGTGACAAGAGATGAGTACGCGATCGTCAAACTGACGGAGCAATCGGGCCGCATTCTTGACCGGGGAGAAGCGGTTGTGATGAAAATGGCGCAGGAGGAGCAGGACACCGGGGAGAGAAGCGGGGAGCGAAAGAGAAAGAAGGAAACCGTGGGAACCATGCTGTCGCCAGCTGGCGAAGGGTTATTTGAAAAGCTGCGGAGTCTCCGCGCCGAGATTGCGAAAGCGGAGCAGGTTCCGCCGTATATCGTTTTTTCCGATAAGACACTGGTACATATGTGTATGATCAGACCGAAGATGGAAACGGATTTGCTGAAAGTGCCGGGGGTAGGAGCATTCAAGGCAGGAAAGTATGGAGAGCAGTTCCTGGAGTGTATCAGAAATAATGTTGTGGATGATGAATCATATGTTGTCAATGAGCAGCTGTTGCCCGGAAAGAAACCCAGAAAGGGCAAGAAGGAATTTGCCATGACCCGGGAACTTGCAGAAAAAATTCAATATCTGGAATGCATATCGTTGAGTGATTTTGTGGGACAGATCAACGGACTACGCGACGATGACACGATGAAGCGACTGACCATAAAGTCGATTAATCAGAAACTGACTGCGGACGGTTATTTCGAGGAAACGGTGATTGACGGATATAGTCGGAGAACGTTGACGGAGGTGGGGGAAGCGTTTGGAATTACAGCTGAGAAGCGAATCAGCGAGAAAGGAAATGAGTACGAAGTGTTTTATTATACGGAACGGGCGCAGAGACAGATTGTGGAATGGCTGCTGGATTCCGGCAACGGATTGCGTTGTGAGAGCACAGGATTGAGTTCCTGAATATAAAAGCAGACGTCGCATTTACACCCGGTGTCTGCTTTTTGGCTGTCGTGGAACAAAAGAAGCTGCCATCGGCAGCTCCTTTTGTTGGAACCTGTTAAACGGATTCGGTTGCGGTTTCTTCTGTGGTTTCTTCCGTAGCAGTTGCGGTTTCCGTGGTCTCTTCGGCAGCCGTTTCTTCGGTATAGGCTTCGGTCTCCGCGGTCTCCTCGGTGGTAGTCTCCTCGGTGGTAGTCTCCTCGGTCGCGGCTTCGGTGGTTTCTTCCGCAGCAGCTTCCGTCTCTTCGGTGGTCTGTGACTGGCCGGCTACGATTACGTTGGTGGTTGTGGTCTCAGCTTCAGCAGCGGTCTCCTCTGTGGTCTCCGTGGTTTCGGAATCTTCAGTGGTGTCAGCTGTCTCTTCGGTCTCTTCTTCCGTGCTGATCTCACTGCAGGTGACAGAGATGGTGACAGAAGAACCGTCGAAAGTCAACGTGTAGTAGTTGCCGGTATCAGTGGTGGCTTCCTGACTGAAGGCTCCGGTGCCGTCGGTGCGCGCGGCAGTGATGGTATCAATCACGGACTGACCGACTGTCGGACCGAGGGCGGAAAGCACCAGACTGTTGAATGCGTCTCCGTAGAGTGTCGCATCATCGCCGCCCATGGAGTCGTAGTTGTAAGTCAGGATCAGTGAGTAAGGCACATAATTGAGCGAGGTGGACTTCGCGCTCAGCGGCAGCGTAGCGGTGAAATACCGGTAGCCGTCCGGGGTGGCGAAGAAATAGATGACCTCGGTGTTATCCTTCTGGGAATCGCCGACAATGCCGGCTGTCGTGGTAGCCTTGCCTGCTGCGCGGAATACGGTGTTCATGAAGGTTGTCATCTCAGCCTGGTAGGAGAGACGGGTCGTGGTGACCGCGTAATCCGCTTTCTTTGCAGCGTTGCCGGCTGCTTTCGCATCGGAGGAAGCATCGGACGGCTTAGACTTTGTCCGGGACTTCGCGGTGGCTGCGTTCTTCGCATCCTCTTCGGCAGCGAGCTCCTCCTCGGTCTTGTCGATCCGGCGACCGTCAGATGCCAGCTTGTAGCCGAGTACTTCTGTGTCGGTCATAATGTAAGCATCCGGGTTCATGAAATAAACATATCCGGTATCCGGATCCGTGAACCAGCCGCCATAAACCGGGCGGGTTCCGTCATCGTTCTCATAATAGGTTCCCAGGCTATCGGTCTTCCAGGAGCCGGCAAACGCAGTCATAGCAGAAGCCAGGGTCAGGCCAATGGCTAATGTGGTGACGCCAAGAAATTTCTTCTTCATAGGTTAATCTCCTCCAAATCTTTGTCTTCTTTCTTGCGGCGCTCCACATGTGAGAGGGAGACGCCGTGGATTGGTAACGATTGTCTTCAATGGATCCTTTCCTCATTTCGTCGTAATCAAGCATATCACAAAACGGAAAACGAAACAACTGTCTAAAATCTGAAGATTCTATAACGATTTCCGTGTAATGATTCCGGACGGTGGAATATCCGGTATGGGAAACCGGCGTCAGACAACGCCAAAGAGCGCGTCAGAGACGCGCCCTCGTGTGTCATTAACGTTTCTTTTCCATCCTGCCTTCTTCGTCGACGTAATAATTGTCAACCCAGGTATCGGAGGCCAGAACACCGTCTTCGTCCAGGTAATACCAGTCGCCGTCATATTTCAGCCAGTAATTGGACTTCCGGTAGCCATCTTCATCCAGATAATAGGTCTCATCATCCACTTCAAGCCATCCGGTTGCCGGGGTTCCGTCATCCTGAATATACTGCCATTCCTCATCCTCTGTCTCAATCCATTCTCCGGCCATGGAGGGGAATACTCCCAGGAACAGACAGGCGGTTGCCAGAATCAGAATCTTTCCCGTTCTCCTCATGACTTCATCACCTCAATCCTTTGCTTTTTCATGCTCAGGTTCATTATAGCAGTTGAGGGAATGACTGGCAATACTTCCGGCCGGATTGTAAGGAAACGTAAGGATTTTGTAAATGATTGAGCCGGGTACGACTGTTTTTAAGGCTGAACGATGCCGTTCGTATCAACGGTCCAGATCCGGTCGTTCGCGTCCTTAATATCCTTATAGCCCTTGCCCAGCTCCGGCTTCTCGGAGGATTTAGAGGAGGAACCTGCTTTCTGAATGGTTCCGGAGGCGTTGACCAGATAGGTGACTCCGTCCAGTTCGACGGGAGCGTAGCGCAGGTCACGGTCTGCATCGAGCCGCAGGCCCTGACGGTAGACGTTGTTGTCGCGAACGCCGTGATAGCCCTGTCCCTTGCTGCTGCCATCGGTATAGAAGAACCAGGTCTGATTTTCACCCAGGTCTTCGTTGTAGATGACCTGCTTGCCGGTTTTCATGATGCCGTCGTCACCGAAGTAATAGTTGGCGAAGCTTCCATCTTCCAGAGTGACTACCTGAAGGTCCGTCTGCATCTCGCCGCGGACATTGAAGCCGTAGCGTTTGGAGTCGATCGCGAAGACCTGGATGCCGGTTCCCGCGTGGTAAGCTTTTCCGTTTTTGAAATAGAAACGGTACTCTTCATCATCCTCGCTGACGCCGGGCGCGCCTTCGATCTCATACCAGCCACTGGCTCGCTTGCCATCATCCTCGTAGTACTGCCAGGACTCGATGGGCAGGACCGAAGCGGCTGCTGCATCGGAGGCAGTTGCGGAAGCGTCCTGGGGCAGCTTATACCAACCGGTCTGCAGGATGCCATCTTCAAAGGTATAGTAGTTGCCGTCAATTTTGCGGTCAACTTCGTCCATGATCATGCGGCCCTTGCTGTCGAAATAATGCCAGACGGTATCCTCATCGTAGTCCTCGTTCTCGTTTTCCAGTTCGACCCAGCCGGTCTTGCGGACACCGTCACCCTCTTCACCGAGATAATAAATGTAGCTGTCCAGTTCCAGCTTGCCGGTCTGCATGTGACTTTCGTCGTCAAAGTAGTAGTAGTGTCCGTCGATGACCTGCCACTCGGATGTCGCGGCTTTGCCATCTTTGCCAAAGTAATACCACCAGGTCTCCGGAGCCTCATCGTCCCACTCGTCTTCATTGTCGATGCCAATCCAGCGGTAGGATACCCGTTTGCCTTCCTCATCGACATAATATTCGTCTACGAGGACAGATCTGGCGATCCGACCATCTTCGTCCAGATAATACCAGTCGCCGTCTTTCTTCTTCCAGGTGTCGGTGATGTAGTAACCGTCGCTGTCCTGGTAACGCAGTTCGCCGTCGACGGTCGTCCATCCGGCGGAGGCGGCCAGGGCGGTCTGTGCGAGCCCCGGAATGGTGACGCCAAGTGCCGGTGCGGCCGCAGCCATCAGTGCCGCGGCGGATAATACAGCCAGTGTTCTGAATTGCTTTCTCATAAATAAATGTCTCCTTTACTATGTGGCGGTGCAGGTTGCACTGCATCCGTCTGTTTCCGTATCCGGAATGTGTTCTGTGCCGGTTGCGCGGCCGATATGCGTTGCACATTCGGATTTGCCGAAATCCGTTGCTGCATTACGGTTGTGATTATAGCGCATCGGTTTCCGTCTGAAAAGGGCAGGCTACTGGAAGCAGTGGCACGGGATGGATGCTCTGGAAGGCAGGTGCGGTCGGCCATGCGGAGGCGGTCCGACAGGTGGCGTCTCATACGGCTGGGCAGACGGGAGGGGTGGGAAACTTGATGATGCAAGGTTTCAGGAAGTGTGGTATAATGGACAAAGATTGTTGGCGCGTGAAGATGGAGGGCTTTATGAAGATTAAGGTTTCAGATTATATGGCAAAGAAGATTGTGGAGGCCGGGATCAACCAGGCGTTTACGGTGGTGGGTGGCGGCGCGATGCATTTGAATGACTCGTTTGGTCATCAGGAGGGGCTTTCCTGTCTGTATCAGCATCACGAACAGGCCTGCGCGATCGCGGCAGAGGCGTATGCGCGGATTCACAATAAGATCGGCTTGCTCTGCGTGACGACGGGACCGGGTGGAACAAACGCAATCACCGGTGTGGTCGGCGGCTGGCTGGATTCGATTCCGATGCTTGTGATCAGCGGGCAGGTGCGCTATGATACGACGGCGCGGTGGTCGGGGACGAAGATCCGGGCGATGGGCGACCAGGAGTTTGATATTACGAAGGCGATCGCCTGCATGACAAAATATTGCGAGATGGTGATTGACCCGCTGCGGATCCGGTTCTGCCTGGAGAAGGCGCTGTATCTGGCGCAGACGGGCCGGCCGGGGCCGACGTGGCTGGATATTCCTCTGAATGTGCAGGGGGCGTATGTGGAGGAAGAGGAACTGATCGGATTTGATGCGGCCGATTATGAGAACGGAGGAACCGGCTGGGCCTGTGGGGCGCAGAGTCATGCGATCCGCGAGGATTTTGCGGGCAGTGGCGAGGAGCGGAGAGCACCGGCGCCGCGGGTGACGCGGGAGCTGGCGCGGACGATCATTGAGAAAATACGGACGGCCAGACGGCCGGTGTTCTATACCGGTAACGGCATTCGCATTGCAGGAGCGTACGACGCGTTTCTGGAGGTGGCGGACCGGCTCGGCATTCCGGTTGTGACCGGCTGGAACAACCAGGACTGTGTCTGGGATGAGTATCCGTATTATGCGGGGAGGCCGGGCAATATGGGCGACCGGCCGGGGAACCTGGCGGTGCAGAACAGTGACCTGGTCTTTTCTGTGGGGAGTCGGCTGAATATCCGGCAGGTAGGATACAATTACGAGACCTGGGCGCGGGCGGCCTATGTGATTGTCTGCGATGTGGATGAGGAAGAATTGAAGAAGCCGAGCGTCCATATTGATATGCCGGTTCATGCGGACGCGAGAGATCTGCTGGAGACGATGGCAGCGGTGCTGCGCGAGGAGTATGCGGCGGATGAAGGCGCTTCCGTGGTTTCTCCGCTTTTTGACGGTGGAGAGGGGTTGCCGGGGATGACGTGGCTGGAAACCTGTCGGCTGTGGCGGGAGCGTTATCCGGTGATCCAGCCCGGACAGCTTGTCCCGGACGCGGAAAGGGAGGCGAACGTCTATGCGGTG
Organism: Clostridiales bacterium; assembly: GCA_021202925.1. GTDB lineage: Bacteria > Bacillota > Clostridia > Lachnospirales > Lachnospiraceae > Brotaphodocola. Next base: position 121,507 of record JAJQCD010000017.1, on the reverse strand, counting down.
GTGAAGGAACTGTCCGGACGCCTTTCGGAGAATCAGGTGACGGTCGTGGGCAATGGTTCGGCGTGCGTGGTGGGCGGACATGCCTACATCATAAAGAAAGGGCAGCGGTTCATTTCCAATTCGGCGATTGCGTCGATGGGCTATGACCTGCCGGCGGCGATTGGCGCCTGCATGGCGGTCCATGATCCGGTTTACGAAGGGGATGCGGCGTCGAAGCATGATGTGATTGTGCTGACCGGAGACGGGAGCATTCAGATGAATCTGCAGGAGCTGCAGACGATCATCCATCATCGGATGCCGATCAAGATTTTTGTGATCAATAATGGCGGGTACCATTCCATCCGGCAGACACAGAAAAATTACTTTGGCGAGCCATTGGTGGGAATCGGTGTGGACAGCCGTGATCTGAGTTTTCCGGACATGGAGAAGCTTGCGGCCGCTTACGGCTATCCGTATGTGTCGGCGCATCACAATGAGGAACTGGCGGAAGCAGTCGAGCGAACGCTCGTCATGGACGGCCCGGTGATCTGTGAGTTCTATGTGACGACGGATCAGAAATTTGAACCGAAGTCAGCGGCGAAGCGGCTGCCGGACGGAACCATGGTATCGCCGCCGCTTGAGGATCTGTCGCCGTTTTTGCCGGATGAAGAGATGGATGCGATGATGATTATTCCGAGGATCAAGGGTTAACCGATATGAAAATAGTAGTGACGGGAGCGGGCAGCTTCATCGGCGCGGCAACGGTACGGGAATTGTTGAGGCGGGGACATCAGGTGGAGGCGGTCGTCCGTCCGCAATCTCTGAGCCTGGCTCATTTGCTGGAAGTAATTCCGGCTGAGAAAAGGACGTGTGTGAACATCCGGGAACTGGATATGAAAGATATCCGTGATCTGGCCGGGGAGAGCGGGCTTAAGGCGGATGCCTGGATTCAGATTGCCTGGGATGGCGCGGGGAGTGAGAACCGCAGGAAACGGGAGATACAGCAGGGAAATGTACGCCTGTCTCTTCAGGCTGTGCAGACAGCGGCGGCGCTTGGCTGCAGGCGGTTCCTTTTTACCGGGTCACAGGCGGAGTATGGGATATACCACCATTTGATTGATGAGGATGCACGGCTTGCGCCGGTGTCGGAATATGGAAAGGCGAAGGCAGAGTTTGGCCGGGAAGCACAGGCTCTTTGCAAGAGTCTGAACCTGGAATATATTCATACCAGAATATTCAGCGTCTATGGCCCCGGTGATCATTTCTGGTCGTTGGTGAACGAGTGCCTGCGAACGTTTCAGAAGGGTGGAATCATGCGGCTTGGAGCCTGCACACAGAAATGGAATTTTCTTTATATTGATGATGCGGCGACTGCACTCGTCTGCCTGTTGACAGAGGGCCGTTCCGGTGTCTATAATATTGCCGGTGAGGATACGCGGCCGTTGCAGTCCTATATTGAAGAGATGCACCGGATTTGCGGCGGCAGAGGGACCTGTGCGTATGGAGAGCGGCCGCAGAATGCGGAAGGGGCGGCTGACTTGTTGCCGGATATCGGAAAGATTTGCCGGGAGACCTGCTGGCGGCCTGAGTGGACATTTGAGGAGGGAATTCATGAGACATTGCATTGCCTGCGGGGCGATCCTGCCGGATCGGTGTTTGTTTGAACTGAGAGAGGCGCCGGTATCGGCGCAGGATATTCCGGATGCGGCGACGGTGGGGGAAGACCGGGGGATGACGCTGACGCTGCATCAGTGCGATGCGTGTGGGCTGGTGCAGCTGGGATGTGAACCGGTGCATTACTATCGTGACGTGATCCGGGCGGGCGGAGCGACCGCTACCATGCGCGATCTGCGGACCGAACAGTATCGCCATCTGATTGAGACCTGGCATCTGGAAGGAAAACGCTTCCTGGAGGTTGGCTGCGGGCGTGGAGAATTTCTGAATTTCCTGCGGGATTTTCCGGTGGAAGCTTACGGAATCGAACATAAAGAGGAGCTGGTGCGCATGGCGCGTGCGGACGGACTCCGTGTATGGCGAGAGTTCACGGAGCGTGCCGATCAGGTCTTCGGCCAGGGACCGGAAGCGTCCATGCTTCCGGCGCCGGAGGAGGGCTGGACGCTTCCGGACGGCCCGTTTGATGTGTTTTTGTCATTCAATTTCCTGGAGCATCAGCCACATCCGGATGTGATGCTGCGCAGCATCCGCAACAATCTGGCGGAGGACGGCATGGGGCTGATTACCGTGCCGAGCCTGGAGTATATTCTGGAGCGGGGAAGCTATTACGAGCTGCTTCACGATCATATCGCGTATTATTCGTTTGAGACACTGCGGAATTTACTGGAGCACTGTGGTTTTGCCGTGCTGGAGGAGACCAGGATCAACCGGGATACGATTTCCATGATCGTAAGGAAATGTGCGGCGGTGGAGGATGGGGATCGTCGGCAGGTATCGGTAGAGAACATGGAGCCGCTTTTCCTGGGACGGGAAGCGGTGCTTGCAAGCATTCGGGAATGGAAGACGAAGCTGGCGGCGGAAGGAAAGAAGTTTGCGATCTGGGGAGCGAGCCACCAGGGCTTTACGCTGGCGTCGACAGCAGGACTGGCCGGAAGCGTGGAATACATCATTGATTCGGCGCCGTTTAAGCAGGGACGTTTTGCTCCGGCCTCGCACATTCCGATTGTTTCTCCGGAGTATTATTTTGAAAAACCGGTGGATGCGATTCTGATTGTCGCTCCCGGCTATACGGATGAAATTGCAGAAATCATAAGAAGACGATATGCCCCGGATGTTTCCGTGCTGACCATGCGAATCAACCGGATTGAGCAGTTATCGAAGGAACGGGTCTGAACCGTGTGAAAGGCTGTGAGAGGAATGATGATGGAACTGACGGGAAAACGGGTTGTGATGACCGGAGTGACGGGCTTTATCGGAAGCCATGTGGCGCAGATGCTGCTGGCTGAGGGCGCGATGGTATATGGTCTGGTGCGCCCGGAATCGGCAGGCAAAAAGACGTTGCCGTGTCATGAACATTTCCATCTGCTCTGCGGAACCATGCAGGAAGCAGTTTCGGTCTGCCGGGATCAGGTGGGGCATGCGGACGCCTTTTTTCATTTCGCCTGGGGCGGTGTGAACCGGGCAGAGATTGATTCGCAGGCGGTTCAGGAGATGAATATCCAGGGGTCGCTTCAATGCCTGGAAGCGGCCAGGCAGCTGGGGTGCCGGTTCTTTACGGATGCCGGTTCCCGGGTGGAGTATGGCATTACGCCGGACGGACGGATGGAAGAATCCATGGAATGCCATCCGGTGAATGAATATGGCAAGGCGAAGCTGCGTTTTTATGATGACGCGAGGCAGCGGTGTCTCCAGTGGGGGCTGACCTTTTATCATCTTCGCTTTTTCAGTGTTTATGGGCGTGGAGATCATCCCTGGTCGATCATTTCGACCCTGACGCGTGATCTGCCGCAGGGGCTGACGGTCTCTTTAAGCGCCTGCCGACACCGCTGGAATTTCATGGAAATTGAAGACGCGGCGCGGGCGGTGGTGGAGCTGTACCGGTTCAGCGATGCGCATGCGGGCGGGAGTCATGTGGTGAATGTGGCGTCCCGGGATACGCGGGTGCTGCGCGATTTCGTTCAGGAGATTCAGGATCTCTGCGGCGGAAGGGGCAGTTTGGAGTTTGGCACATTCGTGCAGGCAAAGGAGGGGGCACTCTCCATCTGCCCGGAGACCGGGCAGCTTTTGTATCTGACGAACGGGACCTGGGAGGAACGGATCGGTTTTGCGGAAGGGATCCGGCGGATGCTCCGGGAACCGGCAGGAGGAAAAGGATGAAGAAACTCAGTATACTCATTCCCTGTTATAATGAAGAGGAGAATGTAGGACCGATCAGCGAGGCGGTCATCGAGACGCTGACACGGGATCTGCCGCAGTACGATTACGAACTGGTGTTTATCGACAACGATTCCACCGATCAGACCCGTCCGATCCTGCGTCGACTCTGTGCGGCCAATCCCAGGATCAAGGCGATTTTTAATGCGCGTAATTTCGGCCAGTTTAATTCGCCGTATTACGGAATTCTGCAGGTGACGGGCGACTGTGTGATCGAGATGGTGGCGGATTTCCAGGATCCGGTTGAACTGATTCCGAAGTATGTGGCGGCATGGGAAGAAGGCTACAAGATTGTCATCGGTATCAAAACCAGCAGCAAAGAAAATCCGCTCATGTACTGGCTGCGCAGTATGTATTACAAAACAATCCGCAAGCTGTCGGATGTGGAGCAGATCGAGCATTTTACCGGTTCGGGGCTTTACGACAGGGAGTTTATTGAGGTGCTGCGCAGACTGGACGATCCGACGCCGTTCCTGCGCGGGATCGTGGCGGAGCTGGGCTATAAGCGCAAGGAGATTCCTTATGAGCAGCCGAAACGGCGGGCGGGCAAGACACACAACAATTTCTATAAGCTCTACGATGCAGCCATGCTCAGTGTAACTTCCTATACGAAGGCCGGTCTGCGGTTTGCGACCTTCATCGGTGGCTTCAGCATTCTCTGCTCGGCGGCGATCGCGCTGATCTATCTGGTTATGAAGCTGATCTGGTGGGATCGCTTTGTGGCGGGCACGATTCCACTGCTGCTTGGAATGTTATTTCTCGGCTCGGTGCAGATTTTTTTCATTGGCATGGTGGGCGAGTATGTGCTTTCCATCAACCAGAGAGTCATGCACCGGCCGCTGGTGATCGAAGAAGAACGGTTGAACTTTGACGGAAATAGAGAAGGAATAGATGCAGATGAAGTATAAGGTTGACGTGGTGCGGATCCGGGAGAATTCGATTCAGCTGAATGGCTGGGTCATTGGACGGACGCCGGATTCCCGTGCGCAGTTTCGTGTCCTGGATGAGAACCGGCAGCCGGTGCGGATTCGGCTGGTTTCCACCCGTCGGGATGATGTGAGCCAGATTTATTATAAGAAGGTATACGACCGGGATTTTGGATTTGACATTCAGTTCCCGTATACGCGTGGGAAAGACTACTGGCTGCTGATCCGCTGCGACGGGAAGACGGCAAAGATTCGCTATAATGAGGAGCTGGTCGCGAAGCGTGCGAGTGTCGCGCATAAGCGCATGGAGAAGATTCATGACCTGATGAATATGGAGACGGTGCGGGTGGCCTGGGAGTTTTGGAAAAAACATGGGCTGAAGGCGTTGTTTTTGAAATCCAAGCATAAAATTCAGGGATTGGATAATGATTATGATTATGGCGAGTGGGTGGCGTTAACGAAGCCGACGGACGAAGAACTGGCCGCCCAGCGGACGGCGAATCTGCCGGTGCGGCCGTTGTTTTCGATTGTGATTCCTGCCTGGCGGACGCCGGAAAAATATCTTCGTGAGATGATGGATTCCATCCTGGCGCAGACCTATCCGAACTGGGAGGTCTGTGTGGCGAACGGCAGCCCGGCGGGCGAGGGTGCGACCGTACAGAGGGTCATGGAACGATATGCGAAGGAGGATTCCCGTTTCCGGTGTCTGGATCTGGGAGAGAACCGTGGCATTGCTGGCAATACGAACGCGGCGCTTGCGATGGCGAAGGGAGATTTTATTGTCCTGGCTGATCATGACGACACGCTGCCGGAACATGCGCTGTTCGAGGTGGCAAAGGCAATCGGAGAACACCCGCAGAGTGACGTGATCTATTCGGACGAGGACAAGCTGGATATGGATGGCGGAGCGCTCTTTGATCCGCATTTCAAGCCGGATTTCAATGGCGATCTGCTGACCAGCGTCAATTATATCTGCCATCTGTTCGTGGTCAGGCGGACGCTCCTGGAACAGGTGGGCGGGTTCTGCCACGAGTACGACGGTGCGCAGGATTATGATTTTATTTTCCGCTGTACGGAGCGGGCCAGGGAGATCACGCACATCCCGAAGGTACTCTATCACTGGCGTTGCCATCAGGATTCGACGGCCAGCAATCCACAGAGCAAGATGTATGCCTTTGAGGCGGGAGCGCGGGCGATTATGGCGCACTATAAGCGCTGTGGGATTCCGGCGGTGAGGGTGGAAAAGGGAGTCGATTACGGTATTTACCATACGTTTTTTGAGGTACAGGGGAATCCGCTGGTGTCCGTTATTATTCCGAACAAGGATCATGTGGCAGATCTGGATCTGTGTATCCGTTCCATTATGGAGAAAGCGACGTATCGGAATCTGGAATTTATCGTGATTGAGAACAACAGCACGGATCGGGAAACGTTTGCATATTACAACAGGATTCAGAAGGAATTTCCGCAGGTGAAGGTCGTGACCTGGGAGCGGGAATTCAACTACTCCGCAATCAATAATTTTGGCGCACAGTTTGCACGGGGCGAGTATTTCCTGTTCCTGAACAATGACACGGAAATCATTGCGGAAAACCTGTTTGAGGAGATGCTGGGATATCTGCAGAGACCGGATGTGGGCGTGGTGAGCGCGAGACTTCTGTATCAGGACAATACGATCCAGCATGCGGGCGTCGTGATCGGATTTGGCGGCATCGCGGGGCATACGTTTATCGGGCTGCATGAGGCGGAAAACAGTTACTTCCACCGGGCCATGTGCGCGCAGGATTACAGTGCCGTGACGGCGGCCTGCATGATGACCAGGGCAGAACTGTTCCGGCAGGTGGGCGGCTTCACGGAGGAGCTTGCGGTGGCGTTTAATGACATCGATTACTGCATGAAGGTGCGCGAGACGGGGAAACTGGTGGTGTACAATCCCTATGCGGTGATGTATCACTATGAATCCAAGTCGAGAGGACTGGAGGATACGCCGGAGAAGGTGGCGCGTTTTAACCGTGAGGTTGCAATTTTTGCCCGGCGCTGGCCGGATATTCTGAAAAACGGAGATCCGTATTACAATCCGAACCTGACGCTGCGTAAGTCGAATTTCGCACTGCGTGATCTGCTGAAGGAAAAAATCGGAGAACCATACAGACTGGAAGTCTGAGCGTGTGGGGATGAGGAGAATGCAGGATGAAAAAAGCGACGATTATCATTCCGAATTACAATGGTCTGCGGTTCATGGAGCCATGCATGGCGGCGCTGGCGGCACAGACCTGCCAGGATTTTGAGGTGCTGGTGGTGGATAACGGTTCGACGGACGGCAGTGCCGAGTGGCTGAAGAGTCATGAAATCCCGTCTGTTTTGCTGCCGGAGAATACCGGTTTTTCCGGAGCGGTGAATGTGGGAATCCGTGCGGCGGAAACGCCCTATGTGATCCTTCTGAATAATGACACCGAGGCGGAACCGGGGTATGTCGGAGCGCTGCTTCGCGCAATCGAGGCGTCGCCGCGTATTTTTTCGGTCAGCCCGAAGATGATTCAGCTGTACCATAGGGACCGGATGGATGATGCCGGGGATATGTACAGTGTCATGGGATGGGCATATCAGCGGGGCGTCGGTCAGGAAACCGGGCGCTATGACCGGCCATGCCCGGTTTTTTCCGCCTGCGCGGGAGCAGCGATCTATCGCCGGTCAGTTTTTGAGGAAATCGGCCTCTTCGACGAGATGCATTTTGCTTATCTGGAGGACATCGATGTGGGGTGGCGGGCGAAGCTTGCCGGGTATGTCAACTGGTATTGTCCGGAGGCAGTGGTCTATCATGTGGGAAGCGGCACCAGCGGTTCAAAATACAACGAGTTCAAGGTGCGCCTGGCGGCGCGCAACAATGTGTATCTGAACTACAAAAATATGCCGGATCTGCTGCTTTTGATCCATGCGGCGCCGCTTGTCCTTGGAATTCTGGTGAAGTATTTCTTTTTTAAAAAGAAAGGCTTCGGGAAGGCTTACCTGGAAGGTGTGTGGGAGGGACTTCGCACCGCGCATCAGACAAAGCGGGTACGCTATCGCAGGGAACATCTGGCCGACTATCTCGCGGCTGAGTGGGAACTGATCTGGGGAACCGTCCTGTACTGCGCAGAATTTTCCCGTCGGCAGATGAAAAAGAAGGAACGGTGAAAGATATGCCTATTTAAGAAAAAATTAATAGCCCAAACAGGAAAATTCGTGTATAATCGTTAGCATTGAACTGATATATGGGTGGAACCGTGAAAACACGCCGGAGGGGCGTTTTTTGGCGGAATTTGCAGGGTGAGACATCATGATAAAAGATAATCAAGAGAGACTGAATCGTCTGCATGTCGTCCTGGATGCGCTGGTGATTATCGCGGCCTATGTCCTGAGCTGGTACTGCATGCTCGGGAGCGGATGGTTTGAGACCGGAGGCGTACTGCCTGCCTGGTTTTATATGCGTGCGCTTGTGGCGATTGTGCCGGTCTACCTGATTTTGTATACGGCTTTTCATCTGTTTACGCCCAAGCGGGTGCAGGCGCGCCGGGCAGAATTTGCGAATATCTGCAAGGCGAACATCATCGGACTGTTTCTTTTCGCGACTGTGCTGTATCTGGGGCGGAAGGATCCGTATCTGCGGGAATTTTCGTCCAGGTTTCTGGCCTGCTTCTTTGTGACGAACATTGCGGCGGAGACGGTTGAAAGAAACCTGATTCGCCAGATGCTGCGCACGATGCGGGCGAAGGGGTATAATCAGAAGCACCTGCTGCTGGTGGGTTACAGCGGCGCGGCGGAGAGTTATATTGATCGCATCATGCAGAATCCCGAGTGGGGGTACCGGGTGTATGGTATCCTGGACAATCACAAAGCCCTGGGAGAGGAGTACCGGGGAATCCGGATCATCGGGAAGCTTGATGAACTGAATCCGATTCTCAGTATGAATTTCCTCGACGAGATTGCGATCACATTGAGCATTCAGGAATACGGGGGACTGGAGAAGGTAGTTGCTGCCTGTGAGAAGTCCGGCGTACACACCAAATTTATTCCGGATTACAATAAATTTATTCCGACAAGGCCATACACGGAAGATCTGCAGGGACTTCCGGTGATCAATATCCGGCGGGTGCCGTTGAATGATCTGCTCAATGCCACAATCAAGCGCATTGTGGATATTTTTGGCGCGGTCGTAGCATTGATTCTTTTTTCGCCGGTTATGATTGTGACGGCGATTCTGATCAAGCTGACTTCGCGGGGGCCGTTGATTTTCAGTCAGGAACGGGTGGGATTGCACAACCGTCCTTTTCGGATGTACAAATTCCGTTCCATGGAGGTGCAGGATCCGAAGAAAGAGCAGAGCCGTTGGACGTCGCCGCATGATTCGCGCGTGACGCCGGTTGGGCGGTTCATCCGGAAAACCAGTATTGATGAGATGCCGCAGCTGTTTAATGTGCTGATTGGGGATATGAGCCTGGTCGGGCCGCGACCGGAGCGTCCGTTTTTTGTGGAGAAATTCAGAGAGGAAATTCCACGTTATATGATTAAGCATCAGGTGCGGCCAGGTATGACCGGATGGGCGCAGATCAATGGCTATCGGGGAGATACTTCCATTGCGAAGCGGATTGAACATGATCTGTATTATATTGAAAACTGGACGCTTGGACTGGATTTCAAGATCCTGTTTCTGACATTTTTTAAGGGTTTCATCAATAAAAACGCATATTGAGTGCTGAATGAGGTAACAACATGAGTCATGATTTTGATGAAGAATCGGGGCGTGGCCGAAGCCGTCGGAATCCGAAGATTTCCGGCGGAAAGACCGATTCCGATGCGTCGGGTCGCGGTTCGGAGGAACTGAATATCATCGGTCAGAGCCATCGTGCAGACCAGAAAGGTGCAGGCGGCAGCCGGAAACGTTCCAGGGGCGACGATGGTGTCTATTTCCCGGAGATGGAAGAGGTCTATGCGCGCAGGAAGAAAAAGCGCCGCCGGATGATCACGATGATTATCGCGGAAGTCTTTGCGCTGGCCTTCATTTTCGGGTATGGATTCTGGCTTCGCCTGACTTCGCAGATTCAGAAACCGGATGAGGAAGTGATCGCCCAGATTACGACGAATGAGGATATCAACGTGGCGAGTCAGGAGCGAATGACCGGTTACTGGACGATTGCGGTGTTCGGCGTCGATGCGCGTGACAGTGCGATTCAGAAATCGACGAATTCGGATGTCATTATCATCTGCAGCATCAATCTGGAGACGGGAGAGATCCGGCTGGTCAGTGTATATCGGGACACCTATCTGAATATGGATGAGGGCAGCTCTTACAACAAGATCAATCAGGCTTATTTTGTCGGTGGAGCCGGGCAGGCGGTATCGGCGCTGAACCGGAATCTGGATCTCAATATTACGGATTTTGTCACCTTCAACTGGAAGGCCGTGGCGCAGGGAATCAATGTCTTGGGCGGCGTGGATGTGGAACTGAGCAAGGCAGAATTTTACTATATTAACTCATTTATTACCGAGACGGTGAAGGCGACCGGCATTGGCTCGACTCAGCTGACGCACGCGGGAGAAAATCATCTGGACGGTGTGCAGGCGGTAGCGTATGGGCGTCTGCGCCTGATGGATACGGATTATGCCCGTACGGAACGGCAGCGTAAGATCATTCAGCTCGCGTTTGAAAAGGCGCAGCAGTCCGATTTCCAGACTCTGTATACGCTGATTGGAACGGTATTCCCGAATGTTTATACGAGCCTGTGGGTGGACGATCTGGTGAGCAACGCGAAGAATATTACGCAGTTCCACCTGACGGAGACGACCGGTTTTCCGCAGGCGCGGGGAGAAGCGAATATGGGCAAGAAGGGTGCGGTGGTTGTGCCCGCGACCCTGGAGAGCAATGTGAAGAAGCTACATGAATTCCTGTATGATGACGACAGCTATGAACCGTCTGATACCGTGAAGACGATCAGTGCGAAGATTTCCAGCGATACCGGAATTTATAAGGAAGGGCAGTATGTCGACCATGTCGGAACGGACGGGGGCGTCATTCAGACGCAGAAGTCGACCACGGCAGCGGACAGTTCGACCTCGTCGAAGACAACAACATCAGCGGATGATGAGGACGAGGATGAGGAAGACGATGAGAAGGAATCCGGGAGCGGTTCTTCGTCGAAATCGACTTCGGAGTCGACGACGGAGGCGGAGACCGACGAGGCGGGAAGGCCGTTAGCCACATCCGGCACTTCGCTGAGACCGGGGGCAACGACGGCAGCGGCGGATGATGAGGACGAAGATGACGATGAAGACGATGAAGACAGCGACGATGAGGATGATACCCTGATGCCCTCTACGGTGAGCCGTCCGGGCGAGACGGTTTCGACGACAGCGGCTTCTACCACAGCGGAGTCGACGACTTCGTCTTCGACCACAACACCGACCGCTTCGACGACCGGATCTTCGCCATCCAGTTCGACGACGGCAGCACCGACAACGGCGGCCACAACAACCGCTGCATCTACAACGGGCAGTTCAACGACGCCGAGCGCAGCTTCCGGACCGGGAGGAACGACGACAGAGACGACGACGGCATCGCATAATGGAGTGGTTTCCGCTCCAGGGCAATGAGCGCCTGTCCGGGATATGATCGGCCTGGCAGCAGATTGACGAAAGCAGGAATCCGGAAGGCCCGGAGCCATAGACTTCCAGTGCAGAAGCATGGTTCCGGGCTTCTTTACGTTCATTTAATCAACCGTTTTTTATCACAATTCCGACACAAAAGACTGTTATATTTTGTCTTGAAAACAAAGGAAACTCTACATCCCATCACAACCATGAAGCGATCGGACAGGAAACGGATGACCGCCCGGGTGGGATAGACAGATGGAATATAGACTGAAAGAAGAAAGGAGATTCGCACGATGTTTGAAGATGAGAACAGAGAATATTACACAGGTACAGGAAGTGAGGAAGAACAGATAGCTGGCGGATCGGTCAACCGTGAGACAGGAAACGGGGACGCGGTGCAGCCGGACGACGGAATGACATATCGTCAGACCGGCGCGGGACGGGACATGTCGTATATTCCCGCTGATCGGCCGCAGCGGGAGAGGAAATCGCCTGCAACCGGGGCAAAAATTGCAGGAGTGGCGGCAGCGGCCGTGCTGTTCGGTGTTCTGGCAGGTGCGACGATGTTTGGCGTCAATACCGTCGGCGAATATGTGAAAGGCAGATATGTGGCGAGTGTCGAAACAGAGACAGAGCCGGTGACGATCGCGCAGGCGGAGACACAGGCGGCGCCGGAGGAGAATCGTTCGGCTGTTGCGAATGCCAACCCGGCGATTCTGATGGATGTCTCTTCGATTGTGGAAAAGGCGATGCCATCTGTGGTGGCAATCAACAATACCATGACTTATGAACAGCGCAACTGGTTTGGACAGAGCCAGACGGTTGAGGTGCCGAGCAGTGGTTCCGGTATCATCGTCGGTCAGAATGATGACGAGCTTCTGATTGTGACGAACAATCATGTGGTGGAGGATTCCAGCGAGCTGACGGTGACGTTTATCGATGACGCGCAGGTTGGCGCTCTGATTAAGGGAACGGATTCGGACAGTGATCTGGCCGTGATTGCCGTACAGCTGAGCGACATTTCTGCGGAAACGATGAGTCAGATCAAGATTGCGACGCTCGGTGATTCAGATGAGCTGAAGGTTGGGCAGGGTGTCATTGCCATCGGCAACGCGCTTGGTTACGGGCAGTCCGTGACGGTCGGTTACGTCAGTGCTCTGAACCGGGAAGTGCAGACGGATGAGTCGACGACGAAGAATTTGCTTCAGACCGATGCGGCAATCAATCCGGGCAACAGCGGCGGTGCACTTCTGAATATGAACGGTGAGGTAATCGGCATCAATGCGGCGAAATATTCCTCTACCAGCGTTGAGGGGATGGGCTATGCGATCCCGATTTCACAGGCGGAAGATATCATCAATGAGCTGATGAACAAGAAGACCCGTATCCTGGTGGATGAGGCAGAGCAGGGTTACCTGGGTATTCAGGGACAGAATATCGACGAGACGGCTGCTCAGATGTATGATATGCCGCGCGGCGTTTATGTATATAAGATTGTCGAGGACAGTGCGGCTGCCGCGTCTGATCTGAGAGAGAAGGATATCATTACTAAGTTTGACGGCCAGTCCGTGAAGACCATGGCGGAGCTGAAAGAGATGCTCACCTATTATAAAGGGGGCGATACCGTTGATCTCACCGTACAGTCCCTGGAAAACGGAGAATATGTTGAACGGACCGTCAGCATTACGCTGGGGACGAAGCCGGCGGCAGAGGTGAATTAACTGGTTGACCGCAAATGGAATTTGACATACAATAAAACAGGGAAGATACCTGATACAGAAATACTCAGAGTGTGTTTCGCACTCTGAGTATTTCTGTATCAGAACCGAAAGGCGGAGTACAATCGATGGATGAGAAAGATGAAGTGAAAAAACCGGGGAACGAAAATACAGAAGAAGCGGCCGGGAAAATGGATGAAGGAAAGAGCGAAACGGATACGCAGGAATATGAGAAGATCTGCTGCGTCTGTCACCGCCCGGAGAGCCAGACGGGCGCGATGTTCAGTATGCCGGGTGATCTGTATGTATGCCATGACTGTCTTCAGAAGGTGTTTGATTCCGTGATGGGGAAGGGGGTTGATTTGTCAAAAATTGACTGGTCAAAGGTCAGTTTTACCCCGGCCATGGGGATGCCCTTTCTGAACGGGAATTTTCCCGGAATGGAAGTCCCGAAAACGCAGCAGCTGAAGAAAAAGAAGAAAAATGCAGAACCGGAATTCGCATGGAAGGATGTTCCGGCACCGCATCGGATCAAGGCACAGCTGGATGATTTTGTGATTGGGCAGGAGAAGGCGAAGAAGGTCGTTTCTGTGGCTGTTTATAATCATTACAAACGGGTCTGTGCGGAGGAAATGAGGCAGTCGAAAACGGCGGATGCGGACGACGGCGTGCAGATTGAGAAGTCGAATATTCTGATGATCGGGCCGACCGGGAGCGGCAAGACATTTCTGGTGAAGACTCTGGCGCGGCTGCTGGACGTGCCGCTTGCCATTGCGGACGCCACGTCCCTGACGGAATCCGGATACATCGGGGATGATATTGAGAGTGTTGTATCGAAGCTGTTGTCCGTCGCAGGCAATGATGTGGAAAAAGCGGAGCACGGGATCATATTCATTGATGAGATTGATAAGATTGCCAAGAAACAGCAGATGACGTCCCGGGATGTCAGCGGTGAGTCTGTACAGCAGGAATTGCTGAAGCTGCTTGAGGGCAGCGTCGTGAAGGTGCCGGTCGGCTCCAATCAGAAAAATGCCCTGACGCCGACGGCCACGGTGAACACAGACAATATTCTGTTCATCTGCGGTGGTGCGTTTCCGGATCTGGAGGAGATCATCCGGCGCCGTCTGATGGAGAAATCATCGATGGGGTTTGGCGCGGTGCTGCGGGACAGTTTCGATTCCGGGCAGGGCGTCTTAAGCCAGGTAACCAACGAGGATCTGCGCAGGTTCGGTATGATTCCAGAATTTCTGGGGAGACTTCCCGTTGTGGTGACGCTGGAAAAGCTGACGCAGGACATGATGGTGCGGATTTTAAGAGAGCCGAAGAACGCGATCCTGCGTCAGTATCAGAAGCTTCTGGCGATGGATGAGGTGCGGCTGCTTTTTGATGAGGATGCTCTGGAGTGGATTGCGTCAGAGGCCATGAAGCGGGAGACCGGAGCGCGTGCGCTCCGGGCGATTATGGAAGAATTTATGCTGGATATCATGTATGAGATTCCCAAAGACCCGAATATCGGCTCGGTGGTCATTACACGCGCTTATCTGGAGAAAAAAGGCGGGCCGCTGATTGAAATGCGCACAGGTGGATGAGACGGTTCCTGTCAGGTGCGGGCCAGATCGGAATGAGATTGCTGACAGGAAAGCGTCAGAATGAGGCATTCAGATCGAGCGTTCCGTATCCCCACTGTCGGTTGGGGTAACGCCAGGACGGGCTGCGCCCGGCTGTGCGGATCAGCATGGATTTGATGGCGGTATCGGTCATATAGGTGGCGTTCTCTCCGGGAATGGCCCAGGAAAGAAGGTCGGCCGCGGCGCCGGCCGTGATCGCCGCCGCGACGGAGGAGCCGGAGCGACGCGTGAAGGCGGGGCCGTTAGCCGGTTGCGGCGTATCCGGTTCGGAGGTGACAGCCGGCCCCTGAACAGCCACGCCGGGAGCAGCCAGATCCGGTTTGATCCGCAGAGAGCGGGTGAAGCCCCGGCTGGAATGGATCCAGATACTGCCGCCAGAGTGATCGTAGGTGCTGACGGTGAGGGGCATGGCTGCGTTACCGGGATCTGTAACTGTGGTATTCGGATCCGGGTGCAGAAAGCCGGTTTCTTCTGTGACAAATGAGTGCAGAGGGAGCCAGATGTGGAATCGCCCGGAGAGGGAAACTTCCGGGTGGACCCGGATGTGCCAGATACCGGCGGACGGCGATTCAAAGCGCAGAAAGATCAGCTGGCTTCCGGAGGCTCCTTCGGAAAGCTGGCAGGTAACAGAGACACGGGTATTATCCCGTCGAAATGGGATGACGGTTTCATTGCCGGAGATGGCGGGAATCGGTCCGGCGGACTGTCCGGCGGGGGAGACGAGGCTGACACGGTAGAGTTCCGAAGCCCAGGCCCAGATTTCCATGCAGAAACCGGATTCATTTTCTCCGACGCGCAGTTCCACGTCTTCATATTCCTGATCCTGCGTGGGCGAACCGAGATAATGCAGGTGGTAGCCGGTTTCATTCCCCGCAGCGGCGACGACGGCAAGCCCCGTGGATCCGGTGAGGGATTCCAGCTGCATGCACAGCGGGGAGACGCCATCGTGACTGCCCTGCCCGCTGCCGAGACCGAGACAGATGGCGAGAGGCATGGAGTGCAGGGCTGCAACGGAGAGCAGCCAGCTGACGGCGGCCATGATGTCGTTTTCCTGGTAAGCGATGGCTGTTTCGGGAATCAGGAAGAAATCCCGCAGGTACTTCTTGGCCGGTTTGAGCCGGACGATGGCGAGGCTGCAGTCCGGCGCGGCGCCGGAAAAGGAGACGGGGGTGTCGATACGGCTTCCGGCAGCGACACCTGCGAGAAAAGTGCCATGTCCATTGGTGTCTGTGGTGGGAACGACTTGCAGCGGATCGTCGGAGGCGAGCGCCTCGTTCAGCTGTGCGGCGGTGTAGACGGCACCATAGGCGGGCAGCGGGTTTGTCTGGGAAGCCCTTTCCTGAGATTGCGCGGTCTGATCCCAGATCGCAAGAATACGGCTGGTTCCATGAGCGTACCGGAACAGAGGATTGGTGTAGTCAATTCCCGTGTCGATCAGGCCGAGGAGAACGCCTTTTCCGGAAGCGGTTTCAGATGGGGGCAGGATGACTGGTGTGATTCCGCTTTCATCAAGTGCGCTCATGTCAAGAAGACCGTATAACTTTGGAATCGAAGCATAGGGGTAGCGGGAGAGAGACAGAGGTTCGATCTGCGCCAACGGACGATAGACAATCGCGTAATCCTGATTGATGAGGCTGACGCATGTGTTTTCCTCTGCTTCGTATAATTCGCGAACGGGGCGCGGAGAGAAATTGATGATAAAATCAGCGTAATCTTCGGAGACGGGTGGTTCGCTGCATGAGGACATGGAAGAGCCCTTCCTTTCATGAAAAATGTGGAGGTGAAGTAATGTTTTATTTGCCATTGGCAGGGGCGATCGCCGTGGGCGATCAGGTACTGAAGTCCCGAATCGAGAAACAGGATCCGGAGAATTTTCCGAGACCGGTTCTTCATACAAGGGATACGATCTGGCTTTACCGCAATCACAATGCGGGGTTTCCGTTTGGCTTTCTGGAAAGCCACCGGGAGTTGGTGCGGCTGCTTCCGTTGACGGTAACCTCCGGCCTGGCGGGGGCTCTGTTTGGCCTGCTTTCCAGGCCAGGAGAGACGGGGCGCAAGCTGGGGCTGGCGTTTGTGATCGGCGGATCAGGAAGCAATCTGTACGACCGCTTTACAAGAGGCTACGTCGTCGATTATTTCAGTATCCGGGCCGGCAAACTGAAGAAAGTTGTGCTCAACCTGGGCGATCTGTTTGTGTTCACGGGAGCCGCCGTGCTTTTTCTTTGTGATATGGCAGGCGGGATTCGCCGGAAATCCAGATAGGATCATTCGCGGTGCGTTCAGCTGAAGATGGCGCCGACGATGCTGCCTCCCACACAGCAGGCACAGACGGGAAGCATTCCTTCGAGTTCCGGTGGACAATCGTGGTTCAGCACGCAGGAGACCAGGAGTAATACGAGAAAATAAAGAAGCCCTGCGGCCAGTCCCCAGAAGAACCGGCGTTCTTTCACGGCGCGGCCGCAGGCGAAGCCACCGGCAAGGCAGGCCAGTGTATAGACGACGTAGACGGCAGTCGATACCTGGCCTTCCTTCCATTCCAGCCGATAGAGGATGAGAGCGGTGGCAAGAATCAGGATACCGGACAGCAGATAGGAGAGCAGAAGCGAGCGCAGCAGCGCTTTCGGTATGGAAGTGTTCATGAGACAGCCTTTCACAGACAAAACGATTGGTATTATCCTATTCTGTCTGCGTCTAATTATGTCTTGCGTATACTTATTTTTGTTAAAAGATGCAAAACTCAGGTAAAATCGGGAAAAAGTCCCTTGACAGGCGGCGCAGGTACCGATATAATAAGATGGCGTGTGAAAAAGAACCGCTCTTTTTTGTGCGCAAAAAGCTGTAAACAGGCAACCAACAGACAATATCACAGGAGGTGAAAGGAATGCCAACATTTAACCAGTTAGTCAGAAAGGGAAGACAGACAGCTGCGAAGAAGTCTACCGCACCGGCATTGCAGAAGGGTTTCAACTCTCTTCAGAAGCGTGCCATCAACACTTCTTCTCCTCAGAAGAGAGGCGTCTGCACCGCAGTGAAGACTGCTACCCCGAAGAAGCCGAACTCTGCACTTCGTAAGATCGCCAGAGTACGTCTTTCCAACGGCATCGAGGTAACCAGCTACATTCCGGGAGAGGGACACAATCTTCAGGAGCATAGCGTGGTGCTGATCCGTGGCGGAAGAGTAAAGGATCTTCCTGGTACCAGATATCACATCATTCGTGGTACCCTGGATACCGCGGGTGTAGCGAACCGTAAGCAGGCCCGTTCCAAGTACGGCGCCAAGAGACCGAAGGCAAAGAAGTAAGAGCCGGAGGGATTTGTACCACTAACGCAAGTAAAAAGTGACTGCTGTTGGGCAGTTGCGCTGTGATTGATATTGACTGTAGGTTGCAGAAAATAGAGATTCCGGCGCGGACACATTTTTATGGAAACATGTGAGTACCGATGAATTAATTCATTTCATGATTAAGGAGGGAAGTAACGTGCCACGTAAAGGACATATTCAGAAGAGAGACGTATTGGCAGATCCTCTGTACAACAATAAGACCGTCACCAGGCTGATCAACAATATCATGCTGGACGGTAAGAAAGGCGTTGCGCAGAAGATTGTATACGGTGCATTTGCCCGTGTGGAAGAGAAGACCGGCAAGCCGGCACTGGAGGTCTTTGAAGAGGCGATGAACAACATCATGCCGGTGCTGGAGGTAAAGGCGAAGCGTATCGGCGGCGCGACCTATCAGGTACCGATCGAGGTGAAGCCGGAGAGACGCCAGACGCTGGCGCTACGCTGGATCACCATGTTCTCCCGCAAGAGAGGCGAGAAGACCCAGATCGACCGACTGGCGAATGAGATTATGGATGCGGCCAACAATACCGGCGCTTCCGTAAAGCGGAAAGAAGATATGCACAAGATGGCAGAGGCGAACAAGGCCTTCTCCCATTTCAGATTCTAATAGGAGGAAAAAGCTTTGGCTGGAAGAGAATATCCCCTGGAGAGGACCAGGAATATTGGTATTATGGCTCACATCGATGCGGGTAAGACTACATTGACCGAGCGTATCCTGTATTACACTGGTGTAAACTACAAAATCGGTGATACTCATGAAGGCACGGCCACCATGGACTGGATGGCACAGGAGCAGAAGCGGGGCATTACCATTACTTCTGCGGCTACTACATGCCACTGGACCATCCATGGTGAGGATAACAGACCGATCAAGGGCGAGCCGGAATATCGTATCAATATTATCGATACTCCCGGACACGTCGATTTCACCGTTGAGGTGGAGCGTTCCCTTCGTGTACTGGACGGCGCTGTCGGCGTGTTCTGTGCCAAGGGAGGCGTAGAGCCCCAGTCTGAGAACGTATGGCGTCAGGCGGATACCTACAACGTACCGCGTATGGCATTCATCAACAAGATGGATATCATGGGTGCGAACTTCTATGGTGCTGTCGAGCAGATCCGTACCAGACTTGGAAAGAATGCGATCTGCATTCAGCTTCCGATCGGTAAGGAAGATGAGTTTGTGGGCATCGTCGACCTGTTTGAGATGAAAGCCTATATTTACCATGATGAAAAGGGCGACAATGTCACGGTCGAAGAGATTCCGGATGACATGAAGGACGATGCGGAGCTGTATCATGTAGAGATGGTCGAGAAGATCTGCGAACTGGATGACGACCTGATGATGCAGTACCTGGAAGGCGAGGAGCCGTCCATTGCGGACCTGAAGAAGGTTCTGCGGAAAGCAACCTGCGAGTGTACCGCTGTTCCGGTAACCTGCGGAAGCGCTTACCGGAACAAGGGCGTGCAGAGAATGCTGAACGCAGTCATTGAGTTCATGCCGGCTCCGACGGACATTCCTTCCATCAAGGGCACTGACATGGACGGCAATGAAGTCGCGCGTCATTCCTCTGACGAGGAGCCGTTCTCTGCGCTGGCGTTCAAGATTATGACGGATCCGTTCGTGGGAAGACTTGCTTATTTCCGCGTATATTCCGGAACCCTGAATGCTGGTTCTTATGTGTTGAACGCGACGAAGGGCAAGAAGGAACGTGTGGGTCGTATCCTGCAGATGCATGCGAATAAGAGACAGGAACTGGATAAGGTCTATTCCGGTGATATCGCGGCTGCGGTTGGCTTCAAGTTCACGAGCACGGGCGATACCATCTGTGACGAGCAGAATCCGGTGATCCTGGAATCCATGGAGTTCCCGGAGCCGGTTATCGATATCGCAATCGAGCCGAAGACGAAGGCTGGTCAGGGCAAGATGAGCGAGGCTCTGGCGAAGCTGGCGGAGGAAGATCCGACCTTCCGCGCTTCTACCAATACCGAGACTGGACAGACGATCATTTCCGGTATGGGCGAGCTGCATCTGGAGATCATTGTAGACCGTCTGCTGCGTGAGTTTAATGTAGAAGCGAATGTCGGCGCACCGCAGGTTGCTTATAAGGAGACCTTTACCAAGGCGGTAGAGGTGGACAGCAAGTATGCGAAGCAGTCCGGTGGTCGTGGACAGTATGGACATTGTAAGGTCAAATTCGAGCCGATGGATCCGAACGGCGAGCAGACCTTCGAATTCGAGTCGACCGTTGTCGGTGGCGCGATTCCGAAGGAGTATATCCCGGCGGTTGGCGAAGGTATCGAAGAGGCCACGAAGTGCGGCGTTCTTGCCGGATTCCCGGTACTGGGCGTTCACGCAAATGTGTATGATGGTTCCTATCATGAGGTCGACTCCTCTGAGATGGCATTCCACATTGCCGGTTCCATGGCTTTCAAGGAGGCCATGCAGAAGGGCGCCCCGGTTCTGCTCGAGCCGATTATGAAGGTCGAGGTCACGATGCCGGAAGAATATATGGGCGACGTCATCGGCGATATCAATGCAAGACGCGGACGGATCGAAGGCATGGATGATGTCGGCGGCGGAAAGATCGTCAAGGGATTTGTGCCGCTGGCTGAGATGTTCGGTTATTCGACGGATCTTCGTTCCAAGACGCAGGGCCGCGGCAACTACTCGATGTTCTTTGAGAAATATGAGCAGGTTCCGAAGTCTGTGCAGGAGAAGATCATCAACGAGCACAGGAAGTAAAATATGAAAAGAATCTAAGGTTTCAGCGGGTTTTTCCGGCCTTCTGAAACCTGGAAAAACGGGCTTGAAAATATTGCGGAAATCGCATATAATAAAAAACAGCCTATCATAAAAGACAGCCCCGAGGGGGCCTTGATTAAGGAGGAAGCTTTAAAATGGCAAAAGCAAAGTTTGAGAGAACCAAACCGCATTGTAACATCGGCACCATCGGCCACGTAGACCATGGTAAGACCACCCTGACCGCAGCGATCACCAAGACTCTGCATGAGAGATTCGGCACGGGCCAGGCTGTCGCATTCGATATGATCGATAAGGCTCCGGAAGAGAGAGAGCGTGGTATCACCATTTCTACCGCACACGTAGAGTATGAGACCGCGAAGAGACATTATGCACATGTGGACTGCCCAGGACATGCTGACTATGTTAAGAACATGATCACCGGCGCGGCTCAGATGGATGGCGCAATCCTGGTTGTTGCTGCTACCGACGGTGTCATGGCGCAGACCAGAGAGCACATCCTGTTGTCCCGTCAGGTAGGCGTACCGTACATTGTCGTATTCATGAACAAGTGCGATATGGTTGATGATGAGGAGCTGCTGGAGCTTGTTGACATGGAGATCCGTGAGCTGCTGAACGAGTATGAGTTCCCGGGCGACGATACCCCGATTATCCAGGGTTCTGCACTGAAGGCTCTGGAGGATTGCTCCGGCGAGTGGGGCGACAAGATCATGGAACTGATGGATGCCGTAGATGAGTGGATTCCGGATCCGGTTCGTGCAACGGATAAGCCGTTCCTGATGCCGATCGAGGATGTCTTCACCATCACTGGCCGTGGTACCGTGGCTACCGGCCGTGTGGAGCGTGGTACGCTGCATCTGAATGACGCAGTTGAGATTCTTGGTATCAAGGAAGACGTTCGTTCGACCGTTGTTACCGGTATCGAGATGTTCCGTAAGCTGCTTGACGAGGCTCAGGCAGGTGATAACATCGGCGTTCTGCTGCGTGGTGTGCAGAGAACCGAGATCGAGCGTGGCCAGGTTGTTGCAAAGCCGGGTTCTGTTAAGGTTCACAACAAGTTCACCGCTCAGGTTTACGTCCTGACCAAGGATGAGGGTGGCCGTCATACGCCGTTCTTCAACAACTATCGTCCGCAGTTCTATTTCAGAACCACTGACGTGACTGGTGTTTGCGATCTGCCGGAAGGCGTTGAGATGTGCATGCCTGGTGATAACGTTGAGATGACCGTTGAGCTGATTCATCCGGTCGCGATGGAGCAGGGTCTTCGTTTCGCTATCCGTGAGGGCGGTCGTACCGTTGGTTCCGGAAGCGTAGTAAAGATTGTCGACTAATCTTTGAGCGATTGATATTGGCCAGCAGGCGCAGCCTGCTGGCCTTTTCTGATTGTTACAGCATACAGGCGAAGCTGCCGGATTCAATGAGAGTGAATTTGTAAGTAATCTTTCACATTTTATTCAATATTTTTCGTGGATTGTGTGTTATACTCTTTCATGTGTTTTCTGATGATATCAGTGTGAAAGTCAGCAAAGGAGTTTATGGAATGAAGACTGGCAGGAGATGGGCGGCGGCCGTTCTGGCTGCTGGTATGGTCGTGGGGGCACCGACCGGAATGTTTGCGGCGGAGAAGGATTTCATGACTCATGTGTATGGTCCCGGTGTGGCAAATCTGTCCGTAAAGGATACTTATTCGCAATATCAGTGGGGACTCAAGAATGATGCGGAACTGGCATATCAGGAGATTGTAAACCGGTTCCAGGAGTCGCATCCGTCACTGGCCTGGCGAATCGATCTGGGGAATTATCTTGGAATCGGTTCCCCGGTGGAAGGACCGGACGCGTACCGGGTGAAGACGATTACGGCGAGGAGAGGAGCAGATATCAATGTGCTTCCTGCCTGGGAGCTGTACGATGCGAGCACGGCGGAACGCCGCGATGTTATCGTTGCGGTGATCGATACGGGAATTGATTTCAGTCATCCGGAGCTGGCCGGGGCAGCCTGGGTAAATGAAGATGAGATTCCGGGAGATGGGATCGACAACGATGGCAACGGGTATGTGGATGACGTCAATGGATGGAATTTCTTCAACAATACGAATCAGATCTATGAGGGCGCGGAGGACACGCATGGTACCCACGCTGCGGGGACGATCGCGGCGGAGCGTGGCGGTTTTGGCATCGCAGGGATCACAGACAACAGTCATGTCAAAATCATGTCACTGAAGGTGCTGGGGACGGAAGCCGGGCGCGGCGAGGAGAGCGCCGTGATTGCGGCGATTCAATATGCGGAAGCGAATGGTGCGTCGATCTGTAACCTGAGTTTTGGAACGAAGACGTATTATCCGACACTGGAACAGGTCATGAGAGATTCGAAGATGCTGTTTGTGGTATCCGCCGGAAATGGGGATTCGAATGGTATCGGAATTAACATTGATGAACATCCGGACTATCCTTCCAGCTACAACCTGGACAACATTATTTCGGTGGCAAATCTGATGTTCGATGGGAATCTGCATGAGAGTTCGGATTATGGTGTGAATACGGTGGATATTGCGGCGCCGGGAACCTATATTGTCAGTACGACTGCCGAAAATGGCTATGGATATATGACGGGAACATCTATGGCGGCGCCGATGGTGACCGGTGTGGCGGCGCTTCTGTATTCGTTCCGCACGGATATCAGCCTGTCGGACGTTAAACCGATTCTGCTGGCTACGGCAAGGAAGTCAGCCGGTCTCACGGATAAGGTGGCTTGCGGAGGGTTTCCGAATGCTTATGCCGCGTTGACTTATGGACTGGAGATGACAGAGTTCGCGAATGCAGAGTA
Source organism: Clostridiales bacterium (assembly GCA_021202925.1). Classification (GTDB taxonomy): domain Bacteria; phylum Bacillota; class Clostridia; order Lachnospirales; family Lachnospiraceae; genus Brotaphodocola. Next base: position 97,814 of record JAJQCD010000017.1, on the reverse strand, counting down.
GGCGGAGAATGTGCAGAGAGCAAAGGAAGAGGCCCGGGGAACGGTTTTGTTTCCCGGGCCTCTTCGTGTCATATTGGAAAATTCCGAAGGCCATAACGCCAGGGGTATTTCGGATGGGTGGATGCAGCCTCTAATCGTTGGAATCCGGATCGTCCGTCTGAGCTTCCGGCTCTCTGGACTCCTGGTCAATCCTGGCAGACTCGTGGTCAATCTTAGTGGAGTCAGCGGTATTGTCCGGATCGGAGCCGGTATTCGGAACGGCAGGATTCGAATCTGTGGCATCGGTGTGATCTTCTTGCCTTTCCGGAGATGCCTTCTCGCGGCGTTTGGCAAGGAGCTGCTCAAACGCTTCTTCTTCGCCGGATTCCTTCAGGCGTTCCCGACGGCGTGCACGACGCTCGGCGAGCAAAGCGGCCTCCTTCTTTCTGCGCCGGATCATCCAGAGAATGATTCCGGCCATCACAGCCAGGAGGGCAATTACCGTGCCGGCAATCCAGACGCTTTGCCTGTCGACAGGTTCTCTGGTTGTGGGAGTATCGCTGGGTGTTGCCTCTGAAGCGGATGTCTCCGGCGTCTCCTGCGTGGGAGGTTCTGTTTCCGAAGCGCCCGTTACCGGTTCTGCCAGCCCGGTCTCTGTCTCTTTGTCATTCGCGATGGCAACAGTCACTCCTTCTTTCGCCATCAGGAACGCTTCGCCGATCACACGGTCATTGTAGGTGTAGCGAAAGAGTGCAACGGCGTTTTCAGGATGATCCGGCGGAAGCGAGTCCAGGGTCAGGTCTGCGTCCGTGAAGGAAGCACCGACAGGCAGGGTGACGAACCGGCCGCTTTCTACCATCAGATCCGAGGCGGGAAAGGAACCGGTATCCAGATTGATGATTTCGTCGCCTGAGACATAGCGGGCTTCATTTTCGGCAATATCGAGATTCCGGAAGCTGCGGAAACCAAATTCAAGGAGCGATTTGCAGTCCAGATAATACTGGCCGCTCTGTCCTTTCAGAATGACGGAAACCAGGCGCCTGCCATCCTGCTCGGCGTATATGACCAGGGTGTTGCCTGCAGCAAGAAGATAGCCGGTCTTACCTGCAACCGCGGAAGGGCAGTAATAAGGATCTGACGGGTCTGTGGTGGTCAGCAGGCGGTTCTCCTGGCGGATGGTCTGGCCGTCCGGGAAAAGGGCGACTCCGCCAATCCGGTGGCTGGTTTCGCGGCTGATGGCGAGAAGATCTTCGTTGGCGTAGGCCGCCCGGGCAATCAGCGCCATATCATAAGCAGTTACATACTGGGTGTCGCCATTCAAACCAGAGGGGTTGTCGAAATGGCTCTCTGTGCAGCCAAGTTCGGCTATGCGCTCATTCATCTGTTCGGCAAATGCGTCGATGCTTCCGGCCACATGAATGGCGAGAGCATTGGCTGCCTGGTTGGCGGAGACCAGAAGCATGCCGTAGAGGCAGTCTTCTACGGACAGGGTATCGCCGGACTGGAGACTGAGCTTGTTCCCGCTGTCCGCTTCCACCGTATATACCGCTTCATCGGTAAAGGTTACCATTTCATCGAGCTGACAGTTCTCCAGTACAATCAGCGCAGTCAGAATCTTGGTGATGCTGGCCGGTGCGCTGGCGACGTGAATGTTCTGACCGAAGAGGATGGCGCCGGAGTCGGCATCCATGACAATCCCGGACTCTGCCAGGATCCCTGTATCCGAGGGCCAGTCCGGCTTTGCCCAGGCCGTGATGGTGAAAAGCTGAAAGGCAAGCAGAAAACACAGGAACTGCTGTATTCTGTATCGCAAGGGAAATCCTCCTAAGTATGATTATCGTGAATGTGTGTGGCCGGCTGCAGAACAGGCGGCCGTCATGGAGCCGGTCGTAAAGATCCGAATCCGGATCGGACGGTGTCTGAGACGTTGGACGGAACCGGCGAAGCCGTATACCATCATACCTCAATCAGCCAAAATATTCAAGGAAATTTTGGCACGGTCAGAAGCACCTGAACTGTTAAAAAAATAACACAAAATAACCCTTCCCTTTTGCAGAAGTTTGTAGTATGATAGATAACGTTCCACCCCACATTTAGTGGGAAGGCGACATAATAATTACAAGATGTAGTAAGCCGTTTGCGGCTTTGGGCGGGCATGCCCGTTGAGGGAATATGGTCAGGACATGTTCCGCTTTATTTTACAGATACGAGGAGTGGAGAACCATGGGGATTGAGGTAAGGACCAACGTAATCAAGAGGAACGGAAAAGAGGTTGACTTTGACGAGAGCAAGATTGTGAACGCGATCGGCAAGGCGAATCAGAGCGTGGACGTTCTTCATCGAATGAATGAGTATCAGATTCGCGCGGTAGCGGATACCATCGCCAGGAAGGTCGGTGATTCCACACATGCGGTCAGTGTGGAGGATATTCAGGATATGGTGGAGACCGGCATCATGGAGATGCGCGGTTATGAGGTCGCGCAGAAGTATGTGCGCTACCGTTATCGCAGAGAGATTACCCGCAAGTCCAATACGACGGATAACGGCATTCTTGCCCTGATCGACCATATCAATGAGGAGGTCAAGCAGGAGAACTCGAACAAGAACCCGGTGATCAATTCAACCCAGAGAGATTATATGGCGGGTGAAGTGAGCCGGGATCTGAGCCGCCGCGTGCTGCTGCCGGAGGACGTTGTCCAGGCGCATGAGGAAGGGATTATCCATTTTCATGATACGGATTATTACGCGCAGAGGGAGCACAACTGCGATCTGATCAATCTGGAGGATATGCTCCAGAACGGCACGGTCATCAGCGAGACGATGATCGAGAAGCCGCACAGCTTCTTTACCGCATGTAACGTGACGACGCAGATCGTCGCGCAGGTCGCGAGCAACCAGTATGGAGGCCAGTCCTTCAGCCTCGCTCATCTGGCGCCGTTTGTGGATGTCAGCCGCCAGAAGCTGAAGCGGTGCGTTATTGAGGAGCGTCGGCTGTGTGGGGAGCCGTTGGACGAGGTGATTATCAACCGGGTGGTGGAGTGCCGCCTGCGCGATGAGATCCGAAGCGGCATCCAGACGATCCAGTATCAGCTGATCACACTGATGACCTGCAACGGCCAGGCGCCGTTTGTGACGATGTTCATGTATCTGGATGAGGCGCCGGAGGGGCGGACCAGGGACGATCTGGCGATGATTATCGAGGAAGTTCTGGTGCAGCGGATGCAGGGCGTGAAGAATGAACGCGGCGTCTGGATTACTCCGGCGTTCCCGAAGCTGATCTATGTGCTGGATGAGGATAATATTACTGAAGATTCCAAATACTGGTATTTGACGGAGCTGGCTGCGAAATGTACGGCGAAGCGCATGGTGCCGGATTACATTTCTGCGAAAATGATGCGGGAACTGAAGAAGGGGAATGTCTATACCTGCATGGGATGCCGTTCCTTCCTGACGGTAGAGGATAACCAGCGCAATCCGGACGGCACACACAAATTTTACGGCCGCTTCAATCAGGGCGTCGTGACGATCAATCTCGTGGATGTGGCCTGCACGGCGGAGGGAGATATGGATCGCTTCTGGGAGATTCTGGATGAACGCCTGGAGCTGTGCCACAAGGCTCTGCGCTGCCGCCATGAACGCCTTCTGGGGACCGTGTCTGATGTGGCTCCGATTCTCTGGCAGTATGGTGCTCTGGCACGCTTACAGAAGGGGGAGAAGATCGATAAGCTTCTTTATGACGGTTATTCGACGATTTCTCTGGGCTATGCGGGTCTGCACGAGATGTGCGTCCGCATGACCGGAAAGTCGCATACAGACCCGGAGGCGAAGCCGTTTGCCTTGGCTGTGATGCAGCGCCTGAATGATAAGTGTGCGGAGTGGAAGGCCGCGGAGCATATCAGCTATTCCGTGTACGGCACGCCGCTGGAGTCTACCACCTACAAGTTCGCGAAGTGTCTGCAGAAGCGTTTCGGCGTGATCAAGGGTGTGACGGACAAGAATTATATTACGAACAGCTATCACGTTCATGTGACCGAGGAGATCGACGCCTTTACCAAGCTGAGTTTTGAGTCCGAGTTCCAGAAGCTTTCACCGGGCGGCGCGATCAGCTATGTCGAGGTTCCGAACATGCAGAACAACATTCCGGCTGTTCTGACCGTGATGCAGTTTATTTACAATAATATCATGTACGCGGAACTGAATACCAAGAGCGATTATTGTGAGTGCTGCGGATATGACGGAGAGATTAAGATCGTCGAGGATGAGTCCGGCAAGCTCATCTGGGAGTGCCCGAACTGCGGCAACCGCGATCAGAGCAAGATGAGTGTCGCCCGCCGTACCTGCGGCTACATCGGCACGCAGTTCTGGAATCAGGGACGGACGCAGGAGATCCGTGACCGGGTGCTGCACCTGTAATTGTCTGCCTGGCCAGTTGTGAATCTGTAATTATAAATGGAATAAGTTTGCCATTTTGTGATTCTGTAGCTAACATTTCAACATGCAGTTCTACCTTTACGGCGGAGCTGCATGTTTGTATTGGGGCTGTGAAAAAACAGCCCCAGAACAAGTCACCGGCTAAGCCGGTGGTCTTGACTTTTCTAATGCTTCGGAGAGTTCAGCTATTTTAGCTTTAAGTGCTTCATTTTCAGCAGTCAGCTGTTTTTGAGTTTCTTCATTTTCTTTCAACTTATTTTCAAGATCACTGATAATTTGTTCCATCTGGGTAAAATCATATGCAAAAGACGGAAAGTATTTTTGCAGCGCGAGTTTTTCAATCTGCTTATATGTATCTGAGGATGGTGGAATCATACCATTTTGCTGATACAATATACGGTTTATACTGACGGTTCGAATATCATTAAGCTTTAAAACAGAGTCATGGCTGATGAAGGAAAATTCACTGCTTTTCAATAAAAACATATCACTTTTGGATGTTGGGTGATCAACAGGATGATATACATCAGTATGTTTTGTAGGATTGTAAGAGAAGATAGGAAGCACATACAGTAGCTTCTGCTTTACTCCTATAACAAGTCCTCTGTGTTCGTATGACATTTCAGGTATGAAATTCTTACCAAATTCGAATTGATAAATCTCACCTTTTTTCACGGTTTTGTGGCGAAATTGTTTTGAACGGTTATCTGCCCAGCGGTAATCAGATTTAGAAAATCGCTCAAGTTCATCCGTGCTAAATGAATTAGCAAGGATTGTTTCATCAGTTTTGCTTTGCGCTTTCAAATATTCTTTCAATCAGCAACTCTCCTTAGTTTTTTATATGAAAAAAGGGTACGGCGCTAACCATACCCTACTCTGGCGAACCAGAGAGACCTCGTCGGTCAAATTATCCTTTCAATAGCAGCCTTGTCGGCCAAAAAACACTTGTTAGCAAGTGTGAAAGTACTTTAATATCTCTGTTCATTTATAGTATACACGATTTTAGAAAAAAATCTACTGGTATTTTTTACAAACCTCATAATTTTTTCGATTGGTACATTATGGTACGCTTATTTGATTTGATTGTCAAGAAGAAGCATATAAATTCATTATTAAAATTATTTTTGGGGGCTGTGAAATAATTAGCCTTATTGAAAAGGTCATATGGAAAGCAGGTAGCTTTGCCACTGTTTCTTTCAGATTTTCTCGAACAGAATCCGAATGTGTATCGAACAATGGATTTCTTTTGACTTCAAGATTGCAACTAATATTAGTTGCAATTTAATGATCTCTGTGATATACTATATAAAGAGGAGATGATCAAGGATCGGAGGTTTCATTTGTGGGGCAAAAAGATAAGCTGGTTAAGAGGTTAAAATCAAAGCCTAAAGATTTTACATTTGAAGAAACAGAGCAATTACTTGGCTGTTTCGGTTATGGGCGGTCTGACAAAGGAAAAACCAGTGGATCGAGGGTTAAATTTATTTGTAATGGCAGAACTCCAATTTTACTTCATAAACCGCACCCAAGGAAAGAATTGCTGGATTCTCAAAAAACAGATTATTGAAAAATTAGAAGCGGAGGTGCTTTTATGAATAACACGATGAATTATAAAGGTTATGTCGGAAGCGTGGAATTTTCTGAAAATGATGGTGTATTCTTTGGGAAGGTTATGGGAATACGTGCGTTGATTTCTTATGAGGGAGAAACGGCAAAGGAACTGGTCGAAGATTTTCATGGTGCAGTGGATGACTATCTGGAGCTTTGTAAGGAAGAAGGTATCGAGCCAGAGAAAGCATATAAGGGCAGTTTCAATGTCCGGATCTCACCTGAACTGCACAGAGAGGCTGCGATTTTCGCAGCAACGAACCAGATAAGCCTGAACAGCTTTGTTGAGAAAGCTGTGAGGAATGAACTGACTTTACAGAGAGGTTAACAGATATGAAATCAGAAACATCTACCGTCAGCTCCGCGAAAGGCGGCTTTTGTATTCGGTATATTATCAATACAGGAGTAAGGCGGGCTCGGTTTCGTCAAATGTAAAAACTGGACATTATGAAATGTGTCCCTTGAAAGATGTCGAAAAGTCCGGTATAATGTGAGAACAATCAGGAAAGGAGGAGCAGGATGACGGACAGTGAGAAGCTTGATTTACTGTTAGAGAAAGTGGACAGCATCGAAAGCAATCTTGCCGCTTTGAAAGCTGATCACGAACACACAAAAGTAGAAGTAAAAGCGATCAGGATTACTCTCGAAAACGAGACCAACCGGAATATTCAGTTGATTGCCGAGGGACACATGAATCTGGATCGAAAGCTGGACGAGGCATTGAAATCCCTTCATCAAAGCATGATGTACTATCTGAAGGTGAATCACCTGGACGCGGAATTGCAGCATGTAAAAGATCATTTGGGGATTGCGTAAGAGTTTCGCCTGTACATACACATAGATAAAACAGAATGAATTCTGTCAACGAAAATCAAACCCCTTTGCCGATTTCATATGGAGGACTTTGGCAGAGGGGTGTTTTCGTATCCCGGCGCTGAACAGAATCTTTTTTATGCAGCGCGGGAACGGAATAAGGAAGAACAGGGGCCAGAAGTCGGCAAGTGCCAGTGCAAAATGAATCCGCTACCGATTGACATTGTTCTGTATGTCAGGGTATAATAGCTGAGCAACTGTTGAAACAAATGCAAAGGACAATGGGAGGAAATACCGTGGGTGGCATTTTTGGAGTGATATCGCAGCAGAGCTGTACGAATGATTTGTTTTTCGGTGTGGATTACCATTCTCATTTGGGAACGCGCAGAGGCGGAATGGCGACATATGGAAAAAAGGGATTCCATCGCGCGATCCACAACATTGAGAACGCGCCGTTCCGGACTAAATTTGAGCATGACCTGGAGGAACTGGAAGGGACGGCGGGGATTGGCTGCATTTCTGACAATGAGCCTCAGCCGCTTCTGATTGCTTCCCGTCTGGGCAGCTACGCGATTACGACCGTCGGTGTGATCCAGAACCTGGAGCAGCTCGCGAAGGAGGCGATGGCAGACGGCTTTACGCAGTATATGGAGATGAGCGAGGGAAGGCTCAATGCGACGGAGGTTGTCGCAAGTCTGATCAACCGGAAACCATCCATTGTGGAGGGAATTCGTTATGTGCAGGAGATCGTGGAAGGTTCTCTGTCGATTCTGATTCTCAATGAACACGGTATTTTTGCCGCACGTGACCGCCTTGGCCGCACTCCGCTTATCGTTGGGAAAAATGATCATGCGCACTGTGTATCGTTTGAGAGTTTCGCGTATCTGAATCTGGGATATCATGACGTGCATGAACTGGGGCCGGGAGAGATTGATTTTATCCGGGCGGACAGTTGCCGCGTCGTGCAGCAGCCGGGCGACAAGATGAGGATCTGTGCGTTTCTATGGGTGTATTACGGATACCCGACGTCCTGTTACGAGGGCGTCAACGTGGAAGAGATGCGTTATCGCTGCGGAGACATGTTGGCGTCGCGTGATAATGTCGGGGGCGGATCTGGTTGCCGGTGTACCCGATTCCGGAACTGCACACGCGATCGGGTATTCCAACCGTTCGGGTATTCCATTTGCGAGACCGTTTATCAAGTATACGCCGACCTGGCCGCGCTCCTTTATGCCGGTTCACCAGAGCCAGCGCAATCTGATTGCGAAGATGAAGCTGATTCCGGTTGAGGCGCTGATTCATGGGAAACGGCTGCTGCTCATCGACGACTCAATCGTGCGGGGGACGCAGCTGGGAGAGACGACGGAATTCCTGTACAGCAGTGGGGCGAAGGAAGTGCATATTCGTCCGGCCTGTCCGCCGCTTTTATTTGGATGCAAATATCTGAATTTTTCCCGGTCAAAGTCGGAACTGGATCTGATCGCGCGCCGGGTTATCCTCAGGAAGGAGGGAACGTGCACTCCGGAATTGCTGGAAGAATATTCCAACCCGGATTCCCCCAAATATGAGGAGATGGTCGAGGAAATCCGCAGGGAACTGAATTTCACAACATTGCGTTACCACCGGCTGGACGACCTGATCCGGTCGATTGGGCTTCCGCAGGAGTGCGTCTGTACTTATTGCTGGAATGGGAAAGAGTGATTCTGTATCAGGATTATTCATAGTATCCGCTTTCCATATTCTTTTTGTCGAACACATTCTGATAGACGAGATAGTGGTAATCGCGCAGGAATCCATCTTCTTCGTCGCTGCGGAAGGACCAGTTCCCCTGCGCGTCGAGATATCCGTAGGCATTGATTGCGGGATATTCCCGGGACATGTTCAGAAGGAAACGCTCAAAGGCATTCGTCTCAACACCGGCGGTATCGAGTAAGAGCGCCCGCAGATAATTGGGCGAGGAGAGAACATTGTGTTCTTCCTGGATATCGTAGTTTGCCCAGATGACAAAGGTGGAATAGTAATAACGCTGGTCGTCTTCCACACCTTCCCGATCGAGGACGATCTGTCCCATTGTTTCGATCACATCCTGATCCATGCTTGGCTGGTGGTCGCCGAAAAGGAGGATGATCGTATCCTCCTCAACCTGGGAGAAGTAGTCGACGAGACTGGAAAAGGCGGCGTCCGTCTCATGGATCAGATAGAGATATTCCAGCAGGCCGTCATTCTGGAGGCGGCTGTCAATGGGGCGGAGCGAGAGATCCAGCCCGTAATCTTCGGTCGCGAAACCGCCGTGATTCTGCATGGTGACATTGAACAGGAAAAACGGCTGATCCGGATTCCGGTTCTCATACAGGGAAATGATATTGTCAAAATCCGCCTGGTCGCTGATATAGGAGCGGATATAGCTTTCGTGAGGGAGTTCATCGTCGATGGTGTAAAACGGTTCCAGTCCGAGAAGCGGGTATGCTTCCTCGCGGCGATAGCTGATTCCCAGGTACGGGTGATAAGCGGCCGATTCGTAGCCGAGATGCTCCAGACGCCAGGCGAGAGACTGCTGTTCACTGCCCAGATACTGTACATAGGGGCTGCAACCGACCGGGAAATAGTGCAGACTGTTTCCGGTCAGAAATTCATATTCTGTGTTTGCCGTCCCTCCGCCGTAGACAGAGGTGAGCAGTCGCCCATGGACAGTATTTTCTGACATGGCATGGATATGGGGCAGAACATCGTCTGTTGTCAGAAAACCGAAAATATCCGGCAGGTCAGCGAACGCTTCATCCATGATGACAATGATGTTCGGCGTGGAAGATGCTGCGTGCTCCGCGGAGGTATCATTCGCGGTTCCCGTCGTTGCCGTTTCGAGAATCTCGCGAACCGCGTCGGTCGAATATCCTGTCGGTCTGGTGACTTTGCCCATGCGGATGAAGGAGACAAAGGAGAGCAGATATCCCTTCTCGCTGCTGATGATCTGCAGATTGGCGAAATTTTCAATCAATGGTACATGGGGGAGAAGGAGTGCAGCGGCCAGGGCGGTGACAGCCAGGTTTGCCGCAAATGTTTTCGGTCGTGTTTTGCAGCCGCGTACACCGAGAGCCGCGAATCCGACGAGGATGATGACGCCCATGGCCAGAAAAGCCGCCACCGTTTCCCGGTCGGGGGCAAATGTATAATGGCTGACCACGCCGGCCGCCGTGCGCGCGAGGGCGATGTCGAAATATTCGAGCGGGTTGCCCCGCAAAATGCTGTAGTAGTGGTTGACTGCGGCCAGGATTGTGAGGGCGACCGAGACAAGGGAAAAGGCAAATGCGCCTCTGCGCAGAATCAGAAGCAGAAAGGCTGCCGTCAGCCAGAGGATCAGCAGATTCAGCGCGAAATAGCCGGATGATTGAAAATTGAACGGAACCAGGGTCAGCAGTTCGGTGACGGCAAATTCCGCGGCGGCGAAGGGAACGGCCAGTCCATAGGAAAACCAGAGGTTGTGCCGGGATGTGCCGGAACCGATCCAGAGCGCCGCGACCGAGAACACCTCCAGCCCGAGAACCAGCATCCAGGAGAGCAGATAGAATGCTTTCGCTTCGTTGTTGTGCAGGAGATTGCCGCGAAGCAGCCAGAGGATGGCGAGCTTTGCCGCTGCCTGGGCAAGCGTGGCGAAGATGCAGACAGATCTGTGCTTGCGGTCGCGGATCAGTCGCCGCCAGCCGAGGCATTCAGCCATGGCAAGTCCTGCGGCGATCAGCCCGATTGCCATGATACGCTGACAGTTTAAGATGACGGATATGCGGCTGTTGATGACAGCCTGTTCGACCAGGACAACCGCACCAGTGTCTGTGGCCATATCCAGGCGGACAGCACTGACTCCGTCTCGCTCCTGTCCGTACCCGAAGCGGACAGAGACTGTCCCGTCTCTCAGATCCGTTTCCTGAAAGGCCAGTGACGGCATCAGATAGAACTGAGCCCGGGTCGCGGGGCCGCCTACATGAGAGGTTGTCACCGAGATCTGCTGGATGTTCATGGGCTGTTCGAGAACATAATAGATCCAGGGATCATCTGAGAGGGCCGTCAGGGTGCCGTCTTCTTCGGCATCAAATTCGTTCAGGTTGATATGGTCCACGCCGAACAGTGCATCCTGAGAGAGGATTCGCTGCGGATAGCGGTGCAGGCTCCATGCCGTTCCCGCCAGATCAAGCAATATTGTTGCGGCCGCAAGCAGGCCGATCAGAAATCTTCGTCTTCCGTTCATGCAGAAATAACCTCCACTGTAATCCGGGGCGCCTTTGGCGCCCCGGACTTTCTGCCAGAGAGTATAGCATAAATCTTTGTCTATTTCAATTTTATTTCCGTATTCGGCTGTCACGCCTTGACATAAATAGAGATTTTTCGTATAATTCATTCGGTACCGAATCAATAGGTACCGAATGAATTTTCGTTGCCGCAACAGGAGGGGCAAAGGATGGATTGCCGGAAGAAAGAGAATCAAAATGAACCGATGTCAGAACCGGTTACCCGACAGGAACGACTGTCGGAACTGATGCTGCAGACGACGCGCATGCTCAATCACAGCCTCGGGGGGCGTTGCAGTCAGGGAAGGGTGCTGCGCATCCTGAACAGGCATGGTTCAATGACCCAGCAGGACTTGCAGAACCGTCTGAATATTCAGCCGAGTTCAACCAGCGAGATCCTGACGAAGCTGGAGAACGCCGGGTTTATCACCCGGAAGCGCGATGAAACGGATCGAAGGCGCTTTATCATCGCCATTACCGAGGCGGGACGGGCAGATGTACAGGAACATTGGCTTGCGCGACGTCGCCGGCAGAGTGTCCTCTATGATGTGCTGGATTCGGAGGAGCAGGAGGAGATGATCCGGCTGTTGGAGAAGCTGCGTGCGAGCTGGGAGGCCATACCGATTGACCGAAGAATCGGCTGTGTATTTCCCTGTGATGCGAATGCGGGCGACAGGGAGGTGGGCGAACGATGCGACTGATTCTTCGCTATCTGAAACCATACAGGCTGCGGGTTGCCGCCTGTATGACGATTAAGGCATCCGGTACGATTTGTGAGCTGATGGTTCCCTATATCCTGGAGCATATCATTGATTATGTGGTGCCGACCGGACAGATTTTCATGGTCATTCTCTGGGGACTGTGCATGATTCTGACGGCGGTTATGGCCCGGACACTCAATATTTTTGCGAACCGCAAGGCAGTTTATACTGGCAAGAACTGCATCCGCAGACTTCGCCATGACATGTTTGAGAAAACGATCCATTTGTCCGGCACGCAGTTTGACCGCTTCGGCCTTCCTTCGCTGACCTCCCGCATGACCTCGGATTCCTACAACGTACAGGATTTTATGGTGTCCGGGCAGGCCCTGGGCGTGCGTGCGCCGATGATGCTGATCGGTGGCATCATCGTAACCATGCTGATGGATCCGGTGCTCTCCGGTATTCTGTGCGTGATGGTGCCGGTGCTGGGCGTGGCGATTTTTATCATTACGCGCTATGGTATCCCGCTGTATCTGAAGGTACAGGGCAGCGTTGATCAGGTGGTGCGCGTCATGCGTGAGAACATCACCGGCATTCGCGTGGTCAAGGCGTTGACAAAGGAGGATTATGAACGGGAGCGTTTTCGTCAGGCGAATGAGAAGCTGACGGCAGATGATATCCGGGCAAGCGTCACGATGGCGATGCCTGGCCCGATCATGCAGCTGGCGCTGAATACCGGGCTGACGCTGGTTGTGGTTGTCGGGGCTTACCGGGTGAACAACGGAACAATCCGACCGGGCGTGATTCTGGCGTTTCTTACCTATTTTAATATGATCCTGCAGGGCGTAATGAACCTGAACCGGATTTTCATGATGGCTTCGAAAGCCGTTGCCTCAGCAAACCGCATTGACCGGGTCCTGCAGACGCCGGAAGATCAGGAGGTACTGCCGATGGAGGGACATGTGGTGGAATCCGACGCTCATATCGTCTTTGAGCATGTGAGTTTCAGCTATCACAAGACGGGAGAGCAGTGCCTGGACGACATCAGCTTTTCCGTGCGGGAAGGGGAATCGCTCGGCGTCATTGGGGCAACAGGAAGCGGAAAAACGACGCTGGTCAATATGTTAATGCGCTTTTACGATTGCGACCATGGCCATGTCTATATTCATGGCAGAGATGTGCGTACTTACGAGAAGGACAGGTTGCGTGGGATGTTTGGCGTCGTGTTTCAGAATGACGTGATTTTTCATGACAGTCTGTTTGAAAACATTTCCTTTGGCCGCGGCATAAAGGCGGATGAGGTGAGCCGTGCGGCCGCGACCGCCAATATCGCGGATTTCATCGAGGGACTTCCCGGCAGCTATCAGTACCAGGCAGACATCAAGGGGGCAAACTTAAGCGGCGGACAGAAACAGAGGATGCTGATTGCCCGTGCGCTGGCGGCGCACCCGGATATTCTGATTCTGGATGATTCATCGAGTGCGCTGGATTATCGGACTGACGCCTCGCTACGGAAGGCGATTCGCGGCGAGTATGGCAGTTCCACGCTGATCATGATTGCCCAGCGGGTCAGTTCGATTATGAACCTGGACCACATCCTTGTGCTGGACAATGGCCGGATGATTGGTTACGGAACGCATGAGGAGCTGCTTCGGACCTGCCCGGTATATCTGGACATTTATCAGTCCCAGATGGGCGATATCGCGTAGAAGAAGGAGGGATGAGCATGCCTGCGGAACGATGGAAAAGCAACAGCAATCCGGATGATTTTATGGGAAAGGGGCGCAGCCTTAAGGATAGGAGCGGCGCATTTCTCCGTCTTGTCCATTACGCGGCGCAGTTCCGGTTTTATATCCTGCTGGCGCTGGTACTCTGCCTGGTGAGTAATGTCCTGGCTTTGATCGGGCCGATCCTGGCGGGAAAGGCGATCGCGGAGGCAGCCGCCGGAGCCGGAAATGTCAATTTTACCCGGGTCTTTTACTATGCGAAACGGATGCTGATCTTTTATGTATCCTCGTCGCTTCTGACACTGGTAATCAATTTTATCATGATGCATACAGGGCGGCGGATCGGGCAGCGGATGCGGCGAGACGTCTTTGACAAGCTGATGCGGCTACCGGTCCGGTATTTTGACCGGAATGCGGCCGGTGATATCATCAGCCGTGTTTCTTATGATATTGATGTGGCCTGCCTGTGCATTTCGACCGATCTGGTTCAGATCATGACCAGTCTGGTTACGGTGGCGGGTTCGTTTCTGATGATGATCTATATCAGTCCGATCCTGTCGCTGACCATGTGCGTAACGATTCCGCTCGCACTGTATTATACGACACACATGAGCCGCATCACCCGGCCGCTGTTTTCGAAGCGGTCCGCGGCTTATGGGAAGATGAATGGCTGTGCGGAGGAATATTTTTCCGGTCAGAAGACGATTCTGGCGTATGGCCGTGAGGATACCTACCTGGGGAAATTCGATGAGGTTAACGACGAAGCGGCAGACGCTTATTACAATGCGCAGTATTATGGCATGACGATCGGACCGACGGTCGGGTGTATCAACAACATTGGACTGGCGATGGTCGGCATGTTCGGTGCATTGCTTTATCTGATGGGAACCGTGACGTTGGAACATATTTCCTCTTTCGTGTTGTATTCCCGCAAGTTTTCGGGGCCGATCAATGAGATTGCGAATATCATCAACGAGATTTATTCGGCGCTCTCCGCGGCCGACCGTGTCTTCCGGCTCCTGGACGAGCCGGAGGAAGAACCGGATCGGGAGGACGCAGTGATTCCGGAGCAGGTGAAGGGCGATGTGGAACTGCGGGATGTCTCATTTGGCTATGATCCGGATAAGATGATTATCCATCATTTCAATCTCAAAGCAGACGCTGGAAAGCTGATCGCGATTGTCGGTCCCACCGGGGCCGGGAAGACGACCATCATCAATCTGCTGATGCGTTTTTATGATGTGGATGAAGGAGAAATCCGGGTGGATGAGCACGAAATCCGGGATCTCGCGAGGAGCAGCCTGCGCCGCTCCTATGCCATGGTGCTGCAGGATACGTGGCTCTTCGGCGGAACGATCTATGAGAACATTGCCTATGGTAAGGAAGGCGCCACGCGGGAAGAAGTGATTGCGGCGGCCAAGGCGGCAAATATCCATCACTACATTATGCTGCTGCCGGATGGTTATGATACCGTCCTCGGTGAGGATGGCGGCAATATTTCGAAAGGGCAGAAGCAGATGCTGACGATCGCGCGGGCCATGCTTTACGATGCGAAGATGCTGATTCTTGACGAGGCGACGTCCAATGTTGATACCAATACAGAACGCCAGATTCAGGCCGCCATGCGCGGGCTGATGCATGATAAGACCTGTTTTGTGATTGCTCACCGTCTCTCAACGATCCAGAATGCCGACCGGATTCTGGTTGTCAGTCAGGGGAATGTGGTGGAGCAGGGAACCCACCGGGAGCTGATGGAGCAGAAGGGATTTTATTACGGGCTGTATGCCTCGCAGTTTGAGTGATAACAGAAAAGAAAGTTACATAAAAGAAAAATAGTATTTGTGCATTTTCTGCTTGTTTTTTTTTCACAACTGCTATAATGAATCTGTGATTTCAATTAAAGGAGGAGGAAATGCGAATGAAGAAACAGTTGGTATTGGGTCTGGCAGCAGTGATGGCTGTATCTGCGACTGCATGTTCCGGCGGCAGCAGCTCGACCGCGACGACGACAGCGGCAGCGGAGACGACGGCGGCAGCGGCGGAAGAGACCGAGGCAGCGGCAGCATCGGGCGCATATGTCCCAGGCACTTACACGGGAGAGGCTTCCGGTTTTAGCGGGACAGTTTCTGTGACGATCACGACGGATGAGAGTTCCATCACCGAGGTGAAAGCGGTCGGCGACGATGAGACCGAGTCGGTCGGAGGCGCGGCACTGGAGGAGCTGGCACAGCAGATCCTGGACGCGCAGAGCGCAGAGATTGACGGAGTGTCCGGAGCGACGATCACGTCGGATGCGGTGAAGGAAGCAGCGCAGGCGGCGATCGAAGCGGCGCAGAGCGGCGAGCAGGCGGCAGTGTCTGCAGAAAATGGTGAGGTTACCTATACAGCGGGAACCTATACCGGTACCGGCGCCGGTTACAACGGCGATGTGGTACTGGATGTGACCTTTGGTGACGACGCGATCACAGATATTCAGGTGAATGCATCTGCAGAGACGGCGCATGTGGGCGATATCGCGTATGATATTATGTTTGCGGATGCGATTGAGGCCAATGGCTCTGGCGTAGATTCCGTATCCGGCGCGACGTTTACAAGCCGGGCGATCAAGGAAGCGCTGAACGACGCAGCAGAGCAGGCAGGCGCTTCTGATCTGAGCACATTTAAGAAGAATACGGTTGTGCATGAGGCGCAGGCGGACATCGAAGAGACGTATGACATTGTCGTTGTGGGCGCGGGCGGCGCAGGTATGGCCGCGGCGGCACAGGCGGCGCAGAATGGCGATACCGTGCTGGTGATCGAGGAGAACGCGGAGATCGGCGGTAATACGCTGGTATCCGGCGGATATTATCAGTCTGTGATGCCGTATCTGGTATGGGATGCGGATGATCCAGACGCAACATCGGCGGTCTGGGATTACGATGGACAGACTTATGACAAGGTGATGTCCGTACAGGGCTGCATCGACACGCTGAAGACGATCCTTAACTGGTCTGAGGAGCCGTTTGACGGGGATTATTATCAGGATCATGAATATGTTGCGGGTGAGATTGATGATCTGAGCCAGCACGGTGTTCATGAGGAATATCTGCCGACGCTGCAGGCTTTGAAGGCGGAGATCCAGGCATATCTGGATTGGGCACAGCCGCAGCTGGATGCCGGTGTTCCGGAGAGCGATATCACACTGTTCTCGACCGTAAACCTGCATATTTTCCAGACTTATTATGGCGGTTTGCGTATGAGCTCGGATAAGAGTGAATGGATATACGGCGACTTTGATCTGGTCAGCCAGTTTGTCAATGGCGGTCAGGGTCTGAAGGAATGGCTGGAGGATCAGGGCGCTCTGTTTGATGACGCAAGCCAGACGACGCTGATCGGCGCTCTCTGGTACAGAGAGAACGGCTATCAGGGCTGCGACTTGGACGGCGACGGCGAAGCAGACGGAACCGGCAACTGGGGCACTTACTTTATGACGACAGAGAATACGTTGCTTGTCACTTCGGAGACAGCGGATCAGAACAAGATCATGACCAGGACGACTGCGGAGAACCTGTTGCTGGATGACAGCGGTGCTGTTGTGGGCGTACAGGCGACGATGTATGACGGCACGAAGGTCATTGCCAATGCAAACAAGGGCGTTGTCCTTGCGACCGGCGGTTATGCGGCCAATATCAGCAAGGTTATGGATACAAATACATATTGGGATCCCAGTTACATTTCGTCCAGTACAAAGACAACAAACCGTTCTTCCATGCAGGGTGATGGAATTGCGATGAGTGAAGAAGTCGGTGCGGCTACGACCGGAGAGGGCTGGACGCAGATGATGCCGATCTCCTGGATTGACAATGGAAATCTTTCCTTTGGCGCAGGAACCTACGCGGTGTATATCAACCCGACCACCGGTGAACGTTTCGTGAATGAGTCCGCAGAGCGCGATGTTCTGTCTCTGGGCGAGTTTGCTAACGGTATTGAATATAACGGCTCCCAGGGTGTATTCCTTGAAATTTCCAATGCGGATGTAATGGTAGGACGTCCATATCCGTATGATGATTATGTCAATAATGTAGCAGGAAAGGACGAAGTTGAAGGAAGAGTTTACTTCGCTTCCAGCAAAGAAGAACTGCAGACGATCCTGGACGAATTTGGGATGACTGCTGACCCGGAAGATATCTATGCTACCATCGAAGCTTATGATAAAGCGATTATGGCAGGTGAGCAGCCGGAGAATGTTGGAAAGAGTCAGGCCAGTGATCTGGTTGGTTATGCGGATAAGGATGCGGCGGACAATTATGTAGAAGACAGCTACACCCTGGATGGCGTGCTGTTACGTGTTCGTATCATGGCTCCTTCCACTCACCATACCATGGGCGGCGTCTGCATCGATGTGGATCGCCATGTCCTGACTGCAGATGGCAGTGTGATCTCTGGTCTGTATGCAGCCGGTGAGGTGACTGGCGGCATCCATGGCGGCAACCGTCTGGGTGGCAACGCAATCGTTGAGATTCTGGTTTCCGGCCGTACGGCTGCCAATACGATTGACGCGGATAACCAGTAATCAGTACTGATGAAATGAAGGAAGATTTTTAACGAACAGGCTCCATTATGCCGGGCAGTCCACTTGCGGGCTGTCCGGCAGTTTTTAACCGGAGCCATTTGGGAGTTTGCGCAATGGAAAAGAACGGAAAGACAACATCCAGGCAGAAGCGAAATACCATCCTGTTGGTGGCGTCGATCCTGCTGGTGGCAGGTATTGGCTGGCTGGTGCAGCGGCAGAGGGCGGCGGCTCATCCGGGCATATATGCGGTCGTTCAGTATCAGGGGAGGGTATACGAGCGGCTTGATCTTTCGGAGGATACGGAACTGCTGATTGACGACGGAGCGGGCAATTATAACCGGATTCAGGTGAAGGATGGGCAGCTTTCCGTGACGGAGGGAAACTGCGCGGATCAGATCTGCGTGTATTCGTATCCGATCGATGAACGGGGTGGTGTAATTGCCTGCCTTCCACACAGTCTGGTGATTTATGTCGAGGGCGGAGAAGACTGATCTCTACGGGAAGCGGAAGGGCTCATCGTGCGGTAGAAGACCGGAGATTTGTTGCTGCGGGTTATCGTCTGTGCGCATTGCTGCAAGAACAGCGATAAGAATTGCGGTTGACAAAGAATTGAATTCGGCGTAAAATCGTGCGTGTGGAATGAGTTGGATTCTATATTTATTCGAACGGTTTCGGATGGCTGCAGGCCATACGGGAGAACGCTGTCTGAAGCATCCGTTTATTTTTAAGGAGTTTAATTATGGCAAAGGACAAGAAGCTGGTAGAAGCGATTACATCCATGAATGCAGATTTTGCACAGTGGTATACGGATGTAGTGAAGAAGGCGGAGCTCTGTGATTATACGAGCGTGAAGGGCTGTATGGTGATCAAGCCGGCCGGGTACGCAATCTGGGAGAATATTCAGAAGGAACTGGACAGCCGCTTCAAGGAGGTGGGCGTGCAGAATGTGTATATGCCGCTTTTTATCCCGGAGAGTCTGCTTCAGAAAGAGAAGGATCATGTAGAAGGATTCGCGCCGGAGGTGGCATGGGTGACGCATGGTGGACTGGAGCCACTGCAGGAGCGCCTGTGTGTGCGTCCGACCTCGGAGACGTTGTTCTGTGATTTTTATGCAAAGGATATCCATTCGTATCGGGATCTGCCGAAGGTATATAACCAGTGGTGTTCGGTTGTGCGCTGGGAGAAGACGACGCGTCCTTTCCTGCGTACCAGGGAGTTTTTGTGGCAGGAGGGCCATACGGCTCACGCGACGGCACAGGAGGCGGAGGAGCGCACCATTCAGATGCTGAATGTATACGCGGATTTCTGTGAGGAAGAGCTGGCGATTCCGGTTGTGCGCGGGCAGAAGACAGACAAGGAGAAGTTCGCTGGCGCGGAGGCGACCTATACGATTGAGGCGCTGATGCATGACGGCAAGGCGTTGCAGTGCGGTACCAGCCATAATTTTGGGGACGGTTTTGCGAAAGCGTTCAACATCCAGTATGCGGCGAAGGACAATTCCCTGCAGTATGTCCATCAGACCTCCTGGGGGATGACGACCCGCCTGATTGGCGCGATCATTATGGTACATGGCGATGACAATGGCCTGGTTCTGCCGCCGTGGATTGCGCCGACGCAGGTGATGATCGTTCCGATTCAGCAGCAGAAGGAAGGCGTACTGGACAAGGCGTTCGAGATTCGTGATATGCTGTCCGGTTTCCGTGTGAAGGTGGATGATTCGGATAAGAGCCCGGGCTGGAAGTTCAGTGAGTCAGAGATGCGCGGCATTCCGGTTCGTGTGGAGATCGGTCCGAGAGACATTCAGAATAACGAAGCCGTGCTGGTGCGCCGCGATACGCATGAGAAGATCACGGTTTCCTTGGATGAGATTGTGGCCAGGGTCGGTGAGCTTCTGGATACGATTCATCGCGACATGTTTGAGCGCGCGAAGAAGCATCTGGCGGCTCATACGTATGAGGCGACGGAGTATGAGGAGTTCTGCAGGACGATCGAGGAGAAGCCTGGTTTTGTGAAGGCGATGTGGTGCGGCTGTCAGGAATGCGAGGACAAGATTAAAGAAGATCTTTCCGCTACCTCGCGCTGCATGCCGTTTGCACAGGAATCGCTTTCCGATCGTTGCGTCTGCTGTGGAAAACCGGCGAAGAAGATGGTTTACTGGGGAAGAGCGTACTAAGAGAAACGGTTCGAACAGGAATATGCCCCCGGAACACAGTTCCGGGGGCTTTTGTAATTTTATTGTATCGCAAATCTATCCGTCAAAAATGCAAAAATCTATTTGCCAGAAAACCACAAATCTATACGACGAAAACCAACAAATCTATTCGACGCTTATTGAATAATTTTAAGAAAATAGTATAATGTAATCATAAGATCGTGGAGGAATTGGTTCGATGAAAGATTACATTGCAAGGATTTGTGACGAGGAATTGGAGTTAAAACTTGAGACATTCGGCGCTGTGCATATTGTTGGTCCCAAATGGTGTGGAAAGACGACAACTGCAAAACAGTTTGCAAAAAGCTATATTGAAATGCAAGACCCGGATAAGCGAGATATGTATATGGAGACAGCTAAAATAAAGCCGTCGAATCTGTTGGTTGGAGAAAATCCCCGTCTGATTGATGAATGGCAGATTGCTCCCAATCTATGGGATGCGGTTCGTGTGTCGGTGGATCGTCGGAATGAAGATGGTTTGTATATTTTGACGGGATCCAATTCTATCGATAAAACCAGCATTATGCATACCGGAACCGGTCGTATTGATACGCTCTGTATGTATCCTATGAGTCTTTACGAGACGGGAGAATCCAATGGCGCGGTGTCGTTGTCAGGGTTGTTCCAATCGCAGGAATTTCCTGATGACGGTTGTGTTTCGAAACTGTCAGTGGATGACCTGATTTTTGCGGCCTGCAGAGGTGGATGGCCGTCCTCTGTTCGCAAGAAAAGCGACAGAGCAAAACTGATGATTGCACAAAGCTATTTTGAAGGCTTATGTCAGGATGATATTTCGAATGTGGATGGGGTGCGACGGAATGAAACCAGCACACGGCTGCTTTTGCGTTCCTATGCCAGAAACATTTCTACGCTTGCGACCAATCGTTCTATCCTGAAAGATATCAATGCAAATATTGATATGGGTGATTCTACTTTCTATGATTATGTGAAAGCCCTAAAGAAACTTTATGTTATTCAGGATGTGGAAGCGTGGTGTCCGGCAATTCGCTCCAGAAGTGCAATTCAGGCAACCGATAAAAAGGAGTTTGTGGATCCGTCTCTGGTGGTTGCGGCGTTGGGTGTGGATCCGGATTATTTCAACCTTGATTTGAAGACCTTCGGTTTTATTTTTGAAACACTTTGTATCCGTGATCTGAAGATTTATTCTAATGCATTGGGAGGCAGAGTTTCCTATTATCATGATCGCTATGGGCTGGAAGCGGATTGTGTTTTGCATTTAAGGAGTGGAAAGTATGCTTTGATTGAGTTTAAGTTAGGCAGCAGTGATATTGATGATGGGGCGAAACATTTGTCGGAGATCGAGGCACTGATCCGGCAATATAATGAGACGGAGACGCAGGCAAAACTACGATTACCCGATTTAAAGATCGTCATAACCGGTACACAGTATGGATATAAAAGACCAGATGACGTATATGTGATCCCCATTGGATGTCTTCGAAATTGAGCGTATAGAGAAACTGGTGCAGATATCATTCTGTTGCGACAGAATAAAACGGAGGAGGGAACAAGCTTTCTGAAAGGTTGCTCTCTCTTCCATTTTTTACATGCATAGCGTTCCTTTATTTTCCAATCGAGTCGAATTCGTCACAGATCTCCTGCGAGGGAGCGGGGGTGACGAGGGAGACGACGACGATGAACACGCAGCCGACCAGGAAGGCGGGCAGCAGCTCATAGACGTTCCAGGCACCACCGAGCGGCCGGACGCCGTATTTCCAGAGGAAGACCATCACCGCACCGGCGACCATGCCAGCCAGGGCTCCATAGAAGTTCGTGCGTTTCCAGAAGAGGGCGAAGAGCATGGTCGGGCCGAAGGCGGCGCCGAAACCGGCCCAGGCGAAGGAAACGATGGTGAAGACGGAGCTGTCCGGGTTCCATGCGAGGATAATGGCAATGACCGAGATGCCGAGTACCGTCAGACGGGCAGCCAGAAGCTGCGTGGCATTATCCATTTTGATGCCCAGGAAATCCTGCAGCAGGTTCTGGGATACGCCGGAGGCAGCGGTCAGCAGCTGGGAATCAGCGGTTGACATGGTCGAGGCCAGAATACCGGCCAGAACAATACCGGCGATCAGAGCCAGAATGAAGCCGTGTTCCGACAGCAGACCGGCGAGGCGGATGATGACCGTCTCCGATTCCGAACTGGTGGTGAAGACGGGAAGATTCCCCGCCTGAGAGACGCTGTATCCGATGAGCCCGATCAGAATCGCCACAAACATGGAGATGAAGACCCAGACGGTGGCGATGCGGCGGGAGAATGGGAGTTTGTCTTCATCCTCGATTGCCATGAAGCGCAACAGGATATGGGGCATGCCGAAATAGCCAAGTCCCCAGACCATGGTTGACACGATGGTGATCAGGCCGTAGGGAGTGGACGCATTGCTTGCCTGGTCATACATCTGGGTCATGGACAGGTATCCGGGAAGGGATTTCGCATTTTCCACGGCGACGCTCCAGCCGCCTGCCTGGCTCAGCCCGAAGAAAATGATGACAATCAGGGCGATGGACATGACGATGCTCTGCATGAGGTCGGTCGTCGATACGGCCAGGAAGCCACCAGTGATCGTGTAGCTGATGACGACCAGGGCGCCAATGATCATGACCACATGATAGTCAACGGAGAACAGGCTGGAGAACAGAGTGCCGACCGCCTTGAATCCGGAAGCCGTATAGGGGATAAAGAAAATCAGAATCACGATGGCTGCGATGCAGGCCAGGATGTGCTTCTCGTCGCGGAAGCGGCGGGAGAAGAAATCCGGGATCGTGATCGAACCACAGGCGATCGTGTAGCGCCGCAGCCGTCTGGCGACCAGCAGCCAGTTGAAATAGGTGCCAAGGCCAAGGCCAAGCGCGGTCCAGCCCGCGTCTGAAATACCGGTCAGATAGGCGACACCGGGCAGTCCCATGAGCAGCCAGCTGCTCATATCCGACGCTTCCGCGCTCATGGCGGCCACGAAGGGTCCCAGCTTTCGGCCGCCGAGATAGAATTCATCGGATGACCCCGCGCCTCCGCGCCTGCTGTAGTAAATGCCGATGTACATCATAACGGCCAGATATGCAAGGATGGCGATGATCACGCCGATTTGAGATGTTGTCATACAGGTTCCTCCTTTTCCATACTGAATGAACGAAATAAAGTTATTCTACCATAAAAAGCCGACTGAGACAACGCCGGACAGAGACGGGAGGAAATAAAACTAATTTTCTAAAGTTCAGGCTCCGTCCGGGAAAGAATTTACAGGACAGAAAGCATATTATAAAACTTCAGCAGGCGGATATCTTCGCGGGAAATCTTCAGCTGCCGGGCGAGATCCGCGTCTTCCTTCAGCCTTGTCTTGGAAAAAAGCATTTTCGTAGCGATCGGCATCATGGGGCGGGACGAAAAACCGTTGAACAGTCCCCATTTGGTGTCCGAGTCAAGGTAGGAGGCCAGAATCTGGGCGCTGGCCTTCTCCATGGGCGTATCCTGATTTGTCAGCTGGATATTGGTGATGGCGTCGTAATGTTCAATGTAGCCCCAATAGGTATTTTCACAGATCCGGTAATGTTCATAGTCTTTGAAATTCATATACATCATGATTTTATAATTCTGGTCGGACGTCTCCGAGAGTACGTCAAAGACACAGCGCATCAGCTTGTTGTTTCGCCCGTCAAACAGATAGGAAAAGAAACGGGAGCATCCGGCGAAAAAAGCCGGGTTGCTATCCCTGGCCGCGAGTACAGCCTGATTGGGACGACAGTACAGCAGCTGTTCGACATGAACCTGCAGGGCGTCGGCGATTTCATACAGCGTTTCAATATCCACAGAGATCTCTCCCTTTTCGTATTTGGAGATGGTGGACTTACTCTTGCAGATGAGAGCAGACAACTCATCCAGAGTTAATTTGCGGCTTTTGCGGAAATTACGGATCTGTTTTCCAATTTCCAGGTTGATTTCTGACATGGCAGTTCCTCCGTTGAGATGGATTGAAAAAAGTTTCTTATAAATCAAACAAACTGCGATTGGATGTATTTTTTTCAATACATGGTTTTCATTTTATCATAAATCCCTCAAAAAATCCATTGACATGAAATTTTTTTTAAAATTATTTTACTCTGGCGA
Source organism: Clostridiales bacterium (assembly GCA_021202925.1). Classification (GTDB taxonomy): domain Bacteria; phylum Bacillota; class Clostridia; order Lachnospirales; family Lachnospiraceae; genus Brotaphodocola. Next base: position 73,388 of record JAJQCD010000017.1, on the reverse strand, counting down.
AAATCCAACCGGTTTGCTTTCTTGTATTTTGTTTGATACAATCGGTTTACAAGCTGCAGCGTGAATAAAAGAAAGGGCGAATGAGAGATGTACAATTTTGATGAAATTATTGACCGGCGGCATACCAATGCCATGAACACGGACGGATTCCGCGGCTATATCTTCCATGCGGACGACAGCATGACTTTCCCGTATAAGGATGAGGAATTTATCCGCATGTGGGTAGCGGATATGGAATTTGCCACGCCGGACGTGGTCATCGACGGCATGCGGGAGCGTCTGGACAAGCGGATTTTCGGTTACACCCGAGTGTTTGAGAAGAGTTATTTTGATGCTTTTGCGGCGTGGTGCAAGCGGCGTTATGACTGGAGCTTTGAGCGGGAAGAACTCGTGATGTCGAACGGTATCATTCCGGCACTTTTTGAGATGGTTGAGTATATCTGCAAGCCGGATGAGAAGGTCCTGTTCCTGACCCCCTCCTATGCATATTTCAAATATGCGGCGGATGCGAGCAACCGGGCGTGCGTCTGCTCTGATCTGATCTATGAGGATGGCCGTTATTCCATCGATTTTGACGATCTGGCAGAGAAGGCAAAGGATGAGAAGACGACTCTGTTCATTCTCTGTAATCCGCACAATCCGAGTGGCCGGGTATGGAGTCAGGAAGAGCTGGAGAAGATGGCGGAAATCATCGAGAAGAATAACCTGTGGGTGATCTCCGATGAGATTCACTGCGATCTGATCCGCAGAAATCAGCATCACATTCCGCTGGGCAAGGTGATGCCGGATTATAAGAGACTGGTCACCTGCATGGCGCCGAGCAAGACCTTTAACCTGGCCGGCATGATGATCTCCAATGTGCTGATCCGTGACGAGGGACTGAAGACAATCTGGCTGGATAAGCATTACAATTTTGACAATCCGCTGAGCATTGCCGCCGCACAGGCTGCCTATGAGAAGGGCGAGCCATGGCTGGAGGAGCTGCGGGATTATCTGGATGAGAATTTCCGTTTCGTGGGCGAATACCTGGGGGAGCATCTGCCGAAGGCGAAATACCGTGTGTCGGAGGCGACTTATCTGGCCTGGGTGGATCTGAACGCTTATTTTGAGCCGGATGAGAATCTGCCGATGTTCTTTGCCTATAAGGCCGGTGTGCTGCTGGAGGGAGGCAATATGTTCGTGCAGAATTCGGATGGGTTCATTCGTCTGAATCTGGCCTGCCCGAAGTCGGTTCTGACAGAAGGACTGAAGCGGATCTGTGAGGCGGTCAACACGAAGCACACGGAGAAATATCTCGGTGAGAATTAAAGTACGGAAAACGAGTTGGGTATGTTTGCGGTTACACTGGCCGAAAGAGGTCATCTACATAAATAACAGGAGAAGAGAAAATGAACGAGAGATGCAAAAAGAACTATAAAGCGCTGGCGCTGTTCCCGATGTTACTGTTCCTGATTTTGTACGTCGGTTGTGGTATAGTCTTTACCATACTGGGCAGAGAAAGCCCGTTCAGCATCATGTCCCGGTATACGGCCATTCTGATTACCATTATGGTAGCCCTGCTTTGCTACGACCGGGAAGAGACAGTAAGCCAGAAGCTGGAGGTGTACACCAGAGGATATGGTAATTCGGGCGTTGGCATGCTGGCAATCATCGTGTTGATGGCGGGAGCATTTCAGTCGGCGGCTTCAGCGATGGGTGGCAAGGAATCAATTGTGAACATGGGTATTTCCCTGATTCCCGCACAGTTTCTGGTTCCGGGTATCTTTATTCTGAGTTGCTTTATTTCCACCTGTATCGGCAGCGCGATGGGAACGCAGGTTGCGATGATCCCGGTGGCAATGGCGATTGCCCAGAAGGCCGGTCTGAATATTGGAATGGCAGGCGCGGCGAGTATTGCGGGCGCGTATTTCGGAGACAACCTTTCGGTTATTTCGGATACGACCATCTGCGCGACCAAGGGCGTCGGCGCGGAGATGCGGGATAAGTTCCGTATGAATGTAACCATTGCCGCTCCGGCTGCGATTATTACGATCCTTCTTTACTGGCTGTTGGGTTCGACAGGCGGCGGCACGGCTGTTGCGGAGGATCTGAGTTACAATGTGATTGAGGTTATCCCATATGTGGTCGTTCTGATTACGGCGATTGCCGGTGTCGATGTCATTATCGTCATGCTGGTTGGTATCGTTCTGTCCGGTGTGATTGGTATGGTGATGGGAACCATTGGTTTCTTTGACTGGGCGATGGCAGTGAGTGCAGGTATGGAAGACATGTTCTATCTGGCAGTCTTCGCAGCAATGGTTTCCGGTATGATCGAGCTGATTCGTTACTATGGTGGTATGGACTGGCTGGTCAGCACCATGAGCGAGAAGATCAAGAGCAGCAAGTCCTGCCAGTATGTGATTTCCCTGATTTCCATGGCGATTGCCGGTATTACGCTGAATAATACGGTTGCAATTATCATTTCGGCACCGATTGCCAAGGAACTGGGCGGCAAGTACAAGATTGCACCGAAGCGTCTGGCGAGTCTTCTGGATATTTTCGCCTGCGCGGCTCTGATGCTGGTGCCTCATGACAGCGCGGTGCTTCTGGTAAACCAGTATGGTGGTGCGAGCTATGGCGAGATCATCCGCTGGCAGTTCTATCCGGTATTTTTGATTCTGTTTACCTGTGCCACGATTCAGCTTGGCCTGCTGCGCACAAAAGAGGAGAAGAATGCGCAGGTCTGAGCGCCTGGTAATGCACAAAGTGATCATTCATTCAAAGAAGGAGGAGGAAGAAAATGAAGGTAAAAGTGACGGGAAGCAACTTGTGCCAGGATACGTTGTATGCTATTATAAAGCTGAAGGAGAAAGGCGTACAGGTAGATTTTCAGAACATTTCCGTGGACTTTGGAGCCCTGAAGGCATTTATGAAGATTCGGGAATCCAGCTCTCTTTATGACCAGGTAAAGGAAAACGATGGACTGGGAATCCCGCTTTTTGAACTGGAAGACGGGACGCAGACACTGGATTTGCAGGAAGTACTGGCAAAAGCATAAGATGCACACTGACGCATGAGGAATGGCAGCTTACGCTGCCTTGCGTCAGGCGCAGAGCAAAACGACTTACGTCGTTTACTATAAAACCTGGGGGCGAACAAATGAATAAACAGGAATTTTTGCAGAAATATCTCGTGGAACGGCACGGTACGTCGTCCATGAAGTGGGATGGCCTGAAGGAGAAGTTTGGTGAGGCGGATCTTCTGGGCATGTGGGTTGCCGATATGGAGTTTTCTACCTGTGATGCGATTACGGAAGCGTTGATGGAGCGGGTCCGGCATGGTGTATACGGTTATACGGTTGTGCCTGACAGCTACTACGAAGCGTTTTCCAACTGGATGGAGACGAGGCATCAGTTCCCGATTCAGAAGGAATGGGTGCGGTTTTCTCAGGGCTGCGTGACCGGAATCGCCTGGTCGATTGCGGCATTCACAAAGCCTGGCGACGCCTGCATGATTCTGACGCCGGTTTACTATCCGTTCCACAATGTGGTGACGAACAATGACCGGAAACTGGTGAAGGTGCCGATGAATTATGAGGACGGCTATTTCACTCTGAATTATGAGGCGATCGAGAAAGCGATCGTGGAGCAGAATGTAAAGATGTATATCCAGTGCTCGCCGGAGAATCCGGCCGGCCGGGTATGGACAGAGGAGGAGCTGGATCGGCTGCTCGCTATCTGTGAAAAGCATCACGTTCTGGTTGTAAGCGATGAGATTCATCAGGATCTCGTGCTGGGAGACAAGCCGTTTGTTCCGGCTGCCGTGGTATCCGGCGGGAAATACCGGGATATCGTGATCACGCTGAACTCTGCAACCAAGGTTTTCAACCTGGCGACGCTCCTTCACTCTCATGTCATTATTACGAATGAGGAGCTGAGAAAGGTTTACGACCGCTTTGCGTCCGGCATGAACCGGACGGAGGTCAGCGTCATGGGGATGATTGCCACGGAAACCGGCTATCGCTATGGTGGAGAGTGGCTGGAGGCTCTGCTGGAAGTGCTACGGGACAATTATCAGTATTTAAAGACGGCTCTGGCAGAGAAGCTTCCGAAGGCGACGGTATGTTGCCTGGAAGCAACGTATCTTCCCATGATCGATCTGCGCGCCTATGTGGAGCCGGAGCATATCGTGGATGTCGTCCAGGGCAAGTGCCGCCTGGGCGTGGACTACGGAGAGTGGTTCGGAGACGAGTACAAGGGCTTCATTCGCATGAACCTGGCGACCGACCCGGCGAACGTACATACCGCCGTGGAGCGCCTGGCAAAGGCATGCGCAGAATAACTGCAAAATGATGACAATCAATCAGAAAGGGGTAAAAGGTGAACATTATGAAACTGATCAACACAACAAACGCACCGGGAGCAATCGGACCGTATTCACAGGGCTTTGAGGTAAACGGCATCGTCTATACCTCCGGCCAGATTCCGGTAAATCCGGCAAACGGCGAGGTTCCGGAAGGGATTGCAGCACAGGCTGAGCAGAGCTGCAAGAATGTAGGCGCGATTCTGGAAGCAGCAGGCAGCGGACTGGACAAGGTCTTCAAGACCACCTGCTTCCTGGCAGATATGGGCGATTTCGCTGCATTCAATGAAGTCTACGCGAAGTTCTTCACCTCCAAGCCGGCGAGAAGCTGTGTTGCTGTGAAGACACTTCCGAAGGGCGTGCTGTGCGAGATCGAGGCGGCAGCCGAGAAGTAAGGAAAAGGAATGAAGATGGAGAGGGCGCGGGTCGATGGATTCGCGCCCTCTTTTTCTGTCAGTTGTTTCTGGCATTTCTGAATGACACGTTTTGTGTGTCCCTGACAGATGTTTTTGGAATGGAGCAGAACGCACATGTGGCAATGCGGACTCTGGAATTTCATAGGGACTTATAAATTTGCTAATGTCTTGTGTCCTCACAGCAGATTTTTTATACTGAGTATAGCTTAATGAAGCAAAATCATATTTCAGGAGGAAACGAACATGAAAGTAAAAGTGACCGGAAGCAGTTTTTGTCAGGATACTCTGTATTCTATTATCAAGCTGAAGGAAAAAGGGGCGCAGGTGGATTTCCAGAACATTTCCACCGATTTTGCTGCGCTGAAAGCATTGATGAAGATCCGTGAATCCAGCCCTCTCTATGATCAGGTAAAGGCAAACGACGGACTGGGGATTCCGCTTTTTGAGATGGAGGACGGAAAGCAGACGCTTGATCTGCAGGAGGTACTGGCGAGCTTATAGGAGAGAGAAATTTCAGGGGTGGAACAAATGACGAAACAGGATTTTTTACAGAAATATCTTGTAAAACGTCGTGGTACAGACTGTATGAAATGGGATGGGATGAAGGAGAAATTCGGAGAAGATGATCTCCTTGGCATGTGGGTCGCAGACATGGAATTTGCTGTCTGCGACGCCATCCGGGAAGCGCTTCGTGAACGCGTGGATCACGGCGTATTTGGGTATACGGTTGTACCGGACAGATATTATCAGACCTTTTCTGAATGGATGGAGAAACACAATCATTTACCGGTGAAGAAAGAGTGGATGAGGTTCAGCCAGGGCTGTGTGACGGGGATTGCCTGGTCGATCGCTGCTTTTACAAGACCGGGAGATGCCTGTATGATTCTGACGCCGGTATATTCTCCGTTCTATGATGTGGTCAGAAACAATCACAGAAAACTGGTGGAAGTGCCATTGAATTATCAGGACGGCTATTTCACCATGAATGACGCGGCGATCGAAAAGGCAATCGTTGAAAATGATGTAAAAATGTTTATCCAGTGTTCTCCGCATAATCCGATTGGACGGGTATGGACAGAGGAGGAACTGGACCGGCTGTTTTCGATCTGCAAAAAGCATCATGTGCTGGTGGTAAGTGATGAAATTCATCAGGATCTGATTGTGGGGGACAAAACGTTTCTTCCGGCGGCGGCCGTATCCGGTGGGAAATATCAGGATATGGTTATCATGCTGAATTCTGCTACAAAGGCGTTTAATCTGGCCGGATTGATTCATGCTCATGTGGTCATTCCCAGTGAAAAACTGAGAGAAATTTATGACCGCTTTGCGGCGGCGATGAACCGGACGGAGATCAGCGTGATGGGTATGATTGCCACAGAGACGGGCTATCGTCATGGCGAAGAGTGGCTGAATCTTGTGCTGGAAGTGATTCGTGATAATTATCAGTATCTGAAGTCGGCTCTGGCAGAGAAACTTCCGAAGGCGACTGTGTGCTGCCTGGAGGCGACTTACCTGCCTATGGTTGATTTGCGCGCTTATATAGCGCCGGAGCATATCGTGGAAGTCGTTCAGGGCAAGTGCCGACTGGGCGTGGACTACGGAGAATGGTTCGGGAATGAATACAAGGGCTTTATTCGTATGAATGTGGCGACCGACCCGGCGAACGTACATACTGCTGTGGAACGCCTGGCGAAGGCATGCGTATGCGCAAAACAGCTGTAAAATTATGATAATCATTCAGAAATGGTAAGATGGAGAGGGCGTGGGTCGATGGATCCGCGTCTCTCCATTTGAAGAAATGGAACAATTTTATGCGATATTAGGGTATTATACGATATCAGAGACAGGAATACAAGAAACATTTTGTGCATGGAATCAGAACTGTATGCTGCATGGACAGCATTTTTTTGGAATTGATAAATCGGTGTAAGACAAAACTTTTCATATTCAACTGTTGTGTTCTTGCATATTATTTTTGAAACGGTATAATATACGTAACCTTTCATGGAAAGGTTGAATCTGGAGAAAATATGATACATGCAGAAGGAGAACAATTGGTTATGAATAATCAGCGTATGATCGGCCGGTCTGGGATTTCGGCCTGCGAGCTGTCTCTGGGTACCTGGGCAATTGGCGGGGGCAGCTGGTGGGGTGATAACGATGATCGGGTTTCTGTTCGCACCATTCATGAGGCGCTTGACGCCGGGATTAACTGGGTGGATACGGCACGGGTATACGGTTTTGGACACAGCGAGTCTATTGTTGGTCAGGCAATTCGGGACCGCCGTTCGAAAGTGATTCTGTCTACGAAATGTGGTCTTCAGTGGTATGACGGGACAGGTGAATATCATTTCAGCCGTGACGGGCATGAGGTGTACCGGGATCTGCGGGCGTCTGCGATTCGCCGAGATCTGGAACTCAGCTTAAAGGAAATGGGAACCGATTATATTGACATCCTCTTCACCCACTGGCAGTGCAAAACCGATGGCTTTACTCCGATTGAAGAAACCATGGGAGAACTGCTGCGGATGAAAGAGGAAGGCCTGATCCGGGCAATCGGCGTGTCCAATGTCGATGTCGATTATGTGAAGGAATATTTGAAATATGGTTCGGTTGATGTAGTGCAGGAAAAATTCAGCATGCTCGACCGTCGGATTGATACCGGATTGCTGCAATTCTGCGAGGAGAACGGTATTACACTCCAGACCTATTCCCCGATCGAGCAGGGACTTCTGACCGGTAAAATTTCCAATGATTATGTCCCCAGGGCGGGAGAGACGCGGGAAAACAAAGCCTGGTGGTATCCGGAAACTCTCGCCATTGCCAATCGCATGATGAGCGGATGGTCTGATCTGACTGAAAAATATCACTGTTCGATTGCCAATCTGGTGATCAAATGGTCGACGATGTACAGTCCGGCGATGAATATCCTCTGTGGCGCGAGAAAACCGGCCCAGATTGAGGAAAACGCCGCTTCGCTTCGGGTTGACCTGAGCATGGAAGACTATCGGCGGATGCTGAGTGATGCCAACGAGGCGATCCGGGAGGCAGGATTTTGTTCGACGACTTCACCGATCGGGACACTGTAGGCAGCCATGTCAGAGACTGAGATACAGGAAAGAGTAAGGTATTGGGAGAACACAGTGGGCAGGAAAAGCAGAGAGAAGTAAAGGAGACCGGCCGGTTTTCCGCATTTACGCGGAAAACCGGCCGCTCTGATATGGCAGTTATTGGTTGGAAGCTTCGTCATAGGCCTCTCGCACGGCGATCGCAAACTGGTCGGCGCAGGAGGTTGGTCTCCTTCCGCAGGTATTTCCCTTTAATTTGCGTTCGATTTCCTCTACGGTCATCCCGTCCGTGAGGATGGATATGGCCTTCAGGTTGCCGTTGCAGCCACCGGTAAAGTGAATATTTTTTACGATATTTCCCTCCAGGTCAAAATCAATCTGTTTGGAACAGACGCCCTTCGGATATTTCTGGAAATGCATTTCGACCCCTCCTCTGTATGGTAACATGTTTGCAATTACGTTTTCATTATAAACAGGGAGATTTAAAATGTAAAGATATTATTGAATTAGTGAGCCGCTATGAAATTTAAAAGCGGCTAATAAATTTACTAATATCTTGCCGCCAGACAGTAAATTGATTATAGTGATCACAGTTACAAATCTTAATTGAGGAGGTCATTCTTATGATGAACGAAAATGTGAAGAAGGTTCTGGCAGAAAGCATGTGGGATCTGGCGACCTGTGCGAACGGTGAGCCGAATGTGGTTCCGGTTGCTTTTAAGACGGTAACAGAGGATGGGAAGCTGGCTGTCGGTGATGTGTTCCTGGAGACGACCCTGAACAATATCCGGGCGAATGACGGCAAGATTGCCATTTCGGCCTATGATGCCAAGACGCTGGAGGGATATCAGATCAAGGGTACTGCGGAGTATCTGACCGAGGGCGCAATCGTGGCGGAATTCAAGGCGATGGTCGAGAAGATGTTCAATGGCGCAGCAACCGCGAAGGGCGCGTTGCTCATCACACCGAGTGCGGTCATTGTGACAACGCCGGGTGCGGACAACAAGAAGGTTCTGTAAGAGCCAGGATACGAGATGGATGCGGACCCGTAATGAGTCCGCTTTTTTTTCTGAAAAACCGCGACTATGAAATTCTGGAGAATTCCTGTATAATAGGCGCAGGAGAGGAGGTGTATGCATCATGTATCAGAAAAAGTTGAAAGAGGATATCCGCTGCCCACTGGAATATGGCCTGAATGTGTTCGGGGGAAAGTGGAAATCGCGGATTATCTGTGTCCTTGCATCCAAAGAAACCCTGCGCTACAGCGAACTGCGCAAGGAGATGTGCAACATCACGGATGCGGTTCTGGCGGCTACCCTGAAGGAACTGATTGCCGATCAGGTCATTGTGCGCAAATCCTACGATGAGATTCCACCGCGGGTCGAATATTCGCTGACAGAGAAGGGGAATTCTGTTGTTCCCATTCTGCAGAGCATCTGTGCGTGGTCGGGCATTTTTTATAAGGAGGATGCGGAACATATCATGACGCAGTGTGAGCGGTGCGATCACCGATAAATGATCGGCTGGACGGAAAGATTCGTGGATAATAAAGTTGCGTTTTTATGCATTTGGTTGTATACTCTACTTGATTAACGTGTTGCAGAAGATCATGATTCAGGAAAGTGGAGGAATACTTTATGAAGAAAAATGGAATTGCGCTGCTTCTGGCGTTTTCGATGCTGGCCGGTGCGCTCACCGGTTGTTCGACGGGCGGAGGAAGCAGCAGTACGGGAAGTACGGGCGGCAGCGGCGGAGCGGAGACCGGCGCGGAAAGCGCAGAGAGTGTGGAACTGACGGTCGCGATCGACGCGCAGTTTACGACACTGGATCCGGGACTGAATACGGAGACGGTCAACAGCTATGTGCTGGAACACACCTGTGCCGGACTGTTTAAGAAGGATGAGACCGGCGCGGTGATTCCGGATCTGGCAGAGGATTACACGGTCAGTGAGGATGGTCTGACGTATACGGTCACTCTGAAGGATGGACTTCAGTGGAGCGACGGAGAGGATCTGGTCGCAGATGATTTCGTCTATGCAATCAAGCGCAATCTGACCTACGGTGCAGAGAATGCGTGGTCGACCAATTATCTGGTCAAGTTTATTGAGGGCGCGGCGGAGTATGCGAACAACAGCGATCTGGAAGCGTCTGACCTGACGGATTTCACCGGCGTGGAGGCGCAGGATGAGCAGACGATTGTCTATCACCTGACGAAGCCGTGTGCGTTCTTTACTACATTGTTAAAGACGCAGGTATTCATGCCGTTGCGTGAGGATTTTGTGGAGGCGCACGGAAGCGAGTGGGCGCTGGAGGGCGGTTATCCGTCGGTTGGTGCCTATATCCTGGAGGAGTGCAACGAGAATGAGAAGGCGGTTATCGTCAAGAATGACCGGTATTATGACGCGGAGAACGTGACGGTTGACAAGATTACTTTTCTGGTCATGATGGATCCGGACGCAGAAGAAGCGTCGTTTCAAATCGGGGATCTGGATGTAGCAATCGGGGTGAATACGACGATTGCAGATTCCTACGAAGACCCGGATTCCGTGTGGATCCTGCCGTCGGTCGCGGTTTATTTTGTCGCGATCAACAGTGGCGAGACAGGACCAGAGGTGCTGAAGGATGTAAATGTTCGCCGGGCCCTGGCACTGTCAATTGACAAGGATGCGATCAGCGCAAATCTCGGTAAGCTGTATCCGCCGATCCATGGCTATGTCCCGTCCGGGATGCAGGGAGCGGAGAAGGATTTCCGTGTCGAGAGCGATGAGAAGGAAAAGTTCCTGGAATACGATCTGGAAGAGGCGAAGCGGCTTCTGGCAGATGCGGGATATGATGAGTCGAATCCGCTTCATCTGAAGTACAAATATTCCGATTCCTCTCTGCATGCGGATATCGCGCAGCTGCTACAGCAGCAGTGGAAGAATGCGGGCATTGAGATCGATCTGGAAGTGGTGGAATCCGGCGTGTTCTATGATCAGATCGACAATGGCAATTTCGAACTGAGCCGCTATGGTTATTCCGATGCGATCGATCCCTCTTATTATCTTGATCTGTGGACCAGAAGCATGCAGATCGTTGCGGCGGTCGATGATCCGGCCTTTGACCAGATGATAGAGGACGCTTCCTATATCGTCGACCCGACGGAGTATATGGAGGCGCTGCATGACGCGGAGCATTACCTGATTCAGGACATGGTTTATCTGATTCCTCTGTTTGACTACGGTGATGTGGCATTGAGGGATGCGAACCTCGAAGGGATTGTCTGCGCACCGGGTGGCCAGCCGAATTATTCGACGGCGTACTTTACGGAATAAAAGGAAACGATCCGCCAATGTTGGTTCGGCATTGGCGGATCGTTTCATTTCAGCCACTGATTCATCCAGTCGGTGATTTCCGCGAGACGGCGGATGCGGTGCCGGGGCTTTCCGGAACGGGAGAGACTGTGGTTCTCGCCTTCGATTGCGCAGACCCGGGATGGGACATGATGGTATTTGAGACCGGCGAACATCTGCATTCCTTCGGAGAAGGGACAGTTGTAATCCTGCAGGGAGTGGATGAAGAGGGTCGGGGTGGTGACCTGGTTGGCGTAACGGACCGGGGAACGCTCCCAGAGCGTCTGTGGGTCCTCCCAGGGCGTTGCGCCGACTTCGCTTACATCGTAGGTGAAACCGATCTCGCTGCATCCGAAATCGGACAGCCAGTTGGAAAAGCTGCGCTGGCTGGCGGCGGCGGCAAAGCGCCCGGTGTGGCCGATGATCCAGTTGGTCATCCAGCCGCCGTAGCTTCCGCCGGTGACGCCCAGGCGGTTCCGGTCGAGACTTGGAGTTATTTCAAGGACATGGTCGACAAATTCCATCAGGTCACGGTAGTCGACGGTTCCCCATTTTCCGCGCAGGTCGCCAAACGCGTCTCCCCTTCCTTCGCTGCCGCGCGGGTTGCAGAAAAAGACGAAATACCCCTGCCCTGCCCAGTATTGCATCTCGTGGAAGAAGCAGGGGCCGAATGCGGCGCGCGGTCCGCCGTGAATATTGAGGATGCCGGGCCAGGTGCGCGTCGGATCAAAATCTCCGGGCGGGATGATCCAGCCGTCGATCCGGACGCCGTCCGAGTTGGTGAACGGGATGTAGCGGCATTCGCCGACATATTTGCCGTTCAGAACCGCTTTGTTGAGATGCGTGACCGGCTGAACCCTGCCGGTGGTGCGGTCGGCAAGGTAAAGTTCCTGGAGCCTGCCGGGAAGCATGCTGACAAAGAGAACCTGGCGGCTGTTGACGTCAAAGGACAGAACCGGTCCGTCGAAGGAAAGTTCCTGCCTGAGCGCGTCGTGATCGGTCGAGTAAAGCAGGGTCTGGAAATCAACCAGTGCGCGGAAGTACAGCCGGTTGTCCCGGGTGAAGAACGGGGCGCCGTCTCCGAGGACGGAATCCGTGGTCGGCATGACGCCGACGGCCGGCATGGCGTCATTGCGTAGATGAATTTCTCCGTCGTAGTACCAGAGATCGCAGGTCTGCGAGGAGCCGAATCGCTTCCGGTCGCTGGCCAGGAACCAGAATCCCTTCGCGTCGCAGGCGAGACTGCGGATTTCGAGGATATCCGGTTCAACAATAATTTGCGTTTTCCCGGAATTTATGTCATACTGATAAAGGCCTGCCCGTTCGCTGCGCAGCTCGTCGTAGCTGCGTCCGGTGTAGACGATCCGCTCCCCAGTGAACGCAATCTCATCGGTGTCAAACAGGGGCTCGGTGAGGAGGGTGCAGTGGTCTGTGGTTTCGTCATAGATTCCGAGGGTATGCCGGATTCCGGACACGAAACCGGCGCCATTGGCCCAGTAGGGAAGCTCCGTCAGGACATGGTAATCGGCGTAATCGTCGAGGACATATTCTGCGGCATTCGTGGGATCGGGACGATTGACGTCGGTTCTGGCAATGAACAGATAAAGGTGTTCGCGGAGTCGTTCCAGACGCGTCACGTCCCAGGGAAGGGAAAAGGCCCGGAGCGCTTCGCCTCCATGCAGACCGATGCGATAGAACACAGTTTTCTGATGATGCGGCTGCGGCTGGTCTTCCGGTGTCCGTGACGCCGGGAAAAGAATCGTATCGGAATCGTCATAGAGAAAGCGGTCTTCCTTTCCGCCTGTGGTCAGCCGGGTCACGGTCATTTCCGGAAGACGGATCAGACGGATGCAGGAGTCATAGCCGTTTTCCCGGACATTGCTGATTTTGTCTATGAAGGCGGCGCTTGTTCCGTCGGGAGCGAATCGCACGCCGGAGAGAAAATGATACTTGGTAAAATCGTCGAGTTTTAAACCGTCCATGTTTTCCTCCTCTTTTGTTTTTACTGATATTTTAAGACAGAGAAAGGGAAAAAACAAGAGAAAGTAAAAGGCGGGCAAGAGAAAGGAGCAGTCAATGGTTCGATATGTTGTGAAACGAATCGCGGTGGGAATCCTGACGCTGTTTGTGTTGGCAACGGTTACATTTTTCCTCATGCACATTATCCCGGGGTCGCCTTTTTCAGGGGAGTCGTCGAATCTGCCGCCCAGTGTCGTGCAGAAGCTGAATGAAAAATACGGGTTGGACAAGACAATCTGGGAACAGTATCTTGCCTACATGGGCAATGTTGTGCGGGGGGATTTTGGCGTGTCCATTTACCGCAAGGGGAAGAGCATTTCCAAAATCATTGCGTCTGGCCTGCCTTACACGGCGAAGCTGGGGCTGGTGGCGAGTGTTTACGGAATCGTGGCCGGCATTCTGCTGGGAACGATTGCGGCATTTACAAAAAGAAAGTGGCTGACCAGTTTTATTATTTTTATTTCTACGCTTGGCGTGAGCGTGCCCAGCTTCCTGCTCGGTGTGCTTCTGATGTTACTGTTCGGCGTGCAGCTGCGGATTCTTCCGTTTGTCGGTCTGTCAACGCCGTTCCATTATGTGCTGCCGACTCTTTGTCTCTCGTTCAGCGCGGTGGCGACGATCACGCGCCTGGTGAAGTCAGGAATGCAGGAGGTCATGAAGCAGGATTACATGATTCTTGCGAAGTCCAAGGGTACGCCGGATAAGAAGGTGATCTTTCGCCATGGACTGAAAAATGCCATTCTTCCGGTGATTACATACGCCGGTCCGATGTTTGCAACGTTGCTTACGGGTTCCTTTGTAATCGAGAGTCTGTTCTCGATTCCCGGAATCGGCGCAGAATATGTAAACAGTGTGACAAACCGGGATTACACCATGATTATGGCACTGACGATCCTGTATGGTGCGATGATTATCGCGGCAAATATTCTGACGGATATCGTCAACGCGATGGCGGATCCGCGAATTAAGCTCGGAAAGTGAGGAGGAACGCGGCGATGGAGAAAAAAATTCCAATGGAAGAACTGGACAACAGCTGGTTTGAACCGCTTCCGGATGAGGAGCGGAACCTGGAGTTTGTGGCGATGGAGAGCAAGACCTATCTGCAGGACGCATGCAGTCGGTTCAGAAAGAACAGACTGGCATTGATCAGCCTGGTTTTTCTGGCCTGTATGATATTCCTTGCGATCGTGGTGCCGATCGTATCTCCGTATTCCTATGATGAACAGAATCTGAACGCAGTCAATCTGCTGCCATGTGCCAGTCATCTGCTCGGGACCGATAAGTTCGGGCGCGATATTCTGACCCGCCTGATGTATGGCGCACGGATCAGTCTTTCGGTCGGGTTCATGGCGGCGGTCATGAATCTGATCATCGGCGTGGTGTATGGGGGAATATCCGGCTATGTCGGCGGCAAGACCGACATGATTATGATGCGGATTATCGACTGTATTTACTCGATTCCGTCCATGCTGTATGTGATTCTGATCATGCTGGTGCTGGGCTCCAATATGTATTCGGTTCTGCTTGGTATCTGTGTGTCTTCCTGGATTGGAATGGCGAGACAGGTGCGCACGCAGATTCAGACCCTGAAACAGCAGGAATTCGCCCTGGCTGCCTATGTGATCGGCGCGGGCAATGCGCGGATTCTGTTCCAGCATCTGATTGTCAACAGTATGGGGCCGATCATTGTGGATGCGACGATGATGGTGCCGGAAGCGATTTTTACGGAGGCATTTCTGGCGTTCATCGGCATTGGCATTTCCCTGCCGCAGGCCAGCTGGGGGACGCTGTGCAATGAAGCCCGTCAGATGCTGCAGATTGCGCCGATTCAGATTGCCTGGCCGACGGCGGCGATCTGTCTGACGGTGCTTGCGTTCAACTTTATCGGCGACGGGATCGGCGAAGCGCTGGATCCCAGGAAAAAATAGTGGGAGGAGCTTATGAGAAGCTTGTTGGATGTCAGACATATGAGTGTGGATTTTACAACCGACCAGGGCATCGTACATGCCGTTCGCGACGTCTCCTTCCAGGTGGGAGAGCATGAGGTACTCGGTATTGTCGGGGAATCCGGAAGCGGCAAGAGTCAGACCATGTACTCGGTGATGGGACTTCTGGCCCGCAACGGACATATGTGTGAAGGGGAGATCACGTTTAACGGGCATGATCTGACGAGAAGTCATTATGCGAATCGCCAGGATTACCGGAAGATGATGTGGGATCTGAGAGGAAATGAGATTTCCATGATATTTCAGGATCCGATGACGTTTTTAAATCCGGTTCTGCCTGTCGGTAAGCAGCTGATGGAGCCTTTATTTAATCATATGAAAATCAGCCGGGCCGAGGCCAGAGCGAAGGCGATTGAGCTGATGGCGCAGGTCGGGATTCCGTCGCCCGAGAAGCGGCTGCGGCAGTATCCGCATGAATTTTCCGGCGGTATGCGCCAGCGTATCATCATTGCGATTGCACTGGCGTGCAGTCCAAAGCTGATCATCGCCGATGAGCCGACGACCGCGCTGGATGTGACCATTCAGGCGCAGGTGCTGGAACTGATTCAGGAGATGACACAGAAGGCCGGTTCTTCGGTGATTATGATTACACATGATCTCGGCATGGTGGCCAGGATCTGCGACCGGATTGCCATTATGTATGGGGGAAAGATTGTGGAGACCGGCAGCGACGAGGAGATTTTCTATGAACCGAAGCACCCGTACACAAAGGGATTGTTGTCCTGTGTACACAATCCGGAGAAGGATGAGGAGGAGCTGCACCCGATTCCCGGCTCTCCGCCGGATCTGCTGAAGCCGCCGGCGGGCTGTCCGTTTGTCGATCGCTGTGAGCAGGCCATGCGGATCTGTAAGGTGAGGATGCCGGGGGAGACGGAGTACTCAAAGACGCACCGGTGCGCATGCTGGCTTGGGGAACGCCTGAGAAGGGAGGCCGTGAAATGAAAAGCGGGGACGCAAAGCCGATCCTTCAGATTGACCATCTGAAGGTCTGGTTTGAGGCAAGGAACGGCCTCTTTCAGAAAAAACAATATATCAAGGCCGTGGATGATGTGTCTTTCGATGTATATCGGGGAGAGACCTTCGGTCTTGTCGGAGAATCCGGCTGCGGCAAATCGACGCTGGGCCGCACCATTGTCAGGATCAACCATCCGACGGCGGGAGAGATCCGCTATGACGGGGTTTCGGTCATGAGCCTGAAGGGAGAGGATGAGAAGGCCTTTCGCAAGCGGGTGCAGATGATTTTTCAGGATCCGTATGCGTCCCTGAATCCACGGATGACGGCGGGCGAGATCATCCGCGAGCCGATGATCGTTCACGGAACGCATGGGAGCGCGAAGGAGCAGGAAAGCCGCGTAGCGGAGCTTCTGGAGACGGTTGGCCTGAAGCCGGATCACATCCGCCGTTATCCGCATGAATTTTCCGGCGGTCAGAGGCAGCGGATTTCCATTGCCCGTACCCTGGCGCTCGATCCGGAATTTATCATTTGCGACGAGCCGATTTCGGCGCTGGACGTCTCGATTCAGGCGCAGGTGATTAATCTGCTAAAGCAGATTCAGGAACAGCTCGGTATCTCCTATCTCTTTATTGCCCATGATATGAGCATGGTCAAGCATATTTCCGATCGCATCGGCGTCATGTATCTCGGGCATATGATGGAAATCGGAGAAAGCAATGACCTCTATCATCATCCGATGCATCCGTACACGAAAGCGCTGCTTTCGGCGGTGCCGATTCCGGATCCACGGATCGCAAAAACGCGTCAGCGGGTATTGCTGGAGGGAGAGATCCCCAGTCCGCTGAATCCGCCGGGCGGATGCCCGTTCTCCACCCGCTGTGTGCGGGCGACAGAAATCTGCCGGAAGGAATGTCCGGTGCTGCGGGATGTCGGCGGGCGTCTGGTCGCCTGCCACGAGCCGGAAGAGAGATAGATGTGGAAGGGAGAGCAAAAAATGCGGATACAGATGCCCGCCCAGGTGGAGCAGATTATTCGAAAACTGAACGAGAACGGCTATGAGGCGTTTGCGGTGGGCGGCTGTGTCCGGGACGCGCTGCTTGGGCGGGAGCCGGAGGACTGGGACATTACGACGTCGGCACGCCCGGGGCAGGTGAAGGCTCTGTTTCGGCGGACGATCGACACGGGGATTCAGCACGGGACGGTAACGGTGATGATTGGCCGTACCGGATACGAGGTGACCACATACCGGATTGACGGAGAGTACGAGGATGGGCGCCATCCGAAGCGGGTGGAGTTCACCGCAAGTCTGCTGGAGGATCTGAAACGGCGGGATTTTACAATCAACGCGATGGCGTACAGCCATGAAACCGGGATTGTGGATGAATTCGGCGGTATGGCGGATCTGGCTGCCGGGGTGATCCGGTGTGTGGGGGATCCGCTGGAGCGTTTCACGGAGGATGCGCTGCGGATTCTGCGGGCGGTCCGTTTTTCCGCACAGCTTGGCTTTGCGGTGGAAGCGGGAACCTGGAAGGCGATCACGGTGATTGCGCCGAACCTGGCGAGGGTCAGCAGGGAGCGGATTCAGGTGGAACTGACGAAGACGCTTCTGTCGGATCATCCGGAACGGATCAGGGAGGTCTTTGAGACTGGGATGAGTCCGTATATTTCTCCGGTTTTTGCGACGCTCCCTCAGGGGCGTGTGCGTATTCCCGCGACGCTGCCACGCGTGAAATATGTGCGCTGGGCGGCGTTTCTGCGTTGCGCATGTGAGCAGGGGACGACGGTTTTTGACGGGAAGATGGGAGAAGCGACAGGGAATACGGATGCGGCGGCAACCGCTGTCCGGATCTTAAAAGAACTGAAAATGGATCATGACACCATTGCCCGGGTGAAGACGCTGGTGTCCTGGTCGGGCGTAGAACCGGTTGCGGAGCCGGAAGCGGTAAGACGGGCGATGGCACAGATGGAGCCGGAGCTCTGGGACGCGCTGACGGAACTGAACGAATACGGTGCGGCGATCCGTGCGCAGACGGCAAAGATTCGCGCAGACGGAGACTGCCTGCGGCTCAGTGAGCTGGCCGTGAAGGGGAAGGATCTGATTGATGCGGGCGTGAAACCGGGGAAGGAAATCGGGGCGATCCTGGCACGCATGCTGGACCATGTGCTGGCGCACCCGGAGGACAATGAACGGGAAACCTTGCTTCGCGCCGATGGGTTCGAGACGGATGACTTCTGTCAGAAATGAAAGATTTCACCATACCGTTTTATTATTACAGGTGGATTCAGATGGTTTTCTATTTCTGAACATCTGATGTTTTTTCGATATATAAGACAGAATACAGTATAAGAAAACAGGAATAGCCATTGCTATGTTCGGAACGCTTGCCTTTTGAGAGGAAAACGTTCCGGGGCAGGTAAGGGCTTTTCTTTTGTGCGCGAAAATCAGACAGAAGTACAGGTATTTGCTTGTAACAACAAAAAACTTTCATGTTGGACTTGCAATAAAAGATAATGGTAAACTTGTAGCACAAGGAGATGAAAAAACGAAACAAACCGATCAAAATGCACAAAGAAAAAAGCTTGAAGAGCAGTGGGTACGTTGTAATTTTGACAAAACAGAAGGGGGCGGATGATGGAATAAGAGAGAAAGCATTTTGGTTCGGATTTTGCTTTTAATCTCGTAAACCGCGCGAGCGGCGTTCTACAGACGAAATGTCTGACAGAAACATTACCAGTTAACTCCTGCGGATAAGATTTACCAGGAGGGAACGCAAATGAAGGAGGAAGTTATGAGAAGGAAAACGTATTTAGTAGCGTCTGCGGCACTGATTATGTGTTTGTTGGCAGGGTGTTCCGGAGGTTCCGGAAGTTCAGGCGCTTCCGGGGGAGGGGAAAGCGGATCCGACACGGAGACAGTAGCGGCGCCGACGGGTCCGGTGGATAAGAGTGTACTGAACATAGCAGGTTCGGATCCGGAGGATGTGGCTCCGTTCAAAACAGATAAAGGCACAAAAGGTCTTCTCTGGAGTGTTTATGAATCTCTGTACGACCTGGATCCGGATACCGGAGAATTATGTCCGGTACTGGCTGACGGCAGCAGAGGGGAAAATAACGGTTATACGATTGTGGACGATACAACCTATGAGATCTATATTTATGATGATATCTACGATCATGCCGGAAATCATGTGACCGCTTCTGACGTCGCGTTCACCTATATGCATAATATCGAGGAGGGCTATAAGTCCTACTACTCCAAGCTGGACAATGCCTACGCGATCGACGATACGACGGTCTGTCTGGAGCTTTCCGCGCCGATCGAAAATGTATCAGAGTTTAACACCTATCTGATTAACATCTGGGTATACACGGAAGCGGCTTATAACGCGAGCGCATCCGGACTGACGACAGACGCGTGCGGGACCGGACGTTATATGCTGACGGATTTTGTCAGCGGAGCAAGCCTGACCCTGGAGCGTTGGGATGATTACTGGCAGAAGGACGAGAGTCTGATCAACAAGCGCCATCAGGCTTATGTAGAGAAGATTGTAGAGAATTTTATGTCTGAGGAGACACAGATCGTAATCGGACTGGAGAGCGGTACGATCGATCTCTGCACGAAGATTGCCACTGAAAACTGTTCGGATTTTATGGAGGGCGGAAAATACAGTGATCAGGTGGCAGTGAGTATGCTGGCTGACAATAAACAGCTGGTTCTGACCCCGAACTGCAGCCCTGAGAGTCCGATGAGCGATGAAAATCTGCGTCTGGCGGTCTATTATGCGATCGACAACACTTACGTCGCGGCCAGCCTGGGTGAGGGTTCGGCAGTTCCGAGCAGTGCACTTGGTATTTCTAATGGTGTTTCTGATTATAATCCGGCTTGGGAAACAGAGGAAAGCTATCAGACGACCTACAATCTGGACCTCGCGAAGGAATATCTGGCCAAGTCGAACTACAACGGAGAGACTCTGACGATTCTGACCAATACTGACAACAATGGTGTGTATAAAACCGTGGCACTCTGCATCAACGCGTTCCTCGAAGAAATTGGCGTCAAATCGGAGATCGTTGTTGTCGATAAAGCGACCGCAGAGGCGAATCGTACCGATCCCAGTGCATATGACATGGAAATTGGAACCGCGATTTCCTGCACAAGTTCTCTGATGGAAATGTACACATTCCTGTTTAATACGGAGACAACGTCCACGGGAAAGACACAGTGGTTTGTAGAGGATGCAAAACTTCAGGAGCTCTTTGACACAGCATACAGACTGGATACTCATAATGAAGACAGTATGAACGCACTGTATGATTATGTGATAGAAAAGGGTTATGCGTATGGGCTTTTGCAGTTCAATGCGAATATGGCATACCGTACGGACAAGATTTCTGAGATTACTTATCAGGGGCAGCATCTGGTCGTACCGGGGTCCTGCATTATGGCCGAATAACCGGCGAAAGGCGGACACCTGTTTTAATCCGGGTGTCCGTTCGTTTGAAAGAACTTCTGAACTTTCAAAGTTACTCAAAGGAGGACTTATGTGGAAATATGTAGTAAAAAGGATTTTATGGCTGATCGTTGTAGCGGTTGGCACCGCATTCGTAATCTTCACGGTACTGTATTTTGTGCCTGGAGATCCTGCGGATATCGCACTGCCGACTACCGCGACATATGCGGAACGACAGGCGTTCCGGGACAGCCTGGGGTTAAATGATCCGTATATCGTGCAGCTGGGAAGGTACCTGTATGATACATTTATTCGATTCGATCTGGGAGTTTCGTGGTCTTATAATGTACCGGTAATTGAGGAACTGATGGGGCGTATTCCCAGAACGATCATGCTCAGTCTGATCACCATCATCATTGGCGCCGCGGTGGGGATTCCGCTGGGAATCAGCGCCGCCCTGCATCAGAACCGCTGGCAGGATCATGCGTTGATGACACTGGCCATGGTGGGGGTATCCATGCCGGAGTTCTGGCTGGCATTGATGCTGATTCTGCTATTTTGCCTGAAGCTGAATGTGCTCCCCGCGTTTGGCATCGGGAGTATCTCGAACTGGATTCTGCCGGTGGCAGCGGGTTCCGTGGCTGGAATTGCGAAAAACGCAAGGCAGATGCGTTCTTCTGCGCTGGAAACGATCCGCTCGGATTATATCTCTACGGCGAGGGCAAAGGGAGTTCCGGAGCGGAGTGTGATTTATGGCCATATGCTGCCCAATGCGCTGATCCCGGTCATCAATATCCTGGGCGCGCAGTTCGGTAAAAGCATCGGAGGAACGGTTGTGCTGGAGAGTGTGTTTACCTTCCCTGGAGTAGGACTTTTCCTTTTGAACAGCATCAATACCAGAGATTACCCGTCGGTTCGTTCTTCTGTTTTAATTCTTGCGCTGTTCGCAGCAACCGTCATGCTGATCGTGGATTTGGTTTATGCGTATATTGACCCGAGAATCAAGGCACAGTACGTCGTATCCGGAAAGAAAGGGTGACCAAAGTGAGTGCAGAGAATACAAAGAAGAAAAAATACAAAAAACAGAGTAATTTCGTGCAGGTTTTTAAACGGCTTTCCAAAAATCCGACGGCCATGTTCGGCCTGATCCTGCTGATTGTCATCTCGATCGTGGCGATCTTTGCCCCGGTATTCGCGCCGTATTCGCCCACAAAGATGGATCTGACATCCATGTACGCGACGCCGACGATGAAGCATATCTGCGGCTGTGACGAGGTGGGGCGCGATATCCTGAGCCGCCTGATCTATGGAGCCAGATATTCCCTGTCGATCGGCCTGATTGCAGATGTGGTCAGCCAGGTGATCGGTGTGCTAGTCGGCGCCTATATCGGTTATACAGGAGGCAAGGTTGACCTGATCGGAATGAGAATCGTAGATATCTGGGCATCCATTCCGAGCACACTGCTGGCCATCCTGATCTCCGCGACACTGGGAGCCGGTTATGTCAATACGATTATCGCGATGCTGATCTCTAATGTGCCGGGCGGTATCCGAAGTACCCGTGCCATGAGTTTAAAGGAACGGGAAATGGATTATCTGGAAGCGGCGCGTTCTCTGAATGCCGGGAAATTCCGGATTATGTACAAACATATGGTGCCCAATATTATCAGTCCGACGATTGTAGGAACGACGATGGGAATCGGTACGACGATCTGTTCCGTCGCGGGACTTGCATATATCGGACTGGGCGTGCAGCCTCCGACTCCGGAGTGGGGAGCCATGCTGGCAAGCGGACGTGATTATATCATGAAATATCCGCATATGATAACTTTCCCGGGGATCGCGATCGCCATGACCGTACTGGCTCTGAACCTGTTTGGCGACGGATTGCGGGACGCACTTGACCCGAAGATGAAGAATTAAGGAGTCGGTAATATGAATAATCATTTTCTTGAGATAAAAGATCTTGCGGTGGAATATACCTCAGACGGATCCATCATCCATGCGGTGAACGGCGTCTCGATCAATCTGGACGCAGGTGAGACTCTGGGACTTGTCGGAGAGACAGGAGCGGGCAAGACAACGATTGCTAAATCCATCCTGCGTATCCTTCCGGATCGTTCCGCGAAGGTGCAGGGCGGGGAAGTGTGGCTGGACGGGCAGGAACTGCTGGGGATCCCGGAGAAGGAAATGCTGAAAATCAGAGGAAATAAGATTTCGATGATTTTCCAGGATCCGATGACGGCGTTAAATCCGGTCATGACCGTCGGCGGGCAGATCACCGAAGCGATCAGCCTGCACGAAGATATGAAGTTAAATGAAGCAAAAAAGAAAGCCTGTGAAATGCTGGAGATGGTGGGAATTCCGGCAGAGCGTTACAGTGAATATCCGCATCAGTTTTCCGGCGGGATGAAGCAGAGAGTCGTCATCGCAATGGCGCTTGCCTGCAATCCGGAGCTGCTGCTGGCGGACGAGCCGACGTCGGCACTGGATGTGACCGTTCAGGCACAGGTCATGGAGATGATGGGACGGCTGAAGGAAAAGTACAATATGGCGATGATCCTGATTACTCATGATCTGGGAGTTGTGGCAGAGAGCTGCGATAAGGTCGCAATTATTTACGCCGGCAAGATCGTGGAGTATGGCGATAAAGAAGAAGTGTTCCGCCATCCGGCTCATCCTTATACAAAGGGATTATTTGGATCGCTGCCGAGCATGAACAGCGATAAGCCAAGGCTGAGCCCGATCCCGGGCCTGCCGCCGGATCCGTCCGATCTGCCGGATGGATGTGCGTTTGGGCCGCGATGCCCGCAGGTTTGTGACAAATGCCGGAAGGGATCGATTCCGCTTAAGGAACTTTCAAAGCAGCACGCATGCCGGTGTATGCTTAATTAAGGAGGTCAGAGATGTCTGCATTATTGAAGGTTGAGCATTTAAAAAAATATTTTAATGTGCCGATGGGAATCAACCATGCGGTAGATGATATCAGCTTTGAGATTCAGAAGGGCGAAACAATGGGCGTCGTGGGAGAATCCGGCTGCGGGAAGTCCACGCTCGGACGTACCATTATCCGTCTGCAGGATCCCACTGCAGGGAAAATCTATCTGAACGGAGAAGATATCACGGAGGCAAAGGGAAAGGATCTGAGGAGAGTAAGGGAAAATATGCAGATCATTTTTCAGGACCCGTATTCCTCGCTCAATCCGCGTATGACCGTGGAGGAAGCGGTTCAGGAGCCGCTTTACCTGTCGAAGCGTTTTAAAAAGAAGGAAATCCTCGAGGAGACAGAACGGCTGATGGATCTGTGCGGCGTCGAGGAGCGGCTGCGTATGGCGTATCCGCATGAGCTTGACGGCGGACGCCGTCAGAGGGTAGGAATTGCCCGCGCGCTGGCGCTCAGTCCGGAGTTTATCATGTGCGATGAGCCGGTATCGGCGCTGGATGTTTCCATTCAGGCACAGGTGCTGAATCTGCTGATGGATCTGCAGGATCAGCTGAAGCTTACCTATATTTTTGTTACGCACGATCTGTCCGTGGTCCGGCACATATCCAACCACATCTGCGTGATGTATCTGGGACAGCTGGTGGAAGTCAGCCCATCTCAGGAGTTGTTTAAAAATCCGATGCATCCCTATACCAAGGCTCTGCTCTCCGCGGTGCCGTCAGTTGACCTGGATCATCCGATGAAGCGGATTGTCCTCAAGGGAGAGATCACAAGTCCGATCAACCCGAAGCCGGGATGCCGGTTCGCGAGCCGCTGTCCGTACGCGACAGAGGCGTGCGAGCAGCCTCAGGAGCTGAAACAGGTGGATAACGACCATTTCGTTTCCTGCTGCAGATTGAAGGAAATCGGATAACCTATTACAGAATCAGTTAACTGTTCAGGAAAACAGGAGAAGATGACAAGACATGGGAGAGAGACTGCGCAGAAAAGACAGACAGCTGAACGAAGAAGCAGGAAAAATGCAGGTATGGCACAGCATTTTTTATCATCAGCATTTTGACGGCTATGAGGAGTCCTATGACGCGGACGGCTCGGGAAAGATCCGGCGCGTCTATACGGCGGAGTATTACAGGCAGGCGCTGCCCCGTACGAAAAGCATACGGAACCGGGTCGGTTATTCCGTGCTGTTTGCGGCCGGACTGGCTGCCTATATCTGCGGCGCGAGCATGCCGATCGCGAGTAACTGCGTCTGGTATGTCAACCTGCCCCAGGCCCTGTGTCTACCCTGTCTGCTGTATACCTTTTTCGCTCTCTGTCATTATGTGGCGATGCCGGAAAAGATGGAGCGCAGATATTACCGGACCGCCGTGCGTGGCTTCGCGGCAGGGATCCGGGGCGTGGAAATCTGCAGTATTCTCTCCGCGCTGTCAGTCGTCGTTTTCCTGCTGAGGGAAGGAATCAGTGGAAATGACAGGACTGTTTTGAGCCTGGCGCTCTTTGTTATTACGGGAGCTGCCGCGCTTGTGATCGGGCTAAACGAATATCGGGTTTTTTATGAGAAACTGGAAAGCTGAGAAAAGGGAAATTCCGGCGAGGGAAAGGAGCAGCTATGAAGCAAAAGAAAGAAGACTCCGCTCTGAATCAAATGATTTTGCATTTACTGAGTGTGATAGCGATCGTAGCCGTGTTTTTATTCCTGTTCGGGAAAATGTCGGTGCAGGTGACGATCACGGCATCGGATGGCGGGATTGTGGTGACAGATCCACAGGGCAGGGAATATCCGATCCGGTACGCGGAAGTTGAGGAACTCCAGCTGGCCGAACTTCCGCAGGATTATGGAGCCTGTGTGGATGGAGAGACAAAAAGAGGATATCATTACGGGATCTGGCAGTCGGACGAATGGGGGGAATATTTCCTTTGTGTGCGGGATGCCGCCAAAACAGCTATCCGGATCCGGCAGGGTCAGAGTATCCTGATCCTGAATTATGAGGGAGAACAGTCAACGGAGAGCCTTTATGAGGCATTAAGAGAAGAAGTAAACAAAAATAGAGAAGGAGATTCATTATGATTCAAATTACCAGAAGACCTGTACTTTGTGAAGAAGAGCGGGCGCTTCCGCTTGCAAAATATTACGATTTACCGCTGTATGAGATGGGACCCATCGAGAAGGAACTGCTGGATCGGGGCTGCCCGTCGGATCCTTCGCTGGCGATCCGGGCTGAGAATTTTGCCGAATTGCTGGTACCGGAAGGTTACTCCAACCTGGAATTCGGTTATTGCCATATGGATGACGGTTCCGCTTACATCGCTACCTATACAACGTATATGAACTGTAACCCGAAGATGCTGGCCTGGTATTTCCGCTGGGTCAATACGCCGAGTAAACATCAGCCGCTTGGAGAACAGGGGTATGACAATATCCGGTATAAGATCTGGAATCAGGCGGATCATGTCGGGCATGGTTTTGTCAATGGCAAGGACCGGACAGACGGGATCTGGACCGTGGAATCTCTGGATGAGGGAGAGGGAGACCCCAAGACTTATACTGTTCGCCATGCGCTGGATCCGATGGATTTCGGACTGACGGAGGAACAGGCAAAGATATTGAAGGAGCATGGCTGCTTTGTGGATTTCGCATACGAAACCTTCCACACAATGGACGCGTCTCATACGAGGCTACCGGGTATGCACCTGTGCCTGACACTTTCGAGAAATAATCCGCGGGGCTTTATGGAGAAACGAACCCGTGAATGGATCGGATACGGAGTGGAGAATGGAAAAATCGTGCAGGATAAAACAACACCGGCCGAGATGTGTTCGGATGATTATCTGCGAAAGGTAATCCGGCACAATGTGATCGAAGCGCAGCAGCTTGGAGTCTTTTTGCCGGGGCTTTATGAAGAATACCATAATAAGCCTGAGGACGCGGACTAAAGTCCGGAAGGGAGTACATTTATGTCAGAAAAGATGTATGCGGTTGTGGGAAACTGGGGATTTGCCGAGGCACCCAAGGGAATCACAACGTATCGATATGATCCGGAATCCGGAAACATGGAACTGATTGAGACTATCCGCTCAGAGATGGCAGCCGGACAGCTGTGGATCGATTCGGAAAAAAGAATGGTATATGCCTGTGATGAGCGGGGAGAGCGCCGCGGTGAGATCGGAGGAGGCGGTTACATTGCATCATTTCGAATGGACGCGGAAACAGGGAAATTGACGCTGGTAAATGAAAAAGAATCCCTTTGTCCGGAGCCGTCTTATATATGCATGGACAAGTCACAGCAGTTCCTGTTGGTGAGCCTGCACGCGGATCCGTGGCATGTCACAAAAATTGAAAAAAATCCGGATGGTACTTATACAAATAAAGTCCTGTTTGACGATGCGGGCATAGCACTGTTTCGCATCGAAGAAGACGGAGGAATCGGTGGAATGTGCGATATCTCCGTTACACAAAGTACAGACGGGAGGGATCCGGATTCTGAGGTCAATGTCGATCCGGTATCCGGTCATATCCAGGTGGTAAGGGGGCTTTCCCGTGTTCACTGTGTGATTCCAAACCCGGAAGGAGAAATCTATGTAGCCTGCGATAAGGGAATGGATCGCATTTACACCTATGGGCTGGACAGGCTACGCGGCAAACTGGAGCAGTTAGATTGTCTGGAGTCTGACTTCAAGACGTTTCCGCGGTATGCGGCGTTTCATCCGGCACTGCAGGTGCTTTATGTAAATCATGAATTTGCACCGACGCTGGAAACAGTTGCCTATAACAAGAAGACAGGGAAAATGCACCGACTTTCACAGATTTCGTTGTTATTTGAGGATGCGGGACTGATCGATGGCAAGCCGGTGGGCGCACAGGATATCATGGTCTCCCCAGACGGCAGGACGCTCTATTGTTCACTGATGAGCGTAAACAGCATCGCGGTGATGGAACTGGATGAGTCCGGGTTGCCAACACTGGTGCAGGTAGCTTCCTGCGGGGGCATCATGCCGAGGGCGCTTCAGATCTCGCCGGATGGGAGATATCTGTTCTCGGGAAACATGATTTCTGGCGATATTACTGTTTTTCGGATCGGAAAAGACGGGAGGCTGGAAGAAACCGGAAAAAAGATTGATGCGGTTGCTCCGTCGGCTATCCGGTTTGTCCGGTTATAAATCATTCTGTGTACGCAGGATATATTGCCGGGTAGCGTCAATGAACCGCTTTTCCGCATTATTCAGAATATGGCCTTTCTGATAACTGAGGGCGAGTGTGGCTTTCAGTTCGCCAGTGTCGATCGGATAGACGGCGACAGCCTCTCTTGCTTCAGAGGAGCTTTGTTTCAGCTTGCGCCGGATCAGATCCAGCGGAGCCAGATAAACGCCTGCTCCGTTGAGACAGATAGAAAAATTCAGATCGGAGTTTTCCGACTGAAAGCCTTCTGCCGGGTGGATGGAGTAGTATTTAAAGATCACGTCCAGATCCGGTGCAAGATAGCCGTCTCTGTCATACAGATAGACAAATGGTACTTCCGCGAGCAGAGAAAGGTTGCGGGTAGCAAGAAGTTCTGCCTCGATGGCTGGCCATCGCGATTCGTAAATTTTGTTCGGCAGGCTTTTGCTGACGACAGCAGCAAAGGTATCGTCTATGATCGGACAATGCTTCAGGCCGTCGTTTAACGGCAACCAGCTGATGTACAGGTTAACTCCATCCATGTGAGAGGCGATATCCCGAACCAGTCGCTTGGCGATGATGGTCCGGTACTGCGGATAATCCGCAGAAAACTGCAGCAGGAGATCAGACAGAAATGGAGGTGTGCCGAAGGTCGCAGTCGCGATGGTCAGCTGGTTGGACGATTCATGAGTCAGGGCTGAGATATCGAGAAGAGTCTGGTCGCGCGTGGCCAGGATATCCCGGGAACCGTGCAGAAAAATTTCTCCGGCGGAAGTGAGGGAGAGAGTGCGTCCGCGTTTGAACAGAGGGCAGCCGATCTCAGCCTCGAGTTTTTTGACATGTTCGCTCAGGGACTGCTGAGAGACAAACAGGCGTTCGGCGGCCTTGGTAAAGCTTTTTTCTTCAGCTATGGCTGTAAAATATTCCAGGCTCAGAAAATTCATGCGATCATCCTCTTCTCCGGATCGGTCTGTTATCGCTGTCCGGATTCTTAAAATAATAACACTCAAATTATACTACGGAAAATGATATTAGTCAAATATAGACAGATTCGCTGTTTTTTTGACACACACTTTTGTTACTTTTTAGAAAAGAATGGTGAGAGATATGGACAAAGTAAATAAAATGGAGGTCATGGCAATCCCCAAACTGATCGCCAATGTCTCCGTGCCGTTGATGGCGTCCATGCTGGTACAGTCATTGTATAATATCGTGGATGGCATCTATGTTTCAAGAATTAACGAAAACGCATTGACGGCAACGTCCCTGGCTTATTCCGCGCAGATGCTGATGCTGGCGGTTGCCGTAGGGACGGGTGTAGGTGTCAACTCGCTTTTGTCGAGGAACCTGGGCAGGCATGATTTAAAGGCGGTCAATCAGGTCGCGGTCAACGGTCTGTTTCTGGCGATTGTCTGTTCGATCATATTTATGGTGTTCGGATATTTCGGTTCAGAGCGTTTCCTGTCGATGTTTACCGATGATGCGGAAATTCTGGAGTTGGGTGTGCAGTATCTGACTATTTGTATGGTGGGTTGCTGTGGCATCTTTCTTGCGACGACGGGAGAGCGGCTGCTTCAGGCCACGGGAAATACATTTTTGAGTATGGCGGCGCAGACACTGGGTGCTGTGACTAATATCGTGCTGGATCCGATCCTGATTTTCGGGATGTTTAGATTGCCGTCTATGGGGATTCGAGGGGCGGCGATCGCGACGATTATGGGGCAGTTTGTCGCAGCGATTGCGGCGCTTGGGCTGAATAAGGTAAAAAATGAAGAGATTCATTTTGAGTTTCGAGGATTCCGTCCAGACGGTCGAATCATAAAGGATGTCTATGTGGTCGGTTTTCCGACGATGCTGACACAGATGATGGGAAGCTTTATGATGATCTGTATGAATCGCTTGCTAATTGATTTTTCAAGCGCAGCGGTGGCGTTCTACGGTGTATATTATAAACTGTGGACATTTGTCTACATGCCGGTCAGCGGACTGGCTCAGGGTCAGATCCCGATTGTGGGATACAATTATGGTGCAGGGAAGAAAGATCGGATCATGGAGACCTTCAAAGTGACACTGGCGGTCGCTGTCCTCATCATGCTGATTGGCACCATTTTGTTTCAGGCGTTTCCGGCACAGCTGCTTGGTTTGTATAAGGCCGGTGATGAGATGATGAGGATCGGGGTACGTGGTTTAAAGATTATTTCGCTGACCTTCCCGCTTGCCGCGGTTACGATTACGATCGGATTTTGTGGTTCCGGTATGGGAAACGGGCTCCTGAGTATGATCGGAACCTTGTTGAGGCAGCTGGTGGTGCTGGTTCCTTTTTCGTATTATTTCGCTACGGCGATCGGGCTGGAGTATACCTGGTACGCGGCGTGGATTTCAGAAAGTCTGGCGATGATTTACGCAATGCTTCATTTCCGGCAGGTTTACATCAGGAAAATCAAATCGCTGTAGTGATTGCAGTGCCATGAATAATCCGTTTCCTCCACTCATACCATGAAACAGTTGTGGTGAAACAATCAGAGTGGAGGGGTGGACGTGTACGACAGTTATCTGGAAGTGCTGCAGCATTTTGAGGGAGAAGCGCTCTCTGTCCGGAAGGGAAGGGGAGCCTGGATCTGTCAGTGGTCGGATGGCAGTGTGAAGCAACTGAAGGAATATCGGGGAACACTGAAACGTCTGGAATTCGAGACGACGGTTCTGGAGGAGCTGGGAAACCAGGGTATTACCCGGACAGACCGTTATGTGCGCAATCAGGATGGAAATCTTCTTACCGCCGCAGAGGATGGAACAAATTATGTGTTGAAGGAGTGGTTTATCGACCGGGAATGCAGCCTGCGCGACAGCCGGGAGATTTTGGAATCGGTTTCTCACATTGCCAGACTGCATCAGGCGATGGGGAAAATTGCCTGGCGAAAAGAGTGGGATCTGCGTTCCATGCTGCCGCCGGATCCGCTCAGCGAGATGCGGCGGCATACACGCGAGATGAAGCGTGTGCGGACATTTATCCGCAATCAGAAGAAGAAGGGCGATTTCGAGCGCTGCGTGATCGCCCGTTTTGATTCTTATTTTGAGGAAGCGCTGCAGGCACAGGAAGGGCTGGGAAGCCTGATGGAGACGACGCAGGTCGTTCTGCCGAGACAGATTTGCCACGGCGATCTGGACCAGCATCATATCCTGATCTGCGGACGGGACGTGGCGTTTATCGAGTTCAATCAGATGCACCTTGGCATTCCGATGACGGATCTTTGCCGTTTCCTGCGCAAATGCCTGGAGCGGCAGGATTGGGATGAAAGCCTGGGGCTTGCCATGATCGAACGTTATGACCGGGTGCGGCCGATTTCATTGAATGAACGAAAATGCCTGTATTATCTGCTCCTGTATCCGGAAAAATACTGGAAACAGTTAAATTATTACAATAATGCAAACAAAGCCTGGATTCCGGAGAAAAATGTGGAGAAACTGAATGCTCTGGAAATCCGGCAGAAGTCCAGAAAGGAATTCCTGGCAAAAATTTATCTGTGATTTTTGCATACTTTTTCCTTCCTTTTTCTGACAGCCTGTTATATAATAAGAACATGGATCAAATTGCATCCGGGGATGATTTTGTGCATTTTTTTACGGATCATGGCCGGGAAAATTACAGGAGGGAGTATTTAATTATGAAGGATTACATGAAGATCTACCAGGAGTGGCTGGACAATCCGTATTTCGACGAGGCAACGAAGGAAGAATTACGGGCGATTGCCGACGATGAGAACGCGATCAAGGAACGCTTCTATATGGATCTTGAATTCGGTACCGCCGGTCTTCGCGGTGTGCTTGGCGCTGGAATCAACCGGATGAATATTTATGTGGTTCGCCGCGCGACGCAGGGTCTTGCAAATTATATCATCAAGCAGGGTGGCGCGAACAAGGGCGTTGCGATCGCTTTCGATTCCAGAAGAATGTCCCCGGAGTTTGCGGATGAGGCTGCCCGTACGCTGGCTGCGAATGGGATCCTTGCGTATAAGTTTGAGTCCCTGCGTCCGACGCCGGAGCTGTCCTTTGCAGTTCGTGAACTGGGCTGCATCGCCGGTATCAATATTACCGCGAGCCATAACCCGCCGGAGTACAATGGTTACAAGGTTTACTGGGAGGACGGTGCACAGTTTACCCCGCCTCATGACAAGGGTGTGACGGAGGAAGTGCTGGCGATCGAGGATCTGTCCACGGTGAAGACGATGACTGCATCCGACGCGAAGTCCCTGGGACTTTACAAGGTAATCGGCGCGGATATTGATGATAAGTATCTGGCACAGGTGGAGGCGCAGGTCGTGAATCAGGACGCCATCGACGCGATGCAGAAGGATATCAAGATTGTTTATACTCCGCTCCATGGTACCGGCAATGTTCTGGTACGCCGCGCACTGCATGATATCGGTTTTGAGAATGTCTATGTGGTTCCTGAGCAGGAGCTGCCGGATGGCGAGTTCCCGACGGTCAGCTACCCGAATCCGGAGGCAGCGGAGGCATTTGCGCTTGGCCTGAAGCTGGCGAAAGAGATCGATGCGGATCTGGTCCTTGCGACGGATCCGGATGCGGATCGCCTGGGTGTTTATGTGAAGGATACGAAGTCCGGCGAGTACATTTCCCTGACCGGCAATATGTCCGGTTCCCTTCTGTGTGAGTATGTGCTGAGCCAGAAGAAGGTTCAGAACGCGATCCCGGCAGATGCGGAGGTTGTGAAGTCGATCGTCAGCACCAACCTGATCGATGCGGTTGCTGCAGATTATGACTGTAAGCTGGTGGAGTGCCTGACCGGTTTCAAGTGGATCGGACAGCAGGTCCTGAAGGAAGAAAAGACGGGCGTCGGTCATTATATGTTCGGTATGGAAGAAAGCTATGGCTGCCTGATCGGCACCTATGCCCGTGACAAGGATGCGGTTTCCGCTACGGTCGCTCTGTGTGAGGCTGCCGCTTATTATAAGACTCAGGGCAAGACGCTTTGGGATGCGATGATCGATATGTATAATAAGTACGGTTATTACAAAGACGCGGTCAAGTCCATTGGCATGTCCGGCATCGAGGGCCTGGCGAAGATCAAGGCGATCATGGAAGCCCTGCGCAACGATCCGCCGACAGAGGTGGGCGGTTATCATGTTCTGTCCGCACGCGATTATCAGAAGGATACCATCAAGGATATGGCGACCGGCGAGGTCACTCCGACCGGGCTTCCGTCCTCGAATGTACTCTATTATGACATGAACGACAACGCATGGCTGTGCGTGAGACCTTCCGGCACCGAGCCGAAGATCAAGTTCTACTATGGTGTGAAGGGCGCTTCTCTGGAGGATGCGGACGCGAAGTCGGCTGCGTTTGGAGAGGCTGTCGGCGCGATTGTGGATGAGCTGACGAAGTAAAGATTTTTATGCCAGGCAGTTGCCTGTCGTAAGGGAAAAACAGATCCCGCCGCACGGGTCACCGATGAAGTGACTGGTGCGGCGGTTTTTGCTTACACGGTATGGAAGGCGTTGCCATTGACCACTCCGGGTGTCTTTTTGTTTGCGCACAATCGGGTATTGACATCGGGTCAAATACCGATTATACTAGATGCTGTTCTTATCATTTTCTACCCAAATTAAAGTTGAATACGAAGGATGACCTTTGCCGGGGACGGGCGCGCTCCCGGGGGAGTTTTATTCTGCCGTTTGTTACAGTATGAGAAGGAAACTGACAGCGGCAGGTTTTGTTGTGATTTCATGGAGACACGCGTTCGTTTTCAGAGGATGGAGGAATGAAAGGTGATCGGAAGACTGGAATGGCATGTTCGGGTAAAAGCACAGCTGATGCGTTATCTGCTGACGATTCCGGATTGCGCGAGAATCCTGGCAGGTTCGATCGAGAGACTCAGGCTTACGGAAGAGGAGAAGGGAAAAGCGGTCAGGGGATATGCTGTGACGGAGTATGGCCCGGACTCTGTGCAAAAATCGGTGGCGGCCCTGAATGAAACGTTCATGCAGGAAGTGTTTGAACAGATCGTGGACGAGAGAATGCTGGGAAAACTTCTGGAGTATGTACAGCCAGCGATGCGCTATTATGTAAAACCGATTCTGGAACTGGAGGGAGAATCGCTTGTCATTGACACCACGGGACTTCTGACGTATGCGATCGTGAAGAATAAGAAGTGCCTGGAAAAGCTGCACAGTTATGTGCAGATGGATGGAGTGTGTTTTCAGGCGGCATTTGAACAGTCGGTGTATGTGGATGCGCCGTTTTTATCCTGGTTTCGGATATCCGAGCGGCAGGACGTTATTCACTGCGTTGGTCTGCTGCAGGGGCAGGACGTGGGAGATGGTGTGCGCAGGTTTCTGTCCATCGTGGAGAGTGGTTACCGCAGATTAAAGAATGAGATTCGGCGCTGGGGCAGGATGGATGGGGAACAGCAGTTTGCTCTCCTGTATGAAAGCGGGAACGATGCGGGCGACCCGGTATATCAGGCTTCTGTTATGGCAATGGAACTGGTGATGGCGAAGATAATGAAGGTTCCGCTTCCGATGAACCTGGGTACGAGCCTTGCGTTTATGAATGTGAGACGATTCTGTCAGGAAGCGCTGGAGGAGGATGGCCTGGCAATCACGGAGGAAGGGCAGGAAAGCTGGCGTGAGATGATGGAGCAATACCACTGTGACAATTATGTGATGTGTTGCGAACAGAGGCCGGAAAGAAAACTGACTTCTCTGCTGCGGGAGCAGTCAACAGCCTATGGAGCGGTGCGCACTCTGGATTATCGGGAGGTGTTCGCCATGTTTCATCTGCATCCGCTGATTTTGTCCGGAATCCACCTGTCGAAGACGGAAATGCAGCAGATATTTTCTGCTTACCCGCGGTTGAACTGGGAAGGATATCTGCCGTTTCTTCTGGCGGCGACGCTTTGCAAATACATTGCCGAGCTGCATGGATCGTATCCGTCTGTGAAAGAGGGGGAGATGGTTCGTCTGAGACAGATAGAAGCAGAGGAGGAGACGAAACAGTTGAAACGGAAGCTTCGGGAACTGGAAAACAGCCTGGAGCAGGTGAAGCGGGAGAAGGACGAGTATGCGGACGCTCTGAACCGGGTGAGGGAAGAACTGGAGCGCAGGAAGGAACAGCTGGTGCGCGTGGGACAGGAACAGAAACGATGGCAGAGGGAGGCCGGGGAACTTCTGGATTATATCTGTCAGACGGATGGGAACGTGGACGCGTCGGAGCGGGAGTCGATGGAGAAGAGTGACGGATCAGGAGAACCGGAAGAGCAGGAACTCCGCACTGCTCTCTCTCACAGACAGGTGGTGGCGATTGGCGGGCACGCGAACTGGCAGCGCCGGTTTCGGGAAATTTTTCCGGAATGGCAGTTCCTTGCAGCGGGGAAGAACAATTATGATCCGGCCCTGATCCGCAACCGCGATGTGATTATTATTAATACGGCGGTACTCAAACACAGCAGTTATTACCGGATGCTCGCAGAGAGGGGAGAGGAGCAGATCGTTCTCTATGTGCGGGGGAATAATCCTGCGCGCTGCATCCGCGAACTGGCCGGGCAGCTGCGGAGCAGAGAACAAAAGGAATAAAGGGAGGCAGGACAGATACAAGTAAAAGGGACACGAATATTCTGTCCTGGCGTGAAAACATAATTGACATGAAAATCAGCAAATGTTATGCTTATTAGTATGAAGATGTGACAAAAAACGGGGGAATTTTGCGGGAATTTCGTGATTGTTCATCAAAATTATGTTGTGGCTGGGGGTGTGCTTGTGTCAGAGGAGAAAAAGTTTCAGATGGTTTCATTTGGCTTGCCATGGTATCTTGCGTTGGCGGTGGCAGTGACGGCTGTCGTTTCGGCGATGACCGGGGTGTTGTCTAAGGATGCGGCAGGATGTTTTGTGCTTATGTTGTCCATCGGGGTGGTCTGCAATGAGATTGGAGAACGAATTCCGTTCTGGAATACATACGTGGGCGGGGAGCTGATCCTTACGTTTCTGGTATCTGCGATTCTGTTTTCTTATGATGTAATTTTGCCGGCTTATGCGGAATCCATCGATAAGATGATGAACGAAGCGGATCTTCTTACGCTTTATATTGTTTTTCTGCTTACCGGTTCGCTTCTTTCGCTGGAGCGACGGCTGTTGGTCTGTTCGTTTCGGCAGTATATTCCGGCGATTCTGGGAGGACTGGCGGGGGCGAGTTTCCTGGGAGCAATGGCCGGAGTTGTGTTTGGAATAGAGCCATTGGCTGTTATCCTGCGATATATGCTTCCCGTAATGGGAGGCGGCAATGGTGCGGGGGCCATCCCTTTAAGTCAGATCTACCGGACAGCTACGGGAGGTTCCTTTGCCCATTATTATTCTTTTGCAATCACGATTCTGACGATGGCAAATATTTTTGCGGTTCTGATGGCTGCCTTTCTGGATCGGTTTGGGGAAAGGTATCCGGAATGGACCGGAGATCGGAAGACATTGTTTTGCAGGGGAGGGTTTCCTGCCGCGGAAAAGAAACGGGTTGGCTGCAGTGTGCGTGACCTGGGCGGTGCGTTCTTCCTGGAACTGGGGCTTTATGCACTTGGCAGATTGTTCGCACTGGCGATCCTGCCGGGGATATGTGGAATTTCGATTCATCCACTGGCCTGCATGATCGTGTTTACGGTACTTGTGGCCATGTCCGGTACTGTTCCATCCAGCGTCTGTGCGGCATGCCGACGCCTGCAGGCCTTTTTCAGCAAGAATATGACATTGATTCTGATGGTTGGCATTGGCGCGAATACGGACATCCATGAAATGATAACCTTCCTGAACCCGGCGAATGTGGTGATTGCGCTGGCGATCATCCTGGGCGCGATCATCGGATCGGCTCTGGTGGGCTGGCTGGCTGGACTGTACCCGATCGATTCGGCGATCACAGCCGGCCTCTGCATGGCGAACTGCGGCAGCTCCGGCGACCTGGCGGTGCTGAGGGCTTCGAAGCGACTGGGATTGATGGCATATGCGCAGCTGTCCTCGCGGCTCGGGGGAGGGATTGTGCTGATCCTCGCCAGTATCCTTTTTGGGCAATTCCAGGCTTTCCTTGGGTAGCGGGCGTGAAACTTTGTGGAAATTTGACCTTGCATTCAAAAAAAAGCTGTGTTAAGATGTTAGAAATCTGGTGCTGAACAGCACGCGAAAGGCTGAGAAGGAGACTCTTGCCAGCAGGACTTCGACAGGAAGATGGCGTCACCGACTGAGAGCGCCGTCAGGTTGGACTCGGCAGAAGGGAACACTCCGGAGCCGGTATTTCGAAAGAGCCAGAGGATTGCCGTGGCAGATGCGGCGGACGATGGCTGCGTAGGGGTACCCGTCAGGCGCACGTTACGGGTCAAGAGTGGGATTTCGCAGTCTGGATCGTCTGGATGCAGATGGCGGAGTTCAATGCGGGTGGTACCGCGGGAATCGTTGAGAATGTGTCCCGTCCCGGAGTATGTAACAGTATTCCGGGGCGGGTTTTTATTTGCCGTAGCATACGGAAGGAACTGCCTGTGGCAGGTCCTGCAGCTTAAGTGAAAGGTTCCCGTCTGCGGAATGAATGTACCGATGAAAGGCAGGAAGAAAAGATGGAGTTTTTGACTGGTGTAAAAGAGAAGGAGACGATCGGCGTCCAGGCGATTCTGGACGGGGATTTCGTAGGCAGAACCGTAAAGATGGAGGGAGCGGTGCACAATATCCGCGATATGGGTGAATTTGCCTTCGTGATTCTGCGCAGAGCGGACGGTCTGGTGCAGTGTGTGTATGAGGCGGGAAAGACGGCGTTTGAGCTGAGAAATCTGAAGGAGGAGTCCGCGGTTGTGGTGACCGGTACGGTTGCGACGGAAGAGCGGGCGCCACACGGATTTGAACTGCGGCTTGGCGGGATTCAGGTGTTGTCGGAACCGGCGGAGGGGCTTCCGATCGCGATCAACAAGTGGAAGCTGAACACGTCCCTGGAGACGAAGCTGGCGCTGCGTCCAATCACACTTCGCAATGTGCGCGAGCGGGCGAAGTTCCGGATTCAGGAAGGGCTGGTCAGAGGCTTCCGTGAGTTTTTGTCGTCGCAGGGATTTACGGAGGTGCATACGCCAAAGATTGTATCCCGCGGCGCGGAGGGCGGCGCGAACGTCTTCAAGCTGAATTATTTTAACAAAAAAGCAGAGCTGGGTCAGAGCCCGCAGTTTTACAAGCAGATGATGGTGGGCGTGTATGACCGGGTGTTTGAGACCGCACCGGTGTTCCGTGCGGAGAAGCACAATACCACCCGCCACCTGAATGAATATACCAGTCTGGATTTTGAGATGGGCTATATTGACAGCTTTGAGGACGTCATGGCGATGGAGGCCGGTTTCCTGATGTACACGATGGAACTTCTGAAACGAGAGTACCGGACGGAGCTGGAAATTCTGGGAGTGGAAGTGCCTTCCATTGAGAAGATTCCGCAGGTGCGGTTTGACCGGGCAAAGGAACTGGTAGCAGAGAAATATAACCGGAAGATTCGCAATCCGTTTGACCTGGAGCCAGAGGAGGAAGTGCTGATCGGGCGGTATTTTAAGGAAGAATATGACAGTGATTTCGTGTTTGTCACGCATTATCCGAGCAAGAAGCGTCCGTTTTACGCGATGGATGACCCGGCGGATCCGCGGTTTACGCTGAGTTTCGACCTGCTCTATAAGGGTCTGGAGATTACGACCGGCGGACAGCGCATCCATGATTATCAGATGATCCTGGATAAGATGTCGAAGCGGAATATGGATCCGGAGGATATCAGCGATTATCTGATGATTTTCCGATACGGGATGCCGCCGCACGGAGGCCTGGGCATCGGTCTGGAGCGCCTGACCATGCGGCTTCTGGATGAGCAGAATGTGCGCGAGACGACGCTCTTCCCAAGAGACGTCACGCGCCTCAATCCGTAACGGAGAGAAGCCGGAGGGTTTCTGAAGGGCCGGGTCAATGGCCGGATGAAGGGAAAGGAGTATCAGATGGCAAATATCATCAGCGATGAGACGATCGAGTATGTCGGAATTCTGGCGAAGCTGGAGCTTTCGGAGGCGGAAAAGGAAGACGCGAAGAAAGACATGGGGCGGATGCTGGATTATATTGATAAGCTGAACGAACTGGATACGGGCGGCGTGGAACCGATGTCCCATGTGTTCCCGGTGAACAATGTATTCCGGGAGGACGTGGTGACCAACGGGGACGACCGTGAGAACATGATCCGCAACGCGCCGGAGAAGAAGGACGGACAGTTTGTGGCGCCGAAGACGGTAGAGTAGGAGGGACGACGTGAGCTTACTGGATTTAACAGCCGTGGAACTCGGCAGGAAGATAAAAGCGGGCGAAGTGACCGCCGTGCAGGCGACGAGAGAGACGCTGGCCCAGATGAAAGCGCTGGAGTCGACGCTCAACTGTTATGTGACGATTGATGAGGAAGGCGCAAAGGCGAGAGCGGAAGCGGTTCAGAAAAAGATCGAGACGGGCGAACTCGCGGGCCCGCTGGCCGGTGTGCCGGTGGCGATCAAGGATAATATGTGTACGGAAGGACTGCTGACGACCTGTAGTTCGAAGATTCTGTACAATTTCGTGCCGACCTATACGGCGGAGGCAGTGACCAACCTGGAAAAGGCGGGCGCGGTGATTCTCGGTAAGACCAACATGGATGAATTTGCCATGGGAAGCACCACGGAGACGTCCGCGTTCGGGGAGACGAAGAATCCCTGGAATACGGCCCATGTGCCGGGCGGCTCTTCCGGTGGTTCCTGCGCGGCGGTTGCGGCAAATGAGTGCTTTTATGCACTGGGTTCGGATACGGGTGGTTCCATTCGCCAGCCGAGTTCCTTCTGCGGTGTAACCGGCATTAAGCCGACTTATGGCACGGTTTCCCGTTATGGTCTGATTGCCTATGGCTCCTCGCTGGATCAGATCGGGCCGATTGCGAAGGATGTCACGGACTGCGCGACGATTCTTGAGATTATTTCGACTTATGACGGGAAGGACAGTACCTCTCTGAAGCGGGAAGATACGGACTTTACATCCGCCCTGGTGGACGATGTGAAGGGGATGCGGATCGGGATTCCGAAGGATTATCTGGGGGATGGCCTGAACGCGGAGGTAAAGAAAGCGATTCTGGATGCGGCAGAGGTGCTTGCATCGAAGGGCGCAATCGTGGAGGAGTTTGATCTGAGCCTGGTGGAATACGCGATTCCGGCGTATTATGTGATCGCATCGGCGGAGGCCAGTTCCAATCTGTCCCGTTTCGACGGGGTCAAGTACGGCTATCGGGCCAGAGAATATGAGGGCCTTCACAACATGTACAAGAAAAGCCGTTCCGAGGGCTTCGGGCCGGAGGTCAAACGGAGAATTATGCTGGGGTCATTTGTCCTCAGCAGCGGTTATTATGACGCCTATTATCTGAAGGCATTGCGGACAAAGGCGCTGATCAAACAGGCCTTTGTCCGTGCGTTTGAGAAGTATGACGTGATTCTGGGACCGGCGGCGCCGACGACCGCGCCAAAGCTGGGCGAATCCTTAAGCGATCCGTTGCAGATGTATCTGGGCGATATTTATACTATTTCCGTGAACCTGGCAGGTCTTCCGGGCATGACCGTGCCCTGCGGCATCGATGCACAGGGACTTCCGATCGGCCTGCAGCTGATCGGGGATTGCTTCCGGGAGAAGAATATCATTCGCGCCGGGTATGCGTTTGAACGGAGCCGGAGTTATCAGGCGCCTGCGATCGCGCACAGCATTGGTACGCCTGATCCCGCCCGGGTGCGAACCGATGCGTTCGGGAAAGGAGGCAGAGTAAATGAGCAGACAGTATGAGATGGTGATTGGCCTGGAGGTTCATGTGGAGCTGGCGACGAAGACCAAGATTTTCTGCGGCTGTTCGACGGCGTTTGGCGGCGCGCCGAATACGCATACCTGTTCGGTCTGTACCGGCATGCCTGGTTCTCTCCCTGTGCTTAACCGGCAGGTGGTGGAATATGCCCTGGCGGTCGGTCTGGCGACCAACTGCGGCATCAACCAGTATTGTAAATTTGACCGCAAGAACTATTTTTATCCGGATAATCCGCAGAATTATCAGATTTCCCAGCTCTATCTGCCGATCTGTCACGACGGCTGGGTGGAGATCGAGACAGCGGCCGGCAAGAAGAAAGTCCGCATTCATGAGATTCACATGGAGGAGGATGCGGGCAAGCTGATTCATGACGAGTGGGGAGACTGCTCTCTGGTGGATTACAACCGAAGCGGTGTGCCGTTGATCGAGATTGTATCGGAACCGGATATGCGAAGCGCCGACGAGGTCATCGCTTACCTGGAGAAACTGCGCATGACGATTCAGTATCTGGGCGCTTCGGACTGCAAACTGCAGGAGGGATCGATGCGTGCCGACGTGAACCTGTCTGTCCGTGAAGCGGGAGCGACGGAATTCGGCACCCGGACCGAGATGAAGAATCTGAATTCCTTCAAGGCCATCGCCCGGGCGATTGAAGGGGAGCGGACACGTCAGATTGAACTGCTGGAGGATGGGAAGAAGGTCGTTCAGGAGACGCGCCGCTGGGATGACAATAAGGAATCCTCTCACGCGATGCGCTCCAAAGAAGACGCGCAGGATTACCGCTATTTCCCGGATCCGGATCTGGTTCCGGTGATGATCAGTGACGCCTGGCTGGAACGGGTGCGTGCGGCACAGCCGGAACTGCGTCCGGAGAAGATGGCCCGTTATCAGGAGGAATATGGTCTGCCGCTTTATGATGCGGATATCCTGACCGGTTCGAAGCATCTGGCAGACATTTTTGAGGAAACTGTGGCGCAGTGTGGCCGGCCGAAGGATGTTTCCAACTGGCTGATGACCGACGCGATGCGTCTGTTAAAGGAGGCTGAGAAGGACCCGGAGGATCTGGATTTTACACCGGCAAATCTGGCAAAACTGATCGACCTGGTAGAAAAAAATGTCATCAACCGGACGGTGGCGAGAAGCGTATTTGAAGCGATTTTCCGTGACGACGTTGATCCGGAAGTCTATGTGGAAGAGCATGGCCTGAAGGTGGTAAACGACGAGGGTGCGGTGAGACAGACCATTGAGGAACTGTTGTTAAAGAATCCACAGTCGGTGGTGGATTACAAAGCCGGTAAGAAAAAGGCCATGGGCTTTATCGTTGGCCAGACCATGCGCGCGATGAAGGGAAAGGCCGACCCGGCGGTGGTCAACCGTCTGGTGGAGGAAATGATGAGCAGATAGTGATGCAGACAGTATGAAGGAAAAGAGGAGGATGTAAGCCATGCAGCCATATGCAGAATTGAGCCTGGAAGAGTTACAGGCATTGCGGTCACAGCTTTCCGCAAAGTACAAAGAGTACCAGTTGAAGGATCTGAAACTGAATATGTCCCGGGGGAAGCCAAGTGCCGAGCAGCTGGATCTGTCAATGGGGATGATGGATGTGCTCAACAGCGATGAGGATCTGATCTGTGAGGATGGGACGGACTGCCGCAATTACGGTGTGCTGACCGGTATCCGCGAGGCAAAGGTCCTGATCGGCGATATGATGGAGGTGGCTCCGGAAAATGTAATCATCTATGGAAACTCCAGTCTGAATGTCATGTTCGATACGGTTTCCCGTTCGATGACGCACGGGGTCATGGGGTGCACACCCTGGTACAAGCTGGATAAAGTAAAATTCCTCTGCCCGGTTCCAGGTTATGACCGCCACTTTGGAATCACGGAATATTTTGGGATTGAGATGATCAATGTACCGCTCCTGGGAGATGGACCGGACATGGATATGGTGGAGAAGCTGGTGGCGGAGGATGATTCCATTAAAGGCATCTGGTGTGTGCCGAAGTATTCCAATCCGACCGGAAACAGCTATTCCGATCAGACGGTGCGCCGTCTGGCCCGTCTGAAACCGGCCGCTCCGGATTTCCGGATCTACTGGGATAACGCTTACGGGATCCATCACCTGTATGATCATGACCAGGATCATCTGATTGAGATTCTGGCGGAATGCAAGCGGGCGGGCAACCCGGATATGGTGTATAAGTTTTCCTCTACTTCGAAGATTACCTTCCCCGGCTCCGGTATCGCAGCCATTGCCGCGTCGAGCAACAACCTGGAAGATATCGAGAAGCAGCTGCAGTATCAGACGATCGGCCATGATAAGGTGAATCAGCTGCGCCATGTCCGTTTCTTTAAGGATATTCACGGCATGGTGGAGCATATGCGGCTTCATGCGGAGATTCTTCGTCCGAAATTTGAGGCCGTGGAAGAGACGCTGGAGACGGAGCTGGGCGGACTGGGGATCGGTACCTGGACGAAGCCGAACGGCGGATATTTCATTTCTTTTGATTCGCTGGATGGCTGTGCGAAGCATATCGTCGCCCGCTGCAAGAAGGCCGGTCTGGTGATGACCGGTGCCGGCGCGACCTTCCCCTACGGAAAGGATCCGCGTGACCGCAACATTCGTATCGCGCCGTCGTATCCGCCATTAGATGATCTGAAGGTTGCCATGAAATTGTTTGCGCTCTGTGTGAAGCTGGTAAGCATGGAAAAGCTGATTGTTGACCGCAAAGCCGCTGAGGCATAAGGCCTGTAAAAAGAGAGGAGATTGCCGCTTTTTCCGGTGATCTCCTCTCTTTTGGTTTACTTTTTCTGAGTCATGTCCTATAATTGTTTTGTGATAAAACCGGCGTGATAAAAGCCGGTCCGTTCAGGGAATGGAGACAGGATGATTGGTCGTTTGTGGGAACGAATATGGAGCAGATTTGTGAACCGGGAGACGGTGTCGTATCTGATTTTTGGCGTGCTGACGACACTGGTTGACTGGATCAGCTACTGGCTGATGCGGCGTGCTGGCGTGGACTATCGGGTGGCGACGGCTCTGTCCTGGGTGGCGGCGGTTCTGTTCGCTTTTGTGACGAATAAGGTGTTTGTCTTTCAGAGTCTGGACCTGCACCCAAAGAAGGTCTGGTCCGAATTTGCGCCGTTTGTGGTCTGCCGGGCGGCGACCGGAGTGTTTACGATGGTGGCAATGATTGGGATGGTGGATGGACTGGGTATCCGGCAGGATATGATTTGTAAGATTGTGGTATCGGCGATTTCGCTGGTTCTGAATTATCTGTTCAGCAAGCTGTTTATCTTTAAGTGATGATTCCGTATATGCAGAACAGGGAAGTTCGGAACCGTTGCGCAGGAAAAGGACAAGAGTGGTTTATGACGGACGAGAGGATGGAGTCGCGCAGGAGTACCGTGGCGCAGCTCCTGGATGAGATGGATGCGGCAATTGCCGCGTCGGAGCGTCCCCCGGGAGTGGGAAGGCAGGCCGGGAAAGCGGACGAGCCGGGGATGCCGGATGAGACCGGGCAGACAGAGCAGACCGGACAGACAGAGCAGACCGGACAGGGAAACAGAGAGCCGGACCGGGCAGAGGGCCGGTCGGTCGGAGAGGATGGAGCAGCACCGATTCGGGTCTGGGAAGGCCTGGCTGCGGCTTTTCTGATTCCGGTTATCATTATGGTTGTGATTTTTA
Organism: Clostridiales bacterium; assembly: GCA_021202925.1. Lineage (GTDB taxonomy): Bacteria > Bacillota > Clostridia > Lachnospirales > Lachnospiraceae > Brotaphodocola. The sequence continues at coordinate 29,154 of JAJQCD010000017.1, read as the reverse complement.
TCCAGCGCGGAATTTTCCCGTTCGGTGAAGAGACGTTTCTGCGGACGGATATGTATCATCAATACGCCCCTTTCTTTTCGGAATTCAAGTATAAGCTGAGTACCGGAGGAAGCCTGCTGTACAGCTGGGATGTGGGCATGGGAGTGAATTTTTCCGCCCTGTATGCATATTATCTGGCCAGCCCGTTCAACTGGCTTTTGCTTTTGTGTCCGGCGCGTTATGTGATCGAATTCATGACGTATTCCATTGTGGTGAAGATTGGCCTGAGCGGTCTGTCAATGGCATATTATCTGCGAAAGCATTGTGGAACAGGGGATTTTGGCGTTGCCTATTTCGGGATCTTTTATGCCCTGTCCGGGTATATGGCGGCCTACAGCTGGAACATTATGTGGCTGGACTGCATCATCCTCTTTCCGCTGGTGATGCTGGGTCTGGAGCGCCTGGTGAGAGATGGGAAGGGACTTCTGTACTGTCTGACGCTGGGGTGTTCCATCCTGTCGAATTACTATATCTCCATTATGACCTGCCTGTTCATGGTGATTTATTTTATCGCGCTGCTGGTACTGGATGAGGATATGGGCTGGGAGAAATTCATCGGCAGGAGCTTCCGGTTTGCGGTGAATTCGCTGCTGGCAGGCGGGCTTGCGGCACTGGTGCTTCTGCCGGAGATCTATGCGCTGCAGATGACGGCGTCCGGTGAGATCAGTTTCCCAAAGACTTATAGCCAGTATTTCCCGATTTTTGATATGATTGCGCGCCACATCGGCAATGTGGAGGTGGAAATCGGCCTGGAACACTGGCCGAATCTGTATTGCGGCGTTGCGGTGCTGATGCTGTTTGTGCTGTACCTGCAAAGCCGCAGGATTTCCGCGAAGGAAAAGGCCGTTTATTGTATCATCCTCCTGTTGTTTTTTGCGAGCTTCTCCATTAATGTGCTGAATTTTATCTGGCATGGATTTCACTATCCCAACAGCCTGCCCTGCCGACAGTCGTATATCTATATTCTGCTGGTGCTGCTTATGTGTTACCGGTCGTATATGTACCTGGAAGAAACGTCCTGGAAGCAGGTGACGACCGCCTTTGCGGCGGCGGTGATTTTTGTGCTGATGGCGCAGAAGCTGGTGACGGAGAAAGATTTCCATTTTCTTGTGTTTTATGTGGCGATTTTGTTTCTGAGTCTGTATCTGGGCGGAATTGCTCTGTATCGGAAGGGGCCTCGCTTCAGGCAGGCGGCCATCCTGTACACGCTGGCAGTGGTCGCCGTGGAGGCGGGCATCAACACGACGGTGACCAGCGTGACAACCACGAGCCGGACGGCCTATACGGAGGACAACGCCGACGTGGAGGCGCTTGTCGCATCGATCGTGCCGAATGACAGCTTTTTCCGGATAGAGAAGGTCTCGCGGAAGACGAAGAATGACGGCGCATGGATGCATTTCCCGTCTGTATCGCTGTTCTCATCGACGGCGAATGCGAATCTGTCGGAGCTGTTCCGGAAGCTGGGCTGCGAGTCGTCGACGAATGCTTACAGCATTACGGGCAGTACACCACTGGTCGATTCCCTGTTTTCCGTGAAATACGGGCTCTATTCGGAGGAACCGGAGGCTTCGGAACTTCGACGCTTTGTGGCCAGGGAGGGGGATACGTATCTGTACGAAAATGTATATACCCTGCCGCCCGGTTTTGCGGTTCCGGTGGATTTTGAAAGCCGGTGGAATCTGGATTTTGACAATCCGGCGGATGTTCAGAACAGTCTGGCTGATGCGGTGGGTGCGCCGGTTGTGCTGGAGACAGCGCTGGACGTCGAGGCGGATGCAAGAAGCGTGACCTTTTATCCGGAAGAGAACGGAGAATATTATGCGTTCATCGGCAATAAGAAGGTAGAAAAGGTTTCGGTCTCGACAATGTTGATGAACCGGACGGTCTCCAATGTGGACCGGGGATTTTTCGTGGAGCTGGGATACTGTTACGCAGGCGAGGAAGTGACGCTGACCGGACAGGATACGTCAGAGGCATTGAATGCAAGCGTGTATCGTTTCTCTGAGGATGGTCTGAGGGAACTCTGGGCCGCCCTGTCTGAAGCGTCCTGGCAGCTTGAAAGCTGGACGGATACCCATCTGGAGGGGACGATTTCCTGCGGGGAGACGGAGTATCTGATGACGACCATTCCGTATGACCGTGGCTGGACGGTAACGGTGGATGGCGTAGAACAACCCACTTTTCCAATGATCGGGGCCTTCCTCGGCGTGCGGCTGACTCCGGGGAGCCACACGGTTGTGATGGATTATTTTCCGGAGGGGCTGGCTGTCGGGCGCATGCTGACGGCCGGAAGTGTGGTTCTTCTGGCGGTGATCACGCTGGGGGAATGGATGTATCGGAGATATGCGGACCAGGAAGAGGATATGGATGAGGATGACTGGGACGAGAATAGAACAGATGAGGAGTGATAGATACCATGAAATTATGGGGCGGACGTTTTACTAAGGAAGAGAATCAGCTGGTACACAATTTTAATGAGTCGCTTTCCTTTGATCAGAAGTTTTATCATCAGGATATCCGGGGGAGCATTGCGCATGCGACCATGCTGGCGAAGCAGGGCATCCTCTCGGAGGAGGACGCCCGGGCGATTACAGATGGCCTGGAGGGAATATGCAGAGATCTGGATGAGGGAAAGCTGGTATTTACGAAGGAGCATGAGGATATCCATTCCTTCGTGGAGGCTGTTCTTACGGAGCGGATTGGAGAGGCGGGCAAGCGTCTGCATACGGGGCGCAGCCGCAACGATCAGGTGGCGCTGGACATGAAGCTTTACTGCCGGGATGAGATCGACGAGATCGATGGTCTGGTGAAGGCGCTTCTGGAGGCTCTGTATGCGATCATGGAGGAGAACCTGGACACCTTCATGCCTGGCTTTACGCATTTGCAGAAGGCGCAGCCAGTGACCCTGGCGCATCATATGGGTGCGTATTTTGAGATGTTTGTCCGTGACCGGAGCCGGCTGGCGGATATCCGTCGGCGGATGAATACCTGTCCGCTGGGAAGCGGGGCGCTGGCGGGGACGACCTATCCGCTTGACCGGGCGTATACGGCGGAGCTTCTGGGGTTCGACGGACCGACGCTTAACAGTATGGATTCGGTTTCTGACCGGGATTATGTGATTGAGCTGCTCAGCGCGCTCTCGACGGTCGCGATGCATTTAAGCCGCTTCAGCGAGGAGATCATTATCTGGAACAGCAATGAATACCGGTTCGTGGAACTGGATGACGCTTACAGCACTGGCAGCAGCATTATGCCGCAGAAAAAGAATCCGGATATTGCGGAGCTGGTGCGCGGCAAGACCGGGCGGGTCTACGGTGCGCTGGTCTCGATCCTGACCGTGATGAAGGGGATTCCGCTGGCCTATGATAAGGATATGCAGGAGGATAAGGAACTGACCTTTGACGCGATCGATACGGTGAAGGGGTGTCTGGCCCTGTTTACCGGTATGATCGCGACGATGACCTTCCGCAAGGATGTGATGGAGGAGAGCGCGAAGCATGGCTTCACAAATGCCACGGATGTAGCGGATTATCTGGTCAATCACGGTGTTCCGTTCCGCGACGCACATGGAATCGTGGGACAGCTGGTGCTGCATTGCCTGGAAAAAGGAATTGCGCTGGATGATATGACGCTGGAGGAATACCGTGCGGTGAGTCCGGTTTTTGAGGCGGATATTTACGAGGCCATCCGCATGAAGACCTGTGTGGAGAAGCGGACCACCATCGGGGCGCCCGGGCGTCAGGCGATGGAGCAGGTGCTTGCAGTGTATAAAGAGTATCTGGGGAAATAAGCCAGGCGGCTATTCTATTAAAAGGAGGAGATGTTTTATGAAAAAACCGGAACGTATAGAGGAACTGATTGATATCGCTGTGCGTCAGCTGGATTACTCCTATGCGCCGTACTCGCATTTTCATGTGGGAGCGGCTCTGCTGGCAAAAAATGGCGAGATTTATACCGGTTGCAACATCGAGAATGCCGCCTATACGCCGACGATCTGCGCAGAACGCACGGCTTTCTTTAAGGCGGTGAGTGAGGGCGTACGGGAGTTTGACGCCATCTGCATTGTGGGCGGGCAGAATGGTGTCCCGACAGATTCAGCGGGACCCTGCGGCGTCTGCCGTCAGGTGATGATGGAATTCTGTGATCCGGAAGAATTTGCGATTATTGTTGCGGTGAACCAGGAGAAATATGAAGTGTATTCCCTTGCGGAGCTTTTACCGGTGGGATTTGGACCGTCGAATCTGGCATAATCGGTTCGGAAGTGTATTTGTAAGAATGCAGGCTGACAGCTTCCGCTGCAGCCGTTGGCTGTGCGGGAATTTGTTTTTTCAGGAGAGGAGAAATCAGAATGAGCAGATGGAATCGTATTTTTGTGGTGGTGCTGGATTCACTGGGAGTCGGAGCCATGGCAGATTCAGAGGAATTTGGTGATGTGGGCGTCAATACACTGGAACACATTTCGGAGTCCGTGGAACGGTTCGATATTCCGAATCTCAGAAGGATGGGAATCGCCAATCTCAGTCATCTGAAACAGGTGGAACCAGTGGAAAAGCCCCTGGCCTATTACGCGAAGCTCAATGAAAAGAGCCGCAGCAAGGACACCATGACCGGACACTGGGAGATGATGGGGCTGGAAGGGAAAAAGCCGTTTATCACCTTTACGGAGACGGGCTTCCCACCGGAACTGATCCGGGAACTGGAAGAGCGCACCGGACACAAGGTTATCGGAAATAAGAGCGCCAGCGGAACGGAGATTCTCGAGGAACTGGCGGAGGAAGAGATCGCTACCGGCCACATGATCGTCTACACTTCGGCGGATTCCGTCCTGCAGATTTGCGGCAATGAGGAAACCTTTGATCTGAAGGAGCTTTATCGCTGCTGTGAGATTGCCAGAGAGCTGACGATGAAGGATGAATGGAAGGTTGGCCGCGTGATCGCGAGACCGTATCTGGGGCGGAAAAAGGGAGAGTTCGTGCGCACGAGCAATCGGCACGACTACGCCCTCAAACCGACGGGAAAGACTGCGCTCGACGTGCTGAAGGAGGCTGGGCTGGATGTGATTTCCATCGGGAAAATTAAGGATATTTTTGACGGAGAGGGGATCACCCGCGCCCTGAAATCAAAGAGCTCCGTTCACGGGATGGAACAGACGATTGAGGTCGCGAAGGAAGATTTTCGCGGGCTTTGCTTCGTGAATCTGGTTGATTTTGACGCTCTTTGGGGACATCGGAGAAATCCGGTCGGCTATGCCGAAGAAATTGAGAAATTTGACTGCAATCTGGGCGTGCTGCTGCCGCTTCTGAAGGACGATGATCTGCTGATCCTCACCGCCGATCATGGCAACGATCCCACATACACCGGCACGGACCACACACGCGAGAAGGTGCCCTTCCTGGCGTATTCGCCGTCGATGCAAGGGAGCGGGCCGCTTCCGGAGACCGATACGTTTGCCATCATCGGAGCTACGATCACCGATAATTTCGGGCTGGCCATGCCGGAGGGAACGATTGGGTATTCGATTCTGGAAAAGCTGAGATAGCATGGATGACGATTCGGAGGGAAATATGATTCAGAAGGTGGGCATCATTGGTTTAGGCGCAATTGGCATTTTGTTTGCCGGTCAGCTGCAGAGGGCAGTGGGTCGGGAAAACCTGTATGTGATTGCGGACGCTTCCCGGATTCGTCGCTACACGAGTGAGGGCATTTATGCGAATGGGGAGATATGTGAATTCCGGTACTGCGATCCGAACGAGGTGTCGGAGAAGATGGATCTGCTGATTTTTGCGACGAAGTACAATGATCTGACGGGTGCGATCGCGTCTGCCGGGCCGGTATGTGGTCAGGATACGATTGTGATGTCGTTTCTCAATGGCGTCGGTTCCGAGGAGAGGATTGCGGAGCAGCTGCATCCGCAGCATCTTCTTTATAGTACGGTGCAGGGGATGGATGCGACGAAACGGGGAAATCACCTGACCTATACGAAGACGGGCTCCGTAACCTTTGGGGAGAGGGATAACACACGAAGCAACGCCGTGTGCGCGGTAGAGGAGCTGTTTGGGAAGGCGGGAATTGTCTGTGCGATACCGAAGGATATCATGCATCAGCTCTGGAGTAAGTGGATGTTAAATGTCGGGGTGAATCAGGCATGCGCGGTGTATGCGACGAATTATGGCGGCGTGCAGAAGGATGGCCCGGTGCGTGCGGACATGATCGCGGCGATGGAGGAGGCGCGGGCGGTAGCCGGTGCACATGGAATTCTGCTTACGAGAGAGGAACTGGACGCCTGGGTGGCTCTGATCGATACGCTTTCGCCGGAGGGAGAACCATCCATGCGCCAGGATACGCGTGCAGGACGGCAGACCGAAGTGGAAATCTTTGCCGGTGAAGTGCGGCGGCTGGGGGCGAAATACGGGATCGCGACGCCGAAAAATGATTTCTTTTATGGGAAACTGACTATTACGGGATAAAAAGACCGGAACGGATGAATGTACAGCTGATCAGAGGGAGGATGTATGCTGGAATTACAAAAAGGACGTCCAAAGACCAATGCGGGACGGCTGGCAAAGGAAATCCGGGTCTACGACCTTCTGGATTCGCTGGGAATGGTTTATGAACGGATTGATCATGAGGCGGCAATGACGATGGTGGTATGCGAGGAAATTGATCAGGCTCTGCAGGCGGTTATCTGCAAAAATCTGTTCCTCTGCAACCGGCAGGAAACAGCTTTTTATCTGCTGATGATGCCGGGAAATAAAAAATTTAAGACGAAGGATTTGTCAAAACAACTGGGAATCAGCCGTCTGTCCTTTGCACCGGAAACGTATATGGAGAAGTTCCTGGATATCACGCCTGGTTCAGTGAGCGTCATGGGGCTGATGAACGATCGGGAGAATCGTGTGCAGCTTGTGATAGACGAAGAGGTGCTGGAGAGCGAATACGTCGGCTGTCATCCCTGTATTAACACATCAAGCCTGCGGCTGAGAACGAGGGATCTGACGGAACTGTTTTTGCCAGCGGTTGCGCATCAGCCGATTATTATCAGCCTACCGGTTTCGGAATAACGAGGAAAGGGAGACTATGGAACTTCGTCAGTTTACCTATGTCAAGATGGCGGCGGACTGCGGCAGCTTTACCAAGGCGGCTGAAAAGCTGTTTATCAGCCAGCCGGCGCTCAGCAATTATATCGGCAAGGTGGAAGAGAGCCTGGGGGTGAAGTTGTTTGACCGCTCTTCGACGCCTTTGAAACTGACCTATGCCGGCGAACAGTATCTGAAGCGGAGCCGTGTGATCCTGTCGCAGATGGAGGATATGGACCGGGAGTTCCGGGATATCACGCATCATATGCGCGGACGGCTGAAGCTGGGATTTCCCAGTGAACGGATCATCTATATGCTTCCGCTGATCCTGGCTCCGTTTAAACAGCGCTATCCGGGAATTGATGTGAAGGTGATCAGCGGCTCCGGCAACAGCTTGCGGGAAAATCTGCGGGCGGGCGAGGTGGATTTTGTCCTTTTGCCGACCTGGAGCAAATATAAGGATATCAGTCAGGTGACGATTTCCTGGGAGGAGTTGGTTGTGGTGGCGGCGAAAGGCTATCTGCAGGAGGAGCATGTGAAGGATCGGGAGAGAAAGATTGTAGACTGGAGACAGTTGTCAAAGCTGCCGATTATCACGCTGTATAAAGGACATGCGCTCCGTTCCAGTGTGGACGTGCTGTATCGCAACGTCGGACGTAAGCCGGATATTTTTCTGGAATCGCACAGCAATATGCTATCCTACCGGCTGGCGGCGCAGGGGCTGGGGTTTGCCATTGTACCGGATATCACGCTGGATCTGATGGAAGGAAGCATGGAGGCAGAGGTCTATCATTTGTCGGAATACCCGGTTACCTGGGACGTCCAGGCCCTGTATCGCGAAGGCACTTATATCGGTGAGGTGGAGCAGAGTTTTCTGGAGATAGCGAAAGAAGCCATGCGCGCGAATTGAACACCATAAGAAAAGGTTATCAGACCCATTCATAAAAAGAAATTTTACTTATGGGGCACTTCCCCCTTATAATCATCTCAGCAAGAAAAACATGAGAGGATTGTAAGGGGGATTTTTGATGGGAAAAAACCTGACAAGAAAAATTGTGGAAGCACACCTGGCGAAGCCGTCTGCGATGAAGCCGGGAGAGGAGGTCTTCCTGCGGGTGGATCAGACGCTGACCCATGACATCAACGCGGTGATGACCTATCTTGCCTTTGAGGCGGTGGGGCTGGAGCGGACACAGGTGGAGTGCAGTGTCAGTTATCTGGATCACAATCTGTTGTATCTGGACAACAAAACGCCGGATGACCACATTTACCTGCAGTCGGTGGCAAAGCGTTACGGTGTTCATGTGTCCAGACCCGGAAATGGAATCTGCCATGCCGTACATATGGCGCGATTCGGAAAACCGGGCAAGCTCTCGATGGGTGGAGACAGTCATACGCCGCACGGAGGGGCAATCGGCATGCTCTGTATCGGCGTCGGCGGGATGGATGTGGCGACGGCGATGACAGGAGTTCCGATGCGCCTGAAAATGCCGGAGGTCATTCAGGTGAAGCTGAGCGGGCGCCTGAAACCGGGCTGCAATGCCAAGGATATCATTCTGGAAATGCTGCGGCGGGTCGGTATCAAAGGAGGACTCGGCAAGATATTTGAGTATGTGGGCGAGGGAGCGGCGGCGCTGGAGGTCAATGAGCGTGCCACCATCACGAACATGGGCGCGGAAATGGGCGCAACCTCTTCGATCTTTCCCGCGGACGGGCAGGTAAGGAAATTCCTGAAGGCGCAGCAGCGCGAAGCGGATTATGTGGAACTGCTTCCGGACGCGGATGCGGAATACGATGGCGTAATTGAGGTGGATCTGGGGGCGCTGGAGCCATTGTGCGCCTGTCCGCATCAGCCGGATAACGTAAAGCCGTTAAAGGATGTGGAAAAGAAAAAGGTACAACAGGTGTTCATCGGAAGCTGTACGAATACCAGTTATGCGGATGTGGCAAAGGCGGCGCTGGTTTTCCGGGGACATCATGTAAGCGAGGACGTGAGCTGTACCTGCGGAATTTCGTCCAGGCAGATCTACAAACAGCTGATGAGGGACGGTTATCTGGAAATGCTGGTGGACGCAGGTGTGCGTCTGCTGGAAATTGCCTGCGGCCCCTGCTGTGCGATCGGCCAGTCACCGGCGACGAAGGGGGTTGCGGTACGCACGTCGAACCGGAATTTTAAGGGGCGCGCCGGAAATCCGACCGCCGAGATTTATCTGGTGAGTCCGGAGAGCGCGGCGGCGACCGCGATCAAAGGAACCTTTGCCAGTGCAGAGGAGATTCTCGGAGATGAGCTTTCCATCCTTGCGGATATCCATGAGCCGGAGGAAATGCCGGTGGATGATTCCATGATCGTCCAGCCGCTTCCGGAAGAAGAGGCGAAGCAGGTCGAGATCGTCCGGGGGCCGAATATCCAGCCGCTTCCGGTTCCGGAACCGCCTGCGCAGAATCTGCGTGTTCCGGTCAGCCTGAAGACGGTGGATCATATCACCACGGATGATATTACACCGGCCAGTGCCGAGTTTTCCAGCATGCGTTCCAATATTCCGATGATGAGCCAGTTCTGCTATCATCGATACGATCCGGATTTCGCAAAACGGGCGCGCGCGATGGGACAGAGCGTGATTATCGGCGGAGAAAATTACGGCCAGGGGTCTTCCCGTGAGCACGCGGCCATCAATCCGATGTATCTGGGCGTGCGGGCTGTGATCGCCAAAAGTATTGCCAGAATCCATAAAGGAAATCTGATCAATCACGGCATTATTCCGATGATTTTCGAACAGGCAGATGATTATGACAGGCTGGAACAGGGAGATGAACTGGAAATTGTCAATCTGCCGGAACAGATGCGGACGAAACAGGTGGAAGTTCGGGACATCACAAAGGATGTGACATTTCGTGTCAGGCTGGAGCTGTCGGACAGTGAGCTGGAGGTCATTCTGTGCGGCGGGCAGCTGCGTTATCTGAAAAAACAGCTGGAAAACCGAAACGAATCAGGGATTGGAGAGGAATAAGAAAATGAGCGAAACCAAAGGAAAAAAAACGTTATGGCAGGAACTCAATGACCTGGGCGGCATGCCGATCTGGCTGTACGCTGTCTGTTCCATTATTATTATTGCCGTTGTGGCGGCGGGAGCCCTCGGATCGGATATTACGGCATTTATCGCAGTCTGCTGTGTGATTTCCATTTTGTTTTACAAGATTGGCAAGGTTCTTCCGATCTGGAACACTTATATCGGCGGCGGTCTGCTGATGATCTTCTTCGGAACCGCAGTCCTGAAACAGTTTAACCTGATTCCGGAGCAGTATGTAGAGCTGATCGGCGATATGGTACAGGGAGATGTAAATATTCTGAATGTGTTTATCATTTCTCTGATTATGGGCTCGATTCTGTCGCTGGATCGGAATGTACTGATTCGCAGTTTCGGCGGGTATATTCCCACGATTCTGGGAGGACTTGCAGGTGCGGCGCTGCTCGGTGTCGCTACCGGCCTGATCTTTGGCGTAAGCCCCATCGATATGGTAATCAAGTATGTGCTTCCGATCATGGGAGGTGGAAACGGAGCCGGGGCCGTGCCGCTGTCGCAGATTTATGAACAGATCAGCGGAGAACCCGCGGCCAACTATTATTCGTTCGCCATCATTATTCTGACGATTGCCAATCTGTTCTGTATTGTAGCCGGTGCGCTGTTAAACCGGCTGGGACAGATCAGACCCAGCCTGACCGGAGACGGAACCCAGATTATGCCGGTGGACAGCAAACTGATCAAAGAGGACATCAAGGTCGATGTAACCTTAAATGATTATTGCGGAGCGCTGCTTCTGTTAGGAACCGTGTTTGCAGTGGGTCGCCTGTTCAGTAAAGTCCTGCTTCCGACTGTTCTCGGCGCACAGATTCATAATTTTGCGTACAGTATTATTTTTGTGGTTATTATTGCTGCTTTGGGTATCATCCCGGCCAATATCCGGGTGGCAGCGAAGAATATGCAGGGATTTATGGTATCTGTCGTCGGTATGCTGACGATGGTTGGCATGGGTGTGGATTTTGATCTGGCCGAGCTGGTTGCCGCGATGAGTCCGTCGAATCTGCTGATTGCGCTGATGGTTGTGCTCGGAGCCATTCTGGGAAGTGCTTTTGTAGGAAAACTGGTTGGCTTTTATCCCATCGATGCGGCTGTTACGGCCGGGCTTTGTATGGCGAACCGCGGCGGCTCCGGCGATATCGCCGTCCTGGGAGCGGCCAACCGTCTGGACCTGATCAGTTACGCGCAGCTTTCCAGCCGTGTAGGCGGTGGTGTTGTTCTGATTGTGGCATCGTTCTTCTTCTCCTTCTTTCTGTAAGGCGAAGGAGAAGACAGAAAAGAACAGTTGCCTGTCATTTTGGTGGCGTCCGTCCGTTGCGGCGGACGGGGATGCCATTTTGAGGATGACAGTGCGGAAAGGAGAAGCATGAAAAATCAAATCTGGAAGGAATTACAGGTGACGCCGGAGGAGGAAAAGCTGGCGCAGGAAATCCGGGACGGGGGTGTCGGAAGCCGTCTCAGCCCGGAACAGATGGCTGAATTTCAGGTCAGAGAGGAAACGGATGTGGAGATCGATACACGGGTGGGAAAAACGCTGGTGCATCTGTATTTCCCGGAGGAGAGTGAAGGTCCGCTTCCGCTGTTTGTCAATATCCACGGCGGTGGGTTTATCAAAGGGCGCCGGGATCAGGACATTGTCTTCTGCCGGAATTTCTGCAGCCAGGCAGGGGTGATCATCGCGGATATTGATTACGTTCCGGCGCCGGCGATGCGCTATCCCGGCCAGGTCTATGCGTGTTATGATGTGTTTCAGTATTTTGCCGCACATGCGTCAGAATGGAACGCAGATCCGGCACGGATTGCACTGGGCGGACATTCCGCAGGAGGAAATCTGACGGCGGCCATCGTCCTGATGGCCATTCATGAAAATGGGGCGATCCCGGCCCTGCAGATTCTGGACTATGCAGGATTTGACATGAAAACACCGGCGATTGAGAAGCGAAACGGGAACAGCAATCCGCGGATTCCTGCCTGGAAAGCAGATTTTTATAACAAAATGTATGTGAACCCGGAGAATACGGAAGAAATCTATTGCAGCCCTGGCCTGGCTTCGGATGAAGACCTGGAAAAGATGCCGCCGACGATCATGATTTACTGTGAAAATGATACCTTCTGTGATGAAGCAGCGGAGTTCCACAATCGCCTTCTGCGTCAGGGGGTTCCGGTATATGGAAAACGCTTTCTGCACAGCAACCATGGATTTGTGGTGCAGCGGAAGGGGGAATATCAGGAAGCGGAACGCATGATACGGATCGGACTCAGGCATATGATGTAGGATACCTGTATTCCGGCACCGGTTTGAGGCGTTTGTATGGCAGCGGTGAAAACCGATACAGGCTGAGCCTGGCACAGTCGTTTGAAAAGAAAGGATGGGTAGCGTGATGAGTGAGATTACGGTAGCACAGGAAGCATTTGGCAAACTGATCAAAAGTGAATATGAGCGCATTGAGCGGATGAAAGCGGATCAGGAGGTTACCGATTTTAGCAAACTGGAGCGAATTGTCGTGGGCGTTTTGCCGGGAGACGGAATCGGTCCGCTGATTATGGAACAGGCGCTGCGTGTGTTGAGAAAGCTGCTGGCTTCGGAAATCGAATCCGGACGCGTGGAGCTTCGCGGGATTGAGGGAATGACGATTGAAAATCGTGCGGCAAGGATGGAAAGCCTGCCGGCGGATGTGTTTGAGAAAATCAAAGCGTGCCATGTTCTGATCAAGGGACCGATGGTGACGCCAAGAGCCGGTGATCCGTGGCCGAATCTGGTATCTGCCAACAGTCTGCTGCGCCGCGGCCTGGAACTGTTCGCAGCGGTGCGTCCGATCCGGATTCCGGACAGGGGAATCGACTGGACCTTCTTCCGCGAGAATATAGAAGGGGAATATATCTGGGGGAACAAGGGAATTCAGGTCAATGAAGATCTGGCGGTCGATTTTAAGGTGCAGACCAGACAGGGCAGCGAACGCATTGCCCGGGCAGCGTTTGATTATGCCAGGAAGAACGGCAAAAAGAACGTGACCGTCGTGACCAAGGCAAACATTGTCAAGCTTGCGGATGGCAATTTCATTAAGGCAGTCCGGAAAGTGGGAGAGGAATATCCGGAAATCGAGATTCAGGAGCGATTGGTGGACGCCATGTGTGCGAAAATGCTGGATCCGGAATTCAATAAAGGGATCGAGGTGATTGTTCTCCCGAACCTGTATGGCGATATCGTGACAGATGTGGCTGCGGAGCATCAGGGCGGTCTTGGTACGGCCTCCTCCTCCAATATTGGTAACCGGTATGCGCTCTTTGAGGCCATTCATGGAACGGCTCCCTATCTGATGAGTCATGGGCGCGGCGCATATGCAGATCCCTGTTCTCTGATCCGTGCGGCCGGTATGCTGATGGCGCACATTGGTTACGGTGACCGCAAAGCAATTCTGGATCAGGCGCTGGACATCTGCACAGTGACAGAGCGCCGGAAAGTGGTTACCACAGATGTCGACGGAGCGAGTTCCGCAGAGTTTACCGATTATCTGCTGGAAGTGATCGACCGGATCCGGTAAGGAAACAGCTCCGGTTTTGTGACAATATCACGGAACAATCCAGCCGGAAATGCTATTCTTATATCGTCAGAAAGAATCAGAAAGGACGGTAGAAGAAATGAAGTATATCTGTGATGTATGTGGATATGAGTATGACGAAGCCCTTGGCGATCCAGATAACGGAGTTGCGCCGGGAACAAAATGGGAAGATGTGCCCGAGGACTGGGTATGCCCACTTTGCCAGGTTGGCAAAGATCAGTTCAGTCCGGCATAAGCGCTGCATGGATGCGTAAACGACAGAAGCTGTTGTTTTCAGCTTCTGTCACAGGCTTTGGCAAAAGAGGAAGGAAGTGGATTTGTCGTTTTGCGGACGCCACTTCCTTTCTTCGTTAGGAAAAAGAGTGACAGAGAATGCGGAAGTTGACCTACGCTTTTGTATTTATCTGTGGTATAATGAATCAGGAGCAAAGGAGCGGGCGGCAAAGGTGGTATCAGAAAAATGCAATTATTCAGACAAAATGAGCGTATGCCGCCTGCTTTTCGTGTTACCGTGACGATGCTGCGCAGTGGGAGCGGTATGCGAACAGAGGCAGGGGCGTCTGTATTGCGTTTCGGGAGGATTTGCTGCCCGAGCTGATTGTGGGGCCGGAAACCACCCAGTCGATCCCGATTTTGCAGGATTATCTGAACGATCATGGATATGCAAGGCTGGCCGGTCGGGTTTTTCAGTCGGCCTGTCCGTTGAGAGAGAGACTCTGAGGGGCATCTGCCAGTCAGAGATAGGAGGAGGCAAATGAAAAATAATCAGGTGGCGGCGGAAAAACACCAGCCGGAAAAAGTTATTTTCATGAATATGTGTATGCTGTGCGATGGAGATCGGGTACTCGCGTTGGACAAGACGGGAAGCGACTACAATGGAACGACATTTCCAGGAGGTCATGTGGAAGCGGGAGAGACTTTTTCGGAAGCAGTCATCCGGGAAATGAAGGAAGAAACAGGGCTGACCATTCACCATCCGATCCTGAAGGGAATTTACCACTGGTACCGAAATGGGTTGCATAATGTGGGACTGCTTTACCGCGCGGAATCCTGTGAGGGAGAATTAAAAAGCTCTGAGGAGGGACAGGTCTACTGGATTACAAGAAAAGAATATGAGAAAAAGAAGTTGGCCGGCGGGATGAGGCAGGTGCTGCAGATTATGGACGAGGATGCTCTGACGGAATGTTTTGAGGAATTGCAACCGGATGGCAGTTACCGGGAGCATCTGTTCTGAGGTGACGGAAACGGAAAAACTTTGATGAGCGGAATCCGGACACGCTGGTCAGAGATGTCAGGGAAGAGAGGAATAAAAATTTATGAGCGATGCGATTCGCGTAACCGTACTGATTGAAAATACGTCGGATGGGATCCTTGCCTGTGAACACGGGCTCAGTCTTTTGATTGAATATGCAGGAAAACGGATATTGCTGGACGCAGGAAGCACGGAAGCTTTCTGCGGGAATGCGGATGCACTGGGAATTCCTCTGACTGGCCTGGACGCCTGTGTTCTGTCACATGGACATTATGATCATTCCGGCGGCTTTGGGAAGGTTTTTCTCAGAGACCCGGCTGCAAAAGTATATGCGCGGCAGGAAGCGCTGGATACTTATTTATCTGCGAGCGGAGGAATGCATGAAATCAGTGTGCCGCAGCAGGTAGCATTGCATCGGGACCGGTTCATTCTGGTGGATGGCTTCAGGGAGATTCTTCCCGGAATCTTTCTTGTGCCGCACCATACAGAAGGGCTGGAGCGGATCGGAGAAAAGAGCGGGCTGTACAAACGTCTGGACGGTCGTATTGTTCCCGATGATTTTGCGCATGAGCAGAGTCTGGTGATCGATACGGGGTATGGTCTGGTGATTTTTAACAGCTGTTCCCATGCGGGTGTTGCCAATATCATTCGGGAAGTAAAAGAGGCCTGTGGACAAAAACAGGTTTATGTCTATGTTGGCGGCCTGCATATGAAAGGTAAAAAGGACGATCGGGAAATCTGTGCTTTCTCAGATGCGGAGATTGACGCACTCTGTGCGGTTCTTGTGCAGGAGGGCGTGGAACAGATTTATACCGGACACTGTACCGGGACGCCGGGGTTTGAGAAGCTTCGCAACCGGTTGGGGGATCGGATGCACCGACTTACGACAGGGATGCGGTTTGAACTGTAACTTTTGAGGAATTGCAGTCGGATGGCAGTTACCGGGAGCATCTGTTCTGAGGTATCTAACCCATAAATATATTGTAGCAGGAGAGCTGATCATGATTCCTTTAAAAATAGATACTTTGCTGGCTGGTCGGGTTGTTGAGCAGAACCGCGTAGAATATAAAGAAGGTTGGAACCCAAATGATATCATACACACGATTTGCTCGTTTGCAAATGATTATTCTAATGTAAATGGAGGTTATCTTGTTATTGGTGTAAAAGCAGAGGATGGTATCCCACAGTTTCCTCTTACTGGAGGCAAAGGCGGAGCGATATTTTAACTATCCCTATAATGCTTTAGAAGAAGCTTTGGTAAACGCAGAATTTCACAAACTATATCGGGATCCGGAACCAGTGGAAATCAGGATATATTTGAACTATATTCAGATTATTAACTATCCGGGGCCGTATCGTTGGATTGATATGGACAAGTTTGCGGCCGGGAAAGTAAGAGCTCGTAAATATCGAAATCGACGGATTGGTGAATTTTTGAAAGACTTAGATCTGTCCGAGAAGCAGTCGACAGGTATTACAAAGATTTTACGTGAGCTGCAAAAGAATGGTTCACCGGAACCAGAATTTGAGACAGATGAAGACAGGACATATTTAATTACAACGATTCGATGCAGAGAAGGATTCGCCCATGGCCGAATGGGCGAATCAATGGGCGAATCGAAAGTGGAAATATTGTCTGAACATATGTCTAAGCTTGAACAGAAAAGAATGTATGTGATTATAGAATATCTACATCAGAATGGTAAAATTAGGAGTAATACAGCTGCAGAATTGTTAAATGTACAGGTAAAAACAGCCGGAGCATTGCTCCGGAAGGCAGAGAAATTTGGCATACTTATTAGTGATGGAAAAACAAAGTCCAAAGTTTATTTTTTGAAATAGAAAGTAAAGGATTCGCCCATTAATTCGCCCATTCAACTATGGGCGAATTAATGGGCGAATCATGTTAGGGACTGACTGGGATGTCTGTCCTTATGGATATGGTCGCAGATCAAGCAGAAGGACAGGAGATGGAGAATGAGAGTGTGTATATGGTGTGCAGTTTGAACTGTAACCCGGAGGTTGCCCTATAAAGCTGCAGCCAGCAGTTTCTTCGTATATTCATGCTGTGGATGCCGGTACACTTCCTCCACATCACCCATCTCTACCAGTTCCCCGTTGTACAAAACCGCAACCCGGGAACAGATATGACGCACCAGATTCAGGTCATGTGAAATAAAAACGATGGTCAGGTGTCGTTTCTCATGAAGCTCCAGCAGAAGATCGAGAATCTGGGACTGAATCGTGACATCCAGTGCCGAGACTGGCTCGTCGGCCACGAGGATTTTCGGATCGCGCAAAAGCACCGTTCCGATGCTGACACGCTGGCGCTGACCGCCGGAGAGCTCCCTGGGGTAACGGTCATAATAGGACGGATTCAGGCCGATGTCTGTGAGCATTTCCTCCACACGGCGGCGCTGTTCTTTTTTGTCTCGGATTTTCAGCACCCGCAGCGGCTCTGTCATGATCCAGCCGATTTTTCGCACCGGATTTAAGGAACTGAAGGGATCCTGGAAAACCATCTGGGGGCGATAAAGGGATGAGCGATTCAGGGCGCCTGCATGTTCCTCCGGATTGGAGGGTGCTTTGCGGTTTCTGCAGCAGGTAGGGGATCCGACCATCCTGCCATCCGCAAGAAACCGGATTTCTCCGTCATAATCCGGGTTTAATCCGGTAATCGCTTTTGCCAGTGTGGACTTGCCACAGCCGCTCTCGCCGACGATGCCAAACATTTCCCCTTCCCGTACCGTGAGGGACAGATCCCTGATCACCTGAAAGCGTCCTTTTTTGCCGAAAAGCGCGCGCGGATTTTCCTGATAATATACATTCACATGCTGTAAGGAAAGAGCAGGGATTTCTCTGACAGTGCTGACCGTATGTTCCGGAAAAGAGGCTATCAGGGTTTTTGTATAATCATGCTGCGGATGTTCCAGAACGCGGCGCACCTCGCCCCGTTCCACGATTTTGCCTTCATACATGACGAGGACGTGATCACAGATTTTCTTAATCACATTCAAATCGTGGGAGATAAAGAGGATGGCCACGTTCTTTTTGTGGTGCAATTCCAGCAGAAGATCCAGAATCTGCTGTTGCACGAGGACGTCCAGGGCGGTTGTGGGCTCGTCCGCGATGAGAAGCTTCGGCTCACAGATCATAGCCTGCGCGATCATGACCCGCTGGCGCATACCGCCGGAGAGCTCGTGGGGATATTTGCGGCAGAGAGCTTCCGGATCCGGCAGCCCTACGTCCGTCAAAGCCTCCAGCACCCGCCGGTGGACTTCCTCTTTCCTGAGGGCTGTGTGCAGCTGTAATGTCTCGCCGACCTGCGTACCAATTCTCATGACCGGATTTAAAGAAGTCATGGGTTCCTGAAAAATCATGGAAATATCGTTCCCGCGTATCGAATTCCGTTCTTCCTCTGTCATAGACAAAAACTCATGTCCGTCAAAGCGGATATGGCCTCCGAGGATCGTTGCCCCTTTGGACAACAGCCCCATGGTCGCCAGTGCCGTCATGGATTTGCCGGAGCCGGATTCACCTACAATTCCGAGGATTTCTCCGCGTTTCATGGAAAATGAAATATCGTCCACCACGGTATGCATGGTAAGACCATGGCTGCCTTTTCCAGCTTCCGGAAAGGCTATGGAAAGATGGTCGATTTGAAAAAGTGATTCTGCCATAGAAAACTCCTGTCACGGTATTTCGGATTCTCATGCACAATTGCAGGAACCTTTTGCTGAATGAAACGGTAAATCAATCGGTTAATGGTTCTGTACCTTCCGCAGTCCTTCGCTGATCAGACTGAATCCCAGTATCATCAGAATAATGGTCACGCCTGGCGCAATCGCGTACCAGGGCGCTACATACAGGCAGGACTGCGCTTCCGACAGCATTCGGCCCAGACTGGCGTGGGGCGGCTGTACGCCCAGCCCCAGGTAGCTCATACTGGCTTCTGCCAGTACCGCGTTGTTGAAACCAATTGCCGCGCTGGTGAGCATGCTGACCAGCGAATTCGGCAGAATATGGGCGAATATAATGCGCAACGTCCCCACGCCTGTGACCTTTGCACTGCGCACAAAATCCAGATCCCGGCATCGTATCATTTCACTTCGGACAATGCGCGCGAAGCTGGGGATAAAAAGGACTCCCAGAGCCAGGATCAGATTGGCCGTGCCCTCTCCCAGAAAGCTGATAAACAGCAGGGCCAGCAGGACGCTGGGAAAGGAGAGAAGGACATCGTTCAGACGCATCACAATCTCATCCGGAATTCCGCCGAAATAACCGGTAAACGCGCCGATGATGGTTCCGCCTACGGCTCCGATCAGGACGGTACAGACCGCGACCAGATACGTGATTCCGCTGCCGTTCATGATGCGGCTTAAAATATCGCGGCCGAAATTGTCCGTTCCCAATGGATACTTCAGGCAGGGAGCCAGGTTGACGGCGGAGGCATCCATGGCTGTAGGAGAACAGGGCGTCCAGAAGTGGCCGATGAGGGCCATCAGGGCGAGTGCGATGGTGAGGGCAAGGCCGATGATCAGATTGTAGTTCCTTTGTTTTTTCATAGAATACCTCCCGTGGCCATTACGACGTTGTCCGGACCCTGGGGTCTACAAACTGATACAAAACATCGACGATAAAATTGATCAGTACCACCACCGTGGTGATATAGGTAACAATGGCCTGCACCACCGGATAGTCTCTGGCGGAGATGGAGGTGATTAAAAGCCGTCCCATGCCGGGCAGGCCAAAGACCTGTTCTACCACGATGCTGCCGGCGAGGATTTCCGCGAGGATCATGGCGAGAAAGGTGATCACAGGGATCAGGGCGTTTTTCAGCACATGGCCGTAAAGCACACGGAGGGAGCGCACACCCTTGCTGCGGGCCGTGCGCACATAGTCCTGATGCAGCTCATTTAGAATGGAATTGCGCAGGAATTTCACGACCATGGCGATTTTGGGCAGCGCCACTGCGATGGTGGGGAAAATCATGTAGCGCACACAGCCGATGAAGTCTTCGAATGGGTCAATGAAGGCACCGGGCTGGAACCATTTCAAAACCAGGCCGAACAGCCATGTCATCATCATTCCCAGAAAAAAGGCGGGAACAGCCATGGTAATCTGGCTTAGCTGGTTGATCAGGGTATCCGGCCATTTCCCTGTGTACATGGCGCATAACATTCCGAGAGGAAAAGAAACAACCAGAATCAGAATCAGGGACAGGGTTGCCAGAAGGAGCGTCACCGGAAACCGGGCGGTTAAAAGCTCAGCTACGGTGACGCCACTGTACTGATAGGATTCTCCGAAATCACCATGCAGGGCTGATGTGAGCCAGTTGATATAGCGCAGGGGAAGCGGGTCGTTGAATCCCAGTTCTTCGCGTAACGCCTCCACCTGTTCTTCGGTCGCATCCGTTCCCAGCTTTGATATGGCTGCATCGCCGGGAATTATGGTAAACGCCGTGAAGGTTAGCAGGGTAATCAACAACAATGTCAAAATGAGAGTGATAAATTTTCTTATAAAATATTGTAGGCTCATATTCAGCACCTGATTTTCATGCGTGGTGGAGCGCCGCGAGAGCGGCGCATATCGGTTTATTCTGAAATCGGATACACCGTGGACATATCCCACGCGGAGGTAGGATAGAACACATATCCGCCGTAATCGGCACTGACTGCCACAAAGTCTGCGGGGTCCTCGATATAAACAGCGACCGCATGTTCGGCCAGATTAATCTGCATCTGTTTGTACAGATCCGCCTTTTCGTTTGTATCGATAGCGGCTAACGCCTGCTCCAGCAGAGAATCGTATTCCTCACTGGAATAATTGAAGAAATTGTTGGAGGCGTCAGACTTGTATCTTGCGAGCCAGTCGCTGGGATTTAAGTCGCCGTCAAAGCTGATGACAGTGGCCTCGTAGTCGCGGTTATGGTAGACGTCCGTCAGCCACGAGCTCCACTCCACTTCCTGAATGGTCACGTTGATGCCTACGGCCTCCAGTTCGCTGGCGATGATCTGCGCCGTATCCACATGCTGGGAGTAGGAGCCGGGAACCGTAATCGTTAAGTCAAAGCCGTTTCCGTAACCGGCTTCGGTAAGCAGCTCTTTTGCCTTTTCCACGTCGTAGGTGTACATACTGGCGGTGCTTTCCTCATACCAGGTGGTCAGTGCGGGAATCATGTGGGAGCCAATGATCTCACTGGCGCCGCCAAACAGGAACTGATTGATCTCGTCGCGGTTGATCGCGTAGCACAGTGCCTGACGTACACGGACATCGGACAGCGGCTCGCAGGCGTTATTCAGATACAGGGCGTGCACCAGATGCATGGAGCCTTCTACAACGTGAAACTGTTCCGCATACTGTGTCTCAAGAGTCTGTACCTGGGAGGTGGTCAGATAATTGAGGATGTCAATGGTTCCTGCTAAAAGCTGTGTGAAGGCGGTTTCCGTATCTGCGATAAATTTAAATTCCACCTGATCCAGATACGCCGCATCGCCCCAGTAATACTCATTTCGCTCCAGGATCAGATTCTGCCCTACGGAATAGGAAACATATCTGAAAGGCCCCGTCCCGATGGGATTGCCCGCGGGGGTGGCATTGGATGCCGGAATGATGGCGACCGTTAACTGCGCCAGAAACTCTGAATTGGCTTCTGTCAGATAGATACTGACCGTATTTTCATCGTCAATGACAACCGAATCCACTGCTTTTGCGAAGGAGGAAGTTTCGCCCTGAATCTGGGCATAGCGTTCGATCGAATACTGGATGTCTTCCACGGTTACAGCGGTTCCGTCACTGAATAAAATGCCGTCTCTTAAAGTGAACGTATAGCACGTCGCATCTTCTGAGATCACGTAACTGCTGGCGACCGCCGGCTCAAGATCACCGTCGGAAGTGGCCTTGACAAGGCCTTCATACATATTGAACACCACACTTCGAGTTCCTGCGTCCGTCGTTTCATGGGGGTCAAGACTTACCAGGTCCTGCGTCATGCCGAGCACAACGCTGCCGCCTGTTGTAGGTGTACCGTCTGAAGAAGTATCAGGTTTCGTGGAAGCATCGGCGTTTTCCGTATCGGTTGCAGAACCGTTTTCGGACGAGGCCGATTCCGTGGCCTGTGTATCGGAGCTCTTGCTACCCTGGCCGCATGCGCCAAGTGCAACAGAGACGAGAAGGGCCAGTGCGCAGAAAAGAATCCGTTTCTTTTTCATGTGAGTTACCTCTCTACTCTCTAATATTTCTCCCATTATTGAATTGCCGAAGTTATTGTACGCTTTTTTGGAGAAAAATGCAATAACAAAAAGGCGGGGAGATTCCTCTGGCAGAGCAATACAGGTGAACACAGGTTCGCATTGCGAGAACTGTTTTTGGGACAGCTGATATGAGAGAATGGAATCAGAATAATGAAGGAAGAAATTGCCAGAGGTTTCTGTCTCTTATGTGAATACTATGATATCTGTAAAAATGATCTTGGTAAGGAGGCTGCAAATGAGTAATGCGAGAGTCGCCAGTTTGCACAGCGGCGAAAGAGTATATCATTATCCTGAATGTCGTTTTATAAAAAGTATTTTGCCGAAAAACAGATTAGGTCAGTCGCGACGTGACATGGAAAGAAGTGGCTACAGGCCGTGTAAATGCTGTAATACAATGAAATTCAGGATGGAGAAAGAATTGGGTAATCTGCAAAGATACAGTGAGCATAAGGAACTGGAGTTCAAAATGATTTCAGACGCGATTTACATAAGGACAGGTATGAGCTGCTGGAAAATCGTTTATTGGACAGATACACAGAACTTTTCAATTTTTCACCGGAATCACAAAGGAAGGCCATCGAGTTTCGAGCATCCGGAGAAAGAGCAATATCACCGGCAGAAAGATATCCGCTACGTGAGGTCGTTGATTGGCGCGTTTATGTACATATATAAGCACGATGAGTTTCGAAAAGCAGAGACAGCAGCGAATGGGAATCTTGGACGGATCCGGATTGACAGAAAATATCAGGCCTCAGCGCGTCGCAGACAGCGACGGCAACAGGCCAGACAGCTGGATGATCTGTTCCGCAAGATAGAGAACGGAAACGAAGAATATAGAAAACTATCATTTTGTTGAGGCGGCGTACGCAATATGACAGAGAAAAAGGCGAGAAGGATAAACTGGCAATTGCCTGCACGTTAGTATAAGTACCATTTTTGGACTCACAAATGAGAAAATAGTGGAAATACAGGTTATTTCATGTTATGCTTGCATAGAAAAAATGTGGGGTGACGCTATGGCGAAGGGACCAAATCAAAAACTGAAAATATTATATCTGATGAAAATTTTGCTGGAAGAAACCGATGAGACGCACAGTATCAGCATGCCGGAGATTATAGCAAAACTGAGCAGTTATGGGATTACGGCGGAGAGAAAAAGCCTTTACAGTGACATGGAAAGTCTGCGCCAGTATGGGATAGACATCATCGGGGAACATCAGGAACGTACCTATTATTATCGGGTAGTCAATCGTCGGTTCGAGCTTGCAGAGCTAAAACTTCTGGTAGACTCCGTACAGTCCGCAAAATTCATAACGGCTGGAAAATCAAATGAACTGATTAAAAAGATTGAAGGGCTTGCAAGTAAGCATGAGGCCAGCCAGTTGCAGCGTCAGGTGTATGTGGCGCAGCGGATTAAGACTATGAATGAAAGCATCTATTATAATGTAGATGCGATTCATGGCGCGATTGCTGACAACGAGCAGATTCGTTTCCAGTATTTCCAGTGGAATGTAAAAAAGAAGACGGAGTTGCGGCACAATGGCGCGTACTATCAGGTCAGCCCCTGGGCGCTCAGCTGGGACGATGAGAATTATTACCTGATTGCATATGACAATGCGGCAGGCAAAATCAAACATTTTCGCGTGGACAAGATGCTCCGAATTGAAAGTGTAAAGGAAAGGCGCGAAGGACGAGAGCAATTCAAGGAATTTGACATGGCTGTCTATGCGCGGAAAGTATTTGGAATGTATGGCGGCAGGGAAGAAATTGTGAAGCTGTGTTGTGAGAACAGTCTTGTCGGAGCAATCATAGATCGCTTCGGAAAAGGAGTCAGCATTATAAAAGAGGACGAGCAGCATTTTTCTGTCAGCGTAAAAGTAGTCGTGAGCAATCAGTTTATCCATTGGGTGATGGCACTGGGTGCCGGAGCAAAAATCATCGGTTCGGAGTCAGTAGTGGCAGAAGTGAAAGAAGAGATTTGTCGTCTGGCAAAACAGTACGAATAAGCCAAAAGAGAACGACAGTTCGGATAATAAGACCTTTTTATAGGACACGATAAGTGGGATAATAGGATCAGATAAAAACAAGATGGGAGTCTGCTGTATGGGGATAAGTGATGAAAGTACTATAGCGGAAAAAGGTCATGATAATCCGATAGTCTGCAAAAATTATTTTGATGTGCATTTTAAATTGAATCTTCCCATTTACATGGAATATAGTGATCATGTGGAAATTACGTCTGTATTTAATTATCAGGAAACTGGGGAGACTGTAGATTCTATTTTGGAAAAATGCAAGGTGACGGATGCATTTAAGCGGGTTCATTCTTCTGTCATGGATTATCAGATGTTCCTATCTGGGACAAAGAACACAAAGTTTTCTGTAGAAGTACCGACTTCCGGAAAAAGAATTTACCTGAAAGATTCAAAGGTGGAGCTGACGTTCCTTTGCAGCAATCAGAAGAAAATTGTGGTCACTTACTTCCTTCCCAATTCCAAAAGCTGGAAGTTACAGCAAATTTCCATTTATAAAATGAGCGATTCCGAGCGAGAAAAGATGCAGGGCATACGCGGGCTCCTGAAAAATAAATCTCTATCAGCGATCGGCAAATCCAATAAATCGAAGAGTCTTTCTTTGGCAACAGTGACAAGTAATGTCGGAGCAGATGCATCGATTTTTACTTCTCCCAGTCTCGAGCAGTTTTCGGAAGCCCTGAAAAAAGAAATTAGTTTTCTAAAACAGGGCAGAGGAAAAAAGTATAAGGTTGTCAATGGCGAGAAACTTCATAAAGACAACCAGGGAATTTATACCTATACTTTTGAAATGGAGACCGAGCTTCATCTGCCGGACGATGCTCCGGTAACGGTTGAAACAGCCGCGGGATTGCATGCCTCCGGATCTGTACTCGTATGCGATGACTTCCAGATCACGCTTATGCTGAATCGGGATCTGAACGACCGCGTAAGGACTGCGTATATTACAGTTGAACCCTGGAAATTGCTGGAGAGTCTGGACAAAAAGATGAATTCCCTGAATCCCGATGTCCACAGACTTGCCATAAAGTTGATGGAAGAAGGACCGAAACTGGCAGGAAAATCGGATATCACCAAAATTCCCAAAGGTCAGCCGGCGGTAATCAGCAAACTGAAAAAAGAGGATATCGTGGTAGTCTGGGGACCTCCAGGAACCGGTAAGATTTATACAATGGCTATGATTGCGATTGATTATCTGAAGCGCGGAAAATCGGTTTTGATTGTTTCTCACAGTAACGTTTCTGTGGATGGTGTGATCAAACAGGTGCTGAATATGCCGGACACGTCTGTAAAATCATATCTGCAGAAAGGCAGTATCCTTCGATATGGGTATGTTCGGGATACCGAGCTTGCCAATCATGAATATGCGACTTCGTTTAACTACGCTCTCGCAAAGAATCCGACGCTCAGAAAAGAGCTGGATGTTCTGAGTGCGCAGAAAGATAAGATGAAGGCAAAAAACCAGATAAAGACAGACGCCTATCATCTGGTTGAGAAAAATATGAAAGGGATCCGGGAGGCAATCCGGAAAGAGGAAAAGAAATACGCGGAGAAAGCAAGGATTCTGGGGACGACGATCTC
The DNA here is from genome assembly GCA_021202925.1 of Clostridiales bacterium. Classification (GTDB taxonomy): domain Bacteria; phylum Bacillota; class Clostridia; order Lachnospirales; family Lachnospiraceae; genus Brotaphodocola. The sequence continues at coordinate 3,283 of JAJQCD010000017.1, read as the reverse complement.
AAAAGCTACCATAGATGGTATGTTTGAGGATCGCCAGTATGATCTCGTTATGTTTGACGAGGTATCGATGGCTTACGTTCCGCAGATCATAGCAGCGGCAGCTCTGGCCAGAGAGAAATTTATGTGTGTCGGAGATTTCAGGCAGCTGTCGCCGATTGCTCAGAGTACCGGGGCAAAACCAATTTTGCAGAGAGATATCTTTTCGTATCTACGAATTACGGATAATCTGGGGAAGATGTACGGTCATCCATGGCTTGTCATGTTGAACGAACAGCGTCGCATGCATCCGGATATCTCTGCATTCCCCAATCGATTTGTATATCAGAGGTTGTTGAAAAACGATAAGTCTGTCCTTCACAACCGGGATTCTATCGTGGCTTCGGCTCCGTTGCCGGGAGATGCCATGAACCTGATTGATCTGACCGGAACGTACTGTGCAGCTGATAAAAACAGTGACAATTCAAGATTTAATCTATTAAGCGCTGTTATTTCTTTCTCAACAGCTGTCAGGGCTGATCAGGACGGTACAGCGGAGACGGTAGGCATTATAACACCTTATGCAGCTCAGACCCGTCTGATTCGGGCCATGCTGCGGGATTATTATCCGTCTGGCACTGAGAAGGTCAGTTGTGCAACTGTGCATCAGTACCAGGGCTCGGAATCAGATGTTTTGATTTTCGATGCGGTAGAAAGTTATCCAACCCATAAGGTGGGCTTCCTGCTGGGGAAAGATATGGATGCCGTTATCAGATTGATTAATGTTGCTGTCACTCGCGCAAGGGGAAAATTGATCACTGTGGCCAATGTCCGGTTCTGGCAAAGCACATTTAAAGGAACAAATCATATTTATTATCGGCTTCTGGAATACCTGTCGGTCAATCATAATGTGGTGAATCACGCTCAGAATCATAACCTGAAGTCATATATCGAATCCGTAAACCCCGATAAGATGATTCGTATTTATACGGAAGAGAATGAAGCCATCGCTGAGCTTGAAAAAGATATCAAACGAGCCAAAGGCAGGGTGGTCTTGTCAATTCCGGATGGGAATCTCAGGGAAACAGAAGAACGGATCATTGGCATCATTGATGATGCTTATCGGCGTGGTGTTGCGATCCTGATGAAATCCAATGGTTATCAGGATTTGCCGGATACCTGGAAGACGTATTGCTTTGGCGCAGATAATGCGGTATTTCCATTGCTTGTAATTGATGACCGGGTTGTGTGGTATGGACTGCCAACATCCAGACTGCGCTTTCAGGTGGATAAGACTACAGGACAGGATACGGTTGTTCCTGTCATGGTTCGAATCGATGGGGACAACACAGTTGAGATGATCAAAGCCCTGACTAATCTGGAAATGATAAAGGCGGGGATAAACACGAAACCGTTGTTGCAGAAAAAAGGTGCTTCTATGCACCTGCCGACATGTGATGGCGGAGAAGGCGAGATCATTCCGCCGGGGTTGGGAGGATTTGTGGAAGAAAAGGAATTCTGTCCCAAATGTAAAAGCCATCTGATTCTTACCAGAAATGCGAAGGGTATGGCGTACCTGAAATGCTCCGGAAAAGATTGTGATACCATAAAGTATCTGGGGAAAGAACTCATGAATTGGTACATCATTGTAAGGAATGTATGCTGTCCGAAGGACGGAGGCTGTATCGAGGGAGCGGTTGGAAGGTATGGACCATATATTCGCTGTGACAGAGGGCATTTTTTGAAACCGTGGGAGATATGAGTATAAAGTACTTCCTGGGTTTGCTTAAAAGTTCCTGAGACCGCCGAGTTTTACCTTTGTTTTTGTGTTTGCCCATGATATAATAATTCTTATATTTTAGCGACCTGAAAAGGGTACATTAGATCGAAAAAACAGCATCATGAGGAGAACCTGATTATATGGAGCGGAAAGAATACAGCGCGGGGGCCGTGAAACTGTCCTTCTGGTTTATGGAATTTCGGAAAGTTGTAGAGCTTCGCGGCGAAGGTAAAACATATGAGGACATCAAACGGCTGAGTCAGGAGAAGAACCTTTTTGCGACTTCTACCCCAGCAAGAGCGAAACAGATCTGCAGTACGGTAACAACGCGGGTGCAGAGTCTGGATGAGAGCTTTTATCCTGTTTTTTTGGAAAGTGATCTGGCAACACAGAAGCTATTTAACCTTGTTGCTATTATGGCCACTGATGCATTGTTTTTTGATTTTGTGTATGAAGTCGTCCGGGAAAAACTGATCATCGGCAGCAATGAATTGAGCGACAGCGACGTGCGGATTTTCTTTAAAGACAAACAGATACAGGATGAAAAAACAGCCAGATGGACGGACGAAACGCTGAACCGCCTGGGGCGGTGTTATAAAACCCTGCTCTATGAGGCTGGCATCACGGATAAGGTGAGCCCGACAGGGCGACAAGGTGAGTCCGACAGGGCGAGAAGGCACTCTGGGGTGGAAGATGGCCTGGGTCACAAGGCAAAAGAAACCAGAAAGATATTCAGACCGATTTTAGACCCCATGTTTGAGCGTTGGCTGAATGAGCATGACATGGGTGTACTCGTAAAAGCACTGACGGGGGTGAGATAATGGCAGACCTGGCTGCACGGCTGGACGAAATGGAAAAGGCGATCCGGAAGCCTTCCTTTCGTAGCAGCAGCGGACGTGCGAATGAAGTGAATTACTGGATTTTTGATTATCCCCCGGAGCAGAAACTGGAGGTTCGTGAGCGCATCGCGTATCTACAGAACAAAAATCAGAAAGGGACAGACGGGTTTGAACTGGTTGTTTTCGACCTCTATGACATCATCATAGACTTTCTGATTGATAAGAACTTCATGGACAAGTGCTATGGCTTCGAGCAGAAACGTGGCTTTGATCGAATCACAAAAGCGGTCAACAATTCCATGAAGATCAACGATGATGACAGCCTGATTGTCCAGTACATCAAAGACCACACGCCGGAGAACGCGGTTGTGTTTCTGACCGGAATCGGGAAATGCTATCCCATCCTGCGTTCCCACAAGGTGCTGAACAATCTGCACCAGGCATTTGTCAGGGTGCCGGTGGTGCTGTTCTTCCCCGGAACTTACAATGAGCAGGAATTGATCCTGTTTAATGAGATAAAAGACGACAATTACTATCGGGCGTTCAAGCTCGTGCGCTGAAAACAGGTTTTCAGCTCGCGGGCAGTCGCCAAATGAATATAAATATTCACTTGGCTCATTGCTTACGCGAAAATGATGGAAAGAGGTATTGAAATGCTGATTAAGGATATGTTCCGTAAGGAAATCGA
>JAJQCD010000023.1:132563-141317 GCA_021202925.1 Clostridiales bacterium | reverse complement strand
CCAGTGTTTTCTGCGCTGTGTAGCCGTAATAGCGGTTGCTTTCGCGCTGCAAGGTAGTCAGGTCATAAAGTTTCGGCGCGCTGACCGTCTTTTCTCCGGAAATCACGGAGACAACTTTTGCTTCACTGCCGTTGCAGGCTTCCAGAACAGCATCGGCTTCTTTCTCATCAAGGATTTTTTCTTTTGCGGCCTCCAGACCGCCGCCGGTCAGATGCACGTTATAATATTTTTCTTTCACAAAATTTTTAATCTGCCCGTCCCTCTCCGTGAGCATCGCAAGGGTAGGCGTCTGCACCCTGCCAACCGTCAGGCGCACATTATAAAGCGTTGTAAAAAGCCTTGTGGCATTGATTCCCACCAGCCAGTCTGCTTTGGAACGACAGAGCGCAGCGGCATACAGATAATCATATTCACTGCTGTCTTTCAGGTTTTCAAAACCTTCACAGATTGCTGTATCTTCCATAGAACTGATCCACAGGCGCTTAAACGGCTTCTTGCAGCCGGCCTGATGATAGACCAAACGGAAGATCAGCTCTCCCTCGCGTCCTGCATCTGTCGCGCAGACCAGCTCTGACACATCCTCACGGGACATCAGGGATTTCAGGATCTCAAACTGATTTTCTTTATCCGGCGCAACCTCCCATTTCCAATTTTCCGGCACAAGCGGCAGATCCTCCCTGCGCCATTTCTTCAATCGTTCATCATAAGCATCCGGCTGTGCCAGCCCGACCAGATGTCCGACGCACCACGAAACAAGATAACCGCCTCCCTCCAGATAGCCGTCATTTCTTTTATAAGCGCCCAGCACCTTCGCAATGGACTGGGCAACGTTCGGTTTTTCTGCAATTACAAGCTGATACATATTTTTCATTCTCCTTCGTCATTCAATTTTACTAATCTTCCATGCACCACATAGCGCGCATCCTGAAACGAATACGCACAGGTGGAAAGTGTTACAATGCGGTCATCCGTGATCAGACGGATATTTGCTGTAAAATCTGATTTCCCGCTGACCTCCCGCATCCATTCCGCGAATTCATGCGAATCGGAAAAACGCATGATATAAGCGGAGGAATCAGCAGTCGTCGTATATCCGGCAAATAGTTCAAGCCGGTATTTGCTGTCCCCGACTGTCAGATACATAACCGGATGCGCTTCATAATATTCCTGCTCCTCATACTGGATCAGGCTTGCGAACATCTTGCCGCTTGCCATATGATGCCCGTAGATAATGGTATTTTCGTCCGAAAAATCATCATTGTTATTACAATCAGTGAACAGGCATCCGTTCCGGTTATAAGTGCCGTCTGCAAGGTGGTACAGGTAATACTCATTGTCCGTTCCCTGCACGACCGGATAATTGATCACGGTATCGGGGCTGTAAAGCCATGCCCCGATATCCGTGTTGATCCCTGCCAGCGCAGTAAAATCCACAACCGGCAGAGCGACTTCCTCCTCTGCATCCGTTTCACTTTCCGAGACAGCCGAAGCCGGACTTTCGTCCGGCTCCTCACTGTCTGTTACTGCCATCTGCGCAATCTCCTCATACACATCATCGCCTTCTTTGTATTCCAGCTCTGTATAAAGGATTTTTCCGGCAAAAAAAGCCGCGACGCCGAGACACAGCAATGCCAGGGCAAACGCGGCTTTCCCACGAAATGCAGTCTTCATATCAATCCTCTTTCTTCCGGCGATACCAAGCATATCCTCCGAATGCCAATGCGGAAGCTCCGGCAAGTCCGGCGATCAACGCCCACAAAAGGACGTTGGAATTATCCCCTGTTTTCGGTCCGTCTGTAGAGGCTGTAGTAGAACCGCTTCCTGTAGACGACCCAGCAGAACTTCCATCCGAAGTGCTTCCTGTTGTCTCTGCTGAACTATCCGCAGTATTATCGGAACTGTCATCATCCGAAGTATCATCGCCTTCCGATTCTGAATCTGTACCTTCCAGCGCATCCACATAGGTCTTTACCATATTGGTACTGATTTCCGTGTTATCAACTGCAACCTGTGCCGTATTCTGTACGAACCCTCCGGCAGCATCTTCATCTACGGTGACAAATAATGCAACCGTCTTTGATTCTCCTCCTGAAAGTGTCAGAGACCAAACCGCAGTCCCATCCTCACAGGTTCCGTCATTATCCGCCGATACGAAGGTAGTTCCCTCCGGAAGAATATCCGTAATGGTAAACACTTTCTCTTCCTCGGACGGATTCTTTACCGTAATCTGGTACTGGAGGACAGTCCCTGCATCTACAGTCTCTCCGCTTAAATCCTTTTTGCCATTTTCACTCAGCACCGCTTTCAACGCTTCCTCTAAGACTGTATTGGATACCTCGTTTGTTGTCACAGTCTTTTCCTGACCTGTCTCGTCATCCTGCACTGATACAACCGCGCTGTTTGCAAATGTCTGTCCTTCCAGATCGGAAGTCACCTTAACTGTCACCGTCACATAACCTTCTGTGCGCGGGGCAGCTTCCAGAACCCAGACGACTGTCTGACCATGTACAACGCTCTGCACTTTTCCTCCGTCAGAGGACGATACATAAAGCACGCCCTGCGGAAGAATGTCCGTGATCGTCACTGTTCTCGTGTTATTGCTGGCATTATCATAGGTAATCCGGTAAGTTACCTTATCACCAACCGCCACAACATTGCCGTCTGCATCCTCGCCGTCTGCATCAACAACCAACTTTGCAGGAACATGGTTCGTTGTAGTATCGTCCTCATCCTCGCCGTTCTCAGTAATTGTCGTCACGTCTGCTTCGTCCATTTTTACGGAAGCCTGATTGCAGAGATTCGTTCCGCTGGCTGTATCAAGCACCTTTACTCTTACAGATACTGTGATTTCCTCATGGGCTTCAACTGAAACCGTCCATGTAACGGTATGAGTATCTTCATCATATACACCGTCATAATCTGCCGATACGAAACTCACTCCCTCCGGCAGCACATCGGTAATCACCGCTTCTTTTTCATAATCAGATGGATTTTCAAAAGTCACGGTATAATACATCTTTTCCCCGACCTGAACCGGCATGGTGTTAATGGATTCTCCGTCAAGCTCGGAAACCACATCTTTTACAGGCGTTTCAATCACGGGTGTTTCCACCGTATTGGTGTCAAGTATTGCAGCATCCACGCTCACTGTAGCCTTATTCTTTAAGATACGGCCTTCCGCAGATTCCAAAATTTCCACATCCACAGATACTGTCTCAGACTGATCCCCTTCAACAGAAACAGTCCAGGTCACAGTATGCGTCTCCGCGTCATAAGTTCCGTCATGGTCTGCGCTGACAAAAGCAACTCCCTCCGGCAGCTTATCTGACACAGTAAATGTTTTTGTCTCCACAGATGGATTCTGGAAAGAAACACTGTAAGTAATCGTATCCCCGCTCTGCTTTACAGTCTGAACAGCATTGCCGTCACTGTCAAACCCGATATCCTCACCATCAGCATTCAGGACTGTTTTTTCCGGATCATCCAGCACATAGACCGGAGTGCGCTCCTCGCCGTCCGGTGCGTCGGTTGAAACCGTATCTTTTTCTGCAAGGTCAACCGAAACCGTTGCCTGATTATAGATCTTTGTCAGCTCCTCGGAAGGCTCATCCACCGTAACAGAAAAAGAAACTGTTTTTGTTTCCCCGTCGGACAAATCTACTGTCCATGTAACAGTTCCTTCCGACGCTGTTCCATTGTCGCTGATGCTTCCCTCAACCAGTGTTACCCCTTCAGGAATAATATCGGTCACAGTAAATGTTTTTGTTTCATCCGCAGGATTGGCAAAAGACACCTGATAGGTCAGTGTATCGCCTGCCGCAATCACCTGATTCGTCACATCACCTTCGCCGTTCTGTACTGCTTTTTCAGGATCAGCAAGAATAGGAGAGATAACAGAATCGTTTAATGTCACTTCCTTTTCGCTGGTGCTTCCAGATAAAGGATAAAATGTCACATACGCCGTATTCTCCACAATACTGCCCTGTGCGTCCGTATCCATTACGCATGAGAAAGAGACTGTTCCTGCGCTGTAAGCAGCCGCTTCAACTTCCCAGGTAATCACTCCGTCCTCAAACACGCCTCCGTCACTGATGCTGTCCTCAATCAGAGAAGCGCCTTCCGGAACTGTATCAGTAATTTTTACCGTCCTGGATGCACCTGTCGGATTTTCGTAAGATACCGTGTAATCCACAGTATCTCCGTCTGAAATCACCAGACCGTCAATGTCCGCTCCATCCATAGACACGTCTTTGCTCATGGTTGCTTTCGCATAGACGACTTTGATGGAATGGTCTGTCTGCACGTCCTCAAATGTGTAACTGTCCGGATATTTTGTAATGTCAATATTCTCACCGTCCACCGTCACAGATTCCAGAAGATATCCTTCATCCGGGCTGTATTCAATAGTCTTATCATTCCCATAAGGCACACATTCATCTGTTTCGGTAATGGTTCCATTCTCAACCTCTGTTGTAATCAATCCGGCGACTTTAATATAAGTTCCGTAAAACACCTGATCCGAAGAAACCATGATCGTGTCCGCGGATTTATTGGTTAATGCGGAATCTGTGTACCAGCCGTCAAATTCATAACGGATAAATTCCTCTGCTTCCATCAGGTTATAGGATGCGTAAGTAGCACAATGCGTTCCGACAGCAGCTTCCGCACCCTCCGGAAGTGCATTCAGGCTATTTTCCACCAGCTGATAAGAGATAGTGCTTCCATAATAATTGACCGCACTTCCATGACCTCCATTGCCCCAGTAGGTAATCGTCAGAGGTTTCTCCGGTGTTCCTTCGACTTCAACCCACATGGTCTCACGCTCAGTGTTTGTCCCATCGTTGCGGTTCTCCCACGTTCCTTTCCAGGTAGTTGAATCACGCTTCGTCACATGGGTAAGAGAATTAAGCCATACGCCGACCAAGCCCTGCTCAAACGTATATCCTTCCTCAATATCCATATCCTGCAAACGCATTACACCTTTAAAAGTAACTTCAACCGGATTGTCGGAATCCAGTGTTCCGGCTTCATAGAAATGGAACTCCCTCGTAATTCTGGCGTCCTCGTTCCCATGCACTCCATTCGCACCGGACTGTGAAATCGCCCAATAATCTGTGTCTGCACACCAAACATATTCCCTGATATCATAATAGGTGCCGTTGATGCAGGCACCGTTATAATGGTCAATGTAGATGCTTTCATCTCTCTCGGTATTCGTCGCAGAACAGTCATCGTCATCCCAATAGGTTTTTTCGTAATCACAATTATGTCCGTAACTGTTCGTAATGCAGAAGTATCCGGCAGAATATTCCGCATCAAAGGGATCGACAGACCAGATTTTTTCTCCGTTTGCCGGTGCTGCCAGCGTTGCGTTCTCATCGGCTGCAAATGCCACTGTACCACTCCCAAGCAGGGCAGTGAATGACAGGACAACACTCATCAGCGCCGCTGTAAATCTTTTCCTTTTATTCAATAATTTCATGCATTTTTTTCCTTTCGTTATTTTAGATTTTGAGTAAAAAAATAGGTTCCGAGCCGTACTGCAACTACGGCGGAACCCCGCGATATCTCTCTTGCATCAATTATTCTTCATCCTCCGCATCATCGAAGTCCTCTGCGTCGAGATCTACAAACTCAATCTCTTCCTCATCCTCGTTTTCATACTCCTCATCATCATAAAACTCCATATCCTCGTCCACACTGGAACCGTTCTTTCCAGGTTTGATTTTCAGGAAGTAATAACCGCCTGCTACAGCGCCGCCGATTACAACAAGGACAATCAGAAGCAGAAGAGAACTGGAAACGCCTGAACCGGTTTCTTCCTGCGTTTCCTCGGCTTCGGTATCCGTTTCCGCTTCCTCCACCGTGGCAACTTCCTCAGATTCCGCGTCCGTTTCCTCGGTCTCTGTTAATTCCGTTGTCTGGCTGAACGCTTCCTGTTCCTCCTCATCCATCAGAGCCATCAGATCGGATTCGTCCACCAGATTTAAGAAATACACATTTTCCTCATCGGAGCTGCGGTCAATGATAAGATAAAAATAATTTCCGCTCTTTGTAGTAACGGTAATAAACTCCATTGCTTCGCTATCCTCCTCGGAAATATCATCCACCAGCGTCAGGTTTCCGTCCGGCGTGAGCGAACCTCCGGTTGTCTCCTCGGTTTCCTCCACTTCGTTGGTTTCCTCAGTTTCGGTCTCTGTCTCCTCCGGTTCATTATCGAGGGTTTCCTCCACCGTCACACCGGATGTCTCCGCATCCCCATCCGCATAGGCGAACACGCTCATTGCACTCCCCATCAACAGAGTCATGGAAAGAGCCAGAATTGCTCCGGCTCTCAAAATATTATTTTTCTTACTGTTCCTCATGTTCCATTTCCTCACTTTCCTTTTTCTTCTCCTCAGCGGAGGTTTTCATATCCTGCACCATGCGAAGCACTTCAAGCACATCCCCGCCTTTTTCCTGCATACTGCGGATCTGGCTGACAATCTCCTCATCCACCAACTGGCGCTCCTTATCCTTCTGGGTCTTGAGATACTCCTCAAGCTCCCTGATTTTTTTCTCCGTCTTGCGGATTTCTTCTCTTACTTTGTCTATCTTCTTATTCAATTCTTACCTCCTATGGTAATCTGCCGAAGCAGAGAAAATGCTGCTGCCAGTAGCTTGTCTCTATGGATGTATACTGGATCGGGTTTCCGCAATGGATCATCATCCCGTTTCCTACATAGATACCCACATGGCTTGCTCCTGACGTGTTATAAGTTTTTTCAAAAAATATCAGATCTCCAGGCTGCGCTTTCGATTCTGATACATAGGTACAGATGCCCATCAGACCGTTTGCTGTGAGCCGTCCGTAATCCCATCCGACGCCGCAATGGTTGATCACATAGGATACAAAACCGGAACAGTCAAAGCCGGAAGTCGGACTGTAACCGCCCCAGACATACGCCATTCCAAGATACTTTTCTGCTTCTGTGATCATCGCCGCGAACTTTTCATCACTGAGCGCTTCCGCAGGGATTTCGTAGGAAATACCGCCACCTGCCACATTTCCGGCAGTGATGGTTTCCCCGAAAAGGTCTGAACGGTTTCCGAGGCTTGCCTGATAAATCTGGTAGAGGGATAACTGGTTCTCGTTCAGATTGCTCTGCGCAATCGCGTCCAGTCCCTGATTTGTGACCTGAATATTCAGGACATACCACTCATATTCTTCCTCTTCCTCCCATGTTGTCGTTTCTCCGGTATCCGGATCGGTGGAAGAGTGCGTGACAGTTCTTGTCCGTATCTCCACTTCATCCCACACGCTCATGGAAAACTGTTCCGAAAACAGCGTTGACAATTCGCTTTCCACATCTTCAATCGTGAAATTTCCGTATCTGGCAGTCAGATAGGAGATCAGTGCGTAAGAATCATGTGTAATCTCATCCACCTGATAACGGTATTCGTCATAGCCAGGGTAGTCCGATTCTATGCCGTCCACCTGTGCCTGCAACGCTTCTTCCATTTCCGTATACGCAGCATCAGCAGCTAAAATATCATCATCAGAGCTAAGATAGGTGGATTCCACAACTGCGCCTCCGGTCTCCGATATCATGGAGCCTAATGTACCGAGGCTCCCGATAAACATAATCAGTACCAATCCGGCAAAACATGCCGCCGCGATCCCTGCATAATGTTTTCTGGCAAAACTCGACACCACGGTCTTTGCTTTCTCAGTACCTTTCGAGAACGCAGTTACGGGAGCCGCTGCTGTACTTGTCATGCTGACCGCTTCCGCGCCGTTCCTCGTTGCTTTATAAGCCGCCGCATACCTCCTTTTGATCTCACGTTTTTGCTGCCATTTACGAACCTTACTCTTTTTAATTTCCGGATTTTCTTCCACGGACTTTTCAAAGAGAAGTCTCGTATTTGCCTGTTCCGCGCGGTGTTCCAGCTTCTGGACTTTTTTCTGCTGCGCCAGCTTTGAATTATGCCTGCCGACCGTACTCCTCGCCATCCGTCCGGCTCCCTCCGCAGCCAGTTCTGTCCTGTGCGCCGATTTCACGCCGAGGTTCTCATCCTCTGCCTGATAGATTTTGCTGTGAACCTTTCCGGTCACAGCCGCGGCAGCTTTGCCTCCGGCTGCTTTCCCAAGACTTCCGGCTTTTGCTGCCGCGCCCTTCCCGTCAGAGACAGGCACAAGCTCATCATCAAAACGCAGGCGGGTTTTTGCTTTCCCTTTTTCTTCATCGTAAATACGCTGCTTTTTGATCTTGCGTTTTCTGGTGTACTGTTTTTCCTGTTCTTTCTCCAGCCATGCATTCGCCCTCGCAGATTTTTCCTCAAGTCTGGAACGCTTCTGGGACTTAGCCCCAGACGAAGAAGATTCATCGGAGGCAGCTTTTTCTCCCCCGTGACTTTCTTTATCGCTATGAAAGGCATTATCCCGTCTCGGTTCGCTATCGGAAGCAGCATCCATATCCGCGCGGCTGTTTCTTTCCTGCGCTCCATCATCTGTAAATTCCGTGTTTTCCTGAATAGAACGGTTCCCGCGTTTCCTTTTGCCGCCATCAGAAAGGGAGCGGTCTTTACCGAAATAATCTTTTTCTTCCGGCACCGCTCCCTGTGTTTCTTCTGCCGCTCTGGAACTGATCCTTTCCGAACTTCCTTTTGACAGGTTGTCCTCAACCAGTCCGTCACGGGTATTCCGCTGAACTACCTTATCCCGCGTTCCCAACTGCAAATCATCACGCACCGCCGATCACCTCCTCCCTTTTT